>CABJBO010000011.1 GCA_902363875.1 Coriobacteriaceae bacterium | reverse complement strand
ACCGGGAGTAGCGTCGAAGGTTGACAAAACTATAGGAACACCCAACGACTAGTCATTGGGGACGTTCTTCAACGACTAGTTGTTGGGGACAGTCTTTGCCAAAGGCCCCGTTGGGCGAGATGTCGAACGGGAAGGTGCCGCAGCGATTGAACGCGGCGATGAACATGCGAATGGCGTTGGACGGCGTGGTGCCCACGAGCTGGGTTGCCGCCGCGAAGGCCGCCTTTTCCTCGGGCAAGACCTTCGCGACAACCGGGGTCATGTGTTCTGCCATGGCGCTTCCTTTTTGAAACGACGGTGGTGCGGATAGATGCGGGCCACGCGGCTGGGCGACGGGCTGTGAAGGCAACCCGATTGGCCCGCATCCGGAGTTTGTTTCTGCGGCGTTGGTATTACTTAGTATTCTTAAGTATTACCCCGCAGATAGAATACCACACCCGACCCCATGGGGACGGAGGAAAACGGATCATTTTGTTGCTGAGTTAGTATTTAGAGCGTGATGATGTCCGAGATATCGAGGGCCTGAGCGTCGGAGGCGTCGTGTGTGGCGAGTAGGAGCGTGCGACCGTCGAGCAGATCGAGCACGACCTCGGCGCACACATCGCGCGCCGCGACATCCAGGCCGGTAAAGGGCTCGTCCAGAATCACCGCGCCGCCCGGGCACAGCAGGGCTCGGGCGATCTCGACGCGACGGCGCTGCCCGCCCGAGAGCTCGGCCACACGAGCATGTACATCGATCCCCGGCACTAGCAGGCGCAGCAGGGCTGTGGCACTCGAGGCATCCGCACGCGCATCGGCGCACACCAGCACGTTATCCAGCGCCGAGGCGGACTCGACCAAGCGCGCGTCCTGAAACACCATCGAGCACGGCGCACACTCCCCCGCTGCCAACGAAAGCAGCGTCGACTTGCCCATGCCCGAGGCGCCCATCACACAGATACGCCCACCCGCGGGCACGTTGAGCACCAGTCCGTCGAGCGCCGGCGCCCAGGGCGCGCGATCGCCCACGGCAAGCGCAAGCTCCGCTGCAGCGCCATCGCCCGCAGCCCTCGCACGCCCGCGAGCGCCGCGCCCATGCGCACGCACGGCCACGCGCCACGCCACGGGTCCCGAAACCCGCAGCAGCCACACCAGCACGCGCTCACACGCCCACGAGGCGGCAACGACCAGCACGGTCCACGCCAGCAGATCAGCCGTCTCGATCAAAAGCTTCGCCTGATAGATGCGCTCACCCACGGTGCCCACCGCCATGCCGATGAGCTCGGCTGCCACGCCGGCCTTCCAGCTCATGCCAATCACGGCACGCGCACACGAAAGCACAAACGGCAGGACTTCGCGCCAGGTATGGGCGCAAAACAGTCGCCAGCCGCGCACGCCATGCAGACGGAACATCTGCTCCAGCGGTTTATTCACCTGTGCCAAGCCCTCGGCCAGCGAAAAATACACGCCCGGCAGCGCCATCAAAAAGACTGCCGCGATGCTCACGCGCGCCGACCCCAGCCAGATTAGCAACAGGACCACCACGCAGGCGACCGGTGTCGCCTTTATAAACGACAGCGCCGGAGCCACCAGGTGCGCAAACGCCCGCGAACGTGACGAAATCCCGGCAAGCACACCAACACACACCGCGGCAAGCGCCAGCCCGCCCAGTATCCGCGCGCCCGAGCCCGCCAAAATCGCCCAGGTACCGCCATCGCACACCAGGCGCAGAAGCGCCAAGGCAACAGCACCCGGCCCCGGCAAGATCAGCGGCTGCGCCACCAGCGACGCCGCAAAGATCCACACGGCAAGCCAAAAGGCGGCGACGGCACCCACTGCCGCCACCGCCTTCGCACGCTCAGTCATGTGTCGAGCAAACGCACGCACGGGCTACTCCATGTAGTAGAAATCGTCAGCCGGAAGTTTACCACCCACGGCACTCGCGTCCGCGTCGGACAGCACCTGAAGATACCCGCTAAGTGCCGCCTTCATATCCTTGCCCGTCTGGCAGACAAGCATGCACCCGGGAATCGCCTTCTCGGCGATCTTGGCGTTGTCCACGATGCCGGCATCGACCACGGCCTGTGCCCAGTCTGCCGGCGCCGCATTGACAGCCTTAACGCTCGCCGCATGGCAGCTCAAGAACTCCGCAACGGCCTCGGGATGCTCCTCGGCAAAGGCACGGCGCACCACGGTCACGCCCGTCAGCAAACGGGAGCCCGTGTCACCCGCGAGCTCGTCCCACACATCGGTCAGGCTCACCGGTGCCGACAGCTTGCCCTCGCTCTTGGCGATGGCAGCGGTCTTGAATGGCTCCGGCAGCACGCCCACGGCGGACGGGTCGGCAAGCAGGGCCGACAGCACCTCGGTGGGTTCGCTCTTAAACTCAAGCGCCACCTGGCCGGTCAGGCCCGCGCGCTCCAGCAGGTAGTTCATGACGTACTCCGGCGTGGTGCCCTTGCCCGTCATGTAGACGGTATGGCCCGCCAGATCGCCAAACGAGGCCACACTCGCGTCGCCCGTCACAACGTTCAGCACGCCCAGCGTGTTGATGTCGATGACCTGCACCGCGCCCTCGGTCTTGTTGTAGAGCACGCTCGCCACGTTGGCCGGCACCAGGGCAATGTCGACATCACCCTGAATGACCTTGGGCACAATCTCGTCGGCGGCAGTGTTGATCGCAAAGTCGAACTCGTTGTCCGTCTCGCCGTTTGCGGCCTGGTCCATAAACTGCACCAGGCCAATCGAGGTCGGTCCCTTGAGCGAGGCGACGTGCACCTCGACCGACTCTGCAGCAGCACCGGCGCCGTCCGCGGCAGCCGAGCCCGCGGCGGACCCGGCACCGGCAGCCCCGCCGCCACAGCCCGCGAGCACAAGCGACAGGGCGCCCACGGCGAGCGCCGAGGCAAACCCCCGGCGCGACATCTCAAAATCAAACGCGCGCATCGTTAGCACATCCCTTCGTTAGGCATCGTCCAGGCGTGGTGGTCAGTGTGCAGCAACTCCTCGGCCAGCGGCGAGAGCGGCGCGCCCAAGAACTCGCGATAGCATGCCTGAACATCGGGATTCTCGTGCGAGAAGCGAATGTCCGCTGCCGCATCGAGGCCCCAAAGAACCTGACCACGCTCTGCCGCCAGCTCGCAGCCGTCATGGATGGGCTGGCCACCGCCACCGACGCAGCCGCCCGGACACGCCATGACCTCGACGAAGTCATAGCTCGCACGGCCGTCGCGAATCGCATCGAGCAGGCGGGCGGCGTTGCCCAGCCCGTGCGCCACGGCGACGCGCACCTTGGTGCCATCGATATCGGCCATGGCTTCCTTCCAACCGTCGAGCCCACGCATCTCGGTAAAGAAGTCGGCATCGGGATTCTTGCCCGTCACCAGGTAATATGCCGAGCGCACGGCGGCCTCCATCACGCCGCCCGTGGCGCCAAAGATCACACCCGCGCCCGTGCCAAAGCCCAGCGGCGTATCGAGCGGCTCCTCAACCAGCGTATCCACGCTCACGTGGTTCGCGCGGATCATGCGCACCATCTCGCGCACCGTCAGCGCAACGTCAACGTCGGGCGTGCCGTCCTCGCCCACCATGCTCGGCAGCGCGCACTCGGCCTTCTTGGCCGTGCACGGCATCACGGACACCACAAACAGGCGCTCGGGCTCCACGCCCAGCACCTTGGCGTAGTAGGTCTTGGCGATGGCGCCGAACATCTGCTGCGGCGACTTGGACGTGGACAGGCTATCGACAAACTCCGGATAGCGTGCCTTTACAAAGCGTACCCAGCCCGGGCAGCAGCTCGTGAACATGGGCCAGCCGCGGCTGTCGCCCTCGCCCTTGGCGGCCTTACCCAGGCGCTCGAGCAGCTCGGAGCCCTCCTCCATAATGGTGAGATCAGCCGAGAAGTCGGTGTCGAACACGTACTCAAAGCCCACGCGGCGCAGCGCGCAGGCCAGACGCTCGACGGTAGCCTCCTCGCGTGAAATGCCGAGCTCCTCGCCCCAAGCGCTACGCACGGCTGGCGCGATCTGCACCAGCACGATCTTGTCGGGATCAGCGAGAGCGTCGAACACGGCCTCGGTGTCATCGCGCTCGCGCAGCGCGCCCGTGGGGCAATGCGTGATGCACTGGCCGCATGCGACGCAGTCGGTCTTGCCGATCGGCGCGCGCCCGCGGGTGCCCACGGCGGTGTGCGTGGCGCGGTTGGTCAGGTCCCAAATCCCCAAGCCCTGGACGCTCTCGCACACCTTGATGCAGCGCATGCATTTAATGCACTTGTCGTTGTCGCGGATGATGGGAAAGTCGAAGTCCCAGCCCTCACCCGCCAGATGCTTCTGGTAGGGCAGATAGAAAATGCCCAGGTCGTTGGCGATGGCCTGCAGGTTGCAGTTACCGCTGCGCACGCAGCTCGCGCACTGCGCATCGTGCTGCGACAGCAGCAGCTGCACGTTGGTGCGACGGGCCTCGCGCGCCTTGGGGCTGTTGGTGTGGACCACCATGCCGTCGAGCACGTAGTTGTTGCAGGCGGCAACCAGCTGGTCGCAGCCCTCAACCTCGACCACGCACACGCGGCAGCCGCCGATCTCGTTTAGATCGCGCAGATAGCACAGGGTGGGAATCTGGATGCCGACGGACTTGGCTGCGTCCAGGATCGTGGTGTGCTCGGGCACCACGACCTCGCAGTTATCGATAGTGAGCTTGACCATGTTGTGCGCTCCGTTTTCGGTGTTGTCGCTGACAGTGGTTTTGTTGGGCTCTACCATTCCAAGTTCCTCCCTCCGCGGAACGCACCAAAGCCAAAGTGGTCGCAGCGCAGGCAGCGGCTCGCCTCCTGGCATGCCTCCTGTTCGGTAAGACCCTGCTCGACCAGATTCCAATCGTGAATACGCTCGCCCGCCTCGCGCTCGCCCAGCTCGCAGCGGCCGCACTCGTGCTTACCCTTAAACTGGACGGTCGGCAGTTCGACCTCGAGTTTGATCTTGTGATCAAAGCCCAGGTAGCGGTCGATGTTTGCCGAGGCCACGCGGCCGGCGTTGATAGCGCGGATAACGGTGGCGGGGCCGGTCTGGCAGTCGCCGCCGCTAAAGAGACCATCGAAGTTGGGCACGGCGCCGTCCGAATCGGTGACGACGCAGCCCCACTTGCAGGCAATGCCCATCTCCTCAAACGGCTTGGAATCGATGTCCTGGCCAATGGCCACAAACACGCGCTCGCAGGGGATGATGCGTTCGGGCGTGGCGGCGGCACGCGGGGCCGGGCGACCGCGGCGGGGCTCGCCGATAATCTGTGGCTGCACGCGCAGGCCGCACACGCGACCGTCCTCGCCGGTCTCGATGGCGAGCGGGGCCGTCAGCTCCAGCACCTCGCAGCCCTCGGCCTGGGCGCCGGCGATCTCGGCGTCCTGGGCCGTCATGTCGCAGATGCGACGGCGGTAGACGATGCTCACCTTTTCGGCACCGCAGCGCACGGCAGAGCGGGCAACGTCCATGGCGACGTTGCCGCCACCGATGACGCATACGCGCTGGCCACTCAGATCGGGCAGCTCATCATCGCCAATGGCGCGCAGCATCTTGACGGCCGACTCCACGCCGAGCGCCTCTTCGCCCGGAAGGCCGAGCTTCTTATCGCTGTGGGCGCCAATGGCCAGGTAGACGGCATCGAACTCGTCGCGCAGGCGGGCAAGCTCCTCGCCGTTGACGGAGTGGTCGAGTTCCACGTTGATGCCGGCGCTCAAGATCCAGTCGATCTCGGCCTGCAGGCGCTCGCGCGGCAGACGGTAGCTGGGAATGCCGTAGCGCAGCATGCCGCCCAGGTGGTGGCGCTGCTCAAAGATGGTCACCTTATGGCCCATCACGGCCAGGTAGTAGGCACAGGAAAGGCCGGCCGGGCCGCCGCCGATCACGGCGACGCGCTTGCCGGTGTTGTCCACTACATGGGGCTTGTGGTCGTTGAGGTCGCTGTGCTCAACGGCAAAACGCTTGAGAGCGAGGATGTTCATGGGGTCGTCGACCATGCCGCGACGGCAGTGCATCTCACAGGGGTGCTCGCATACCAGGCCGCAGACGAGCGGCAGCGGGTTGTTTTTGCGGATGACTTTGACGGCGTCGGCATAACGGCCGGCCTCGACCAGCGAGATGTACCCGGGAATGTCGACGTGCGCCGGGCAGCCCGATACGCACGGAACGCGTGCCTCGCGGTCAAAGCCGCAGGAGTGCTCGCGAATGTGGTGCTCAAAGTCGTCGCGAAAGCCGCGAATGGCGGTAAGCGCCATGGCGCCGGCCTCGTAGCCGATGGCGCAGTCGCTCGAAAGGTAGATGGTGCGGGCGGTGCGCTCAATCAAGTTGAGCGTGGACTCGTCGGCGCGGCCCTCGAGCACATCGGCGAGCAGATCGCTCAGCGCGCTCAGGCCCACGCGGCAGGGTGTGCACTTGCCGCAGCTCTGAGTGGAACACAGGTTGACGAGCGCTGCCGTAAACTCAACGGGACACGGGGCGAGCGAGCTCACCGCCAAGCGGCGTCCGAGTGCATCGTGCAGGTCGTCCATGACGGCCTGGGCGTGGCTGCGTTCCATTACATGCAGTCGAGCCATAAGATCCCCTCTCACATGGCAGCCCGGAGGCGAGGCCGGGCGAAGTTGCTACATGCAACACACTGACCTAAAAAGTTGTTAGGTCTCCACGCGGTTCGGCAGGCGGTATAAAACGCGGCCCTCAGCGGTGCTAAACACCTTTACCGCAGATAAATGCCATATTTGATAAAACGCGTTACCAAATGACAATGCCCCGCCCACGCAATCACGTGGACGGGGCATTGCTCCAGGTATGCGGTCAGCGACCCTGTTGCTTTTACTTAAGCTCGGGCCAGAAGTCCTTGTTGGCCTCGATCATGTCGTCGAGAACTTCCTTGGCGACCTTCATCGACGGCACGGTCTTGTTCAGCGTAAAGGCCTTGAGTGCCTTCTCGTACGAACCCTCGATCGTAGCCTCGACCACGAGCTTCTCGGAGTTCAGCTGCTGCATCATGAGACCCTGCTGGAACAGCGGGATGTTGTCGCGGCTGATGACCTCGGGGCCATTCTTGCCAATGTAGGCAGGCAGCTCGACCATAGCGTCGTAGGGCATGTTGGGGATAGCGCCCTTGTTCTCGCAAATGACCAGGAAGCGCTGCTTGGTGTCGTTCTTCAGAGCGATAGCCAGATCGGCAATCCAGTCGCCGTGGCTGCCCGCGTAGAACGTGCTCTCGTCGATCTCGCCCGTCTTCTCGTAGTGGTCGATGCCGTCGAAGAGGTTCTTCTCGCGCGTCTCCTCAACCTCGTTAGCTCGGGTGCGCTCGGGGTTGGAATGCTCGACGAACTCCTTCTGCTGCAGGTAGTAGTTCAGATACGTGTTAGGCAGGTACTCCGGGAAGCACTCCATGATCTCGTACTCGCCCTTCCAGACGTAGTACCAGCTGCCCTTGGTGTGGCGGTTCTGCTCGGGGTGCTCGTCAGTGGCCTCCTCGGGCTTCTTGGACATCAGCGAGCCCATGCCCTTGAGGTACGAATCGGGCAGCAGAATCTCGTGCTCCTTGATGTACTCGCGCAGCTGCGGGAGCACCTCCTCGCCCTTGTGGCGAATCGAGGTGAACCAGCCAAAGTGGTTGAGGCCAAAGTAATCGTACTCGACATCCTTCTTGTCGATATCGAGTGCGGCGCAAACCACGTCGATGATCGCGATCGGCATGTCGCAGATGTTGATGATGCGAGCGTTGGGACGCAGCACACGGCAGCCCTCGGAGACGATGGCAGCAGGGTTGGAGTAGTTGAGAATCCAGTAGTCCTTCTTGGCGTACTTCTCGACGTCATCGATCAGCTCGACCATGGGGAAGATGGTGCGCATGCCGTAGGCAAGGCCGCCGCAACCGCAGGTCTCCTGGCCCACGCAGCCATGGCGCAGCGGAATCTTCTCGTCCTGCTCGCGCATGGCGTAGCCGCCCACGCGCATCTGGGCAAACACGAAGCTCGCGTCGGTAAAAGCCGTCTCCTTGTCGGTGGTCACCGTGAGCTTGATGTCCAGGCCGAGGTCCTCGTGCAGAATCCAGTCCACGAGCACGCCGATCTTGCGCTGGCGCTCCTCGTTGATGTCGTACAGACGAATCTCGTCAACGTCGAGTTCGTCCTTGCGCAGAGCGATGGACTTGACGATGCCAGGGGTAAAGGTGGATCCGCCACCACACAGAGTAATGATCATTGTTTACTGCTCCTTCTCAATTGCGTTTTCGACCTTGTCGCGCATCTCGGCGACCTTCATGCCAAAGATGATCTGGATATTGTTGCCGTTGCGGTTGATGCCGCTGTTGGGCACGTGGTTGATGAGGTTCTCATCGATGAGGTCCGGGTTCTTAACGTTCACGCGAAGACGCGTAAAGCAGTTCTCGAGCTCCTCGATGTTGTCCTTGCCGCCAAGACCTGCGACCAGGTCGGCAATACCTGCATCGACGCCCTCTGCGGGAGCTGCGGCAACAGCGCCCTGCTTCACCGCGACAGACGCGGCGGCCTCGCCCTCGGCAACGGACTCGGCGAGCTCGGACTCCTCCTCGCGACCAGGCGTGTGGAGGTTGAGCTTCTTAATAAGGAAGGTGAAGAGGAAGAAGTACAGAGCGGCGTTGACGACTCCAAGCACCAGCATAACCGGCCAGTTGGTCTTGTCGACACCGAGGACCAGGTTGGAAACCACGATGTTGATGATGCCGCCTGCAGTCGAAGCGGGCACGGAGAGGACCTTGAGCAGGACCAGGAAGATACCGGAAAGAACCGAGTGAACGACAAAGAGCACGGGAGCGGCGAAGACAAAGAGGAAGTCCATGGGCTCGGTGACGCAGGAGAGCACGGCGGTGATGATCAGCGGGATGATAACGGCCTTGGTCTTATCCTTGTTCCCCTTGTAAGCGGTGAAGATAAAGGCGAGACCGATACCGATGTAGGGCCACAGGTTGTTGAAGGTGTAGCTGTTGAAATACGTGCTATCGGAGAAGGGCTGGCCCGTCATTGCCATCTCGGCGACACGGATGGGATAGGCGCCGGCGATAACCTGATCGCCCAGCGTCAGGGTGCCGCCCACATCGGAGAACTGGAACGGGGTGTAGATGAGGTGGTGCAGACCGGTGGGAACGAGCAGCTTGTTGAGCATGCCGTAGATGAACAGACCGATGTTGCCCGACTCCTTAATGATGCCGGCAACGGAGGAGATGGCACCCTGAACCGGAGGCCAAACGATGCAGAAGCCAGCGCCCATGATCCAGGAGATGATGATCATGATCAGGAACGGGAAGCGAACGCCCGAGAACATCGAAAGGGCAATGGGGAACTGCTTGTTCGAGTACTTGTTGAACACGGCACCGGTGATGCAACCAAGAATGATGCCGCCAAACACGCCGGTATCGAGCACCTGAATGCCCATAACGGTGCTCTGGCCGGTTCCGGTAAGACCGAGCATGCCGCTCGCTTCGGCAAGAGAGCCGGTGGCGTTGAGCACGATGTTGTTAGCCTGCAGGAACAGGAAGAACGACATCAAGGCAATCAGCGAAGCATGGCCCTTGTTCTTCTTTGCCATGGCGCCGGCGATGCCCACGCAGAACAGAATCGAGAGGTTGTTGATGATAAACATCAGCGACTGATAGACAACGGCGCCCACAAGCTGGAACGGACCGGAGCCCAGCACAGGGATCACGGCGCAGATGGTCTTGTTGGTCAGAATAATGCCCACGATGAGCAGAATGCCGGCAACCGAGAGATACATCATCGGCTGAACGATTGACTTCGCGAACACCTCCAACGGCGCTTTGAAATTGAACTTCTTTTTTGCGGTCATAGCGGTACTCCCCTTCCTTTTCCGCAAATTAAGACAGATGTGCCCTGGACAAGACCGTGAGCCTTGCCTTATATCAATCGATGTGTGGGCACGTTATGCCTAGAGACCAGGTTCTCCAAGCAGGTTAACAATGTGGTACGCGAGATAACTCTTCTCGGCATCGGTAACGACAACGTTATAGGTAGACGACAAGTGGGCGGCTATGGCGTCCGCGCACGAGAATGCGCACGGATACTTAGTTTCATCGATTCGGAACAGCGCGTCGCCATTGATTTGCCCGGCCGCGGGGTCAAGCGCCCGCTGTGCGAAAAACTGCAGGTGGCGGACGAAACGCTCATAGGGCAGCGAGGTGTCATCGAGGGTCGTAGCATAGCGCTCGGAAACAATCGTGAGCACGTCGCGAACAAGCTGGACCGAGATGATGAGACGGTCGGAGCGTTGCGGCATGGTGGCGTTGACGATATGCAGCGTAATAAAACCCTGCTCTTCTTCGCTCATCTGGATGCCCATATACTCCTTGACAATCTGCAGCGCACGGCCCGCAAGCGCATACTCCTTGCGATAGAACTGCTGGATCTCGAGCAGCAACGGATTCTCGCAGGGGACGCCCTTGCGCTCGCGCTCCAAAGCAAGGCTGATATGGTCTGCGAGAGCAATGAGAATCTTGTCGTTGATATCAACATTGAGCTCTCGACGAAGCATCTGAACGATGTCCTCGGCAATCACGAGGTTGACGGTGGGAATGGACTCCAAAAGATGTGCCAAGCGGTCGATCGTACGCGAATCCTGAGAAGTGCCCTCCTGCAGTGCATAGGTCTTTTCGACCGATGCTTCATCGACAGCGTCGCCGGCATGACGGCCAAAGCAGAGGCCTCGACCGATGACAATGAGCTCGGAGCCATCGTCCGAAGTGACCATTGCGACGTTATTGTTGAAAACTCGCTTGATAACCACGGTACCCACCACAAGAATTTACTCGGAAAGCCAGACGACAGGCTCTTTAACAGCAACAGGGCCGGAAGCGTGCTCACGAAGAGTCGAGTTCTCCGAACGCTCGCACACGATAACGAAGACCGTGGGATCGAAGCCGGCGGCGCGGACCGCGTCGAAATCGACCTCAACGAGGGGCTGGCCCGCGTCGACATGGTCACCCTGGGCAACAAGCGCATGGAAGCCCTTGCCCTCAAGTTTAACAGTGTCGATTCCGATATGCAGCATCACCTGAGCAGAGCTGTCGTCGGACATGATGCCCAGTGCATGCTCGGTCGGGAACAGCGCCGCGACGGTACCGGAAACAGGAGCGCACACCGTTCCCTCTTGGGGAACCACGGCAACGCCATCGCCCACGGCACGGCTGCTAAAAGCGGGGTCATTGGTATTTTCTAGATGAACAAGCTCGCCGGAAACAGGAGCGAGGATTTCGAACTCGGAAGTTGCAGTCTTCTGCTCATCCGAACCGCCCATCAGGCGAGAAAAGAAACCCATGGTGGCATGTCCCTTCATAAATATAGCCCAACCAAAATCAAGCGAATGCGTCCATAGAGACACATCCGTTCAAAGACTTTGGTTAGGCCCACGTCCGAGGGACTCGGTAACCTTCCGCATTTCTTTTTACGGGAGCTATTGTAGACAAGCCCAAAGCCAGAATAGTCATTATGACCGGTGAGCGGTATTTTTTCTTCGATAAACGGTATTTAGGCAGCACTTGGGGACGTTCCTTTTCTGCCGGCACTCGGGGACACTCCTCACTCTGGTGCATTGGGGACAGGTTTGTTTGCACCAGGTTGGTGCAGATTAACCTGGCCCCATTGCACCAATTTCGTATGCGCTAGACAAAGAGCTCGCATTCCTTCCGCACGACGCAAACCTTGCTCAGCATCTGGGAAACAGCGGATAGCTTGTTGGGATCAAGCTTACGAGCGCCTCGCGGGCATACGGCAATGCAGCGCATGCAGGAGATGCACGCCTCGCCAGCTGCTCGTTTGGGGTCACCCTTGTCGATAGCACAAACGGGGCACGCCGCGGCGCATGCACCGCAGGAGACGCAATCCTCTGTTGCCTCGGGTGCCATGCGGTGACCTCTGGCTTGTTTATAAGGACGATTGCCGGGAATAGAGGGCTCGGATGCATCCTCAGCCAACAGCTTTTGCTGAATTTGCTGCGCAAACTCTGCGAGCTGCGCCGCATCCTGCGCATCCGGACGACCGGCAGCAAACTGTCGCGCAATGGAATGTTCTGCAATGGCTGCAACTGCCGCGATTACCTGGAATCCCGCATGCTTCGCAACGTCCTCCAGCTCTACGAGCGTGTCCTCAAACGCGCGGTTTCCGTAGACGCACACCAGAACGGCCCGCGCTCCGTTGCCGTGAACCATGTTCAGTCGGTCGACCGCCACGGCAGGGACTCTGCCGGCATACGCTGGCACGGAGATAACAGCCACGTCGTCCTCAGTCATCGAGACAGCGCTGAAATCTAGCCCGCTATCGGTCAGATCGACGGTAACGGTCTTTTTGTCCAGCGCCCCGGCCACAAGGCCAGACACCTTCCGCGTTCCGCCCGTCGGACTAAACACAATTTCGAATACGCTCATCGAGGCACCCTCCCCCCTACGCCTGGCAACGCGTCAAGCCGTTTTCACATTCAGACAGAGTATACGGCGCGTGGGATCCCCGTTTTGGTGCACCAAACACCCCAATGCGCCCACCCTGCGCTGTCTGCCTCTTCGTTTTGTATAAATTACGGTACAGATTGTATATATTTACGGGATATCGCCGCGTTCTCCTGAGGTACCCCATCCTGGCCCGTGCAAAAAACGGAGTATTCTGCAACGTGACCGCGCCAGCACCGCCGCGGGTGGGCAAAACTGTAGGGCGCCGTATCGTTCTAAGTCCCGACATGGCGAGAATGACGCGCCCCTGCTCCGGAAAACGGCGAAATCTGACTCGGAACGCTCGCTAGGGATATCCGAAGGCCACCGTTGGCGACGTCGAATCATATGCAGACAACTCGAACTGCAGAATACTCCAAAAAATGCACGGCGCACCCCATAGGACCCATTGCTGCATGGCGGAAAATAGGTCCTCAGCATCCCCCAGATGCATTCCCGAGAAAATCACGTTTGAATTAGCGATGGACACGGCAAACAAAAGGGCCCGAGCGTTGTTTGCTCGGGCCCTTAGCTTGTCTCACGCTAGCGCGCGATGCGCATCTTACTTGCGCTTGCCGCCGCCGTCACCGGGGCGACGGGAGCTGCCGCCGCGCTTGCCACCACGGCTGTTGCCATAGCTGCCACGGTTATCGCGACCGCCGGCACGGCCGCCACGGGAGCCGGTCTGGTTGCCGCCACGCCCGCCACGATAGCCGCCACGACGCTCCTCGCGGGTATCGTCGTAGTTGCGCCAGTCATCGCGACGATCGCGGCTGGCACGCGGGTCACGACGATCGCGCGACTCGTTAGAACGACCAGCGCCGCCGCGGCCGCCATTGCCGCGAGCACCCTCGCGACGCTCGCCGCCGCGGCTACCGCGCTCTTCAAAGCGCTTGCCGCCACGGGACTCGCCGCCGCGGGTGCTACGCTCACCACGGCCCTCGCCGCCGCGGCGCTCGTCACGGCCACCGCGCTCGTCATCACGACCGGAACGACGGTGGTCGCCCGCACCGCGCTTGCCACCGCGCGAACCGCGGTCCTCGTCCTCGCGCTCGACACGACGACGGCCACCGCGATCCCCATCCTCGCGACGGCGGCGATGCGCCTCGCCCTGGAACTGCTTGGCACGACGCTCGGCACGGTTACCGCGCGGGGCCTGCTCGACGGCAGCGGCACCGCCGCGCTCCTCGGCAGCTACCTCGCGGGCCACGCTCTCAACAGCCTCGTCTACGCGAGCCTGAACGCCCTCGCGCACGCGGGTCTTGCCGCCGCGCTTGGGACGGCTCGGACGCTCGCCGTCGCCGCGGCGCTCGTCGCGACCGCGGTTGGAACGACCGGCAACATCGCCGTAATCGTCGCCGTTGCGCTTGCCGTCGCGACGCGCCTGCTCAAGCTTCTTCTTGCTCTTGGACTTGCCGCGCTTGGTCTTCTTCTTCGCCTTAAAGGCCGCAGGGTCGCGCTCGGGATCAACCGCGGGCGGGTTGGGACCCACGTGCAGGTCGCCGGCCTCGTAGATGTCGGCGGTCTTGTCCATGAGCTTCTCGATCTCGTAGAACTCGTCCACGTCCTGCTCGGTCACAAACGTGATGGCCCAGCCCAGCTCGCCGGCGCGGCCCGTACGGCCAATGCGGTGGATATAGTCAGTCGGCTCGGCCGGCACGTCAAAATTCACAACGTAGCGCACGTCGCTAATGTCGATGCCGCGGGCGAGCACGTCGGTTGCCACCAGCACGTCGACGGTGCCGTCGCGGAAGGCCGAAAGGGCACGCTCGCGCTGGGCCTGGCTGCGGTTGCCGTGAATCGCGGCGGCCTTGATGCCCTTACGCTCCAGACGACGGCAGCAGCTGTCGGCGCGGTGCTTGGTGCGCATAAAGACGATAGTGCGCTCCGGACCCTCCTTCTTGAGGAACTCGGGCAGCAGGTTGTTCTTGGCCTCTATGGACACCGGGAACACAAACTGGTCGACGGTGTCGGCGGTCGACGTGGCGGGCGCGATCTCCACGCGAGCCGGGTCGCTCACCAGGTCGGTGATCTCGCCCACGGCCTCCTCGTCGAGCGTCGCCGAGAACAGCAGCGTCTGGCGCTCGGCCGGCGTCTCGCGCACAATGCGGCGGACGGCGGGCAAAAAGCCCATGTCGAGCATGCGGTCGGCCTCGTCGAGTACCAGCACTTTGACCTCGCCCAGGTGGCAGGCACCCTGCTCGATCAGATCGACCAGACGGCCCGGCGTTGCGACCAGGATGTCGCAACCGTACTTGAGGGCAGCGGTCTGGGGCTTGTAGCTCACGCCGCCCACGACGGTCACGGCAACATGGCCGGTGACGTCGGCGATTTTGCTCGCGACCTCGTCGATCTGCTGGGCAAGCTCGCGCGTAGGGGTGATGACGAGCATCACGGGGCCGCGGCCGTTGCCCTCGGGCTTTTTAGCACCGCGACGACGGTTGCGGCCGCTGCGCTCGCGCACAGGCTTGGGCGGAGCGATGTGCTCCAGGTTGTTCATGGTCGGCAGCAAAAAGGCGGCCGTCTTGCCGGTGCCGGTCTGAGCGGCGGCAAGCAGGTCGCGGCCTTCGAGCACCACAGGAATCGAACCGGCCTGCACGGGCGTCGGCGCCGTGTAGCCCAGGTTCTCGATAGCACGAAGCATCTCGTCGGAAAGGCCCAGCTCGTCAAAGGCGGGCAGGCTCTCGGTAGCGGACTCGACGGCCTGGGCAGCATTGGCCTCATCGGCAGCATCGAAGGCAGCCTGGGTCATGGCCTCGCGGGTCTCGTCCAGAATCTCGGCGTCGGTGACGTCGGATACAGAATTACGCATATGTTGTTGTTCCTTATCTGCACGCGCAATGGGCACGGCATGCGGCTGCGCGGGCGTGCTTGGTAGTGCGCTAATACATACAAAAACGGGTGCGCACAGAGAGGACGTTGCTCAGCACGCTGGCGATCGCTTTGGCAGCCCTATCACGCGCCGTCCAGACGCAGCAGCACTAAGCGATGGAGCAGATTCGCCGCGGGTTAGTATACCCGTGCTTCGCATGCCCCCACGTAAACCACAGATGACGAGGCGGACGCGGCGGGCCCGGCTGATTGTCTCAATCTGTAACGGCTGCGAAGCAAAACCGGCCCTAAATGTTACAGAACAAGACAGAGGGGGATTTCCGTCCAGTCCAAACCAAATCTCTCAGTCTTCCTGCAATTTCGAACATGTGGCCTATAATGTTGCTTTGGTTACGCTATATATTGCGCAGCCATTTAATACGTCGCCCACCGGGGGCCATTAATTCCTATCGCCATATTGGCTAGGAAGCAATCAAAGGAGGTATCCGTGGCAGCAGAGACGCCTTGCTCGGTCCTCTATAACGATATTCGCTCGTTCGGCGGTCTTAAACATCTCGAGATCGCCCGAATGCTCATCAATGGAAACTCTTATCTCGGCAGTACCCTGCTCGAGAAATGCTCTTCCAACCGCTCGTATCTCACCCGTTACATCGTCCATCGCGAGCCTGACCAGTGCGCGCCCGCCATCTACAGCGACTTTGCCATCACCACGCTCAATCTTTCCGCGGCAATCTGCAGCAAGCTCGGCAGCGGCGAGTCCGCCTATCAGGCAATCGCCGAGCACTATCGCGGCCCGGCCGCCAACGAAATGATGTCGGCTCTCGCCAGCTACAAGTTGGACAGCCGCCTATATGCAAATGCCCTCAATCGCATCGACAACTTTGACGGCAATGCCGTGCGCGAGAAGAGTACGCTTTACCTTATGCTCTTTGTGGCAACGGGGGCGCTCGCTGACCCCATCCAAGGCGTGGCCACCGTCGAGCGCTTTTGCGACAGCAAGACAGGCGGGCACTTTGGCACCACCGAAACTACCGTCGGACGTGGCTTTATGAGCAGCCTGGAGCAGCCGCGCACTGTCGCCCCCAACCTCGGTCTGCTCAGAACCCATGCCGACAACTGCGCCGACATGCAAATCCATCCCCTCACACGCGATCCGCGCGGCACGGTAATTGGGTCCTTGCCCAAAACCTCGCCCAGCATCACCGATGTAGGCACCGATGCATCGCGCGAGCATCTCCGCATTTGGCTCGAAGGTGGACGCTGGTACGCCCAGGGCCTTGGATCGACCAACGGCACAGTGCTCGAATCGGGCGCGGGCGACGGCGATATTGTGATTGAGCCGCCGCGCGACCAACGCGAACCCGGCAAGATCTATCCCCCGGTGGAAATCGAAAACAGCGACAGGCTTCACTTGGGTCTCCATACAACGTTTCTCGTTATTGTGGACTAGCGCGGGCGGTGATCGAAAGACGGTCACCGCCCGTCTTTCGTCTACTGCCTTCTACGTCGTAAACGACAATACCCAGCGGTATACGTGGGCAGTGCGGCTATCATAGTACTTTACCGATATCCGCACTGCCCACGTATACGCGCGGCAACCCATGCCAGACAAAGGAACGCCATGGATACTACCGATAGCGCCTATGGCGACAAACTCATCCGTCTCGATACGTTCGATACCGCCGTGGCAGTCGACCCCAGTGCCGAGGACGACGCCAAACGCCGGTTTATGACGCTTATTCTTCAGACGGCATACCGCGACAGCGGCAATATCGGACATGTGCTTCGCGCGACCAACACAAGCGGCGAGGTTTTTGCCGTCAAGCTACTCAAGGACAACGCCATCCTTTCCGGCCAAGCCCCCGACCGCTCCGCCGAGCAATCGGCCGCGCACCTGGCCAACACCGCCGCACTGTTCGAGGAGTACCGTCATCTGTGTACCGTCTCGCACCTGCGCGGATTTCCGCGCGTCTATGGCTACGGATCGTGCGAGGACGACCCGCTTATCCTCATGGAGTGGGTCGAGGGCACCTCGCTCAAACAGGCGCTGCCCTTGCTTCCGCACGACGCCTCGGGCGGGCTGACCACCCAGATGGTCGCCGCCGTCGGAAACGCCGTGCTTCGCGCGCTCTTGATGACCCAAGGCCTTGTGAATCCGGTCGTCCATCGCGACCTGTCGCCTGCCAATATCATGTTCCGCACCACCAGCCGAACGCTCGAGCAGCAGATTGCCGATTGCTCCTTTGACCCCTGCCTCATCGACATGGGCTCCGCGACCATGGCCCTCGGCGACGACACGATCACCCGGCGCGCCGACATCTGGCGCTTTGCCACGCCCGCATACGCCGCGCCCGAAATGCTCACGCAGGATATCGAAGGCATCGCGGCCCTTCGCCGCTCGCCCGCGATCGACGTCTATGCGCTTTCGAGCATTCTGTACCAGCTCTACAGCGGTCGCAAACCGTTCGATGTCGAGTCGACGGGTGCCGCGGCGACCGGCTCGTTCTACCTCATAAAGACCAAGACCAAGCCGGTACCGCTCGAGCCGCGATGCAATGACGACGAAGCGCTCGTCCAGATCATCATGAAAGGCATCTCAGTCGAGCAGTGCGATCGTCCCACCGAGCAGCAGATGCTCGAGGTGCTCTCGGCATACCTCACCGCTGCAGAATCTGAGGACCGCGAGGGCGCAGGAGACGAGGCCGCAATTGATATCGATTCTGGCACGCACCTTAAGGTCGACGTCGCCGGCGAGCGCGCACGAGAGATCCTGGAGCAGGCCCGTCACGATGCCATGACCCGCCGCCGCTTTGTCATCGGCGGCGTCGTTGCAGCCGTTGCGGGGCTCGGCGTTATCGGGGCGGCAACCCATGGCTTTGGCATCCCCGACTACCTGGACGGCATCCGCGGTTCGCTTGACGACTACACCTGGGATCAGCTGCAGGAGATTTCGCTCAAGATTAAGGCGGCGAAGAGCAACGTCGAAGCTCGCAAGATCGCCAAGCGTTATCATCTGCTCGACGACGACGGCCGTATTCCCTACCCGAGCACCAAGCGCGTTACGCTCACCAACGGGCTGGAGGTCGGGGCGCAACTCGTGGGCATTCTTCACGACGACCTGGCGGATACCAACGGCAAGGCCGGTCTGTCATTTATCTTTGACGCAGGTATTGCCGAGCGCGATGCCTCAGAGCACCCGCTCAACGGTGGCTGGGAAGACTGCGAGCTGCGCACATGGCTCGATGAGGACGGCATTAAGCTGCTTCCCAAGGAACTGCAATCGGTTATCAGTCCGGTCAAGAAGATCTCGAACAACGTCGGCGCCACCAAAAGCACTTCGTGCCTGAGCGAGCTGCCCGCGACCCTTTGGCTGCCCGCCATGGTCGAGCTCTGCGGCGGACAGGCGCCCAAGGACTTTAGCGAGGACTGCCATTACCTATCCGGCATCTACAACGGCGAGGGCAAGGAATACCAGCTGTTCCGCGAGCTTAAGGTGAGCCCCTTTACCACGAACAGCATGATGATTCGCCAGTGGAAGGGCAAGGATGTCTGTTGGTGGGAGCGTACGGCGAGCCCCGACACGTCGGAGAACGAGGGCACGCTCTATATGAACCGCGTGGGCGACGACGGCGATGTCTTTAATTACGCCACGTCTGCAAGCAAGCCCGATAAACGGACCTGCGTGATTCCCGGATTCTGCATCTAGGCGGCGGGCGTCTTGCCGTGACGGGACCCCTCCCCGGCAATTGTCTCGATCTGTAACATTAGCTCGGCAGATACAGGTCTAGATGTTACAGAACGAGACAAACCCCAGCCCCGCGAGACAACATCTCAATCTGTAACAGTAAGGGGTCAAAAACCTCTCTTGATGTTACAGATCAAGACATTTGAGTTGGCCGCGGGCGGTCTGTCTCGATCTGTAACAGTTAGAGGTCATATTTGCTGCTAGATGTTACAGATTGAGACATTGAGTTTTCTGCCAACTGTTTGTCTTGATCTGTAACAAATACTCGGTAAAACGGGGTCTAGTTGTTACAGATCGAGACGTTTGGCAGAGACGGCCACCGATTGAGCAGCCACCCTCATCTGTAATGAAAAATCATACATTCCAACTACTACTAGACACCCCCAGGGGGTATGGGTGTATAGTATCGACAGGTTAACAATTCCAATACCGAACCACAGAAAGGAGAAGCCATGGCTCAAGATAAATTCGATGTGGGCGGCATGACGTGCGCCGCCTGCCAGGCGCACGTGGACCGTGCCGTGAGCAAGCTCGACGGCGTCCAAAGCGTCGCGGTCAATCTGCTCGCCGGCTCTATGCTGGTGGACTACGACCCTGCGCAGGTCTCCCCCGACGACATCTGCACCGCTGTCGACCGCGCGGGCTACTCGGCCTCGCCCATCAGCACGGGCACCGACGCTGTCCAAAGCGGAAGTGCGCAAGCCAGGTCCGGCGCCGCCCATATGGAGTCGCCGACCAAAAAGTTGGAGGCCGCCGCCTCCGCCATGCGCACCCGCCTCATCATCTCGATCATCTTCCTCATCCCGCTGTTTTACATAGGCATGGGACACATGCTCGGTTGGCCACTGCCCGGCGTCTTCACCGATCACACCCACAGCATGACGCTCGCGCTCACCGAGCTCGTCCTGCTCATCCCCATCGTCTACGTCAACGACGCGTACTTTATCAACGGGTGTAAATCACTCGCGCACGGCGCGCCCACCATGGACGCCCTCATCGCCGTCGGCGCCACCGCGTCCATTGCCTGGTCGCTCTACGCCATGTTCATCATGGCCGACCAGCTAGCCGCGGGTCAGGTCCACGAGGCCATGATGACGGGCATGGACAACCTGTATTTTGAGAGTGCGGGCACGATCCTGTCGCTCGTCACCGTGGGCAAATACCTCGAGACGCGCAGCAAGTCCAAGACCGGCGGCGCTATCGAGGCGCTCATTGACCTGGCACCCAAGACCGCGACCGTCGTTGCCGAGGACGGTACCGAGGCCACCGTCGACGTCGATGCCATTCTGCCCGGCCAGGTGCTGCGTGTGCGCCCCGGCGAGTCCATCCCCGTCGACGGCGTGGTGCTCGAGGGCAGCTCGGCCGTGGACGAGAGTGCACTGACCGGCGAGTCCATCCCCGTGGAGAAGACCGCCGGTGACACTGTCAACGCGGCCACGGTCAACCGCACGGGCTCGTTTACCTTCCGCGCCACGCGTGTGGGCGCCGATACGTCGCTCGCCAAGATTATCCAGCTCGTCGAGGACGCCAACGCCACCAAGGCGCCCATCGCCCGCATGGCCGACAAGGTCGCCGGCGTGTTCGTGCCCGTGGTGTTTGTAATCTCTGCCGTAACTTTTGTGGCGTGGATGGTGCTGACCAGAAGCATCAACGAAGCGCTTACCTCCGCCGTCGCTGTGCTGGTGATCAGCTGCCCGTGCGCACTGGGTCTGGCCACGCCCGTCGCCATTATGGTGGGTACCGGCAAGGGCGCCGAGATGGGCATTCTGTTCAAGAGTGCCGAGGCGCTGGAGAATCTGCGCAGTGTGGGCACCGTAGTGCTCGACAAGACGGGCACGGTCACCCGCGGCAAGCCTGCCGTGACCGATATCGTAGTAGCCACGCGCGCTGACGGATCGCCCGCCATGAGCGAAAAGTCGCTGCTCAAGCTGGCCGCCGCGTTGGAGCGCTCGAGCGAGCACCCGCTGGCCGAGGCGATTATGGCCGAGTGCGAGGCGCGCGGAATCGTGGCGCGCACGGTCGAGGACTTTGCCGCCGTGCCTGGACGAGGCGTTACGGCGCGCGAGGGGCAAAACGCCATTGCCGCCGGCAACGTACGCCTGATGAACGAGCTGGGCGTTACCGTGCCCGCGGGTCTTGTCGAGCAATTTGCCGCCGAAGGCAAGACGCCGCTGTTCTTTGCCAAGAACAGCGAGCTTGTCGGTACCATCGCCGTGGCTGACGAGGTCAAAGAGACGAGCGCCGAGGCCATCGCCGCACTGCGCTCGCTTGGCGTCGGCGTGCGCATGCTCACCGGCGACAACCGCGTGACAGCCGAAGCAATCGCCCGCCGCGTGGGGCTGAGCAGCGAACAGGTCATCGCCAACGTCCTCCCCGCCGACAAGGAGCGCCATGTGCGCGAGCTGCAGGACGCGGGCGGCAAGGTCGCCATGGTGGGCGACGGCATCAACGACTCCCCCGCCTTGGCGCGCGCCGACGTGGGCCTTGCGATTGGCACCGGCGCCGACATCGCCAAAGAAGGGGCAGATGTGGTGCTCATGCGCAGCGACCTCATGGATGTTGCGCGGGCCATCGAGCTTTCGCGCGCCACGATTCGCAACATCAAGCAGGACCTGTTCTGGGCGCTGTTCTACAACGGCATCGGCATTCCGCTGGCGGCGGGCGTGTTCTTCCCGCTCACCGGGTGGCAGCTCTCGCCGATGTTTGGCGCCGCGGCCATGAGCCTGTCGAGCGTGTGCGTCGTAAGCAATGCGCTGCGCCTACGAACCTTTAAGCCTAAAGTGGCAAAATAGGCTCACCATTAAGTCCATTTAGAACGGGTTTTCCAGGTGCCCGAGATTGACCTGAAAGAGGAGCGACGCGTACTTTGGTACGCGAGCGACGGCTTGAAGGTCAAGGTCGGGTGCCCGGGAAAGCCGACACAACAGAGAGGAATACCAATGCGTTACACGATTAAGACTTCGGGCCTTATGTGCGGCCACTGCGACGCCACCGTCGAGACCGCGCTGCTCAACGTGGCCGGCGTGACCGATGCCGACGCCGATCACGAGACCCAGACCGTCCAGGTGGAGTGCGCCGACACCGTGACCGCCGAGCAGCTCGCTGCCGCCGTCGAGGCCGCGGGCGAGAAGTTCCATGCCCTTTCGGTGACCGCAGCCTAGCGCCGTCGGTAGCATCCGCCCCTATCGATCAGAAACGAGGACCCGCCATGATGGCAGACCATAAATCGGTGACCCGCATGCTCAAGACGGCACGCGGTCAGATCGACGGCATCTTGCGGATGGTCGAGGAGGACCGTTATTGCGTCGACATCTCCACGCAGCTCATGGCCACGCAGGCACTCATCGCGCGCATCAACGCCGATGTGCTCAAGGCGCATATCGAGGGCTGCGTGACTTCGGCAATCGAATCGGGCGACGAAGACCTCAAAGCCGCCAAACTCGCCGAGATCGAACGCGTCGTCGACAAGCTCTCCAAGTAATTGGGGCATTGGGGACAGACTTCTTTGCACCATCTTGGTGTATCGGGGATAGGTACGTTTGCACCATCTTGGTGTATCGGGGATAGGTACGTTTGCACCACCTTGGTGCAGATTAACCTGTCCCCCTTGCTCTAAATCGGGTATAAAGGCGTGCAGCATATCGAACGAAAGGCAATTTGCATGAATGACTTTATGAAGGGCCGCAATGGTGCCGATGAACTCACCATCGTGATGGGTTTTGCCGGCATTGTCATCGCGATGATCGGATCGATAGCCCGAATCCAGTGGCTCAGCTGGATCGCTATCGCCGTCATCGTGATTGGCGTGCTGCGCGGCCTGTCCAAAAACATCGACGCACGTCGCAAGGAGAACGAGGCCTTTGTCGCCGCGACCGCGAACGTCCCCGGCTTGGGCAAGTTCGTCGCCAGCTTGGGCGGTGGAACTGCAGCGGCCAGCACCTCGCGCGCGGCTGGAACGAGCAAGGAAGACTTTGAGCGTGCCAAGCGCACGGCCAAGAAGATGTGGAAGGGTCGCAAGACCACGGCATACCTCAAGTGCCCCAACTGCGGCCAGATGCTCTCCGTCCCCAAGGGCAAGGGCAAGATCCGCGTCACCTGCCCCAAGTGCCACGCCAAGATGGAAACCCGCTCCTAGCGCCCGCACGCGGGACAAATTAATCAGGTTTGTTTGTCCCAAATCTTAAGTATTTGTTCGATAAAAAAGCCGAGGCCTCGTGTTGAGACCTCGGCTTTTTGCATGCGGCAACGGAGCTACACCTTTGTCACACCTATGCCACACCGTCGCGGGCGAGCTCCTCGGCCAGCGCCTCGGCCGGCATGGCCATAATCGTGTCGAGCTCGGCGTCCACCTCGGGAATGCGCTTCACCTTGAGCTTGCGCACCAGATCACCGCGACACATCACATGTATCGGCTCACGCAGGGCGCACAGGTCATCGAGCGGATTCTTGCGCGTCACCAAGATATCGGCGGCCTTGCCGCACTCGATTGTGCCGGTCTCGCCGCCCAGCCCCAGCAGCTCGGCATTGACTTGCGTAGCCGTATGCAGCGCGAAGGCGTTGCTCACGCCCACGTACTTGGCAAAATAGGCCACCTCACGCCACATGTCGTACTGCGTCACGAACGGGCAGCTCGAATCTGTGCCAAGGCCCACCTTAACGCCAGCTTCCAGTGCGGCACGGGCGCTCTCGATGATACCCGAGCACACGATGTCGCCGTTCTTCTTTTGCGTGTCAGTCGAATGGGTCTTCTCCGGATCGAGCAATACAAACGGCAGCGCCGGGCTGATCGTGCAGGTAACGCTGGGCGCACGATCCTCAAGCTGCGTGCCCGCGGCGCCGCTGTACAGCCCCAGGATCTCGGGCGTCATCGGGGCACCGTGCTCGATCGTGTCGACCCCGGCCTCAAGCGCGGCCTTCACGCCCTCGGTGCTCTCGACATGAGCCATAACCGGCAGGCCCACCTCGTGCGCCGCCTTGCACGCCGCCGCGGCAACATCGATCGGCATGCGCAGCACGCCCGGCTCGCCAACTTCGGTCGCGTCGAACACGCCACCCGTCACGAACAACTTGATGACGTCGGCACCACGCGCGTACAAGTCGCGCACCTGTTCGGCTGCCTCGACGGGGCTGTTGGCCACCTGGGCGAACAAGCCCGCGCCGTGGCCACCCGGCACCGTGACGCCCGTTCCCGGCGCTACCAGACGCGGACCCTGATACTTGCCGGCATCGATAGCATCTCGCACGGCGATGTCGGCAAACAGCGGGTCGCCCGCACCGCGCACCGTAGTCACGCCGCTTGCCAGCTGCTGCTGGGCGCTGCCTTTGAGGATGTGGCGAACGATGGCGCGGTCCACGGGATTGTCGAGCTTCTTCATCAGCGCGCCCGCATCACCCGCCGAGACCGGCTTGCCCGAACCGCACAGATGCACGTGCATATTGATGAGACCGGGCATGAGATACGCACCACCCAGGTCGATAACCTCGGCACCTGCAGGCGCCTGCGCCACAGCACTCGGCCCCATCCAGGTGATGACGCCGCGCTCAACAGTCACGGCCATATCGGGTTGCGGCTCCATATGCTCCGAACCATCCAGAATAGTCGCATTGATAAACAACGTGGAACGATCGGCAGATGCCATATCGAGCTCCTCCCTCACGATTAACTTGAACATTTGTTCATTATCACCTAGTCCCGCTGGATTGCTGCAGACGCATCGGTTAACGGAAGGAAGAGAGGATGTGGGGGACGGAATACGTTGCAGTCCCATCCCAGCGGCACTAGGGAAATCTCTCGATCTATAACAGGTACAGGGTTATTGGGCCCCCTGATGTTACAAATCGAGACATTCGGTCGACGTTTCACCGGCTTGTCTCGATCTGTAACAATTACGAGCTCAAACAACCTCTAAACGTTACAGATCGAGACAAAACCTCTCAGCGCCCATACCACTGGCATCTCCACTCCTCAGCCAATTCAACCTGCCGAGGAATACCCGCCAGCCTCATTTTCTCGACTAGCTTCCCCGGGCCTTTGAGTTCGTTAAACGTAAACCGAAGCACCTTATGCCCGAGCATTGTCAGATGAGATTCCCGCTGACGCTCTGCCACGAATGGGTCAACCGACTCCCGACCCTCGCCGCTCTGCAAGGTGTACTTCCCCTTTCCGTCGAGCTCGCCGATGACACACGTCCCGTCCTCGAGCCGCCAAAAATAGTCGACGCGAAACACCTGGCTCGGATCGAGCGGGTCGCGAAACTCCACCTGCAGCTCCGGAACCGGAAAGCCGTACGCAATAAAGAATGCTCGGAACCGAGACTCGCCGCCGTTTTCAGACAGCCCGTCCGCATACGACGCAATCACCTGTGCCCTGCGATACCCTCGCCTGCCCTCGCAATCGGCGCGGAGGCGCTCGCACAAATCCCCACGTGATACGCCTTTCGCCCGCAGTGCAGAATCGGCAATCGCCAACCCGTAGGAGAACGGTGCACGCAGTAGGCAATCCTCCACCGTGCGCCAAAACGACGTCACCTGCACGCCGTCGACTTGTTCAAGTGCGCCCGCCGCCTGCGGACGCAACAGCCGACATCCTGCACTCAGCGGCACCGAGCAACCTGTCTTAACAAGATATCGTGGCCCAAGCAGATCATTCGGCACCTCCAGACCCCACAAAAGTGCCGCGTCATAGCCCCAAAACGCCCAATCGGGATGAAACTCCGCAAGCCCTTTGATGGCCCGCAGCGCTCGCTCCGTCGGCGTCAGCGCATCCCAATCATGTTGAAAGCAGAACAAATACGGCTCGGGTTCCGCGATATCGTCGGTTCCAACATGACGCCGCAGCCACATGAGCTCGGCATTGTCATGCGTTGCGAGCAGCGCACCTTGCTCGGTCGCCTCCGTGAGTCGCGCGAGCATCCTATTCCGCGCCAACGTGTTGCGAGTCGTATGCTTGTGCTTGAAAACGGTATTAGACACTTCCATCACCACCACATCGGACAAATGGACCATCGTCACCGTTGCCTCCACCGACAAACGTCTTGATCTGTAACAAGAAGACCGATTTTTGTACTGTAGATGTTACAGATTGAGACATTCCCCCCAGCCAGGTGCCAAACGTCTCGATCTGTACCAGTAAGACGTTCTCCAGGCCCCTAAACGTTACAGATTTAGACAAACCAGCGGCGCCCAAGCATTCGTCTCGATCTGTAACAGATAGACTGGTTTTTGTCCCCAAACGTTACAGATCGAGACAAAAGGGCAGAAGGCAAGGCAGGCGACAACCGCCCATCCTCTACCCCCATTCCTGTTCGTAGATGTTGAGGGACTTTACGTACCGCCCCTGGGCGCCCATGATGTCGCGGACCAGACGCAAGAAGAAGCTGATGCACGAGGTGTCAAAGCCGTCCTGCAGATCCTCGGGATGCACCGCACCCGGTCCGTCGACCGCCGTGTCGTTCAGGCGCGCGATGTCATACAGGTAGAGCTGTCCCGCCGTAAGCCAGACATCGTCGACGCAGGCGAGGCGCACCGCAATCGCGCCGTCGTTCCAATGCTCCTTCTGCACGATATGCGGGTCGTAGACATCAAAGCGATGATCGGTGCGCGTGTCCTTCAGCACGACCATGCCGGACGCAGGATTCTTGTCCAAAATGCCAAAGCGCGAGAAATACTGCGTGTCGCGTACCCGCTCGAGCCGCTTGAGCGAGGCAGGCGAAAGCGATGCCGGCGGCTCGTCAACATATAGCTCGAGCAGCGTTTTGCCATGGCGATAGGGGCGCTCGAAGAGCAGCCAATCGGTAAACGCCATGTTGTAGGCCATGATTTCGTTTTGAGAAGGTTCCTCGCAATAGCTGAGCCACGGGTCGACGATAATCTCGAACTGTTCGCGTGCCGGCTCCAGGAATTGAAACTTCCGCAGCATCCAAAAGTGAGCCATGTCGGCAATATCGTTGCCGACGGCTTCAGCCAGCTCTGCTCGGTCAAAAGCGTGGTCAGTCATGGCATCCTCCTCAAACTGATGGACCTCAATTTGAGCTTACGAGGAGGGTGGGCAGCCACGACCAGCGCGGGCAAAATAGGCCTCCGACTGCAAACCAGATGCTGACCAAACACTTGACGAAAAGCTTGACCGAAAATGTGCACCGCAACAAAACCGCAGGCAAACATAGACGGCCAACCCGCCCTTTTGAGCCAGATGCCTGCAGCCACCACAGAAACAACAGGTGACCACAGCCCAAGAAGTCGACAAATGAACACCCGCACGTCGACAAACGCGCAAACTGCTCGCAAATCCGCAAGGAGTGTCCCCGAATGCCGGCACAAAAGGAACGTCCCTAACTGTCGGCACTTAGGGACGTTCCTTTTGTGCCGGCAGTTAGGGACAGCCCTTGCCGATTCGATTGTTGAATATCTCCGTGACTACTTTACAGTTCCAGTGCCTCGGCGACTTCGGCTGCGCAGGCCAGGGCATCGGCCATGGCACTCACCACGAGCGAGCTGCCGTTGCGGGCATCACCCGCCACATACACCGGCGCGGCATCCGCGGCGACGCCCTCCGTGCGAGCCGCGAGATGCGAGCCCTCGGCAGCCATCACCGGCAGCGGACGACCAGCGGTGGCAACAGGCACGCTCACCGCATCGAACACACCGTGTTCCGGACCCGTAAAGCCGCAGGCGATGAGCACCAGCTGCGCCGGCACCTCGTGCTCGGAGCCCGCGATGCGCTCGGACTTTCCCGCCGACCAGTCCAGATCGACCACGCGCAGGCCCGCGGCCGCGCCCTTCTTGTCCAGCAGCACCTCGAGCGTATCCACGCCCCAGGCACGCATCTCACCACCCATCGCAGCGATAGCCTCCTGCTGGCCGTAATCGGTCTTCTTAACGTTGGGCCACTGCGGCCAGGGGTTGCTCGCCGCGCGCTTATCGGGCGCAGCTGGCAAGAACTCAAACTGGCGCACGCTGCGCGCGCCTTGGCGCACGGCGGTACCCACACAGTCGTTACCGGTATCGCCGCCGCCAATGACCACAACGTCCAGGCCACGCGCATCGACCGCGGGCTCGCCGCCGTCGAGAACCGACACGGTCGAAGCCGTCAGATAGTCCACGGCGTACACCACGCCCGGGGCGTCCACGTTCGTAGCCGAAAGACCGCGCGGGGCACGGGCGCCAGCAGCCACCACGGCGGCGTCAAAGTCGTCGAGCCTGGCGGTAACCTTGGGATCGCTCACGTCGGCGCCCAGCTCGAACACAATACCCAGCTCGCGCATGAGCGCCACACGACGCTCGACCACAGACTTCTCGAGCTTCATGTTGGGAATGCCGTACATGAGTAGGCCGCCGGGGCGGTCGTCGCGCTCAAACACCGTCACGCGGGCACCGCGACGTGCAAGCTCCCATGCTGCCACCAGGCCAGCCGGGCCGGAACCAACCACGGCGACCGAGGGCGCGTCCTCCCCTGCCGGCTCAAAGCGACGTGGGCCGCCGTTGGCCCACTCATGGTCGCTGATCGCACGCTCGTTATCGTGAATCGTCGTGGGTTGGCCGTCGACCGAGCCCAGGTTGCACGCGGCCTCGCACAGTGCCGGGCACACGCGGCTCGTGAACTCAGGCATGGGCGAGGTGAGCGACAGGCGCTCAGCAGCCTCATCCCAGCGGCCGCGGTACACCAGCTCGTTCCACTCGGGAATCAAGTTGTGCAGCGGGCAGCCGCTCGGACGTGCCTTGCCAAAGCTCGCGCCCATCTGGCAAAACGCCACGCCGCACATCATGCAGCGGCTCGCCTGGGCGCGACGTGCGTCGTCGTCGAGCTCCACGTACAGCGGATCGAAATCACGGCTGCGCTCCTCCACGGGGCGAAGCTCGTGGGTCACGCGATCGATATCAAGAAAAGCACCGGGCTTACCCATGGCACTTACGCCTCCTTCTTGGTCGAAGCAACAGAGCTGGCGGCCGCGGACGCAGCACCCGCAGCACCGCCCGCAATATCGAAGCGAGCGACATCCGCGGCGCTCGCGCGACCGGTCACAATGTCAAACGCCAGTTCCTCTGCCTGCGCATGTGTCTTGCCGGCAGCCTCGCTCGCAGCGACAATCGCCAGCACACGCTCGTACTCGGTCGGAATGACCTTCACAAAGTGCTTGCTCATCGTCTCAAAGCTGTAGAGCAGCTTGATGCCGCGCGGGCTCTGCGTCGCGTCCACGTGCTCCTGGATGAGCTCGCGAATCTGCGCCAGCTCGCCGGCAGTCGGGGCCTTGAGCTCAACGCTCTCGTGGTTCACGCGGGCATCAAGCGTGCCGTACTGGTCAAAGACATAAGCCACGCCACCCGTCATGCCGGCAGCGAAGTTCTGCCCGACCTCGCCCAGGATGAGCGCCAGGCCACCCGTCATGTACTCGCAACCGTGGTTGCCGCAACCCTCGACCACCACGGTGGCACCGGAGTTGCGTACGCCAAAGCGCTGGCCGGCCAGGCCGTTGATGAAGCCACGGCCGCTCGTGGCGCCAAAGAACGCAACGTTGCCCACGATGATGTTTTCGTCGAACTTATAGGTCGCATGCGGGTTGGGGCGCACCGACACCTCGCCGCCCGAAAGGCCCTTGCCAAAGTAGTCGTTGGCGTCGCCGCACACGTTGAGCGTAATGCCGCGCGGCAGGAAGGCGCCAAAGCTCTGACCGGCCGATCCATCGCAATCGATGGTGATGGAGCCGGCGGGCAGGCCCTCGGGATGTGCCTTGGTCACCGCGTTACCCAGGATGGTGCCCACGCAACGGTTGACGTTGGCGATATCAGCGCGGAAGCGAATCGGACGCAAGTGGGCACGGGCATCGGCCGTATAGGGCACGAACAGCGTGGAGTCGAGCGTCTTGTCGAGCTCGCTGTCCGCGGCCATCTGCGGCAGGAAGTGACGACCGTCGGCACCCGGGATATGGGCACCGAACTCGCAGGTCGCGCTCGCCAGCACGGGCGACAGATCGAGCAGGTTGGCCTTACGGTTGCCCGGGACCTCAATCTGGCGCAAGCACTCGGGATGGCCGACCATCTCGTCGACGGTGCGGAAGCCCAGGCTCGCCATGACCTCGCGCAGTTGCTCGGCAACAAAGAGCATAAAGTGCTCGACGTGCTCGGGCTTGCCGCGGAAGCCGCGACGCAGGCGGCAGTTTTGCGTGGCGATGCCGGCGGGGCAGGTATCCTGCTGGCAGTCGCGCTGCATGAGGCAGCCCATCGAGATGAGCGGCATGGTCGCAAAGCCAAACTCCTCGGCGCCCAGCAGGCAGGCGACGGCAACATCGGTGCCGTCCATGAGCTTGCCGTCGGCCTCGAGCACCACGCGCGAGCGCAGGCCGTTTTGCAGCAGCGTCTGCTGGGCCTCGGCAAGGCCAAGCTCCAGCGGCAGACCGGCGTGCCAGATCGAATCGCGAGCAGCGGCACCCGAGCCGCCATTGTGGCCGCTGATCAAGATCTTGTCGGCAGCGCCCTTGGCCACACCGGTGGCGATGGTGCCGACGCCGGCCTCGCTGACCAGCTTGACCGACACGCGTGCGCCAGGGTTGGCGTTCTTAAGGTCAAAGATGAGCTCGGCCAGGTCTTCGATGGAGTAGATGTCGTGATGCGGCGGAGGCGAGATCAGGCCGATGCCGGGCGTGGACTGACGGACCTCGGCAATCCAGGGGTAGACCTTCTTGCCGGGCAGGTGGCCACCCTCGCCGGGCTTGGCGCCCTGGGCCATCTTGATCTGAATCTCGAAGGCGCTGCACAGGTAGCGGCTCGTCACGCCAAAGCGCGCACTTGCCACCTGCTTGATCGCGGAGTTCTTGGAATCACCGTTAGCCAGCGGGGTCTCGCGACGCGGATCCTCACCGCCCTCGCCGGAGTTGGAACGGCCGTGCAGGCGGTTCATGGCGATGGCCATGCACTCGTGCGCCTCTTTGCTGATGGAGCCATACGACATGGCGCCGGTGTTAAAGCGGCGGACGATGTTGAGTGCGGGCTCGACCTCGTCGAGTGCCACCGGCGTGCGGCCGCTGGCATTAAAGTCGAGCAAGTCGCGCAGACGCACGGCACGACCGGTGCGGTGCAGACGGGCGCTGTACTCCTTAAAGGTGTCGTAGCTGTCCTCACAGCAGGCGGTCTGCAGCAAGTAGACAGTCTGCGGATCGATCAGGTGATCCTCGCCGCCGAACGGGCGCCACTTGGTCAAACCCAGCGTGGGCAGCTGATCGGGTGCCGGGCTCTTAAGGATAGCGAGCGCGGCGTCGTAGCGCTCGTTTTGCTCGCGCTCAACGTCCTCGACACCCATACCGCCCACACGGCTCACCGTGCCGGCGAAGTACGCGTTGACGAACTCCGGCGTAAAGCCCACGGCCTCGAAGATCTGCGCCGAATGGTAGCTCTGCACCGTAGAGATGCCCATCTTGGACATGATGGAAACGATGCCGGCGGTTGCAGCCTTGTTGTAGTTGGCGATGCCCTGCTCGACCGTCACGTCCAGATCGCCGCGTGCCGCCAGATCGCGGATGCACGCATGTGCGTTGTACGGATAGATGCCGCTCGCGGAGTAGCCCACCAGCGCGGCAAAGTCGTGCGGAGACACAGCGTCGCCGCACTCCACCACGATGTCGGCAAAGGTACGCACGCCGGCGCGGATCAGGTGATTGTGCACGCAGCCCACGGCGAGCAGCGACGGCACGGGCACCTCGCCCGCAGCGGCGCGATCGCTCAACACCACGATGTTCACGCCGTCGCGGACCGCAGCCTCAACGTCCTCTGCAAGCTGCTTGAGCGCAGCCTGCAGCGCGTCCTCGCCGGCATCACGGCGGTACACGGCACGGAAACGGCGGGTCTTAAAGCCCACGCGGTCGATGGCACAGATGCGCTCGAACTCCTCCTCGTTGAGCAACGGGCGCTCCAAGCGAACCAGCTGGCAGGCCGTACGGGAGTCCTCGAGCAGGTTGCCGTGGTTGCCCAGGTAGAGCGTGGTCGAAGTCACCATGTGCTCGCGCAGGGCATCGATCGGAGGATTCGTGACCTGGGCGAACAGCTGATAGAAGTAGTCAAAGAACGAACGCGTCTTCTTAGACAGGCAGGCCAGCGGTGCGTCGATGCCCATCGAGGCGAGCGGGGCCTTGCCCTGCTGGGCCATGGGACGCACGACCTCGTCGACGTCATCCCAGTGGTAGCCGAGCTTGGCCATACGCACGGCGGCGGGCACCTCGGCGTCCTCGGCGGGCGTTGCCGCAACGGGCTCATCGAGCGCGTCGACGGTCAGCGTCTCCTCGGCAATCCAATCACGGTAGGGCTTTTCCTTGGCGTAACGGGCGCGCAGCTCGTCGTTGTAGATGACGCGCCCGCGGGCAAAGTCGACCTCGAGCATCTGGCCCGGCCCCAGACAGCCGCTCGTCAGGATGTTCTCGGGGCTCACCTCGATGGTGCCCACCTCGCTTGCCAGCATAAAGCGACCGTCGCGCGTCACATAGTAGCGGGCGGGGCGCAGGCCGTTACGGTCGAGGGCGGCACCCAGCGTGCGACCGTCGGTAAAGGCGATGGCCGCCGGGCCATCCCACGGCTCCATGAGCATGGACTGGTAAGCATCGTAGGCGCGGCGCTCCTCACTCAGGCTGTCGTTGTGGTCCCACGGCTCGGGCAGCAACATGGACGCGGCACGCGTAAGCGGACGACCGTTCATGACCAAGAACTCGAGCACGTTGTCCAGAATCGCTGAATCGGAGCCCTCGCGGTTGATGATGGGCATCACGCGCTCAAGATCGTGCTGCAGCACGGGGCTGTACAGGTTGGGTTCGCGGGCGCGAATCCAGTTGACGTTGCCCTTGAGGGTGTTGATCTCGCCGTTATGGATGATAAAACGGTTGGGGTGCGCGCGCTCCCAGCTGGGCGTGGTGTTGGTGGAGTAGCGCGAGTGGACGAGCGCCACGGCCGTTTTGACGGCGGCGTCGTTGAGATCGATGAAGAAGCGGCGCATCTGCGTGGCGACCAGCATGCCCTTGTACACGATAGTGCGCGAGCTCATGGAGCACACGTAGAAGATCTTGTCGCGCAGGGCGAACTCGGCGTCGGCCTTTTTCTCGATGGTGCGGCGGCACACGTACAGGCGACGCTCAAAGGCGTCACCGGCGGGCGTGTCGTCCGGACGGCCCAGGAAGGCCTGCAGGATAGTAGGTATACAGGCGCGGGCCGTCTCGCCCAAGTCGTGCGGGTCGACCGGCACCTCGCGCCAAAAGAGCAGCGGCACGCCGGCCTCGGCGCAGCCCTCCTCAAACACGCGACGGGCGTCCTCTACGCCCTTGTCGTCCTGCGGGAAGAACAGCATGGCCACGCCATAGTCGCCCTCTGCCGGCAGAATCTGGCCGCACTTTTGAGCCTCTTTACGGAAAAAGTGATGCGGAACCTGGAACAGGATGCCGGCGCCGTCGCCGGTGTTCTTCTCGAGTCCCGTGCCGCCGCGGTGCTCCAAGTTGACCAGAATGGACAGTGCATCGTCCAGAATCTGGTGATGGCGCTCACCGTTGATATCGGCAAGCGCGCCGATGCCACATGCATCGTGGTCGAATTCGGGGCGATAAAGGCCCTGCTGCTGAGCGGAATCTGCCTGCATCGCGATCCTCCCCTAGATATTAGACAGTCAATTGAATAGGCATACTAGGAGCATCGCCGGCCCGTTGTGTTTCCCACCCGTTTCGAAACAATCGCGTAACGCGCACCCTACGAGTGGACACCGCCGACCTCAAGGGCGACAACAAGGGCCCCAGGTTCGGCCCGTAAGCTCACCGCTTCAAACATCTCAATCTGTAACAGGAAGACCCAATTTTGGCGCCTAGATGTTACAGATTGAGATGTTTTTGAGAGACGGTTCCGAATGTCTCGATCTGTAACACCTAGGCCCAATTTCCATCCCTACTTGTTACAGATCAAGACATTTCGGCAATCCCCTTTCACCATCCTATTCAAATACAACAATTTTGTTAGTCGTGGTTAACTTTTTAGCCTAAAACGGGTATCCTTTGCGGCGTCAAACAAACGGCACGCGTCCCGTGCCACATTAAGGAGGCCCCTATGGCAAACCAGGCAGACCGGCAGACGATGCAACTCGTCCTTATCCGTCACGGAGAATCCGAGTGGAACAAGCTCAACCTGTTCACCGGCTGGACCGATGTCGAGCTCACCGACACGGGCCGCGAAGAGGCGGCGGCAGGCGGCCGCGCCCTCAAGGAAGCGGGCTTCGACTTTGACATCTGCTACACCTCGCGCCTCAAGCGCGCGATCCACACCCTCAACATCGTGCTCGGCCAGATGGACCGCGAATGGCTGCCCGTCATCAAATCCTGGAAGCTCAACGAGCGCCACTACGGCGCGCTGCAGGGTCTCAACAAGGCCGATGCCGCGGCGGAGCACGGCGACGAGCAGGTGCTCATCTGGCGCCGTTCCTTCGATGTCTGCCCGCCGGCGCTCGAGCCGGGCGACGGTCGCGACCCTCACACACAGGAGCAATACCGTGATGTCGCACCCGACCAGCTGCCCTATACCGAATGCCTCAAGGACACGATAGCCCGCGCCTGGCCTTATTTCGAAGACGAGATTCGCCCCCAGATGCTCGCCGGCAAGCGCGTACTCATCGCCGCACACGGCAACTCCCTGCGCTCACTCGTCATGAAGTTCGAGCACCTCACGCCCGAGGAGATCCTCAAGGTCAACATCCCCACCGGCGTGCCGCTCGTCTACACCTTCGACACCGATTTCAACGTCCTCGACAAGCGCTACATCGGCGACCCGGCGACCATCGCCGCCAAGATTGACGCCGTGGCCAATCAGGGCAAAGCACACAAGTAGCCCCAACCCAAAACCGACGCGTGGCGCCGCACGGCCCAGATGCGACGTCACGCCGCCCATACACAGGAGCGCACCATGCTCAACCATCTCAAACAACACTTTGGCTCCCGACGCACCGGTGGTCACGGAGGCCTAGATATTGCGCGGCATATCGGCCCCGGGCTGCTTGTGACCGTCGGCTTTATCGACCCGGGCAACTGGGCCTCCAATATGGCCGCGGGCTCGCAGTTTGGCTACGCGCTGCTGTGGATCGTCACGCTGTCCACGATTATGCTCATTGTGCTGCAGCACAACGCGGCACACTTGGGTATCGCCACGGGCGCCTGTCTTGCCGAGGCCACGACCCGCTTTCTCCCCCGCATCGTGGGACGCGCGGTGCTCGGCAGCGCCTATCTCGCGACCATCGCCACCGCCATGGCCGAAGTCCTGGGCGGCGCGATCGCCCTTCAAATGCTCTTTGGGCTGCCCGTGCGCGCGGGCTGCGTCATCGTAGCGGCAGTATCGATGGCGATGCTCATGACGAGCTCCTACAAGCGCGCCGAGCGATGGATCATCGCCTTCGTAGGCGTGGTAGGACTCTCGTTTTTGGCCGAGCTTGCGCTGGTCAAGGTCGACTGGTCACAGGCCGCCGCAAGCTGGATTACACCCAGTATGCCCACCGGCTCGGCCGCAATTATCGTCAGTGTCCTAGGCGCGGTCGTTATGCCCCACAACCTCTTCCTGCACTCCGAGGTCATCCAATCCATGCACTTCGAAGGCCAAGGCGAGCAAGTTATCGAAGAACGTCTGCGCTACGAGCTCTTCGACACGCTCTTTTCGATGGGCGTGGGCTGGGCAATCAACTCGGCCATGGTCATCCTGGCCGCAACGACCTTCTTTGCGCACGGCATTGTCGTAGACGACCTCGCCGTCGCAGCGGCCACGCTCTCCCCCATCTTGGGCCCGGCGAGCTCGACCATCTTTGCGGCAGCGCTGCTGTTCGCGGGACTATCGAGCAGCGTGACAGCGGGCATGGCGGCGGGAACCATCACTGCGGGCATGTTCGACGAGGAATACGACATCCACGACCGACATTCCTCGGTCGGGGTGGCGGCCTGTTTCGTCGGCGCAGTGACGGCGTGCCTAGTCGTCCCAAATCCTTTTGAAGGTCTCATCTGGAGCCAAGCACTGCTGTCGCTTCAGCTGCCGATTACGGTCTTTGTGCTCATACGACTCACCAGTTCACGCCGCGTCATGGGCAAATACGCCACCTCGCGCCCGCTCAACGCGCTGCTCGTAGGGATCGGTGCCATCGTGACGATTCTCGATGTCGTGTTGTTGACAGGGATGTAATGGGGCGGGGCACCTACCCAGGCAAACGTCTCGATCTGTAACAGGAAGACCCGCTTTTGATGTCCAGATGTTACAGATCGAGACATTTCTTCAGCTCCAACCTTTTGTCTCAATCTGTAACAGATAGGCCCGTTTTGAGCCGCCACATGTTACAGATTGAGACAAAAGGTCGGCCGGACTCACAACAGACAGGATCGGCCAACAGCAACCGTGATCCCTTGGGGGCGGAGGAAAAGGGCCCCGGCCGAGAATTCGACCGAGGCCCTTGGACAGAGCTATGTTCGGCTTTCGCCGTGTGTCTGCGAGCTACTCCTCGACGAGCTCAAACTGATCGGGACCGACGCCGCACACCGGGCACACATAATCCTCGGGCAGCTCGGGCGTATCGACCTCAACCTCGTAACCGCAAACGACGCACACGAACTTATACGTCTTCTTCTCCTCAGCCATGATGTTCTCCTCTCAAACGCGACTGGTGATGTACTTCATTTATCAGTATAGATTCTCAATAATATAATGCAAGTATTTTTAAAACATTTCTAGCCTTGATACGAGGACGCCTTCGGAGGCGTCTTGCCCTTCAGGACCTTATGGTAGTAATCGTAGGTGAGCGGCGTCTCGTCACTCAAGCGCTCGGCATCCTCGACCTCGCCGATAAACAGTAGATGCGTGCCAACATCCACAGTGTCGATCAAATGGCAGCTAAACAGGGCCGCCGCGTGCTCGGGCACATAGGGCATGCCCAGAGCCGTCTCGCGGGTCTCGTATTTGGCAAACTTGTCATAATCGCTGCTGGTGCGGAACCCAAAGTTACCGATGTAGAGCATATCGGCGGTCTGATCGATCACGGTCAGCGCGAACGCTTTGGCCGAAGCGATGACGCCCGAGGTGACGTTGTCCTTGTTCACGGCAACCGAAATGCGCGGCGGCATGGACGTCACCTGCACCGCAGTGTTGATGACGCAGCCGGCGCGCAGCCCGTCTGCCGCGGCGCTCACCACGTACAGACCGCTCGGCATGGTAAAGAACGCAGTTTTGTCCATAACAATCACTCCCCTAACCCGGGTTGGAACCTCATGGATGTATGTACCCACAAAAAAGGCAGCGCCCATAACAGACGCTGCCTTTGAAACATATGTGTCAGAACAGTATAAGCAAGATGAGACGCCCGCAGTTGCGGTGAAATAGGGACTGAATAGCCCCCTCAAACAGGCAAACCAGTCCGTATTCCACCGCAACTTATGAAGGACGGTCAGCGGTTGCGTTCCTTGAGGGCGCGGTCGATCTCGCGTTGGACATCACGCTTGGCCATGTCCTCGCGCTTGTCGTAGAGCTTCTTGCCGCGACCCAGGCCCAGCAGCAGTTTTGCGCGACCGTCGGTATTAAAGTAGAGCTCCAACGGAACCAGCGCATAACCACGGTTGCGAAGTTTGCCGTCAAGAAAGTCGATCTCCTTGCGGTGCAGCAGCAGACGGCGCCGACGGTCGGGATCGCGATTCCACACGCCACCATGGCTATAAGGGTGGATATGCAGGCCGACGAGCCAGCACTCCCCACCACGAATCAGTGCGAAGGTATCGGTAATCTGGCACGCGCGCTCGCGAATCGACTTGACCTCGGTACCGCTCAGCTCAATACCGCACTCAAACGTCTCATCGATAAAGTACTCGTGATGTGCCGAGCGATTCTTGGAAATGAGCTTGCGCTCGCGCTTACTGGGCATCGCCGGCCTCCTTGGCGCCATCGGCGTTTGAACCCGCAGCCTCGCGCTTTGCCCTGCGCTCGGCATTAAGCTCGGCATCGCTCTCGCGCACCAGCTTGATAATCGCCGCGCATGCCTCCTCGCCCACCAGGTCGCGGGCACGGACCGTCAGACGCGTAGCCTCCTGCTTGTCGCCGTCGCTTGCAGCATCGGTCGCGCACATGATCAGGCAGATGGCGATCTCGGCCGAAGGCGAGGTCGGCACGCCCTGCAGGGCGAGCTCACCCATCACATGGTCGTCACTCTCGTCCGCGGCATCCGGATAGGTGGTATGGATCTTGTTGAGCAGGCGCGTCGTATGCGCATCATTGGGCGCCAGGCGCAGCGCCAGACGCGCGCAGCCCACGGCTGCCGAAATGTTCTCGGTCTCGGGCTCCAAGAAGTACTGACCCAAGTTGGTGTAGGCACGTGCGGCGCACTTACCGTCGCTCGCGCGCTCCAGCACCGAGAACGAGAGCGATGCCCACTCCTGCTTGTCCTCGAGCGCGCGGAACAACTCGGCCAGGTCCAAGCGATAGTTGCAGTTCATGGGATCCCAACGCACGGCCTGCATCAGGGCATTCCGAGCACTCACATAATCCTGCTGGCGAATGTAGGCAAACGCCATGTCGGAGTACAGGCGGTCAAAGGGAACCTCGACCTGCACCAGCTCGCGCGGATCCTTCTCCACGCGGCGATAGGCCAGGCGCTCAAACTTGCTGTCGAAGCTAAAGTACTGGCGCTTCTCCTCCGTCTTGCACTCAGCGTCGATATACTCCTCGGCGAGCTCCACCAGACGCTCAAGCAGCGGCGTCGCCGTAGCCAGGTCGCCCTGCGCCAGATAGTTCTCGGCATACGTGATGTCTTCCAAGCTGATAGGCAGGTCCATGACAACTCCTCGGTCCGGGCGGCAGACTCAACGCGCGCCTTAAATATCAGTCAATACACAAAACCCGGGTCTCTTACGAGGCCCGGGCGCTCAATTTTGGTAGCCCGTACCAGATTCGAACTGGTGATCTCCGCCTTGAGAGGGCGGCGTCCTAAACCGCTAGACGAACGGGCCATATGTAGCAAATGCAATGGCTGGGATGGAGGGAGTCGAACCCCCATTGACGGAACCAGAATCCGCTGTCCTGCCATTAGACGACATCCCAATGACTGCATCGCTGCGCTCGGCTGTGCCTTTGCGCAAGAAAGAAATATACGGGAAGTCTCGCCGTGACGCAAGCCCCAATTTTGACTTTTTTGAAATTCAGTCAAATTGGCCTTATTTAGTCCAACCCGTGAAGGACCTGTGAAGCCAACCGCTGTACACGAAGGGCAAAACGCCGCGAGCGGTAGCCGTCAACCGTTGGCAGATTCTACCGTGAAAACGATAGCACCAGGCAACACAATCGAAGTATCAATGATCACGTAGATATCGAGGCGCCATGGACGAAGAGCTTGATTACCTATGGGAGACCCTGGGCCTCGAGATCACTGCTGACCTTTGGCCCGAACGGGACAAAATCCATCCCACTCTGCGCCCCGCCATCACGGTGATGCAGGCAAACTACCGCCGCGCCTCATTTTTGATCATGCGGATGTCATGGCACGCGGGACTCCCCGACCTTAAGCGAATCCAGGCAAGCCTCGTCGAGCTGTCCGGTATGCCGACTGTCATATCCGAGGCGCACCTGGAGCAGCGACAGCGCGAGCGACTGCAACAGCAGCGGATTCCCTTTATCTGCCCCGGCGTTCAGGCATATCTGCCCTTTATGGACGAGGAGTACTGGAGCGGCAAGCCCAACAAGCACGTAAAGGTCTACGATCCGCACGAATGGGCACAGCTCAAGGATTGAGCCGAGCGAGCCCGCCGATGGAAAACACGTCCCGCCCCGAGCGCTCAAAACGGGTCGCACTTTCCGCAGCCGCTACAGCAACGCCTCGGCCCAAGCCGCTTCCCTAAAGCCGGGAATCGCAAAGTCGTCGCCCACCAGCAGCGGACGCTTGACCAGCATTCCGTCGGTCGCCAGCAGCTCGTAGCACTCCTGATCCGTCATGCCCGCATCCAGACGCGCCTTCAGACCCAGCTCTCGATATTTCATGCCCGACGAATTAAAGAAGCGCCGCACCGGCAGCCCCGAACGAGCAATCCAGGTCGCAAGCTCATCAGCCGTGGGATTGTCCAAAACGATATCGCGGTCGATATACTCTACCCCATGTTCGTCCAGCCATGCCTTGGCCTTCTTACAGGTCGAGCACTTGGGATATTCAACAAACAGTACGGTCATGGGAATCCTCCGAATATAGATCGGCCAACGCAGGCACACGCCACACGAGGCGCCTTCGTATGATGGGCCAATTGTAGCCCACGGGTCACACGCTAAACGAACCGTACCCCGAATCCGCGTTTGATGAACGGCAGCAGCTCCATTGCCTCGGGCGTGATATGGCCCGCAACGTTCATGCGCTCGTCACCGGGAAGATCGACCCGCGCAATCTCAAGCTCGCCTTCGTAGCGCCCATATCCGCTATTGCTCACAGCGATCGACCCCGCCTTTCGCGGCAGGCCGGCTCCGGCATCCGTCGGCACGGAATCCGGCTTATGCGTCGTACGTGACTCCTGAGACCTAAAGATGAGGACGCTCGAGTCGGGCCGGTCGTGATGAATCTGCCCGCGCACATAGGCATAACCGGGCTCAAGCTCGCATTGCAGGTCCACGTATCCGGCGGAAACTTGAGCAAACTGCACCCAGCCCGCATCGGAAAGATCGGGGTCGCCGACCAACACAATGTCGCAATCGGCGCCATGTGCAAGCTCAAGCATATTGAGGGCAACCTTTGACGCGCGACCGCGCTGCGTCTCGACCGTCGGCAGTCCCTCGAATACCGGCCCGCGAACGTTGGCATCGCCCGGCACAAAAGCCATGATTTCGAATCCAAGCGCCGCAAGACGAAGATTCACCCGAGCAATGTCCTCCAGAGCTAAACCGGTATAAGGCTTGGGGTAAAAATTGTGGCAGGCGGCAAAACGAGTCACATCGGCACCGGCCTCACGCCACGATGCGATTTCATCAGAACTCACCGTCGATGCATTGACCACAATGCGAAATACACCGGACAGCTCCGCGACCCGCTGGGCGCTAAAGCCATAGTCCAAACGAAGGTATTCCAACCCCAGATCGCGCAGGTCCTCGATGCGCTCAAGCCCGAGCAAATCGCACGTGCGAGGCCCCACATCGGCAATGAGCGCAATGCCGCGGGCGGAAAGCAGCGACAGCACATGACGGACCTTATCGGCATACGCCGCTCCCCCATCCTCGGGAATATGCAGCGAGGTGAACGCATAGCGCGCACCCGCCGCGGCACCACGCTCAATTGTCCGCTCAATATCCTGCAGAGGGCTGGAAAGATAAATCGAAATACCCGTTTTCACGCTTCAACGCTCCTTTAAAAAAGGCCGGCGGAGCAGTTAGCCCCGCCGGCACAACCATAGCATCAAGAAATCTGCCGCGCGCCGCGAGCCCTGAGCAACACGGCTCGCGATATCAAACTATTCGCCAAAGAACTCGTTGATCTTCTGCTCGTCGACGCCAAAGAACCACGTCAGGACAAAGCCGGCGGCATAGGCAAGCAGCATAGCGGCAACGTAGCCGAGCTGTTGGCCAGGAACGACGATCAGCAGGCCAAACAGACCGGAAACGCCCTGAGAAACCGTGCCGATGTGAAGCAGCGCCGCGAGCGCGCCGCCAAATCCGGCACCCAGGCAGGCCGTCACAAACGGACGAACGAGCGGCAGCGTAACAGCATACATCAGAGGCTCGCCCACACCCAGGATTCCAACGGGAATAGACTCTGCGACGTACTTCTTGAGCTTGGCGTTCTTGGTCTTAAAGTACAGCGCCAGACCGGCACCGACCTGACCGCCGCCAGCCATCATAAGGATGGGAAGCAGGTAATTGATGCCCTTGGTAGCGCCGTCGGGATCGTTGAGCATAGCGTGGATCGGCGTGAGCGCCTGATGCAGGCCGACGGAAACCAGCGGCAAGAAGCCTGCCGACAGGATATAGCCACCCAGGACGCCCAGCTTCTCGAAGATAAAGGTCAAAACGCTAAAGATGGCAGTCGTCAGCCATGCGCCAACCGGCTGGATGACGAGCATCAGAGCAAAGGCGCCGATGATGAGCACCAGCAGCGGGGACAAGAACGTGTCGAGTGCGTTGGGCATAACCTTGCGAATCTGACGCTCCATCCAGGCAAAAAATGCGCCGGCGATAAGAGCCGCGATCATGCCGCCCGCTGCGGGGTTGTACTGCGCATTGGTGAGCGGCAGCAGAATGGCAGTGGCAGGATCAGCCGCGCCAGGCGCAAGCAGGGGCATGGCACTGTTGGCGATACACATCATGCCGGCGATGCCGCCCAGCGCAGCGGATCCACCAAACTCACGTGCCGCGTTATAGCCCACCAAGATGGGCAGATAGGCAAACAGGGCCCAGCCCATGGAACGAATGCCCTGGTACCACCACTCGCCCGCAAGCGCGCCTGCCGTCGAGACGTTAATGACGTTGCAGATACCGTTGATGAGGCCAGCCGCAATGATGCCGGGAAGCAGGGCGACGAAGACATTGGAAATCTTCTTGAGGAAGGCCTGAACCGGCTTGGACTCGTACTTTGCCTTCTGCGCGGCCTTGTTTGTGGCCGCAGCGTCAACCACGCTCTCGTCAGCAACGCCTTTCGCAAGGCCGGTGAGCTTGGAGAACTCCTCGAGCACCTTATTCACCTTGCCCGGACCCAGCACGATCTGCATCGTGTCGTCCTCGACCAGGCCTATCACGCCGTCGAGTGCCTTAATGCCCTCCGTGTCGACGTTGCCCGCGTCTTTGACGGTCACGCGCAGGCGCGTCATACACGCCGCGTTTGCGAGCACGTTGTCTTTACCGCCCAAAAGGTCCAGCAGCTTTTGAGCCAGCTCTTTGTTCGTCATAACTCCTCCTTGTATTGGGTATCTCGTCTGGATGTCATATCAGCTCACGCCGCACACCTATTGGGCATCGGCATTGCTCTTCTCATGGCCACTTACCGCAGCACGGACATGGCCTCGCGCTCGCTCAAGAGCTACCGCAGCCTGCTCGACATCGCAGTCCAGCAGTACCGAGACAATAGCGGTTTTTACGTGGCCGCCGGCATCTGCAAGCGCCTGAATAGCGCGCTCGCGCGTGCAGCCGGTCGCCTCCATCACGATGTTCTGGCCGCGCACCACCAACTTCTCGTTCGTCTGCTGCACATCGACCATCAGGTTTTGGTATACCTTGCCGATCTTGACCATGGCACCGGTCGAAATCATGTTGAGAATGAGCTTTTGAACCGTTCCCGCCTTGAGCCTCGTTGAGCCGGTCAGCACCTCGGGACCGGGCACGGGTTCAATGGCAAGATCTGCGCTCTCCCCGATCTTCGACCCTTGGTTGCAGGCAATTGCAATGGTCTTGCACCCAGTTGCCTTGGCGTACACAAGGCCGCCCACCACATAGGGAGTACGGCCGCTTGCCGCCAGGCCAACGACAAGATCCCTGTCCGAGAGTCCACGCTCCCGCAGGTCGCTCGCACCAAGTTCCTCGCTGTCTTCGGCACCTTCGACAGCCTTGATAAACGCCGTCTCGCCTCCGGCAATGAGCCCGACAATCAGGTCGGGTGACACACCAAACGTGGGCGGACACTCCGAAGCGTCGAGTACGCCCAGACGACCGCTGGTGCCTGCGCCCATGTAAAAGACGCGCCCGCCGCGCTCGAGTGCCTCAGCAGCCCAGTCGATTGCTGTGGCAACCTGGGGCAGCACTTTTGTGACCGACTGGACGGCACGAAGATCCTCATCGTTCATCGTCGTGACGATTTGCAGCGATGTCATCGTATCGAGGTCCATTGACCTTTGATTACGCTGTTCGGTCGTGAATTTTGTTAAATCGAGCATTTCTTTCACCTCATCTTTCCTGTTTCTCGATGTAGTTTTGCTTAATGACATGCGTCGCCCGTTCGTAGTCGCTGGCAACGTAAGCAGCGTACAGGGCATCGACAACCATAAGCTGGGCCATACGCGAAGCCATGGCACCGCTGCGGACCAAGGGTTCACTCGCAGCGACGCCGAGCACGGCATCGGCCATGGTGGAAAGCTTGGATGATCCATCTACTTTGGTCACGGCCACAACGGGACAGTTGTGACGTTGGGCCTCGGCGGCGCAGTCCAGCACCTCTTGCGTCAAGCCCGAGTAGCTAAAGGCGATTGCCATATCGCCCTCATGCATGTTCTTGGCACACAAGAGCTGATCATGCCAGTCGTCGTACAGATGGCACTCTTTGTCGACACGCATGAGCTTTTGCGCCAGATCGTGCGCGACCAAACGAGAGGCACCGATACCGAACAGATTGACCGCACGTGCCCGCTTAAGATAGGCCGCACATCGCTCCAAGACGGTGTAATCGAGCGTTCGCGCCGTCGCTTCGATCGTGCGCACGTTGCTTTTCATCACCTTCCCCACGATACGTTCGACGCTGTCATCCATGGAGATGTCCTCGAGGGCAACGTCTTTCTTGTCACCCAAGAGCGCCAGCTCGGCAATCAGTTCGCGCTGGAACTCCTTGTAGCCCGCAAAACCCAAGCGCTTGCAAAAGCGCAAAATGCTCGAGGGCGAGGAGAACGTGACATCGGCAAGACCGCGGACGGACAGCCCGACTACCTCGTGCGGATGAGCGCTTACATATGCGATGACATTGCGTTCCGCCGGGCTCGCACTGAGCTCACGCTCGCGAAGCCGCAAAAGCAATCCGTTTGCCATCTCAAACACCTCCGTTGAGAAGAATTAAAGACCAACGAACGATTCGTACCGGATACAAACAGCTTTTACGGTACATTGTGCCGCATCGTGGCGCACAAAGGACGAGCGTTCTACCGCTCGCCCCTCAAATCCGACCGCTCGGAAATACGCGCGACACAAAATAATTCAACAAGGTCGCATGATCAGAAACGGGTTTGTTACCGGCTAGCGCCTCGCATGGGCGCCGATGGGGCGCGTCTCGTGGTGCACCCATGCGGAGACCAGCAATACCAACAGCATGGCGGTGACATAGCCCGCAGCATCGAATCCTAAATCGATAACGTCGAAATGCCTGCCGGGAACAAAGATCTTATGTACCTGATCGCCAACGGAGCAGACGGCGCAAAAGAGCAACACGGGCACGCAACGGGAGCATACGCTCCACGGACGCCCGGAAAAGCAAACCACGACCACCGAGGCGAACAATCCGACGAAGAAAAACTCTACGGTATGGGCAACGCGACGGACGTTCGTGCCCACCCACATGCGAATGGAAGCAAGTCGGCCAGACCGGACATTCGAAGCAGCCGAATCGGTGCCCCCGGTCATCCCGTTCTCGGTCTGAGCTTCACCCGCGACATCGGCAGCCTGTACGCCCGTAGCTTGACCCTCCACCACACGCGCGGTGGACTCGCTCAGCAACGACGTCTCCACCGCATTTTGCTCCGTCAGCACCCAGATGCCCGCCAGCGTTGCAGTAAACAGAACGATTGCGGTCCATCCGATTATTTGTTTTACGCGTGCCAAGGGCCAACCTCCTTTTTTGAATATCAGCGAGTGTAGCCCCAAATGGCATCGTCACCGTATCAAAATTTGAATCGCAACAGGAAGCGACAAAGCGACGCAAACCCCTACCCCGCCTCGCGCATCCAGCGATCGAACGTCCCCACGCACACGCCCAGGCACTTTGCCGCCTGGCTGCGGGTAATATCGCCCGCCTCATAGCTATCGCGCACCAGCTCAAACTGAGGAGGGCACGGCTTGCGAGGTCGACCGAAACGGACCCCTCGCGCCCGCGCCGCTGCAATTCCCTCCGCCTGGCGCCGATGGATATTCTCGCGCTCCACCTGCGCCACGTAGCTCAGCAGTTGCAGCACAATATCGGCAATCAGGGTGTTGGTCACATCCGGCGCGCCGCTGGCCCTGACGCGCGTGTCAAGCAATGGCATGTCCAACACCACAATGGCAACCCCGAGCTCCTTGGTAATGCGTCGCCATTCCTCAAGAATCTCGGAGTAATTACGGCCAAGTCGGTCGATAGAAAGCACCACCAGCACGTCCCCGTCTCCCAGGATGTGCAGCAGCTCGCGATACCGCGGGCGATCGAAGTCCTTGCCGCTCGCATGGTCAGCATAAATATTCGCCGAGCCCACGCCATAGGCGCCCAGCGCATCCAGCTGCCGATTTAGATTCTGATCGCGCGAACTCACCCGCGCATAACCATACACCGTCGCCATCTCATCCCCGCTTTCTTGTAAACCTGCCAAAAAGGGACAGGTTTATTTTGGTAGGTTTTACCTCTCGAATAGCAGGTAAGCGGGCGGCCGAGCAGACGGCAAGGTAGCCATGATCCAAATGCGGAGGGCGGCCCCGAAAGACCGCCCTCCGCTCTCCCGCCATGAGTCGAGATTTGGCTAATGGATAAGCTTAAAGTCCAAGTGCCCACGCGTGGTATTGACGCGCGAGACCTCGATAATCACGCGCTGGCCCAGTTCATAGCGAGTCCCCGTGTCGGCGCCCGTCAGCGTAAGCGCATCCTCGTCGAACTCGAACCACTCGTTGCCCAGACTCTTGATCGAAACCAAGCCTTCGACCTGCGTCAGGTCCAAGCGCACAAAGAGGCCCATGCTGCTGACCCATGAGACCGTTCCGGCATAGCGCTCGCCCAGGCGATCCTCATAGTACTGGGCAATCTTGATCTTTTGCGTCGCATGGCTGGCGGCATCGGCCGCACGCTCCGCATCGCTGCACGCACGGCAAATCTGCGGCAGAATGCGCGGCAGCGACTCGCGCCCCTTGCCGATCAGCCGCGGCGTACGGACCAAGGCGTCCTTGCCGCCGAGCTGCTCATAGGCCAACTGCAGTTTGAGCACGCGGTGCACCACCAGATCGGGGTAGCGACGGATGGGACTCGTAAAGTGGCAGTAGCACGGCGCGGCGAGCGCAAAGTGGCCCTCGTTGCGCGGCTTGTACAGCGCGCGCTGCATGCTGCGCAGAAGCAGCGTGTTGACGAGCGGTGCGTTGGCCGTACCGGCGGCTGCATCAACTGCAGCCTGCAGCTCATCGGGACTCCCCAGGGCAATACCGGCAGCACGGCGATCGTCGATGATGCCCAGCTGCGCCAGCGCAACGGCGGCACCGTGCAGGCTATCGGGGCTCGGATCCTCATGCACGCGATAGCAGGCCTCGATATCACGGTCTGCCAGCCACTCTGCAACGCACTCGTTGGCGAGCAGCATGGCCTCCTCGATAAGCGACGTGGCACACGAACGCTCGCGCGCCACAATCTGCACGGGTACTCCGTCCTCATCCAATAGAGCGCGAATCTCGGCCGTGTCAAAATCGACTGAGCCGCGGACGCGACGAATACGACGGCGAAGTTCGGCGAGTTCGTTGGCGGCGACAAGGAAATTGCCGAGGTCGACGTTATAGCCGCGGGCGGCCTTCTCGCACGCAAGACCGCGCTCAAGCGCCTCCTCGCGCGAGGCCTCAGCAGCCGCAACATCCTCGGCCGCACCCTCCAGCACCCCATACTCCACCGCGCCGGCACGCACCAGCAGCGCCTCGGCGCCGTCATAGTCCATACGCACACGCGAGCGAATCACGCTGGGGTACGGATCGTAATGCCGCACGCGACCCTGCGCATCGAGTTCAATGTCAACGGTAAACGCAAGACGGTCCTCGTCAGGGCGAAGCGAACACAGGTCACAGGACAGGCGTTCGGGCAGCATGGGAAGCACGCGATCGGCCAGATACACCGATGTCGTACGATGGCGAGCCTCAAGATCGATATGCCCGTCCCAAGCCACATAGTGAGAAACGTCAGCGATATGCACACCCAGCTTGTAGCCACCCTCGGGCGTGCGCTCAAGCGAAATGGCATCGTCAAAGTCGCGCGCGTCAACCGGGTCGATCGTGATGACAAAGCGGTCGCGCAGATCGCGGCGGAGCGGGTCCTTAAGCGCCGCGGACACATCGAGCGAAAGCCCCTCGGCCTCGTCCAGCGCGGCCTCGGGATAGCTATCGGTATAGCCGTAACGCGCCATCACGTATTGAACGCCCAAATCGGGCGCGTCATCTCCGCCAATGCGGCGTTCGATCGTCACGGTGCCCGATTCCAGGCGCGTCGGGTAGGTCAAAATGCGCGCGACAACGGCATCACCCGGGTGGACGCCCAGACGATCCGCCGAGGTATCCTCGGGCAGAATGAAGAAGTCGGCCTTCAGGCGCGAATCGAGCGGCTCGATCACACCGAGCGGACCAGCGGTCTGGTACGTACCCACCACGCTTATGGCTGCGCGCTCAACCACGCCTTCGATCACGGCGCGCCGCTCACCGTGCGGGCTGTTCTTAATGCTCACGGCAACGGTATCGCCATCCATGATCTCGCGCTTACCGCGGCCCATAACCTTGTAGTCGCCGCTCTCGGTTATGACATAGGCGCCATGCTCATGGAGCTGCACGCGCCCGGTCAGGCTCGGACGGCGTTCGCTGCGCACCGGCCCACGCTTATTGCGGGCACCGCGCTTATGCTTGTTATTGCGCCCCATGGCGCCTCCTTGCTATCGATGACGAACTCCAAAGAGTCTACCCAAATGATTCGCTTTCCTGCCGTCCCCTAGAGATCAAAAAACGGGCCGCCCCATAAGAGACGACCCGTTGGAAGGGATGAATTCCAGACATGCCTACACGCGCAGGTAGCGGCGCATGGCTATGGCAGAACCAAAGAGACCGATAATCACACCGACCAGAATCAGCGCAGCATAGGTCACCAGGTAGTACTGCATCGGCAGGGCAAACGACATCCAGCCGATGCTCTCCTGCAAACGCGGAATCATCAGATTGCGCAGCAGCTCCAGAACGCCGATGGAAAGCAGCGAGCCCAAAATGGCCTGCAGTACGCCCTCGGTGATAAACGGGCCGCGAATGAAGCCGTTGCTGGCGCCGACCAGACGCATAATCGCAATCTCACGACGACGCGCCGTGATGGACAGGCGAATCGTGTTGTTGATGAAGATGAATGCGATAAAGGTCAGAAGGCCAACGAGCACCACGGCGGCGATGCGGATGTAGTTGGTCACCTGGAACAGGCGGCTCACTTCCTCCTGGCCGTACAGCACGCTCGCGTTGACGTCGCCGTCATCCGCGATCTTCTGGAAGTCGGCGTTCTTCTTGAGCTTCTGGGCCGTGCTTTCGACCTTGGACGGATCGTCCATCTCAATTGCAAACGAAGCCGGCAGCGGGTTCTGGCCATCGAGCGCGCTCATGGTGGCGTCGGCGTTGCCCGACATCTTGCTCGTATACTCGGCCAGCGCGTCGTCCTTGTCCTTATAGGTCACGGACTTGACGTTATTCCACGTCTTAAGCTCGGCCTCAAAAGCCTGAACATCGGCCTGATCGGCGTCATCGCTAATGAACGCGTTGATGACAACCTGATCCTCGACGGTGCCGATCACGGAGTTCAGCATCGCGGAGCCCATGATGAACAGGCCGATGATAAACAGCGAAAGGAAGATCGTGATGACGGCGCCGAGCGAGGTAGTCCAGTTACGGAAGAAGTGGCTGATTGCCTCTTTGAAGGAGTAGCCCACGTTAGTTGGTGCCATAGTTGCCGTAACCTCCCCTCTCCTGGTCGCGGATAACGTGGCCGCCCTCGAGGGCGATCACGCGACGGTGCATGCTATCGACCATCTCGCGGTCGTGCGTGGCGACGATCACGGTGGTGCCGGTGCGGTTAATGCGCTCGAGCAGCTTCATGATGCCCAGCGAGATCGCCGGGTCGAGGTTGCCCGTGGGCTCGTCGCAGATCAGCAGCGGCGGACGGTTGACCATAGCGCGGGCGACGGCAACGCGCTGCTGCTCGCCACCGGAAAGCTGGTCGGGCAGCGAGTCCATCTGATCGGCCAGACCGACCAGACGCAGCACCTCGGGCACCTGGCTGCGAATGACGCCTTTGGGCTTGCCGATGCACTGCAGGGCAAACGCCACGTTTTCGTAGGCGGTCTTTTGCGGCAGAAGCTTAAAGTCCTGGAACACGGCGCCAATCTGGCGGCGCAGGAACGGAACCTTGCGGTTCTTGATCTTCATGAGGTCCTGACCGGCAACCAAGATGCGGCCGCTCGTCGGCTTGACGTCGCGGTTGAGCGTCGACAGCAGCGTGGTCTTACCCGAGCCGGAATGACCGACCAGGAAGACGAACTCGCCCGGATAGATCTCGATGTTGATGTCGTCGAGTGCAGGCTTGTTGGGCTGTGCCGGATAGATCTTGGTGACATGCTCCATAAGGATGACGGGCTCGACACCGGCCTGCTTGGCCATCTTCTTGCGGCTGGCCTGCGGATCGATGGGCGCAAACACCGACGTAAAATCGGGGTTGTTGAGCGCGTTATCGAGGCTTGCGACCTCGGCTGCCTGATCGCTCTCGACCACCGGGGCAGCAGGCTGCGTGGGATCGGGAATAGCGGCAAAGAGACCGGACTGCGCAGGCTGAGGAACCGGCGTCGCAGGGGCCATGGGGTCGGGAATGCCGGCCATGGTAGGCTGCGGCGTGGCGGCGCCAGCCTGAGGCTGCTCCACGCGAGCGGTCACGGCCTGAACGGGCTCAAAACCCGCCGTGCCGGAAAGCGCGACATCGCTGGTGGGATTGTAGGCAAAGGGATCGGATGCCAGCTGTGCCTGATCTGCCGGCTGAGTGGGGGCCTGAGCAACAGGCTGGCCCTCTGAATCCGGAGTGGCGAAACGACTGCCCTGGACGCCTGTCTGCGTCTTGGGGGCATCATCGCCCGCACCGGAGGTACGGAAGTGGTTACCCACTGGTGCTCCTTATCGTCGTGCGTTTAAACTACATGAGCGCTTAGTATTTTAGCAGCATTAGCTTTGCTGCACATAAGAAGCATGGCGGGCTTTGGGATCCCACCGGCCGGGCGCAGGGTTACCTCCCAAATCGTCCTCGCGCATGGCCGGCATTTGTCCTGCTCCTGCGGAGCTGCGGACAAACGCCGGCCTGCGCTGCGGAAAGATTTGGGAGGTAACCCTGCGCCCGGTCTGCGGCTACTATGGGGCCGACGCACCAACTTGAGATGCTGCGCATACAAAGTTGGAAGGGTCTGAATTGCACTTTGTTGGGATGGGCCCGTTTCCCCATGGGAACTTTGCTTGGCAGGACTCTAATTTAAATTCAACAAAAACAGGGGCGCCCTCTTTGGGGATGCCCCTGTTCTGGCTTGGATGTGGTTGTTGAGACGATACTTTGCCTCGTCTTGCCTTATGCCAAGAACTCCTTGGTGGTCGCCACGATGTTGGCGGCGTCCAGGCCGTACTTGTGCAGGAGCTCGGCACCCGGGCCGGACTCGCCGAAGGTGTCGTTGACGCCAATCTTCTTGAGCGGCGTCGGGCACTGCTCACACAGGACGTCGGCAACGGCGCTGCCCAGGCCACCGATCACAGAGTGCTCCTCGACGGTCACGACGTGGCCGGTCTTGGTGGCGCTCTTGACGATCAGGTCGGCATCGATGGGCTTGATGGTGTGCATGTTGATGACCTCGGCATCGATGCCCTCGGCAGCGAGCTGCTCGGCGGCCTCGAGGGCCTCGCCGACCATTAGGCCGCAGGCGATGATGGTGACGTCGGTGCCCTCGCGCATGACGATGCCCTTGCCTACCTCGAACTTGTAGGTCTCGGGGTCGTTGATGACCGGCGAGGCCAGACGGGCAAAGCGCATGTACACGGGGCCGTCGCACTCGTAGGCGGCGCGCGTCACGGCGCGGGCCTCCACGTCGTCGGCGGGAACGATAACGGTCATGCCGGGGATGACGCGCATGAGGGCGATATCCTCGCAGCACTGGTGCGTGGCGCCGTCCTCGCCCACCGAGATACCGGCGTGCGTGGCACCTATCTTAACGTTAAGGTGCGGATAGCCGATGGAGTTGCGGACCTGCTCAAAGGCGCGGCCAGCGGCAAACATGGCAAAGGTGCTCGCGAAGGCGACGCGGCCGGTGGTCGCGATACCGGCGGCAACACCCATCAGGTTGCTCTCGGCAATGCCCACATCGAAGAAGCGGTCGGGGCAGGCTGCCTTAAACTTGCCGGTCTGCGTGGCGGCGGCCAGATCGGCGTCGAGGACCACAAAGTCGTCGTGCTCGTTGGCGAGCTCGACGAGGGCCTCGCCGTAGCTTACGCGCGTGGCGATTTTCTTGACGTCTGCCATCCTAGAGCTCCTCTCCGGCGGCCGTGAGCTCTGCCATGGCCTGCTCAAACTGTTCATCGTTGGGGGCCTTGCCGTGCCAACCCACCTGGTTCTCCATAAAGGAAACGCCCTTGCCCTTGGTGGTCTCGGCGATGATGGCGGTCGGCTGACCCTTGGTGGCGCGGGCCTCGGCAAAGGCGGCGCGGATCTGATCGAAATCGTTGCCGTCGGCGAGCTCCACCACGTGGAACTTGAAGGCGCGGAACTTGTCGGCGAGCGGCATGGGGTCGTTGACCTCCTCGACGGGGCCGTCGATCTGCAGGCCATTGTGGTCGACGATCACGCAGAGGTTGTCAAGCTGCTGGTTGCCGGCAAACATGGCAGCCTCCCAAACCTGGCCCTCCTCGCTCTCGCCGTCGCCCAGCAGGGCGTAGGTGCGATAGTCGTCGCCCCAGTGCTTGGCGGCAACGGCCATGCCCACGGCGGCGGAGATGCCCTGGCCGAGCGAACCGGTGGACATGTCAACGCCCGGAGTGTCGTTCATGTTGGGATGACCCTGCAGGTGGCTGCCGATGTGGCGCAGCGTCTCAAGATCCTCCTTGGGGAAGAACCCGCGCTCGGCGAGCACAGCGTACAGACCAGGTGCACAGTGGCCCTTGGAAAGCACAAAGCGATCGCGGTCGGCCTTGCGGGGATCGGCCGGGTCGACGTTCATTTCCTCAAAGTACAGATAGGTCATGATGTCGGCAGCGCCGAGCGAACCGCCCGGATGGCCGGACTTGGCAGCGTGCACGCCGGTGACGATGCCCTTCCTTACCTCGTTGGCAACCTTTTTGAGCTCTTCGTCGCTCATTGTGCCTTCCTTTCATCCTCATTAGACAAAATGCGCACGGCACGGAAAGGTAATCCCAACACAGCCGCAATGCACGTACGTCATTCATTATGCTGGAAACTGATGGCTTTACCAGAGTTTTTATCATTATTTGAACAATTTAGCAGGCAGAACCGCTGATGAAACGGTTTATCAATGTGAACGTCTTTTGGATAGAACGCGGTCGCCCCTACGCGCTAATGTCCTTGAATCCCTCGCCGAAGGCTTCCGTAACATCAGCGACCGTCACAATGGCGTGAGGATCGCGCTCGCGCACGATCGTCTTAAGGGTATTGAGCTCTCGACGGCTCACGATGACCATAATCACCGGCTTCTCGGCACCCGAATACATGCCAGTCGCCTTAAACTTGGTACAACCACGACCCAGGCCATACATGATATCGGCAGCGATATCAGGGAACTTGTCCGAGATGATGAGTACCATACGGCGCTTGTTGCCGCCATCGACCACGGCATCGATCACATAGCCGCTGATCACCATCGATAGTCCTGCATACAGAGCATTTTCGAGCGAGAAGACCGGCGCCGATGCCGCACACACGGCAACATCGATCGCCATGACGGTCGAGCCCACCGGCAGCGAGGTGTTACGCGAGATGATTTGGCCAATCGTGTCCGAGCCGCCGGTGTTGGCGCCGGCGCGCAACACCATGCCGTAACCGATGCCCGTGATAATGCCGCCCCACATAGCGGGAAGCATCAGGTCTGCATGTGCCAGAGGCGCTACAAACGGGGCGAACAGATCGGTAAAGAAGCCCAGCAGCACAAAGCCCGTCGCGGTCTGCACCACGTAGAACATGCCGCCCTCGCGCATAACGACCAGCAGCAGCAAGGCATTCATCACGATGGTCTGGATACCGACGGGAAGCGACACGCCTCGCGCCGCGCCGACTGCCTGGATAATAGTCGCAAGGCCCGTAACGCCACCGGCGGCAAGACCATTGGGAATCAAAAACAGGTCGGTCGCGATGGCGGCCAAGGCACACCCCAACATGATCTGGGGCAGATCGTGAAAGAAGTTCATCGAAAGAATGCGCTTGATGTCCAGACGATATGCCATGCTGCCTCCCTCAAAAAAGCGCACCCCATCGGATGCGCTTTGAACTTCTTCTTGTATTCGATTCTACCGATTCGCCGGACAAAAACCACCCCTGCGCAGGGTTTGCTCTGGATACAAAACCACCCTGCTGGGAGGGTTTTAATCCATTTCCACATAAACCGGGCGGTTTATGCAGATGGGGTCTCCGCGTCAGCGTTACCGGTGGCCCAGCGATGGTAGCCAATAACAAACGGGTCCAGGTCGCCATCGTCAAGAACGGCCTCGACATTGCTGGTCTCCACGCCCGTGCGTAGGTCCTTGACCATCTGGTACGGGTAGAGCACGTAGCTGCGAATCTGGTTGCCAAAACCAATCGTGGTCTTGGGTCCGCGGATCTCATCGAGCGCCTCGGCACGCTTCTCAAGCTCAATCTCGTACAGGCGAGCCTTGAGGATCTGCATGCACGCGGCCTTGTTCTGGATCTGGCTGCGCTCGTTTTGGCAGGTGACCACAATGCCGCTGGGGAAATGCGTCACGCGCACGGCGGAGTCGGTGGTGTTAACGCCCTGGCCGCCCGGGCCGCTCGCGTGGTACACGTCCACGCGGATGTCATCGGGACTGATCTCGATGTCGATATCATCGGGTAGCACGGGGATGACCTCGACGCCGGCAAACGTGGTCTGGCGGCGCTTCTTGTCGTCGGTGGGGCTAATGCGAACCAAGCGGTGGACGCCGGCCTCGGCGCGCAGCATGCCAAATGCGTCCTTGCCCTCGACAGTAAAGGTCGCGCGGTCGATGCCGATGACCTCGGCTGCGGGACAGTCGTTGATGGTGACCTTCCAGCCGCGACGCTGGCAGTACTTCATGTACATCTTAAAGAGCATGAAGGTCCAGTCCTGGGCCTCCAGACCACCCTGTCCGGGCTTGATGGTCACAATGGCATCGCCGTGATCGAACTCACCGGTAAACCAGCTCGAAAGCTCAAGCTCATCGATGGCACGGGCCAGGCGCTCAGCCGTGGCTGTAGCCTCCTCGCGAAGGGCGACGGCGTCGGGGTCATCCCCCATCTCCTCGGCAAGCTCCAGCGCGGCGCGGGCATCGGAAAGCTCGCCGCGCGCGGTGTCCACGGCAGCGATATCTTCCTTGGTACGCGCGATCTCCTCCATGGTGGCACGGGCGGCGTCGGCGTCATCCCAAAAGCCAGGGGCAACACTTTTGGCCTCGAGCTCGGTCACGCGTGTGCGCTTTTCGTCCAAATGGAGATACGACTCGACCTCGCCGAGCCGGTCCGCGAACGCGTCCAGCTCGGCGGGCGTTACCTCTAAAGCCTCAGCCATTAACGATTCCTGCCGTGGCAGTACTTAAACTTCTTGCCGCTACCGCAGGGGCACGGGTCGTTGCGGCCCACGTTGACGTACGGATCGTCGCTCTCGGACTTGCGATAGGTGGTCACCTTGCCACCGTTGTTGACGGCAGCCGGTCCGCCCTGGACAGCCGTGCGGGCCTGCACCTGCGCCTGCTTGCGCAGCACCGAGTCGCCGTTATCACCATCGACCTCGGCAGGACCGGAGAAGCGCGCGCCCTCGAGCGCGGGCTCTTCCTTGTGCTCCACGGCACGCGGGGCAGCCTTGATCTCGATGCGCAGAACCGTGCGCAGGTAATCCTCATACATGGTATCGACGAGTATCTGGAACGCGCCGTAGGCCTCGGTCTTGTACTCAACCAGCGGGTCGCGCTGGCCAAAGCCGCGCAGCCCGATGCCGGTCTTAAGGTAGTCCATCTCCTGCAGGTAGTTCATCCAGCGGGTATCGATGACGCGCAGCATGACCTGGGTGTTGAGCTCGCGCATCAGGTCCTCGCCCAAGCGCTCGGCCTTCATGTTGTAGCACTTCTCTACGTAAGCCAGGACATCGGCAGCCAGGGCCTCATAATCCTCGTCGGGGAACTTCGGCGTATCGATGTGGCCGGTGAGCTCCACAACCCACTTGCGCAGGCCCTCCAGGTCGCGCTCGCCATCGTGACTGTCCTTGGTGCAGAACTCCTGCACGCAGCGGTACACGGTGTCGTGCATGACCTCGGTGATGTGGTCGGTCAGGTCCTTGCCGTCCAGAATCTTATTGCGCTCGGCGTAGATGACCTGGCGCTGCTTGTTCATGACGTCGTCGTACTCAAGGACGCTCTTACGCATGGAGAAGTTGATGCTCTCGACCTTGTGCTGGGCGCTCTCGACGGCCTTGGAGATGATCTTGTGCTGGATGGGCATGTCGTCGCCCATGTCGGCCGTGACCATCATCTTGGAGACGCGGTCCATCTTGTCGCCGCCGAACAGGCGCATGAGGTCGTCCTCGAGCGACAGGTAGAACTGGGTCTCGCCCGGATCGCCCTGACGGCCGGAGCGGCCGCGCAGCTGGTTGTCGATACGACGGGACTCGTGGCGCTCGGTGCCGATAACGGTCAGGCCACCGGCGGCAAGCACGCGCTCGCGCTCGGCCTTGCAGGTCTCCTTGGCCTCGGCGTTAAACTGCTCGAGCTGCTCGGGCGTCACGTCCTCCATGGTCAGGCCCTCGTACTCAAGGCGCTCGCGCACCAGCTCGTCGGGGTTGCCGCCCAGCAGGATGTCGGTACCACGACCGGCCATGTTGGTGGCGATGGTCACGGCGCCGTAGCGTCCGGCCTGGGCAACGATGTGGGCCTCGCGTTCATGGTGCTTGGCGTTGAGGACCTCGTGTGCGATGCCGCGCTTGGTAAGGGCGGCGGACAGCTTCTCGGAGCTCTCGATGGAGACGGTGCCCACCAGGACCGGCTGGCCCTTGGCGTGACGCTGCTCGACATCGTCGGCGACGGCGTTGTACTTGGCCTGAATGGTGCGGTACACCAGGTCCTCGTGGTCCACGCGCTGCACGGGCTTGTTGGAGGGGATGACCTCGACGGGCAGCTTGTAGATCTCGCGGAACTCGGCATCCTCGGTAAGTGCCGTGCCGGTCATGCCGGAGAGCTTGTCATACAGACGGAAGTAGTTCTGCAGGGTGATGGTGGCCAGGGTCTGGTTCTCCTCGCGTACGAGCACGCCCTCTTTGGCCTCGATGGCCTGGTGCAGGCCCTCGGAGTAACGGCGACCTTCCATAATGCGGCCGGTGAACTCGTCGACGATCTTAACCTCGCCGTTGGTGACCACGTACTGCTTGTCGCGGTGGAACATGTACTGGGCCTTCAGCGCCTGTTGCAGGTGGTTGACCAGCTGACCCGAAAGGTCGGCGTAGATGTCATCGATACCCAGGCGGCGCTCGATTTTCTTAAGGCCGCGCTCGGTGGCGGCGATGGTGTGCTTGGCCTCGTCCATGACGTAGTCGCCCGTGGGTTCAACGTCCTCGGTGGCGGTAAGCATGTCGTGCGACACGTCCTCGCCGCGCTCAAGGCCACGCACGGCACGCGCGAAGTCCTTGTAGGTACTGGCGGACTTGGTGCCAGCGCCCGAGATGATCAGCGGGGTGCGAGCCTCATCGATCAGGATGGAGTCGACCTCGTCGACGATGGCGTAGTTGTGACCGCGCTGCACGCGCTGCTCGGGACGGGTGACCATGTTGTCGCGCAGGTAATCAAAGCCGAACTCGGAGTTGGTGCCGTAGGTGACGTCGGCCTGGTAGGCCGGGCGCTTGAGCTCGAGCGGCATGTTGTTCTGGAGCAGACCGACGGTCATGCCCAGGTACTTATAGATGCGGCCCATCCACTCGGAGTCGCGCTTGGCAAGGTAATCATTGACAGTAACGACGTGCACGCCCTTGCCGGCAATAGCGTTGAGATAGCCAGCCAACGTGGAGACGAGGGTCTTACCTTCGCCGGTCTTCATCTCGGCGATGTGGCCCTCGTGCAGTGCCATGGCGCCAATGAGCTGCACGTCAAAGTGGCGCATACCCATGGTGCGCTTGGAAGCCTCACGCACGGTGGCAAAGGCCTCGGGGAGCATGTCGTCAAGCGACTCGCCGCTGGCGTAACGCTCGCGGAACTTATCGGTCTGGCCGCGAAGTTCCTCCTCGGTCATCTTCTCAAACTGGGGCTCAAGACCGTTGATCTGGTCGACGATCTTGTAGTAGCGCTTAAGGTCCTTATCGGATCCAAAGGACAGCAGCTTTGACATGAATCCCATGTGGTTTTCCTTTTTGGCCATCGCCCACGCCGTGCAGCTGCGGGCGAGTTAAACACAGATGATTGTACTTTAGCCAAACAAGGCGCGGCCTATACGGTCGACCTCGACCGCCACGTAATAACTATGACCAACCTGCCACAATGGGACAGGTTTATTTTGGCAAGTTTTATCTGAGCAAACGCCGTCTCTCTGCCATTTGGTGCCACGGGGACAGGTTAGCTTGCACCAATAAAATGAAAAGGGCCGCGCACCCAAATGGGTGCGCGGCCCTCATGCCATGAATGCGAGTGTTTCCGCGGCGAGCTATTTACTCAGCAGCCTCGGTGGTCTCGGCCTCGGCAGCGGCCTCCTCGACGGGAGCCTCTGCGGGAGCCTCGGCGGCCTGCTTGGCAGCCTCCTCGGCAAACTTAGCAGCACGCTTGGCCTTCTCGGCAGCCTTAGCCTCAGCGGCGGCCTTGCGAGCGGCCTCGGCCTCAGCAGCCTTGGCAGCCTTGGCAGCCTTGGCCTCCTCGGCCTTCTTGAGCTGGGCGGCAGCGGCGCCACCGAACTTGTCGGCGAAGCGCTGGACGCGTCCACCGGTGTCGACGAACTTCTGCTGGCCGGTGTAGAACGGGTGGCACTCGTTGCAAAGCTCGACCTTCATCTCGGACACGGTAGCGTGCGTCTTGAAGGTGTTGCCGCAGGAGCACGTCACCGTGCACTCGACATACTGGGGATGGATACCCTGCTTCATGGTAGGACTCCTTATTAGTCAGGCGCTGGTTACCGATCAGCGCATAAGGCGTCTTGGTTTCCGACCAAGACAACAAACTCGGCTATGGTACCACGGCGCCGCGTGTCCCACAAAAGGTTCACGGTCTTTTCGGCACAACACGAGCTGGACCTTAAATATCAACTTCATCCGAACACTCCCCCACATTCATCTCTCGTATGTATCGAGGTATTCCTGCTTGAGCGTCTGCGAGGACGACTTGATCTTTTCCACGAGCGTGCCGGCCTCGATGAAGTAGAACGAGTTGGTGAGGTCTGCCAGGTCGTCGAGCAGATGGCTTGAAATGAGCACGCTTCGTCCCCGCGCCACCTCGCTGCGCATCGCGTCGCAGGAGGTTTTCCGTTTTCCCGGATCGAGGCCGTTCAGCGGTTCATCGAGGATGAGGTACGGGCAATC
>CABJBO010000010.1 GCA_902363875.1 Coriobacteriaceae bacterium | reverse complement strand
ACCGGGAGTAGCGTCGAAGGTTGACAAAACTATAGGAACACCCAACGACTAGTAGCCACAAAAGCGGGCAACAGGCGCAAGCGGCTGCTCGCGAAAGACGCGCTCGACAGCAGCGCGGTATTCATCGACCTTTTTGGTCTTGCGAACAAGCTTGTGAACGGTCGCGGGATCGGCGAAGGCGCATTTGGCGTAGAACCACCACTCCTTCATGCGAAAGACCGCGTTGTCCCCAATCTCGTCCGCATAGGCCGCAAACAGCATGTCGTGGAAGCGCTGCAGCTCAGCGGCCGTGGCAGCAGGGCCGCCCTTAACCATGCGAGCCAGCGCGGGGTTCGCGAGCAAGCCGCGCCCCAACATTACGTGGCGTGTTCCGGGATAGGCCCCCACCAGCGCATCCATGTCCTCAAGATCAAAGATGTCGCCGTTATAGGCCACGGGAAACGGCGCCCGCTCCAACGTCTCGCCGTAAAACTCTTTACGCGGCGAGCCCGTATAACGGTCCTTTTGCACGCGCGGATGCACGATCAGCTCTGCCAGCGGCATGCGGCAATAGAGGTCGAGCACGCGTTCGTACTCGTCATCGCTTTCCAACCCCAGCCTGGTCTTGACCGACACCGGCAAGGGTGAGCGTTCGCACACGTCGCTCAAGAACACCTCGAGCTCATCCAGGTTGCGCAGAAAGCCCGAACCCTTGCCTTTGGCAACAACCGTACCCGAGGGGCAGCCAAGGTTGAGATTGACCTCGCGGTACCCCATCTCGGCGAGCACCTGCGCCGCCCACACAAACTCGTCCGCATTCTTGGACATCAGCTGAGGTACTACGTTAAGCCCCTGGTTATTGGCAGGATCGACCTCTTTAAACGCCTTGCCACCAAAGCGGTTGCCCACCCGCGGCGGCGGCAAAAACGGCGTGTAATAACAATCGAGTGCGCCAAAGCACTCCGCATGCACGCGACGGAACACATGCCCGGTAATCCCCTCCATAGGGGCCAGCGATAAATTCATCAACATCCACTCTCAAATCAATGTGACAAAGGGACAGTCCCTTTGTCACATCCCATTCAAGCGGTTCAGGAACTCTTCGCAGGCGCGAGAACGCAGGCGATATTTTTTCCACACCAGATACGATGCAATGGTGAAGGGGCAAAAGGGCAGTCCCTTTGCCCCAAGTGCCGGCTACCGGACGCAAGCTAGTTGCCGTTCGCGAACGCCGCCCATATTTCGAGGTCTAATACTTTTCCCGAGAAGTGAACGGCTGTATTTGGACCCCCGAAGCATTGACATTTTTAGGCGTCAAAACCGCAGGATTTGACTGGCAAAACCGCAGGAAATTGCACGCCAAAAGTGTCGATGCTTCGGGAGTCCGTTTTCACTCGTTCACTTCTCGGGAAAAGTATTAGACCTCGATTCCGCAGTCCCCGATGTGACAAAGGAACAGTCCATTTGTCACATTCAGAATTGACCCCCCCCGCAATAGCTCATCGATGGCGGGATTCTCTATACTGGGTCACATATGACGGTATCGCGCCAAAGGAGAACGCCGTGACCACGTCGCAGATATCCCTGCTCGCGCTCATCTTGGTTGGGGGCATCGGCATCCTGCTTATCGGAGTGAGCGCGCTCATGAAAGCCGCCGCTCGCAAGAAAGCCAAGGCCTGTACCGCCGTGACCATGGGAACGGTCATCGACCATCGCTTTATGGGCGAAGGCAGGATGTATCCCGTTTTGGAATACGCCGTCGACGGCACGCAATACCACGCGAAAAAACAATTCCGTGGCATAAAGACCAAAAGCTTGTCGGGACTCCCCATCCGCACGCAAGCCACCGCCTACGAAGACGCCAAGGGCTGGCTGCACGTGCAGACAGGCCCCATCGCCCGCCTAGGCACCCTCGCGGAGCAGCTTTGGCCCCTCGGTAGCCAAATGACCGTGTACTACAACCCCAGCAACCCAGACAAAAGCTATGTCGAACGCCCCATCGTGGGCAACTTTGCCACACTGATGTTTAACATCGCGGGCTTCTTGCTCATCGCGATGAGCATCTTGCTCTATGTTCTTATCCAGCGCTAGCTCAAACTGATGCGCCCCGCACCCCATGCGCCGCAACGACCGCCACGACACCAAGGAGCAGCTATGGCTACACTTTCCGAACAAGAACGCAAGCGCATCCAGCGATACTGCATCTGTCCCAAGGTTGCCGGCGCGGCGCTTGCCATGGCGTTTGTGCTGCCTTTTTTGATCATTCCCTTCGAAATGATTGACGATATCGTCTTCCATCATGAAAGCTTCCAGGAGACGGGCATGATGACCGCCTTGGCGCTCACCGCCGTCGAGCTCATCATCTTCTGCTATTGCGCGCTCGCGCCGCGCTTTGGCATGCGCGGCAAGCAGTGGAGGGAAATGCAGCACCGGCTCGCCGTCGAGCAGAGCGAAAAAGACCGCTCGGCACAAATTGCAGGCGTTGTTGGCACGCAGGCCGCCGCGCGTCTGCTCAAGAACAGCGACAATGAGACCGCACGCAACCTGGGCGGTGCGGCAGAAGTCGCCGCTGCCGTAGGCGCCGTCGCCACCGCGGCAGACGTGCTTGCCGAAAGCTTTGCCAACGCAAAGGCCATGGCAGAGGCCTGTGGCGTGCCTATCCCCCGTGCAAAAAAGTGGATCGTCGCGCTTGTGGCACTGCCCCTCGCAATCGTGTGCGGTGCCTATATCCCGCAGCTGGCGCAGGGAAACATCGAGATGCAACAGAACGCCGCGGCCGCGGCCGAGCAGATCGCCATCGCCCGCAAGACGCTAGAGCCCGCATGCGAGTACGTATCCGCCGATGACCCTTACGAGCGATATCAAGATTACGGCTATCACGTCCGCGGCTACCTTCACGACGGCGACTCCGATACCCAGAAGACCTATACGTACCTGGATTTCGACAACAAGGGAACGCTCAAGGAAGTGAGTTACATAGCAGAGATCGACCCCGACGCGAGCCTTGAGGACAACCTCGCCCGCATCGAGCTCGACTTGGACGAACTTTCCTCTGTCGTCCAAACCGTAGACGTCAAGACCGTGAGTCCCGAGCTCCTAGCACCGCAAAAGCTCCCCGAAGAGTTTAGGCAGGCATTTTTGAACGGCTCACTCTACGAGAGAATCTCTATCAGGACGAGTGACGACCCCATCAAGGTGTATTACTCGTTTGATACGGATCCCGAGGACGAGTTTGACGAGTACACCCATCCAAGCATCCGTATCACGTTGATGGGCAAAACGAGCTAGGCGCCCAATGTGACAAAAGGACTGTCCCTTTGTCACATTCCATGAAAAAGGGCACCGGCGTTAGCCGATGCCCTAAAGCTGCTGCAGATTAACTCCTACAGCGTATGACTAAGACGAATCGAACTATTCGTCCCAAGAGAGGCTCTTACCAGTCTTCTTTGCCAGCAGCAAGAACAGACCGATGATGACGTTGCATGCAATACAGAAGATGAAAACGCCCTGGAAGGAGCCGACAAGCTCGTATACCTTCATCATGACGGGCATGCCAAAGGCGCCGACGATATAGCCCACGGAGCAGATGAGCGCGAAGATGCGACCAAAGTCACGGGAGCCAAAGACGTCCATCACCAAAACGGTCAGAGCGGTGCCGGCGATGACGTACATGACGTCGTTAACACCGGCAGCAAGAATGCTGAGCGTCGAGTTGCCGCTGCTCATCATGAGCATGACAAAGGAGAGAATCGAGACGGCGAGCCAGCTCAGAATGGCCTTGGTGCTGCCAAACTTATCGCAAGTGGTACCGACGATCGGGTTGAGGAACAGGTCGAACAGCGATGCGGCGGAAACCATGAAGCCACCCACCATGGGGCTAAAGCCGACCTCGGCGGCATAGGTGGGGAACAGCTGGTTCATGCAGCAAGTAAGCTGAACGAGGCAGAGGAAGCCGATGCAGAAAAAGAATGCAGGCGACTTAATAGCGCGTGCGTAGCTAACGCCACGTGCACTATCCTCGGTCGTCTCCTCGGTCTCGGCGACCGTCTCGCCTTCGACATAGCCATAGGGCAGCATGCCCTTGTCCTGGGGCTTATAGCGGATAATCAGGATGGAAGCGGGAAGAATGAGCACGGCGGAGACGCCAGCGAGCACCAGATAACCAGTCCTCCAGCCAGCAGCCTCAATGACAGAGGTGATGACGGGACTCATGATGAGCATGTAAATCGAGTTCACTGCCCAAGCGAGACCAATTGCCAGGCCGCCAGATTTTTTGAACCACTGGTCAATAACATCGGACATGGCGACACCGGTAGTGAAGGCGAAGCAAACGCCAATCAAAGCACCAGCTGCGATGAACATCCAGACTTCGGTGTAGAAGGCCATGCCTGCGCCAGCGGCGAGCAGAATAAGCTCGACGACGGGGAGCCAAAACTTGCCAACAACCTTGGGGATGAGTTTTCCGACAAACGGAAGAGCCGCTGCAAGACCAATGAGCGTTGCAGTGAAGTAATACGAGAAGATGGAGTAGTCAAATCCGAACTCCTCGCACACGGGCGCGACGAAGGAGCCAGCGATTACGCTATAGGATCCGGTCGTACCGGCAGACATGAGGCCGAGCGCGATCACGAGAACCCATGCGTAAACCTTGCTGCTCTTTAACTTTGCATTTTCCATTGATACAGCTCCTAGAGACCCAGAAGGGCGCACATAACGGCCTTGATGGTGTGCTGACGGTTCTCTGCCTCACGGAAGATGACCGACGCGTTGGCCTCAAAGCACTCGTCCGCAATCTCAAAGCCCTCGGTGATGATTTCACGATGCAGGTCGTTCTTGCACTGGTCGAGCAACATCTTGCCAACGCGGTGATTTGCGTTGTGAACAGAGGGGAGCTCGTGCATGCAGAAGATGTCGGGGTTGTTGGTGCGCTTGCACAGCTCACTGGTGACGCGATAGGGGTACAGGGACTCGGCGTCGCCAAGCCAAGAGTTGTAGTCGTCAGGGTCCAGAACCTCGTCGCCGCACTCGGGGTTGATGTAGCGCCACTCCTCGGTAACGATTACGTCGACACCGTCCAGAGCATCAAGGTCAGAGGTGATGGTGAAGGTCCTGTTAGGCGCGTACTTGGCGTAGCAGGCCTCAACCTCCTCGATCATTTCCTTGCACATCTGGTGACGGAGGTCGTCGGGGCCGATGGCGAGGAAGTCCATGTCGAGCATCGCGCACAGACGGCCATACCACACGGGGGCGCCGGCGCAGTTGCCAACGAAGGCCATCTTCTTGCCACGGCTCGTGCGCAGACCACCCCACTGCTCCTCCATCGTGAGAGCGTCAGCGAGCATCTGGGTCGGGTGATCGCCGAGGGTGAGGGCATTGATGACTGGAATATCGACCAAGTCGGCGACATCATAGAGGAACTGCTCGTCCTTTTGTGCACGATAGACAATGAGATCATACATGCCGTTGAAGACGCGCATGGCATCCTCGATGGTCTCGCAATCGCCCATGTGGGAGTTGGTCAGATAGGTGAAGCCCATGCCCAGGTCGTTGCAAGAGGTCTCAAAGGCGCAACGAGTGCGGGTCGAGCCCCACTCAAAGTTGGCGAGAACGTTCTTGCCGGGGAAGTAGCGCTGGTCGACACCGGACTTTTTCTGGGCCTTGAGGTTCCAGGCAAGATCGATGAGGTAACGGAAATCCTCAGAGGAAAGATCGTGGATGTTGAGGTAGTCGCGACCGCGAAGGCTGTTGTTCATGCCTATTTCCTTTCAATTGTTTGATGGGTAAGTGTCGAATGCGCCCCCGAGGGAAACACGGATATCCCTCGGGGACTGTAAGTGTGGCGCTTGGATCAGGCAGCGCAAGTTTAAGAACTTGCTAGCAGCTGGCGGCCACGTCCTTGGTCCAGCAGTGCACGCCGCCGCCGGACAGGTTAAGCGCGAGAGAGTCGATCATGATGACCTTGCGATCGGGGAAGCAGCTCTCAAGAACCGCCTTGGCCTGCTCGTCCTTCTCCTTCACGACTTCGCTCATGCCTTCGTGGTAATAACGCTGGCCAAGAACGACGCCGTTGCAGATGAGGAAGTTGCAGTAGCTTGCTGCGGCATAAAAGTGAACGGGGCCTTCGGGCCAAGGGGTGCCATCCATGAACTTGCCGCCCATTTCGTCGATGAAGCCCTTATACAGCTCGTAGTCCTCGTCGCCGGGAGCGATGACAACCTCGATCGGCTCGGCAGTGGGCATGCGGACGATTTCGAAGGGCTTGCCCTCCCAGTCCGTCTCGGCGCGTAGAATCTCGTAGGCGGCGTCGATGCGACGATGCGATTCCGCGCCCGCCTTGCTCGAGGCGGCCTCCTCATCGGATACCTCGGCAAGAAGAATCTTGTTCGGGGTGATAAAGCGGCACATCTCATCGATGTGGGCGGCGAAGCTCATGCCGAAGACAGGAGTTCCATCTTCCTTCTCGTCGAGGATGCCCAGTCGATAGTCGTCGTCCTCAAGCATAGGCTGCGGCAGCCAGATAACCTTGTTGAGGTTGTAGATGCGCTTGTACTCGGCCTCCACTTCCTCTTTTGAGAACTCGGGATTGCGCTTGCGGCATTCCGTGTCCTCGATGGCGATCAGGGTGCCGTGACCGTCAAACTCGCGGTCGCCGCCCTCCGAAACCATTTCGGAATTGACGATATCGAAGCACCCGAGCGCAACCGCCATGTGAACAGCTGCCCTGCGTGCGGACTGGCACTCTGGGGAGTTCTTGTCCCACACGCCATAATAGGTCCAAGCGGGGTTGACCATATAGGAATGGCCTTCGTCGTCGACCATGATGCTGGGGCCGTTGTCGCGAACGTAGAAGTTGGAGTCTTCGAACTGCGTAATCTGGATACGGTCGAGATCCACCCCTTCTTCTTTAAGGCGCGAGCAGGCTTCCTCGTAGGAGCCGGGGGTGCCACAGTTGAGATTGACCGTAACGTCGCCATACTCAAGCAAAGCTTTAATTACGTCAACGCAGGGCTGGCGATTATCGAAGCCCTCTGCGCGAATGTAATCGGGAAGCCATGTCACATAGACGTTGGAGCGCTTCTCAAACTCGCCCGGCATACGATAGTTCTCGTACATGGTTGGTCCTTCCGTCGGGTTTCCCGCAATGCTGTCCGGCCGCGACAATAGCGGGGTTGCACCAGCTATAGTACTACTATACCTACCGTTCGGTAGGTGTTTTTGTATAATTGCCATTCGCCTGTCGATACCTACCGTTCACCGTTTATAGTGGTCGTGTTTGGACACGAATTGATGTTCCGTTGCCATTCTTAATAATGTTGGCAATGCGGAAGTGATTTGCAATGGAGAAGTGAAGCGTGAGCACAAAGGGAAAAATATTGGACGCAATGTATGATCTTGTGGCAGAAGTCGGTTACGACAAGGCGTCCATTGGAAAAATCTGCGACCGTGTCGGTATATCCAAGCCATCGGTGTACTACTACTTTCCCTCTAAAGAGGATATTTTCACCACGCTCTTAGATAGTATGTTTCCGACTATCGACTATCAGCGCGACTACTCGCTAATAGTCGATAGGGACGGATTCAAGGCGGCGCTTATCGAGCTCGGCAATTCGGTTATAGGTGGCTATCGTAGTGATGAAAAGCGCCGTCGCGTGCTGGCCGAGGTCAGTATTCAGGCAAATCGAATCCCTGCAGTTCAGGAACGTCAGGCAACGGCGATCAACCGAACTATGGACGCGCTTAAAGACATCCTTCTCCATGGCCTAGAAATTGGCGCGTTTTCCGATGAAACAGACGTCATGCTGTACGTGCAGATTCTTTACACCGTACTTGAGGGAGCGAGCAATACCGTTGCTCAAGATGAAGACATCGATGAAAAGGCTGTTTGGGCAGGGATCGTCGAACTCATGTTTAAATAGGCGCGTAATAACAGAGGCACCTTGGCAAGCGCGATGCGACGACTTGCGGGGTCGCGGAATGGTTCGAAACCCGTGTTCGCGATGATTGCAAAAGTTGTTGAATAGAAATTGGGGCCGATTCCAGCTATGTTGGAATCGGCCCCAATTTCGTTTTAACTTGCGGAGACAAATGACAGGGCTGAAGGGCAGTTCGTTGGTCAGGTTATTTCGCGGTAGTCTTATTGAGGATACCGGAAACTAAAGCAAATGTCGCAATCAGAAGGTTGCAGATGATACAGAAGACGAATACTCCTTGGAAAGACCCTGCCATACCGTAAACCTTCATCATGACTGGCATTCCGAAAGCTCCGACAACATAGCCCGCTGAGCAAATAATCGAATAGATCCTTCCAAAATCGCGTGATCCGAAGAGCGAGAGGAGAATCATCGGCATTGCAGTTCCAACGATGGCGAACATGACGTCGTTTACGCCGGCCGCGATGATGGAAACGGTCTCGTTGCTTCCGCCAAAGATGAGAAGTAGGAATGAAAGAATGCTGACTCCCGTCCATGCGACCGTTGCTTTAATAGCACCGAGCTTGTCGCATGTTTTGCCTACGAAGGGATTTAGGAAAATATCGGAGAGCGAAGCCGCCGAAACCATTAGGCTTCCCACGATGGGATTGAAGCCGACCTCGCTTGCATAGGTCGGGAACAGCTGGTTCATGCAGCAGGTGAGTTGCGCCACGCAGAGCAGAAGGGCGCAGAGAATAAAAGATGGCGTTTTCGCGGCATCGCGGAGCGCCATGCCCGAAGAGACATCTTCCTTTTCATCGGCGCTGTAGCTCTCATGGGTTTCGGAGGTAGTCTCTCCGTACGGAAGCATATTGCGATCAGAAGGCTTAAGGCGAATGATAAATGCGCTTGTGGGCAATATCATGGCTGCAGAAACGGCCGCAAGTACGATGTAACCCGTACGCCAGCCTTGCTGCTCGATGACCAGTGTAATGACAGGACTCAATAGCAGCGTGCAGAGAGAATTAACGCCCCACGCAAGGCCGATGGCAAGACCAGACGATTTACTGAACCATTGGTCAATGACATCGGACATGCAGACACCCGTTGTGAACGAAAAGCAGATGCCGATCACTGCGGCGGAGACGATGAACATCCAGACCTCGGTGTAGAACGCCATTGCGGCGCCGGCGGCAATAAGGACGAGTTCAACGCAAATATGCCATGGTTTGCCGATTACTTTTGGAATGAAACGACTCAAAAGCGGAAGCCCAAGCGCAAGGCCAAGAAGAACCGCGGTGAAATAGAAAGAGAAAGAAGTGTAGTCAAAGCCCAGGTCTTCACATACAGGAGCGATGAATGAGCCGGCAATGATGCTGTAGGTGCCGGTTGTTCCCGCAGACATTAAACCGAGCGCAATAACGACAATCCAAGCAAATGCGCCGCTCTCACGGGGGCGGTCCTTTTCGGCTGGTGCGATAAGAGTCATGGTTACTCCGTTTCTATCGGCAATGCAACCTATATGCCTACCGATAGGTATATAAAGATGGAGATTCTTCGTCAAGTGTTAAGCGGGGAGCGGGGACCCTTAACGTGCCGAACGGTAATTGGGCCCCCAATGCGACAAAGGGACTGTCCCTTTGTCGCATTATTCGGAGCGCAGGGCCTCCACGGGATCCTTCTTGGATGCGCTGCGAGCCGGCAGCAGGCCGGCAACGACCGTCAGCAGCACCGAAATTACAATGAGCATCAGCGCGTCTTGAACGGGCAGGCTCATCAGGTTGGGCACCTGCTTGGCCGCAAGCGCCCAGGCATTAACCGGAAAGCTCACGGCCACCACGACGACAATGGCAAAGACGCCGGCAATGAGGCCTTCGATAAAGGTCTCGGCATTAAATACGTTTGCCACGTTGCGCTTTGACGCGCCGATCGCGCGCAGGATGCCAATCTCCTTTTTGCGCTCCAGCACGCTGATGTAGGTGATGATGCCGATCATGATGGAGCTCACCACCAAACTGATACTCACGAATGCGATGAGCACCAAGCTGATGGTGTTCACGATGTCGGTCACCGAGCCCATGATGATGCCCATGTAGTCGGTATACGAGATTGCCTGCTCATCGTGGCCGGCAGCTTTGACCTGCTTGTTGTACGCATCGATGTGATCGAGCGCACGCTCCTTGGCCTCAAAGTCGCGCGGGAAAATCTTAACCGAAATGGGGTCCGCCTCGTCCGCATAGCCCAACGTGGTCAGATTGTTGTCGTAGGTGAGCTTCGACGCCTTGGCATAGCTCATCATGAGCGAACTCAGGTCCTCAACGTCCATGTTAAAGTGGATAGCGCGAGCAAAGGCGTTCGCATCCACGCGCATGGCGCTCGCCAAGTTGGCAAAACTCGAAGACATCTGCGTCGCCATTTGGTCCGTGAGCCCTGCCGCACCCGCCTTGAGCTGGGTTGATACCGTCGTCGCAATCTGCTCGCTGACCGCCTTCATCACCTGATCCATAGACTGCTGCAAATACGGAGCCAGCTGCTTTTGCACATAGTCGCCCATCACCTGCTGCAGACGCTCGGCCAAGGCATCGCCGCCCAACGCCTTGAGCTGAGCCAGGCATTGCTGGGCTGCGGCATCATGCTCAAGATACGCCGAGAATGCGGCAGCAAGCTTTGACGCGTCCTTAAGATCTTCGGGCGACAGCGCCTTAAACTGATCAGACTGCAGAAAGCCCTCAAACAGCTGGTTGGCAAGCGTTCCTACCTGCTGCATCTGCTCGGGCGTGAGTTCCAGACCGTCAAAGATGCCCGAGAAATCTGGGGCCGGCGCTTTGGCCATGATGTCGCTGAAGTCGATGTCCTTCCCAACGCCCGAAAGGTCAAGGTCCAGCCCGGACAAATCAAGGCTAGAAAGGTCCATGCCGCCGGCCGCACCCGAGAGCGCAGACGAATCGAGAGAGAACGCGCTCTTCAGCGCCGCCTCGTCCACACTGAACATGCTGCTCAGATCCACGCCTTGCTTGGCCTCGCCCTGCAGCTCGTCGAAGGTTTTACCCGTAAAGACATCCGTCTCGGGGTGGGCAAGCTGCTCCTGCACGATCTGCGAATCGGCGGCGCGCTTCATAAGCTGGCAAGTCAGCGCATGCGTATAGGCAATGCCCGGAGTCAATGCGCTCGCGTTTGCCGCCTCGTTGGGTCGCACCACGCCCACAATGCGCACGTCAATACCGTCGGCAACCTTGGCTTTCATAAAGTCGGCGTCGCCAGACATGTCAGCCCACATGCCGGTCTCTTCGTTTTTGCGATAGGCATCGGCCGGCGACAACACCTTAAACATCGTGGACAGCGCATCGTCGTAGGTAAAGTCAGTGCCGGTCTTGGGCGTCTTGACCTTGCCGTCGGCCGTCATGGCACTGTTAACCAGGTCGTTGAGCTCATCGATATCCAGCGCACCGATGCTGTAGAGCGTGTAGTCGCCCACCGTTCCGCGGCTCGAAAGCACCATCACGGCCTCGTTGGCTGACGTAGGCCAATGGCCGGCAACGACATCGTACTGGCTGTCGAGCAGGCTCTGGTCGTCAATCATCTCGTTGAAGACCGACGTTCCCATAGATTCCATGCTCACCGTTGCCGCCGAGCTCGCGCCCCCGCTCATGGCCTCAGTCATAGCGTTGGGCACCAGCCGGACAGGCTTCCCATCGCCATTCCCGGCACGATAGACAACCGGCGTCACGCCATAGCCGTACTGGATGGCATTGACCTCTTTATCGATGCCATCGCCACCGGCATCGAGCCATGCCTTAAAGCTCGTCATGTCGTTGGACTTAACGCTCGCAAACATATCCTTTACGGCCGTGACCACGGGGATCTTATCGGTTCCCCGAGCCTTGCCGTCAGTGCTGCCGTCGGACGAGCCCTCGTTCTTGGACGTATCGTCATCCGTGGTCCCCTGTCCGCCCATCATGGACGACAGGTCGTAATCCTGCTTGGAAATGGTGAGCGGGTAGCTTGAGAGCGTGTCCTCCTCGACCTTTTTGATGTAGCCGTTTACGCCGTTGGAGAGCGCCAGAATCGCCGCGATGCCAATAATGCCAATCGAACCTGCAAAGGCCGTCATGGCCGTGCGGCCCTTCTTGGTCATGAGGTTTCGGGCAGAAAGCCCCAGGGCCGTCATAAAGCTCATCGAGGTTTTGCGCGTGGGCTTGGCCTCGCGACGCGCGGCCTCGGCAGCATCAAAGGGATCTGAATCGTCGGTGACCTTGCCGTCCGCCAGGTTGACAATGCGCGTGGCGTACTTGTACGCCAGCTCGGGATTGTGCGTGACCATGATGACCAGACGGTCGCGCGCAACGTCCTTGAGCAAATCCATGACCTGGACGGACGTCGTTGAGTCCAAGGCGCCGGTCGGCTCGTCAGCCAGCACAATCTCGGGGTCATTGATCAGGGCGCGGGCAATGGCCACGCGCTGCATCTGCCCGCCCGAAAGCTGGCTCGGGCGCTTGTCAACGTGCTCGCCCAGACCGACTGCCTCGAGCGCCTTGCGCGCACGTTGGCGGCGCTCGGCATGCCCCACGCCCGTGAGCGTAAGCGCCAACTCCACGTTTTCCAAAATGCTCTGGTGCGGAATGAGGTTATAGCTCTGGAACACAAAGCCGATGCGATTATTGCGATAGGCATCCCAATCGCGGTCGCTGAAGTCCTTGGTCGAGATGCCATCGATCAGCAGGTCGCCGGAATCGAAATGGTCGAGTCCACCAATGACGTTGAGCATCGTAGTTTTACCCGAGCCCGAAGGACCCAGGATGGCTACGAACTCGTTATCGCGAAAAGACAGGCTTACGCTGTCGAGCGCTACCTGCGTAAACGACTGCGTAACGTACCTTTTGCAAATAACTCTGAGATCCAGCATGGACGGCAACCTCTCTCGCGCGGGCGCGCTCGCCCGCTCCCCCGCCGTTCACGTTCGGCGCGTTTGTCCTACTCTATCCTCATTTTTGGCCGATACCAGTGAGGAATGTAACGAACCGCGCCAAAAAACGAACGGGACAGCACGCCGCATGGCGCACCATCCCGCATATAACATCCCCGATGCGACAAAGAGGCTGTCACTTTGTCACATTCCAATGCGCGCTACTTTTCGAGCCCGCACGGCATAACGTTAGCGCTGCCGCGGCGAGCCTCAGTCACGGCTGCAAAGAAGCGATAGCCGCCCGAGAAGTTAAAGCACTCAAAGCCATGCTGCGCCAAAATACGGCAAGCAATGTAGCTGCGAATGCCGCTTTGGCAAATCACGTAGACCGGCTTGGCCCGGTCGAGCTCGCCCAGGCGATTGCGTAGATCATCGACGGGAATGTTTACGAAACCATCGATATGCCCGCGCTCATACTCCCCTTCCGTACGAACATCGAGCAGCTGCACGCTGCCATCGCGTGGCAAGTTGGGCTCATCCTCCCAATGCCACTGCGCCAGTATGCCGCGATTGAGGTTCTCGATCATAAAGCCCGCCATATTGACGGGATCCTTCGCCGATGAATACGGCGGCGCGTATGCTAGGTCCAAATCCTTAAGCCTATCGCCGCGCATGCCTGCCTGGATGGCAGTCGCCAGAACGTCGATACGCTTGTCCACACCATCGATGCCCACGATTTGCGCACCCAGCAGGCGCAATCCCTGCTTCTCGAAGACAACCTTCATGGTCATGGGCGTTGCACCCGGATAATAACCCGCATGCGAACCGGGCGACAGGACCACGCTGTCGCAGTCAATTCCCGCCGCGTGTGCTGCCTTTTCGGATAGTCCCGTGCTTGCCGCCGTCAAGTCGAATACCTTGATAACCGATGAGCCCAACGATCCGAGGTAGCAGCTGTCCATGCCGGCTATGACATCGGCGACGACACGCCCCTGCTTGTTGGCGGGGCCGGCGAGCGAAATGACCGCGTCCTCGCCGGTCACCTGATGCGTGACCTGCACGGCATCGCCCACGGCATACACGTCGGCAGCAGAGGTCTCCATGCGGTCGTTGACCACAATAGCCCCCTTGATGCCCAGTTCGAGCCCCGCCTCTTGCGCCAGATGGCTCTCAGGTGCCACGCCAATGGCAAGCAGCACCATATCGGCTCCGATAGGGTCATCGCCCGCAACATGGGTGACAACGCGGCCATCAACTTCCTCAAAACCTGTCACATCGGCCTTGAGGCGCAGATCGATACCGTGCTCACGCACCTCGGTATGCAAAAGGGTCGCCATGTCGTAATCCAGGTTGTTCATAAGCTGGACGGGACGCTGCAGAAGGGTCACCTGGAGCCCCAGCTCGCACAGATTCTCCGCCGTCTCGACGCCAATGAAGCCGCCGCCGATCACGACGGCACTGCTCGGTCGCCGCTCTCGAACATAGCTGTGAATACGCAGCGTGTCCTCAACGGTGCGTAGGCTAAAGATTTTATCCGAGTCGATGCCCGGCAACGCAGGGCGAATCGGCTTTGCACCCGGCGACAGGATGAGCTTGTCATACGTCTCGACAAATTCCTCGCCCGTCAGCATATTGCGAACCTCGACCGTATGCGAATCGGGATGGATGGCAAACACCTCGTGACTCGTCTTGACCGCAATGCGAAAGCGATCCCAAAAGCCCTTGGGAGACTGCAGCGTCAATGCGCTCTCTTCTTCTATCACGCCGCCAATGTAGTACGGAAGCCCACAATTGGCATACGATACAAAACCCGTGCGCTCAAAGATGACAATTTGGGCCTGCTCGTCGAGTCTGCGCAAACGTGCCGCCGCCGATGCGCCGCCCGCGACGCCTCCAACGATAACCACCTTCATAGCTAACGCACCACCTTTCCCGTGTAGCCGCTTATGCCGCCGATATTCTTGACACTGCCATACCCAGAACGCTTAAGAAAACTCACAGCTTGGTTGCTTCGCGCACCGCTCAGGCAATGCACGAAAAGCTGCGTGCCCTTTCGACGTATACCCATGATGCTACCCCGAAGCAGAAAAAAGAGTCGCTGTTTCCAGCGACTCCCCTTCAGTTGTCTGTCCCACGGACTTACTGTTCGCTCTTCGCGAGTGCCTGATCGATCAGTTTGTTGAGCGCCTCGCGCTGCTCAGCGGAGTTGATGCCGCCCATGATCGGCTCTCCCACAATGTTACCGTTCTGGTCGATCACGTAGGTGGTCGGGAACGAGTACAGGTTGGAGGTGAACTTTCCGGCCTCGCTGTCCGACTTAAACCAGATGTTCTTATACGTCACGCCCTTCTTGGAAAGCACGTCCTTGGCATCGGCCACCGCGTCTTTGTTGCCATCGAGCGTAAAGGAATTAACGCCCACGACCTGGCCGCCCTTCTCGGCAAGCTCCTTGTTGAGCTTCTCCAGATCGCCCAGCTCTCCCACGCACGGCTTGCAGGTGGTAAACCAGAAGTTCATGACGGTGACCTTGTTCTTGGAGAACAGCTCGTCGCTGTTTACATCGTTGCCGTCCAAGTCCTTGCCCTTAAAGCTGGGGAACTTCGTCTCCCCGCTCTCGCCGTTGGTCATGCCTGCGGTCGAGGCATCAACGCTCTCCCCCTCGCCGGGCGTGCTGCCGCATCCGGGGAACTCCTTCTCCAGCGCCATGAGCTTGTCCTCGATCTCCTTGACCTGCTGCGCGCCGGCCTTAAGCGTCTTAAGCTCGTCAGCCGCAAACTGATCCTTGGCGCCCTCGATGGTATCGAGCAAGAAGTCACCGTAGTTCTTGCCGTCCTCAATCATGGGAGTGTCTTTGTTGGCCGCAAGGAACACCTTTTCCCATAGGGCGTTATCGCTCGCAAAGATCTCGTTTTCCTTTTGCAGCAGCTGCTGGTACAGCTTGGCCGCCTCCTCGGCGCTCGACGGCTTTTGTGCCACAAGCTCGGCAATCTGCGCATCGCCGCTCGTGGCATCCTTCGCGTCGCCCTTGGGGGCAGAGCACGCCGCGAGAGTCAGCGCCAGCACGGGCAGCATCAACAGAGCCGCAATTTTTGACAGTTTCATGGTTCCTCCGTTTATATCGAAACTTATATAGGTACCTATTTGTTTTCGCGGGCTTGCGTGGACTGCGCGGGTTTGTCGCCCGTCACACCCAGCCCGTAGCGAAAGCTAATAGCATCGACGGGGCACGCGCCCACGCATTTGCCGCAACGAATGCACTCGGCATGGTCGGGCGTACGCGTAACGTCCACGTCCATCTGGCACACCTTGGCGCACTTGCCGCACGAGACGCATTTACAATGATCGACCTGAATCCCCAGCAACGACACCTTGTTCATGAGTGCATAAAATGCGCCGAGGGGGCAAATCCATTTACAGAAGGGGCGGTAGAACAGCACGCTCAGCACCGCAACCACAATGAGGATCGCGAGCTTCCAGGTAAAGAGCTTTCCCAGCGCAGAGCGGATTCCCATGTTCATGATGGACAGCGGAATCGCGCCCTCGAGCACACCCTGCGGGCAGATGTACTTGCAAAAGAACGGGTCGCCCATGCCCACATCGTTGACCACCAAGACGGGCAGCAGCACCACGGCAAACAGCAGCACGGCATACTTGATGTACGTGAGCGGCTTGAGCTTTTTCGTGGAGAGCTTTTTGCTGGGAATCTTATGCAGAAGCTCTTGCAGCCATCCAAACGGGCACAAAAAGCCGCATACAAAACGTCCCAGCAGCACGCCGATCAGAATGAGCGTTCCGGTGACGTAATACGAAAAGCTAAACTTAGACGAGCCCACCACCGACTGAAACGACCCGATGGGGCACGCACCCGAGGCCGCCGGACACGAGTAGCAGTTAAGCCCCGGCACGCAGACGGCTTTGCCGGCTCCCTGGTAGATACCGCCCTTGGCAAAGTTAGGCAGGTGAATATTGGTCGCAAGCGTCGCCGCCGCCTGAATCAATCCACGAAATCGCGCTAAAAGATGCGATGCAGTGTTTTTTCTTTTATCCAATTCCGATACACTCCAAGCACAGCCTGATTGCCTTGGCCAGCACGGCATCTGCCTCGCCGCGCATAATTCCAAAGCCAACCATGGCTACCCCAACGATCAGCAAAGCCACCTGCGCCACAGGCTTAATCGCTTTGAACAATCTGACCACTCCTTTCGTTTCGCGACCCATTGGACCATACCGACTATAAAATCCGTGTTAAGCGTGAATGACTATGCAAGGAGAACGTTATGCGCATCTTGGTCGTCGAGGACGAGCGGGCGCTGTGCGATGCGATCGCACGCAGCCTGCGCAACTTGGCCTATAGCGTCGACTGCTGCTACGACGGGCAGCAGGCCCTCGATCTGCTCGATGTCGAGACCTTTGATCTTGTCGTGCTTGACCTCAATCTCCCCCATGTCGACGGCATGACCGTGCTCAGGCAACTCAGGACAACTGATTGTGAGACCAAGGTGCTTGTGCTCTCGGCACGTGGCGAGGTCTCCGACAAGGTAGCGGGGCTCGATGCGGGCGCCAACGACTACCTCACCAAGCCGTTCCATCTTGACGAGCTGGCGGCACGCATACGCAGTCTCACGCTCAGGCGCTTTACGCAAAACGACGTTGTTCTAGCCTGTGGATTGTTGAGCTTTGACACCAAGGCGCGCCTCGCCTCCGTGGGCGGCGAGACCCTATCCCTCACGCGCAAGGAGACCGGCATCTTGGAATACCTGATGCTTAACCAGGGGCGGCCGGTGAGCCAGGAAGAGCTTATCGAGCATGTATGGGACAGCAGCGTCAACAGCTTTAGCAACGCGACCCGCGTGCATATCTCGTCGCTGCGAAAAAAGCTGCGCGGTGCGTTGGGGCACGACCCCATCCGCAACCGAATCGGCGAAGGCTACGTTATGGAGGACGGCAAATGAAGCGGCTGTCGCTGCAGTGGCGCATCACGTTGATGACGGCACTGCTGATATGTTCGACCTGCGTACTTATGAATTGCCTGGTTGGCTACTCCGGCATGCGCTACATGGACTCGATCGGCAATGAACTATCGGCGCACGGCAAGGTGGAGGCGGCCTCGCCCAGCTCATTTGACCCGACAAACAAAGAGCTCGACGATGCGCTGACCATCGTCGTGAACGACGCCCAAGAATCGTTTGGCGCGACGAGCTGGTATATAACTGCGGCGGTGACGCTGCTCGGAGGCGTCCTGGCCTACTTTGTGAGCGGGCATGCGTTGCAGCCGTTGCGCTCCTTTGCGGCACAAGTCGAGAGCGTGCGGCCCGACAACCTCGCCGACACAAAAATCAGCGAGGACGTGCCCTCTGAACTCAGGCGCTGCAGCGCGTCGTTTAACGACATGATTGCCCGCCTTGACGAGGGATTTTCCGCACAAAGACAGTTTACGGGCAATGCGGCGCACGAGCTGCGCACGCCACTTGCGCTCATGCAGGCCCAGGTTGAGCTGTTTTGCGCCGAGCACCCCGACGTCGACGCCGATACAGCGAGCCTGCTCGGGCTGCTGCAGGAGCAGACCGAGCGGATGACGCACATGACAAAGACCCTGCTCGAGATGAGCGAGCTGCGCAGTGTCCCTTGCAACGATGCGATTGACCTGGCGCCGATGATCGAAGAAGTGCTCACGGACCTGGCGCCCCTTGCCGAGCAAAAAGACATCACGCTTACAAGTGAGGGCGACGCGCAAACGATCGGCAGCGATACGCTAATCTATCGGCTGCTGTTCAACTTGGCCGAAAACGCCATACGTTACAGCGCGCCCAACTCGACCGTGCAAATCAACGCCTGCGCCGAAGGCGACCGCGTGCTGCTACGCGTGCGCGACCAGGGGCCGGGCATTCCCGAGCAATACCAGACGAGCATCTTCCAGCCCTTCTTTCGCGTCGACAAATCGCGCAGCAGGGCATATGGCGGCGTGGGGCTGGGGCTTGCACTGGTCTGGGAGATTGCCGCACTCCACGGCGGCTCCATCGAGGTCGAAGAAAGCTCGCCATGCGGAACGACCATGCTCGTGACTCTTCCCACTCGCGCACTCGGCTCATTAAAATAACGAACGGGATGGCACGCCGCGTGGCGTACCATCCCGCACATAATATCGAGGATGTGACAAAGGGACTGTCCCTTTGTCACATCTGCTAGTTCTCGTCGCCTACCAGCTGAGTTAGCTTACTCCCACTCGACCGTGCCGACAGGCTTAGGCGTGAGGTCGTAGCACACGCGGCAGATACCGGGGACCTCGGCGGTGACGCGGGCGGTAATGCGCTTGAGCAGCGCCCAGTCGAGCTCGGGCACCTCGGCGGTCATGACGTCAACGGTGTTGATGCAGCGGATGATGCAGGGCCAGTCGTAGGCGCGCTTACCCTCGCGCACGCCGGTGGCGCGGAAGTCGGGCACGACGGCAAAATACTGCCAGATTGTCAGACCTGCCTTGTCAATCTCCTCGCGCACGATGGCGTCGGCTTCGCGCAGCGCCTCAAGACGGTCGCGGGTGATGGCGCCAAGGCAGCGAACGCCCAAGCCGGGGCCGGGGAACGGTTGGCGCTCAACCATGTTCTCGGGCAGGCCGAGCTCGCGACCCACGACGCGCACCTCGTCCTTGTACAGCAGCTTAACGGGCTCGCAGAGCTCAAACTGCAGGTCCTCGGGTAGACCACCCACGTTGTGGTGAGCCTTCACGCCGTCCTGGGACTCCAGAATGTCGGGGTAGATGGTGCCCTGGGCGAGGAAACTGACCTCGTCACCGACCTTGCGGGCCTCCTCCTCGAACACGCGAATGAACTCGGCGCCGATAATCTTACGCTTGGCCTCGGGCTCCTCGACGTCCACGAGCTTATCCAGGAAGCGATCAGTCGCGTCAACATAGACCAGGTTGGCGTCCATCTGATTCTGGAACACGTCGATGACCTGCTCGCTCTCGCCCTTGCGCATGAGTCCATGGTTCACATGCACGCAGATAAGCTGCTTGCCGATGGCCTTGATCAGCAGCGCCGCGACAACAGAGCTGTCGACGCCGCCAGAAAGGGCCAGCAGAACCTTCTTGTCACCGATCTGCTCGCGGATTGCGGTGACCTGCTCGTCGATGAACGCCTGAGCAAGTTCGGGAGTGGTGATACGCACCATATCGTCGGGACGCTTGTTGGGATCCATGCAGGGCTCCTTTTCGGGTCGATGGAACGCGCCGCACATATGCAAACGCGCTGTCATATGACCTCATTATATGCAGAGCGAGGTTCGTTTCCCATCGCTTCGGCAGAGCTTTTTGCAGGGGCGGCAGTTTTTCCTTATGCCAAGGTCAGCCATGCCTCGACAACCACCTTAAGAGCATCGCCAATAGACTCTTCCTTTATACGTTCGGCATAATCGTAGGCGATACCCACAAATTCCAGTCCCGAGCAACAGGAGTACAATTGCTGCTAGTGTTGCCACCTGATGGGAGATGGAAGATGGACTGCGATGGCTACCCGCGCATCCCCATGCCGTTGATGTGCACCGCCTTTGTGCCGGGGCAGATTGACGCTGCGGTTGCAGGCATTTCCGACCCCGATTCACGCACCATCGCCACGGCAGAAGCGCTGTACTTTCGCGGACAGGCCACACTCGCCGCCGAAACAGCACGCCCCTATCTTGACGCCACCGATCCCGCGCTGCGCTATTCCGCATGCTTTATCTGCGGATACGCCAGTCTGTCGCTCAACCGTATCGCCGACGCACGCCGGTGCCTTGCTGGCATCCTCGATACGCCGGCCGACGAGGAATCGTCCGCCATCCACGCCATGCATATCCTGTTCGCCTCCGCCGCGAGCGTCCTGTTGCACTTGCCTTCCCCGTATTCTGCCGAAGAGTTTTATCCGCTTGCGGCACATCTGCCCGAAGGCCTGCGCCTGTTCGCCAGCTACGTGATGGCGCATGCCCTGTACCTGCGCGGCGAATATGGCCGCAGTCTAGGTATGGCGGAAAACGCCCTGATCATGAAACAGGGAAGCTATCCGATCTCGGAACTGTTCCTGCACCTGTCGGCTTCCATGGCCTGCATGAGTCTCAAAGACGTCGACGCCGCAAAGGCACACTTCGGAGCCGCTTGGGACATTGCGCGTCCCGACGGCCTTATCGAGCTCATTGGCGAGCACCACGGCCTTTTGCAGGGGCTTATCGAGGCATGCTTAAAATCGCAATACCCCGACGATTTCGCTCGCATCATCGAGATCACGTATCGATTCAGCTACGGCTGGCGGCGCATCCACAACCCCGATTCGGGCGAGGACGTGGCCGACGATCTAACGACCACGGAGTTCACCATGGCCATGCTCGCCTGCCGTGGGTGGACCAACGCCGAAATCGCACGCCATATGGGCGTGTCGCCGGGCACCGTTAAAAACCGCCTATCCGGCGTATACGCAAAGCTTGGCATCGGCACACGCGCCGAGCTGGTCGCGCATATGTTGCGTTAGCGACCGGGCTGGCAAGCGCATCGAACGCGTTCTGGAACCCGGCGCTTCGCTCGATCAATTTGGACATTTTGGCCATCGAACGGCACTACCGCCACGAAGCGCCTTCTCGCAAAATTGGATTATTTCCACCGATATTTGCGGGATGGGAGTCCAAGATGCTTGATCGCCGTTCGTTACTTGTTGCCGGAGCGTCCTCGCTAGCGAGCATTATGTTGCCTCGCATGCCGGGAAGCGAAAATGCCTTCCTGCTGCCGTTCGCGCCCACCGCGGCCTATGCCGACGAAGAAGGTCCCTTTAAGGTGCTCGTTCTCTCGCGCACCATGTTTGGTGTGGTCGTGGTCGACGTCGCCAACAAGAATGCGCCCATCGCAGGTGCCCAGGTCACGCTCACATCACGCTATGCCGCAGGCAAGCAGCTCACCGCCACGACCGACGACGAAGGCACGGCCATCTTTGAGGTCGCGCCGCTTTCGGAAGGCTACGTGGACGAGGCAACGCTCCTTGACGCGTACGACTTTAACGGCGGCATCTCCATTAGTATGGCGGGCTACCGTGATGTCGAGATTCCCCTTGCGCGCATTCAGGGCGGCACCGCCATAACCGCGCCCACGCGTCCGCTTTCCGACGGCGAGCCGTACTTCCGCCAGCTCACATTCGACGAATGGGACATCCAGTACGCTGAAGCCACGTTTATGGCATTGCCGAAAGACGACACGGCAAACGAGCAGCCCGATACGCACGCCTTTACCGTTCAGGCACATCTGCCACAGGGCGGACAGGCAACGCTGCGCATCAACAAAGTGACGTCTGCCGCGGGCAGCTCACCCGAAACCGTCACGCAGATCGGTCAGATCAAGGCCAGCGCATCGGGCGCGGATAATCTGGCGACGTTCACACTCGAAGACATGTTTCTCGACGCGGCATCGGGCCTTCTGGAAGAAGGGTGCAAACTGCGCTTTGTCCTCGACTATCAGGGCAAAACCTACACGCTTTCATCCCCTATGGCCGTTGTCACCGCGCCGGCCGCAAAGGCGGAATCGGGCTCGACCACCATCATTCCCACCACCATGGACCAAGAGATCACTCCGTTTGATTTCCCCGCGGCGTTTCCCGGCATCGGCGGCAATAAGTTCACGTGCTGGATACCCACATTTCCGATCCTCTTTGATTTCTCGTTTGCTGGATACGTGCTGTTTGGCGGAGGATACAAACCAGCCAGCTATATGAACGATTCGGGCAATCCAGATCCAGAGTACTGGAAGAAATCACCGCGCGAGTCGGGTGCCAAGCAGGCAAACCACTACCTCGACGAGATGGAGGGGAAGTGGAATCAGTACAAGAGCATGAGTGCCGGTTCGGGCACCGACCCAAGAAACACCAAGCTCCTTCGCCACCATTGCACGCTGCTGTTCACGATGGATATCGCCACACAGCTGTACGGCTCGCTCGCCTACGATTGGGTGGGCAAAACCTGGAGTGACAACAACGGCCCCGCATACGGCAATATTAAGGCCCTCTTCCAGGTAAGAACCGACCTCAACTGGACCGAACAGTTTACCCTAGGACCGGTGCCGTTTTTCCTAAACGTCAACCCCTGGGTGCTGGCAAAACTGGCGCTCGCCGTGGGCGCCCACACACACGGTAGCGGCGCAGCGTTTTTCAAAAACATATCGCTCGACTATTCCAACACCTCGGGCTCATTCACCATCCAGATCGGGCTTGCCGTCACCTTTGGCGCCGGCGTTGCAGGCGTCGCCTCGTCTGCCGTGCGCGGCGCCGCGTCCCTCACGTTGTTCATTGGGTACGAGAAGGCGGATGGACACCAGCTTCCGCGACTGCGCGTAGGTGCAGACGTCGATGTCGATGTGATACTCCAGTTCGTAATGTTCAAGTGGACCACCAAGGCTTGGTCGGGGTCGTGGCCCACGCTCCTCGATTCGTGGAATATGTCGGTGAACAATGGCAACCAGTATGTGCTCCAGCGCTCTGAGCTCGCATTGGGTGGAGATACGCCTTACACATTGGATGCCCGCTTCGGCACGGCCGGCGACATCAAGGCGGGCGGCGTGCCGCAATTTATCGCATCGGCCACCATCGTCACCAACGCCGAGCTGCTCGCACGCGCCGAGGTTAAGGCCACTGCCGTAAACGCCGCGCCTGTCGTGCGCGATTGGGACCGGGCGGTCACGCGCATTGAGCTCGAGGCAGACGCGGAGAGCGACGACACGGGACAGGTTGAGCATTTCGTCCACGCACTGATGGAAAACGACGAGAACGCTGCGCCGATGTACGAGTACACCTACATCGGTCAGGCAACGAACGCCGTTGCAGACCCCAACGCCAATTCTGCCGGCGTGTCGGAGGACGAGCGTGGCGGCATAAAACCCTCGAGCGACAACGTGCTGTTTTCCGGCGTGCTCAGCGAAGCCCACATGAAGCTGGCAATGATTGCCGGCGTAGAATGCCTGTTCCGTATCGCCTCGGTGTGCTACGGCGACAATGGCCGCTCGCGCCTGGTGGTGCACACAAGGGCAAACGGCACGTGGTCCGCCCCCACGCCCGTGGACTTCCCCCTTGGGTTTGGCGAGGGCGACGTGGAGCGCGACGGCATATACGATTACGACTTCGACGTGGTGGAATATACGGACGGGAGGGGAAACCAGGAAGCCTACGTGCTGCTGGTCTCGGGCGAGCGCCCCGACGGCGACAGCACCCTTTTCGATACGGCAAGCACAGCCGGCATACTGTCCGTCGTGCGCCTGCGCATAAGTAATGACGAGATCCGCGTGGTGTCGCATACGTCATGGCGCAGCATCTCGCGCGGCCGCCTGCAAGAGGATGGCTACCATTGCCTGCAGTGCCCACGCATCACGGTGGGCAAGACACTTGTCGACGGACGTCTGTCGGGCGCCTACCTCCACCGCCGCGGAACCACCGCAGAAAAGGCGCTCGGCAGCGAGGCTGAGGTTGCGCTGGAGTGCTTTACCCTGTGGTCGGACGTTTCGGGCGACAGCCTGACGTTCCGCCAAGTTCTCCGCTTTCCGCAAGCACCGTCGAGTATCGAGCTGGGCGAGCCCGAAAATATCAACGGCAAAATGGTGGTGCCCGTTACGTACGAGACCGCAGACGGCTGCGGCTGCGCATCGTACGCCGTGATCGGCCAGTCCATTGCGGGCTGGGGCGTTATGTCACCTGACGCCACAGTACCCCGTGCGGTGCCGTGGCCACAACATTCGGGCTTTTTGGCAACCGTCAACGAGCAACTGCAGCATATTACTTGGACGCGAGGCGCATCGGCATTTGCAACGCAGCCCGTGGGTGCCGCAGGCTGTGGCCCGGCATCGTTTAGCGTGAGCAACAACGGCAGGTGCGTGCTCTATGTAGAGAACACTGATGGCAAGGTGGGACAAACCTACGACGAAGAAGGCAACCCGGTAGCAGTGATGGGCAAGCACTTCCGCATCTTCGCCAGCACCTTGGCAGGTGATCTGTTCACGGAGCCGTTCGTGATGTGCGAGCTGGACCATCCCGTCGATCAGATAACGACATTTTTGACGTCGGGAGGCATGCTCTCCGCGCTCGCCACGCACATTGTGAGTGCCGAGCAGAGCGAGGCAGAGCTGCACGGCATCGAAGTGCCTTTGGTGGCATGTGCCACTCCGACGGGCGCGGTCGCTACCTCGGGCGCGGTGGTGCCCGGAGCAGCAGGCGAATCCTTCATGGTCACGGTTCGAAACGACGGCAACACCTTGCTGACCGCCGGCACGATCGATCTGTACCGAGAGGGCTCCAGCCAGCCGTTCTCCAGCGCATCCATCGGATTCGGAGCGAACGCGCGCATGGCTTCGATCTACGATCCAGAGCTTGCCGAGGACGCTTCGGCCAACGACATGGCACACGTGAAGTACGCGCTCGAGGCGCTGGGCGCACGTTTTGCGACGCACCCGCTGGTTGCCGACAATGGAAACGCCGTGCTGGCACCAGGCTGCACGGCACAGTTCCGCATGAGCTTCGCCATCCCCGAGTGTTGGAGCGACGAAGTGGGCAAACGCGTAACGCTGTATGCGAAAGCGCGTGATCTGGTGGCGCTCGATCCCGTAACGCTCGAGGAAATTCGACCAGGCGCAAACTCGGCGCTGAGTGCCGTACTGCACGAGCTTCATGTGCCCGACGCGGCATGCGAACGCTCAGAAGTTCAGGTCGGCGTATGCGATAGCGCGGATGCGACAGGACTTCACGACGCCCCGATGACGGCAGACGGCGATGGTGACTCGAGTGGCGGCGGTACCGACAAGGGCGGCGGCTCCGGCGGAAGTAACTCCGGCAGTGGCAAGGACCACGGCAATAACAAGCGCTCCGGAAAAGCGGGCGCGCTTGCGGGCACGGGCGATGTCAACGCTCCCCTTACGGCAGCCGCTGCAGCACTCGCCGCGGCAGGCGCCGGCCTCGTCGCCTACAGCGCCCGCCGCACGGCGCTCGAAACCGACACCGCCAATGAGGTCAAATCGGATAGGCCTCGCTAGCTCCTAGTTACTTTTGTGAGAGACGCCGACTCGGCTCATCGAACATCAAAATGGGCTGGTTCTGGATACCCAGAGCCAGCCCATTACGCATTAGATATCATCAGGGGAGTCGAGTTCAGCCTCGAGCTTGGCGCGGCGTCTTTTCGCCGTGAAAAACGTTGCGCACAGGACGGCAAACGTGGCCGCGAAAATCGTCGCTCCGCAGAACACGCCCGTGGCCAGGTTCGCCAACCAAAAGACGTTTTCGAGCGGCACGATCTGCGCCTCAGCGATACAGCGCATTGCGGCAATAACAAGCGCGAACGCGGCGCTTATGGAAACCATGTTCGCCATCGCCATGTGGACATAACAATTTCGATTCGCTATTCAAACTTACTCGGACAGAACCGACTCGGTTTTGTCCGAGTAAACTCGAGCATAAACTTGTTCATGCGATACAATTAACTCGGACAAAACCGAGTCGGAAGGAACCGAGTAAGTGGAATTCATTGGCAGGGAGCTTGAACTCGCCCGTATTAAGAAAACACTCAATGCGCCCGAGCAGCGCAATGTTCTCATTTACGGAAGGCGTCGCGTCGGCAAAAGTGAGCTCATCAAGCAGGCGCTAACCGATTTATCGGACGTCGCAACGATCTATTACGAGTGCCGCCAAACCTCCGAGGCAGACAACCTCGAGAGTCTGTCCGCCCTTGCTGCTGAAGCGCTAAGCTTTCCTCCGCTCGCCTTCACGGGCATCCGCGAGCTCATCGAATTTCTGTTTGCCCAAGCCAAAGACAAGAACATTACCCTCGTTCTCGACGAATACCCCTACTTGAGAGATGCGGTTAAAGGCTTAGACAGCATTCTCCAGACCTCAATCGACGCTCACAGGGAAGACTCACGTTTAAACATTGTCCTGTGCGGCTCCTATGTTGAGATTATGAAATCTCTCATCGAGCATGAAAGCCCCCTCTACGGGCGAATTGATCTCGCGCTTGAGCTTAAGCCCATGGATTACTTTGACGCTGCAAAGTTCTATCCCGCGTTCTCACCCGAGGACAAGGTGCGGCTCTATAGCGTTTTTGGCGGCATCCCCTTTTACAATCGCCTCATCGATCAGTCCCAAAGCGTACGCGACAATATCATCGAGCTCGTCACAGAACCTGGCGCCCGCTTAGAAAGCGAAGTACCGTCCTATCTCAACGCCGAGATCTCGAAGATGACCAACGCCAACGAAGTTTTCGGGGCTCTCGCACAAGGTTACTCCCGTTGGGGGGACGTGCTGGCACAGTCGCACGTCTCGAGCGGTCCGGCCATGGCAGACGTACTCGACAAGCTCATGTCACTCGAAATCGTCCAAAAGCGTGCACCCATCAACGACCCTACGAATAAGCGCAAGTCTGGCTACTTTGTGGTGGACCCACTTTCGCTCTTTTACTATCGCTACGTCTTCCGCAATGCTTCTGCGCGTCAGCTGCTCGACCCGGAAGTCTTCTATGATCGTCACGTCTCCCAAGACTTCGAGGAAAACTACACTCCACATATGTTCGAGGAGATCTGCCGTCAATACCTCGTACGGCAAAACAGGACTGGCAAGATCGAACCGGCTTTCGATGCCATAGGCAAGTACTGGTACGACGATCCCGCAAACAAAACGAGCGGCGAATTCGATGTGGTAACGCAAGACCCCGAGGGCTACGCATTCTACGAAGCAAAGTTCCGCAAATCCCCCGTCACGCAAAAAATGGTCGACGAGGAAATCACCCAAGTCGAGGCAACGGGGCTCAAGTGCCATCGCTACGGATTCTTCTCCCGTTCGGGCTTCGAAGCTGACGAAAGCGATCGAACCGTCTTCATCGACCTGCCGCAGATGTTTGAATAGGACAGACCCCACCCGCATCCCAAGCATCCATTATCTAATCGAACTATTGTTCGATGGAATTCGTGTTGGTTGGAATCGCCCAAGGCCTGGGCTATGCTACCTTGACTATCTATATGACTAAAACGCAGCAAAGGAGCACCGAGAGAGCGAGTATGGCAAAAAACACCGCAAACTATGGTAACGACAGTATCCGCCAGCTCAAGGACGAGGAGCGCGTACGCCTGCGCCCCGCCGTCATCTTTGGCTCGGACGGACTCGACGGTTGCGCGCATGCCGCCTTCGAGATCCTGTCCAACGCCGTTGACGAGGCGCGCCAGGGCTACGGCAAGCTCATCACCCTCACCGCCTTTCGCGATGGCTCTATTCAGGTAGAGGACAATGGCCGTGGCTGCCCGCTCGACTGGAACCCTTCCGAGAAGCGCTTTAACTGGGAGCTCGTCTTCTGCGAGCTCTACGCCGGCGGCAAGTACAACAACAACCAGGGCGGCGACTACGACTTCTCGCTCGGCACCAACGGCCTGGGCTCGTGCGCGACCCAGTACGCTTCCGAGTACATGGACGTCACCGTCTGGCGCGACGGCAACAAGTACTCCCTGCACTTTAAGAAAGGCAAGGTCGTCGGCGCCAAGAAGAAGGCACTCGAGATTGAGCCCAGCGACGAGAACCGCACCGGCACCACCATCAAGTGGCGCCCCGATCTTGAGGTCTTTACCTCGATTAGCATTCCCCACGACTGGTATCGCGAGACCATGCGCCGTCAGGCCGTGGTCAACGCCAACGTGACCTTCCGCCTGCGCATCGAGGGCGACGATGGCGAGTTTTCCGAAGAGGATTTTTGCTATCCCAAGGGCATCGAGGACTACGTGCTCGAGAAGGTCGGTACCGACTACCTTACCGAGCCCTTCTTTATCGAGGCCGACCGTCGCGGTCGCGATCGCGAGGACCTGCCCGATTACAACGTAAAAATCACTGCTTGCATGTGCTTCTCGCGCACTTTCATGATGCAGGAGTACTACCACAATTCCTCCTGGCTCGAGAACGGCGGTTCGCCCGAGAAGGCGGCCCGCAGTGCTCTGACCAGCGCCATCGACGCCTACATCAAGCAACAGGGCAAGTACAACAAAAACGAGAGCGGCATCAAATGGCAGGACGTCCAGGACTGCCTGGTACTGGTGACCAACTGCTTCTCCACCCAGACGTCCTACGAAAACCAGACCAAGAAGGCTATCAATAACCGCTTTATCCAGCAGGCCATGACCGCCTTCTTTAAGGAGCGTCTCTCGACCTATTTGATCGAGAACAAAGACGCCGCCAACAAGATTGTGGAGCAGGTGCTCATCAACAAGCGCTCGCGTGAGAACGCCGAGAAGACCCGCCAGAGCATCAAAACCAACCTGCAGCAGAAGACCGACATGGCCAACCGCGTGCAGAAGTTCATCGACTGCCGTTCCAAGGACAAAAACCGTCGCGAGATCTACATCGTAGAGGGCGACTCGGCAGCTGGCGCCATCCGAACGTCGCGCGACGCCGAGTTCCAGGGCGTTATGCCCGTCCGCGGCAAGATCCTCAACTGCCTAAAGGAGGACTACCCGCGCATCTTTAAGTCCGACATCATCATGGACCTTATGCGCGTGCTGGGCTGCGGCGTGGAGATCAAGGACAAGCGCATCAAGAACCTTGGTGCCTTTGACCTGGACAACCTCAACTGGAACAAGGTCATCATCTGTACGGACGCCGACGTCGACGGCTATCACATCCGCACGCTCGTGCTCACCATGCTCTACCGCCTGGTGCCCACGCTTATCGACGAAGGTTATGTGTATATCGCCGAATCGCCGCTCTACGAGATCAACTGCAAAGAGAAGACCTACTTTGCCTACACCGAGCTCGAGAAAAACGGCATCCTCAAAGAAATCGGCGACCAGAAGTGCTCTATCAACCGCTCCAAGGGTCTTGGTGAGAACGACCCGGACATGATGTGGCTCACCACTATGAATCCCGAGACGCGCCGCCTGATCAAGGTGGAGCCCGAGGACGTCACCAAGATGGAAACCATGTTCAACCTTTTGCTGGGCAACGACGAGGCGGGCCGCAAGCGCCATATCTCCGAGCACGGCAAGGAATACCTGGACCAGCTGGACCTGCAGTAGCAGCAAATCGATAACGACGGCCCATAAGAAGTTCAAGAGGAAATCGTGGCAAAGAAGAAGACGAAGAACCAGCCCAAGAAAAAGCAGGTCAACGCCGAGAACGTCATCGGCCTGCACTCCGAGGTCACCGATCAGCCGATCACGCAGACGCTCGAGGTCAACTACATGCCCTACGCTATGAGCGTCAACGTCTCGCGTGCGTTCCCCGAGATTGACGGCTTTAAGCCCTCGCACCGCAAGCTGCTCTACACCATGTACAAGATGGGTCTGCTCAAGGGCGAGCGCCAGAAGAGCGCCAACATCGTGGGCCAGACCATGAAGCTCAACCCGCACGGCGACGCCGCGATCTACGAGACGATGGTGCGCCTGGCCACCGGCAACGAGGCGTTGCTCGCCCCCTTCGTTGAGTCGAAGGGCAACTTTGGCAAGTACTATTCGGGCGACCTGAGCTACGCCGCCTCGCGCTATACCGAGGCCAAGCTCTCCCCCATTAGCGCCGAGATCTTCAAGGACATCGACAAGGACCCGGTCGACTTCGTCGACAGCTACGACGGCGCCATGAAGGAGCCACGCCTGCTGCCCACCACGTTCCCCAACATCCTCGTCTCGGCCAACAAGGGCATCGGCGTCGCCATGGCATCCGATATCTGCGGTTTCAACCTCAACGAGGTCTGTACCGCCACAATGCATTACCTGCAGGATCCCGACTGCGACCTGCTCGAATACATGCCCATGCCCGACTTCTCGACCGGCGGCGAAATTATCTACCGCCGCGAGGAGATGGAAAAGATAATCGAGACCGGCCTTGGCAGCTTCCAGATCCGCTCCCGCTGGCGCTGGATTCCCGAAGAGCGCATCATCGAGGTCTACGAGATCCCCTACACCACCAAAACCGATGTCATCATCGAGCGCATCGTCAAGCTCTCCAAAGAGGGCAAGGTCAAGGAGATTGCCGACATCCGCGACGAGACCGACCTCTCGGGTCTGCGCATCGCCATCGACCTTAAGCGCGGTGTCGACCCCGACAAGCTCATGGCGAAGCTCTATCGCTCGACCACGCTGCAGGATTCGTTCTCGTGCAACTTTAACGTGCTGGTCGACGGCTATCCCCGCGTTATGGGCGTGCGCCAGATCCTGCACGAGTGGGTCAAGTGGCGTATTGAGTCCACGCGTCGCCGCATTAACTTTGACCTGGGCAAAAAGTCCGAGCGTCTGCACCTGCTGCACGGCCTCGAGGCAATTCTGCTCGACATCGACAAGGCCATCGCCATCATCCGCGGCACTAAGCTCGAGGCCGAGGTCGTGCCCAACCTTATGAAGGGTTTCGACATCGACGAGACCCAGGCCGAGTTTGTTGCCGAGCTCAAGCTCCGCAACATCAACGAAGAGTACATTCTCAACCGCACCAAGGACATCGCCAAGCTCGAGGGCGAGATTGCCGAGCTTGAGGAGATCCTCTCCAGCGAGGAGAACATCAAGAAGGTCATCAGCGACGAGCTAGCAGCGGTCAACAAGAAGTACGTGATGCCGCGCCGCACGGGCAGGATCGAGCCCCATGAGGTTATCGAGGTAAGCTTGGAGCCCGAGGTCGAGGAGTACCCGGTCACCATCATGCTCTCGCGCGATGGCTACCTAAAGAAGATGACGGACCGCGTGCTCAAGAAGGCGACCACGCTCAAGTACAAGGACGGCGACAAACCCTTTATCGAGTTCCCGTCCTCCAACACCCACGAGCTGCTGGTCTTTACCAACAAGAGCCAGGTGTACAAGTGCAAGGTCGCGGCGTTTGAGGACACCAAGTCGGCCCAGCTGGGCTCGTACCTTCCGACCGATCTTGAGATGGAACCCGACGAGAGCGTCATCTGGGTCATCGACCCCGAGGACTACAAGGCCGACGTGCTGTTCGTCTTTGAGAACGGCCGCGTGGTGCGTGTCGCGCTTTCTGGATACGCTACCAAGACCAACCGCAAGCGCCTTAAGAACGCCATCTACGGCGGCAGCAAGCTGCTGTATGCGCAGGTGCTCAAGGAAGACCGCGACCTCGCGCTGGTCTCGAGCGACTACCGCCTGATGAACTTCAACACGTCGCTGCTCAAGACCAAGACGACCACCAACACGCAGGGCGTCCAGGCTTTCACGGCCAAGAAGGGCCGCTCGGTCACCACTGTCGGCACGACCGAGGAGATTCTTGGCGCCGGCGTCTCGGCCGAGAAGTTCACCGCGCAGAGCCTGCCCTCTGCCGGTGCCCTCATGAAGGAAAACGACATGCCGAGTTTGTTTGACTAGGACGACGGCGACCAAACCGTCATGGTTTAACTAAGCAGCGGGGCCCGGAGCGCAGTAAACGCTGCGCCCTGGGCCCCATGCATTACACCAGCATCATCCCTATAGACAAAATGCCGCATAAAGTGGAACAGACATAAGCCCATCATTCATTCCAAAGGGCTTAGTCGATAGCCTGATAAGGCGTACGCCCGGATGGGTCTTTTTAAGTGAGGACAGGCTTCGAGATCTTGTGTTCTCTCCCGCCTTGACTTCAATCGCAGACAAGCATCCCTGCTTCTCTACTACAAAGTCGATTTCCGCACGATTATCTCGCGCCCAATAATGCAGCGGATAGCCCATGGCTGAAAGCTGTTGGGCGACGTAGTTTTCGGTAAGTGCACCCATGAATGTGCCGCCGATGCCGGCAAGAATATCGGCGCGTTGAGCACCGGCCTTGGAGACGAGCAGCCCTGTATCCGCCTGATAGATTTTAAAAGCAGAAGGGTTAACGAAGGCCTCTAAAGGGCTTTCGATCTGCCCGACTAGGCTGCAGCGCGCCACCGTACCCGACAATACAAGCCAGTCGAGAGCATCTCCAAAGAGAGACGCATTGCCCCCCGCTCGCACTACCTTGTATTGAAATTTGCGATTCTCTTTGGCAAGCTGCTGTGGAATGGAATCGAAGCACGCACGCGTCTTTGCGCTCAAGCGTTCATCAGCATATTTATTGGTGTCGGCGGAATATCCGTCGAGAATAATCCGATGCTTTTCGGCCACATCAATGATTGACTGATCATCGATATACGTTTGGACCGCCTCGGGCATTCCGCCAACAACAAGATACTGTCGATAGAGCCTAAGCGCCTTTTCATGAAGGCTTGGCGCAAGAGGACCCATTAACTCGAATGACGAGCGTATCTCATCGACCAGCTGATCGTGCCCCATTGCCCAGAGAAACTCCTCGAAATCGAGTGGAGTCATCTCGATCAAGTCGGTCTTTCCGACGGGGAACGAATACGACTGATGGTTAATGGCAACCCCAAGAAGCGACCCAGCAGCCGCAACGTAATACTCGGGAGCATCTTCGCAAAAGTATTTAAGGGAAGTGAGCGCTTCCTCGCATGCCTGGATCTCGTCAATGAACAGTAAGGTTTTGCCAGGCACGATACGCTGTCCCGTACGAGCCTCGATCGCGCGCACAATCGAATGAGGGTCAAGACCGCCCGAAAAATCCGCTCGCGCCGACCGGTCGTTCTCAAGATTAACGTAGACAACCGATTCGAAAAGATCCTGGGCGTACGTTCTGAGCAGATAGGTCTTGCCACACTGGCGCACGCCTTTGACCAGCAAAGGTTTTCTATCAGCCCTGTCTCGCCATTCCCTAAGGAGCTCGTCTGCCTTGCGACGCATACGCAACCTTCCCTCATGAACTTCTGTTTGACAATATTTTAACGCGGATTAATTTGTTTTCAGTTATTTTTCTGCGTTTAAAAATTGTTCTATACGGCGCTTGAGGGAATGCGCCCCTATTCATATACTCGCGCTACATTCGATTGCACGAGACGCCAGCGAAGGGGCCCAATGCAGAACGATAAAAACGTCATTGCACAGCTCACCCCGGAGCAGAACACGCTCTTCAACGCCATGTTCGGTATGCAGAGCTAGCCAAAATGGATGCAAGCGGTGGCTGACGGAATTGTCTGCGGTAGCATCAACGCATGGCAATCAGCACTCCTCTTGGTAAGGGCAGCAAGCATTTCCGCTAGTGCTGATTGCCATGCGCTCTTCTTGTTCATAGCTGCGCCGCCTGCCTGAAATGACCCGCAGTCAAGATGAACTGCAGGAATCATGGCGAGTCGTAACCGCTCGCAAGCCTCCTTCGGAATAGGCGCTGAGCAGCTCCTGAGCGTGGGCAAACTCGGGCCCTCGCCTCCAACCGAGCAGGCGGTTGACCGCGAGATTTCCCTGGACGTTGTGGACGAAGAGCAGATAGGTATCCTCGCGCGAAAGCCCAGTCTCCTCCATGATCGAGGGAACCATCTGCTCGGCGCCGCGCTCGACGACGCGCTGTGCCACCCGGGCGTACGCGTCGTCATCCGAGTAGAGCAGATAATAGTCATCGTTTGCCGGCGGACGCTGGCAGAGGGCACCCGCCTCCGTTCCCTCGAGCGGCGGCACCGCCGCCAAGGCCTCGTCGATAAGCGCGTCGAGCAGGGCGAACTTGTCCTCGTAGTGCAGATAGAACGTGCCACGGTTGATATCGGCGCGGCGGCAGATATCCGCTACCGTCATCTTCGCGAAGCCGACCTCGGCCAGCAGCGCGAAGAACGCCTCCCGTATGACCGAGAGTGTATAGCGTCGGCGACGATCGATCTTCCCCGCTTCCATTACCCCTCCAATTGCAACGCTCGACAATGCCCGGCAAACGCTCGTTTATCGACAGCAGGCCGAAGCTGTTCATTGCTCTTAAGCAAATCGACATGGATACTTTTTATAGACACGTGTTTATAATAGCTGAAAGAAGGTATCCAGTGACCCTGTACGAGCAGCTCGTTATCGAGCTCACCAACCAATCGTTTTCCCTTCAGGCCGCCTACCGCAGCGGCGGCACGCCCTATGAGCTGAGTGACCGCGAGCCCGAGCCCTACGACCAGCAAATCGAGGACTTCGCCCGCATGATCGAGGAAGCCGATTGCGTGCTGGCGGGCGGGGCCTCCGGGCTCTCCGCGGCGGGCGGCGGCGACTTCTACTACGAGGACAACGCGACCCATCGCAAGCATTTCGGCAAATTCGCCGAGCGTTACGGTTTCAAGGGCGCTTTCGAGGGGTCGTTCTACCGCTGGCCCACCGCCGAGGCGCGCTGGGGATACCTCGCCACCTTCCTCGACACCACGCTCAACGCCCCGCTGCGCAAGCCCTACAGGGACCTCGACGCCATTCTCGCCGAGAAGGATTTCTTCGTGCTCACCACCAACCAGGACACGCAGTTTGTGAAGCTCTATCCCTGGGAGAAAGTGGCAGAGATCCAAGGCGACCACCGCTTCTTTCAGTGCTCCCGCTGTTGCACCGACGCGGTGTGGGATGCGGTCGAGCCGGTCTCCAACATGGTAGAGGCCATGGGAGACGGCCTTGAGGTTCCGACAGAGCTCGTGCCGCGCTGCCCGCACTGCGGGGCAGAGGCGTTCCCCTGGGTTCGCGGCTACGGCAACTTCCTGCAGGGCGAACTCTACGAGGAGCAGTACCGCAAGGTGTCCGACTGGCTCGACGCGCACGCACGGCAGAGGATCCTCTTCCTCGAGCTGGGTGTGGGCCGCATGACGCCCGCGTTTATCCAGGAGCCGTTCTGGGCCCTCACGGCGCAGTTACCGCAGGCCAGCTACATCGCCGTAAACAACAAGACGCAGTTTCTCCCCCGCGCGATCGAGGATCGGGGGCTCGCCGTTCGCGCCGACATCGCCGACGTGCTTGCCGACGTGCGCAAGACGCTGGGGAGGTAGCGCATGGAGACGGCGAAAGCAGTTCGCATAGGCAGGGCGCTAGCCGAAGCGGATCTTGTCATCATCGGCGCTAGCAACGGACTCGACATGGCGGAGGGGCTCAACCTTTTCTGCGCCGATGCTCATTTCCGAGAGGCGTACGGCGACCTCGCTCAGGCCGACGGCATCGGCTGCATACTGCAGGGGCTCGCCTCCCCGGATGCCAGCGTGCGACGCCGATGGGCCGAGCGGTTTCATCAAAAGGAATATCTCGAATATGAGCCCAGCCCGCTCATGAACGAGCTGCGGCGTCTTACAGAGCACGCTGACACCTTCGTGATCACGTGCAATATCGACGGGCACTTCGTACGCGCAGGGTTCAACGAGAACCGCGTGCTCGAGACGGAGGGGGGCATACGCACGTCGATCGACGAGCGGCGTCTCGCCCATCCAGACGCCCTCGCCACGGCCCAGCTCGAGGAGCTCGAGCGCCTTGTGCAAGCCCATCGCAACGGCAGGGTCGCCATCCTCGAACTTGGCGTGGGACTGCGCAACGGCATCATAAAGCACATGCTCGCCCAGATCGCGAACGTCTGCGAGCACGCCACCTACATCGTGTTCAACTACAGCCAGGCCATGGCGCCCGACGCCTCGTGCGAGACGATTCTCGTTGACGGCGATATGACCCCGGCTTTCGAGGAGATTGCCCAATGCCGTCTCTAGAGAGGGAAGCGTATAGGCTTCGAAGCCTTATCGACGATGCCGACGCCATCATCGTCGGCATCGGCTCGGGCATGTCAAGCGCCGCCGGGTTCAACCATTACAACCGCGCAGGCATGGCGCGCGCCGGAATGACGGACTGGCAGCAAGCCTTTGGCTTCAAGAGCCTTTTCGACGGCTTTTACCACCTCTACCCCAGCCTCGAGCAGCAATGGGCCTACTACGCGCGATACATCGACTTCATGCTGCGCGAGCTGGCCTCGCAGCCCTATCTCGACCTACGGTCCCTCATCGGCCATAAGGACTACTTCATCCTGAGCACCAATGTAGACACCCAAGTCGAGAAGACGTTTCCCACCGAGAGGATCTGCAACTATCAGGGAAGCTTCGCGCACCTTCAGTGCAAGCAGCCATGCTGCGACGAGCTCTTCGAGGCGAGCCCCTACGTCGAGCGCATGCTCGCGGGCATGGCGGGGTTCGAGATCCGCAGCGAGGACGTCCCCCGATACCCGCATTGCGGCTGGCAGCTCGTGCCGTGGGTGCGCGACGACACGTTTCTGCAGGGTGCGGCATGGCGCGAGAGCCTCGGACGATATGAGCGCTTCGTGCGCGAGCGCAGCGATCGCCGCGTGCTGTTGCTGGAGCTCGGCGTGGGCGAGATGACCCCGGGCATCATCACGCTCCCGTTCTGGAGCATGACCGCGAAGCTGCCGGATGCGCACCTGCTGAGCGTAAACATCTCGGGCGGCTCGGCTCCGCTGCAGCTTGGAAGCAAGGCAGGGGCGATCCAGGCCGATTTGGGCGCCCTGCTCTCGGTGGCGCGGGCAGGTGGCGAGTAACGCGGAGCGGTAGACGCGCAATGAGGTTTTAGCCGCAGCCTCCGAACGAGAGGGCTCGGAGGCTGGTATTCCTGAATCGCAGGTCACGATGGGTTATCGGAATCGCGAAGAGCGGATACCGCCAGTAAGCCCCCTTCGGAATAGGCGTTGAGCAGCTCCTGGGCATGGGCGAACTCGGGGCCTCGTCGATAAGCGCATCGAGCAGCGCGTACTTATCCTCGTAATGCAGATAGAACGTTCCCCGGTTGATCTCGGCGCGGCGGCAGATGTCCGCCACCGTCATCTTCGCGAAGCCGACCTCGGCCAGCAGCGCGAAGAACGCCTCCTGTATGACCGAGAGGGTGTAGCGCCGCCGGCGGTCGATCTTGGTTTCTCCCATCGCCTCTCCAATCTGAGTCGTTTGACAATGTCCAGTAGCTGTTCGTTTATCGACAGGTGCACGCGTTTGTTCATTGCCCCTGCGAAAATCAACAAGGATACTGTTTATAGACACCTGTTTTTTATAGCTGAAAGGGAGCACGGATGACCCTGTGCGAGAAGCTCGGCATCGGGCTTGTCAGCCGATCGTTTTCCCATCGGGCCGTCTATCGAAACGGCGGCACGTCATACGATTTGAGCGATTGCGAGCCTGCTGCTTGCAAGCAAGATATCGAGGCTTTTGCCCGAAAGGTGGGGGAAGCTGATTGCGTGTTTACGGGAGAGGCAGGTAGGCAGGCGTTATGAGCATCTGCATCAAAAATCAGATTCAGAATATGAATATCGTCATCGGCTGCACGGTGGGGTGTCCATATTGCTATGCCCGTAACAATGTGAAACGTTGGCATATGATTGACGACTTCGCTGATCCTGCGTTCTTCCCGAGCAAGCTCAAGATGATGGAAAAGAAACGCCCGCAGAACTTTCTCCTTACCGGCATGAGCGATCTCTCCGGGTGGAAGCTGGAATGGCGAGACGAGGTATTTGCAAAGATCCATGAGAATCCACAGCATCAGTTCCTGTTCCTGACCAAGAGACCCGATTTGCTGGATTTAGATACCGACCTGGAAAACGCATGGTTCGGCGTTACGGTGACGAGGAAAGCGGAGCTGTGGCGTATCGACGCCCTTCGGAAAAACGTCAAAGCAAATCACTTCTTCGTTACTTTTGAGCCGCTATTCGACGATCCCGGTACGGTCGACCTTTCCGGAATCAACTGGATCGTCGTCGGTACTATGACCGGGGCGCAGAGCAGGAAGGTTCATACGGAACCGGAGTGGGCATGGTCTTTGACGGACCAGGCGCACGCGCTTGGCATTCCAATGTTTATGAAGGAAGACCTCGTCTCTGTCATAGGGGACGAAAACATGATTCAGGAATTGCCGGAAGAATTCGAAAGAGTGCTGGAGGTGCAGAGAACATGGCAGAAGTGATCGATGGAATCCTCATCAATGAGGTGGAAGCAAAGAACATCATGACCAAGTCCAGCCTGCCGGTAGGCGGCTACTCGGTCAATCCCTATGTAGGCTGCACGCATGCCTGCAAGTATTGCTATGCCTCCTTTATGAAGCGCTTTACCGGACACAAGGAGGAATGGGGCACCTTTCTTGATGTGAAGCATTGGCCGGAAATCAAGAATCCGAAGAAATACGCTGGACAGCGGGTGGTTATCGGTTCTGTGACGGATGGCTACAATCCACAGGAGGAGCGATTCGGGAATACCAGGAAACTCCTGGAGCAGCTGATTGGCAGCGATGCAGATATTCTGATCTGCACAAAGTCCGATCTTGTGGTACGGGATATCGATCTGCTGAAGAGGCTTGGACGAGTGACCGTTTCATGGTCGATCAACACGCTGGATGAGAACTTCAAGAACGATATGGACTCCGCGTCGAGCATCGAGCGTCGTATCGCTGCTATGAAGCAGGTGTATGACGAAGGTATCCGTACGGTCTGCTTCGTGTCCCCGGTATTTCCCGGCATCACGGATTTTGAGATGATTTTTGAGCGAGTAAAAGATCGGTGCGATTTGTTTTGGCTCGAAAATCTCAATCTTCGGGGTGGTTTCAAAAAAGCGATCCTGGATTATATCGCCGAGAAACATCCCAATCTCGTACCGCTTTACGATGAGATCTATAACAAGCGCAACCGTAGCTATTTTGAAGCGCTTGAAGTAAAAGCCGAGGAAATGGCCAAGAAGTACGATTGCCCCTTTGTGGACAACGAAATGCCTTATGGCAGAGTCCCCCAGGGGCATCCGGTGATCGTGGACTACTTCTATCACGAGGAAGTCCGAGGGTCAGATAATAGCGGAAAAAGAAATCGTTAAACGGAAACCGACGACGATTCGCTCGAGCGATTAGCGTCCACGCGTGGCTTCTGCCGATTGGCGCAACGGGCGACGGATTAAGGGACCGCTCGGGCGGATGATCCCGCTGCAGTACAGGCGGTCGCTCAATTTAGCGGCATGAGCGTTTTCGCACGGAAAACCAGTACCCCCTGTGCCGAGTTTAATCGTAGCGAATACAATGGGCACTGAGCATCAATCGAAAGTAGTCAAGAGCCTTTTCGACGGCTTTTACCACCTCTACCCCAGCCTCGAGCAGCAATGGGCCTACTACGCGCGATACATCGACTTCATGCTGCGCGAGCTGGCCTCGCAGCCCTATCTCGACCTACGGTCCCTCATCGGCCATAAGGACTACTTCATCCTGAGCACCAATGTGGACACCCAGGTCGAGAAGACGTTTCCCGACGAGAGAATCTGCAACTATCAGGGAAGCTTCGCGCACCTTCAGTGCAAGCAGCCATGCTGCGACGAGCTCTTCGAGGCGAGCCCCTACGTCGAGCGCATGCTCGCGGGCATGGCGGGGTTCGAGATCCGCAGCGAGGACGTCCCCCGATACCCGCATTGCGGCTGGCAGCTCGTGCCGTGGGTGCGCGACGACACGTTTCTGCAGGGTGCGGCATGGCGCGAGAGCCTCGGACGATATGAGCGCTTCGTGCGCGAGCGCAGCGATCGCCGCGTGCTGTTGCTGGAGCTCGGCGTGGGCGAGATGACCCCGGGCATCATCACGCTCCCGTTCTGGAGCATGACCGCGAAGCTGCCGGATGCGCACCTGCTGAGCGTAAACATCTCGGGCGACTCGGCTCCGCTGCAGCTTGGAAGCAAGGCAGAGGCGATTCTGGCCGATTTGAGCATGCTGCTCTCGGCGGCGCGAACGGGCGACGAGCAGCGCAGTTCATCGCGCCGTGTTTCATGCGTGGACGCTTAATGAGTAGTCTCGGGTGGCTTGCCCATGAGTTGACGAATAAGTTGGAGCTTCGCCATTGGCTCAATCGCTTCGCGCGCTCGATAAACTTGTTTAGTAAAAGGCGGATCGGTCACCGATGGACGCACGACGAGAAACACGTACCTCCAGTGGTTCAAGCACGGCGCGCGTGAGGATCTCTGCAAGCAACCGCCTGGTACGCTACTGTTGCCAGCGTGGCTTAGCGGACTGGCGAATCCCGCCCCGTGCGCGTCATCATCCAATCAAATGCCCCGGCAAGCAGCAGCACCGCCAATCACACTACGTTCTTACGGTGCCCTCTGCGATAATATTAGCGAATTGTGTTTTCACCTCGCAGCTACGGAGACATTAGATGATTACGCTGGACAATCTTCGCGACGCACTTAGGGCTCTGTGCTACGAGCCGTCGGGCGACGGCACCGTTTATCAGAAATCCTGGGAAGAGACCAGCGCACAAATCACGGTCGATTTTTCCAAGAAACGCATCGGCTACCCGAAAGACCTGGGGTTCAAGGTCAACAAAGACACAACTTGTAACTTCTCCGATAACGAGAACTTCGTCGTACTCGCCTGCGTAACCATGCTCCTCGACAAAGGATATCGCCCCGAATCACTCGAGCTGGAGCGCGAATGGGCCCTTGGGCACGAACAAAAGAGCGGCCGCGCTGATATCTGCATTAATGACGAGAGGGGCGACACACTCGCAATCGTCGAATGCAAGACCCCTGGAACCGAGTTCAAAAACGAATTCAAGAACATGCAGTCAGACGGAGGGCAACTCCTCTCCTATTGGCAACAAGAGCGCGCGACTCGCTGGTTGGTACTCTTTGCATGCGATTTCATCAACAACGAAATTGTGTTAGACCAGGTTTCAATTAACTGCAGCGATGACGAGAACTTCATCGCGCTCGCCAAACGCGATGACACCATTGCGCTCTACCGCGACGCCCATACAGTGGAACAGCTCCATCAAGTTTGGACGGAAACGTACAACCAACAAGTCGAGGGAAACATCCTCTTTGGCGATAGGTCGACGGCATACCACCCGATGGTTCCTCCCCTTCTCAAGAAGGACCTTGTCGACTTCAGGGCCGAAGACAGCATCGTCAACCGCTTCGAGGAAATCCTCCGCCACAACAACGTCTCCGATAAAGAGAACGCCTTCAATCGCCTTATTGCGCTCTTTATCGCGAAGCTCCAAGACGAGCTCTCGAAAATGCCAACCCAGGAGATTGAGTTCCAATACCGCCAAGGACGAGACACCTACGAAACGCTCCAGGACAGACTCCAGAGACTCCACTCAGACGGCATGAGAAAGCTCATGCGGGAAGAGGTCCTGTACGTTCCCAACAACTACGCCGAAAACCTCATAAGCAACTATACGGGCCAGCACCGCAAGCAGCTCATCGAGGAGCTGAACGGCACGCTGCGCAAGCTTAAATTTTATACCAACAATGACTTTGCGTTCAAAGACGTCCACAACGAGGAACTCTTTCTTCAGAACGGCAAGGTACTCGTAGAGACGGTGCAACTTCTACAGCCGTATCGCATCGTAGGAACTCAAGACATTCAATTCTTGGGCGACCTCTTCGAACAGCTCCTTAATCAGGGCTTTAAGCAAAACGAGGGCCAATTCTTCACACCTGTGCCCATCACCCGTTTTATTTGGAAGTCACTCCCACTCGACAGCATCGTGCAGGACGAGGCTGGTGCCGTGCACTATCCACGCGTTATCGATTACGCCTGCGGCGCGGGGCACTTTCTCACAGAAGGGTTCGAAGAAATCTCCGACGCCGCATGCCAATATGATCCGACCATAGAGGATGACCTCGGAGACGCCGACTGGGTCAGAGACAATCTCGTCGGCATCGAGAAGGACTATCGACTCGCTCGCGTTTCCAAGGTCTCGTTCTACATGCATGGCGCAGGGCAGGGCAACGTGGTCTTCGGCGACGGACTTGAAAATTATCCCGACAAGGGAATCGACAGCCGAACCGACAGGGGACGCTTCGACATTCTTGTCGCCAATCCCCCGTACTCTGTCGCGGCCTTCAAACCGCATCTCAAGCTTCACAACAACGAACTCAAAGTGCTGGAAACCATCAGCGATAGCGGCTCGGAAATCGAGACCCTCTTTGTCGAGCGTGCGGCACAGCTTGTTCGGCCCGGAGGCTACGCCGCCATTGTCCTCCCCACCTCGATCCTCGACAAGAGCACGAGCTCGAGTTTCATGGCCGCACGCGATGTGCTTTTGAGCTCCTTCGAGATCGTCTCCATCGCCAGGTTTGGATCAGGCACATTCGCGGCCACAGGAACAAACGTCGCAATTATGTTCCTACGTCGCTTTGACGAGATCCCGCCCCGCAATGCGAACGCACTTGATTTCGTTGACGCTGTTTTTGAGCGCAGGAAGCTCACTGGTTGGAAAGACGAAAGCGCTTTCAACGCTTATCTCGACACAATTAATGTAGACGGAGATACTTACCGGGCTTTTCTCGCAGGAGAGGCTGGCTGGAACGAATGGGCAAACACTCGCCACTTCAACGTTTATTGCCATCTTTTCGAATCATCGAAGGAGCTCAAGACCCTTCGAAAGAGCAAGACTTGGAAGGCGGCCGACAAGAACTCACAGCTCAAAGCAGAGAACGAGCTGTTCTATCGCTATGCGCACAAGGAAGAGCGCAAACGCCTGCGCGTTTGGGGTCTCGTCTGCGGCGAACAGACGCTCATCATCAACTCACCTAACACGACCAAGGAAATCGCCTCTTTCCTTGGCTACAAATGGAGCAATCGCAAAGGCAACGAGGGGATACAGCCCATCGATGGTGAGGGCGTGCTCTATTCGGACGACGAATCGGACGACACGAACTCGCTAAGCGGCATCATCAGAGCATGGTTCTCCGGCGAGCAGGTTGAGCCCGGCGACCTTGCCCAGTACTACTACTATGCCAAGACCACCGATTTCATCGACTTTGATGCCGAGAAGTTCGACGAGACTCTTACGATTCCCCGCTCTTTCTACAAGCCCCGCTCGTTCGCCCAGGGCACCGTAGTCAAGACGCTTAGAGACATCACATCCTACGTTACCAACAGCGTGGCCCAGAGTTCCATCACCACCGACACTTACGTAACAACGGAGAACATGGTCAAGGATCGTGGCGGCATAACCGCCTATAGCGGAGAGCTTCCGGCAAGTGCTGGCACCGCATACAAGAAGGGAGACACGCTCGTCTCCAATATTCGCCCCTATCTGCAGAAGATTTGGCTCGCAGACCGCGATGGGGCGTGCTCCAAGGACGTTTTGGTATTCCGAAGCATAAATACCGACAGCCTATTGCCCGAGTTCCTCCATCTGCTCCTGTGGCAGAAGGACTTCTTCGACTACGATATGTCCACCTTCACGGGAACCGGCAGGCCTCGCGGAGACAAGAATGAGCTGCTCAAATACCCCATCCCAGTCCCGACGCTCTCCGAGCAGAGAGCCCTCATCGACGGTTTCAATCGCTTAACAGATGAAATCAATAGCAAAAGACAGCAAATCGCCGCTCTCAAGGAAAGCGTCAAATCACGGTTTGTAGAGGTATTTGGCGATCCGGTCGATGGTAAAAAATGGCCTTTCGTTAGGCTTGAAGACCTCTGTACCAAGTTGGGTTCCGGAGCAACACCACGAGGCGGCAAAACGGCATACAAGGCCGAAGGTGTTCCGCTGGTCAGAAGTATGAATGTTCACAACGGTCGTTTCGTGTGGAAGGACCTTGCTTGTATTGATGATGAACAAGCCGCAAAACTAGAAGGCGTCACGCTGATGAAGGGTGACGTGCTTCTGAATATTACTGGCGCTTCGGTTGCTCGTTCATGTCTTTTGCCGGATGAATTGGCTGGTGGACGTGTTAATCAGCATGTCTCAATTGTCAGAGTCGACCAAAAACGGATGCTACCGGTGCTATTGAACACGGTGCTGATCAGTGATTCGTATCAGAGACTCCTGCTAAACGGCTCAAGAGCGGCTGGAGCAACAAGGGAGGCAATTACCAAAGAAGATCTAAAGAGAATGACGGTTCCCTTGCCTCCCCTTGAGCTTCAGCAAGAGTTCGCCGACTTCGTCGCCCAGGTCGACAAATCGCAATTTGCACTTGAGCAAGAGGTCGACGCCCTTTCCGCAGAGCGCGACGCCCTTCTAAACCGATTCCTCGCGTGATACGTTCCTCCCATCCATATCGGGATGGGAGGAACTGATGCACACGACGGTCGAAATAGCAAACGCGGTTCTCACAAAAATGCAGGCACTCGTTAGCGGCGAAGTGCTTTCGTATCTCGAGAGCGTCCTTATGAGCGAACTCAGGGGCATCGAACTTGAAGTGAACGCGCTCAGCAATGTCGAAGACGAGGCCTCAAAGTACATGGAGCGATTCCTCGCAGCCAAAACCATCGAGGGATGCTCGCCTAAGACCATCAGGTACTACAAGGCCACACTTACAAGGGCGCTCGAAGCAATCAAAAAACCAATTATCCGGATTAGTTCAGATGACTTACGAACATACCTGAGCGAATATCCCATAGGTAATAACGCGGGGAGCATCACCGTCGACAACGTCAGGCGCATCCTGTCGTCATTCTTCTCTTGGCTTGAAGACGAGAACCATATACTCAAAAGCCCTGCACGACGCATTAAAAAGATTCGCTCAAAGAGAACGGTCAAGTCCGTATATTCTGATGAAGAACTTATAGCCCTCACAGACGCCTGTTCTTGCAAGAGGGATCTGGCAATCATCAACCTTCTTAGTTCAACAGGGATGAGAATAGGCGAACTCGTCTCGCTCAATCGAGAAGACGTTGATCTAAATCGGCGAGAGTGCATTGTACTCGGAAAGGGCAACAAAGAGAGAGTCGTCTATTTTGATGCAACTACAAAGCTGCACCTAAACAACTACCTGCAAGAACGCAGCGATAACGTCGCCGCGCTATTCTGTAGTCTCACAAAGCCGAGTTCCAGGCTGCAAGTAAGCGGAGTCGAGCTCCGCCTTCGCTCCTTGGGAACAAAAGCAGGCGTCAAACACGTCCACCCACATAAGTTCAGGAGAACGCTGGCCACCAAAGCAATTGGAAAAGGAATGCCCATCGAGCAGGTGCAGAAGCTGCTTGGCCATCAAAAGATTGACACAACGTTGATGTACGCAATGGTCGATCAGGACAACGTAAGGGACTCTCATAGAAGGTATATCTGTTAAGTCAAATCACGGTTTGTCGAGATGTTTAGAACCAAGACGCACGCATCATGGCCAATCGAAACAATTGGCAACTACAGCATAGAAATGCACTACGGCACTTCAGCAAAAGCCGGCGCCGATGGCGATTATGTCTACATCCGAATGAACAATATCACCGACGACGGCATCCTTGACCTAACCGATACAAAGCGAATCACCCTAAAGGGCCAAGCTCTCGAAAATGCTACCGTCCGCTATGGCGATTTGCTTTTTAATCGAACCAACAGCATTGACAAGGTTGGGAAAACTTGCGTTTTTCATCAGTCAGAGACCATGGTTATTGCTGGGTACATCGTGTGCGTAAGGTTCGCTGACCACAGCTCTGCCGAATATGTATCTGGTTACCTGAATTCAAAGGAAGGAAAGCGAGTCCTTCGTAATATAGCGAAGGGAAGTGTCCATCAGGCAAATATCAGCGCAGCAGACTTGGCCGCTATTCCCATTGCAATTCCCCCGTTGTCCCTCCAACAGGAGTTCGCCGACTTCGCTGCCGAGGCGGACAAATCGCAATTTATCATCCACCAAGATCTTCACGGCTTTTGAAAAGACAGATAGTTACATGTCCAACGCTACAGAAGCCCGAGGACCGTCGCCTTTGATAGCATCTCGTAGGCTCGCGGATATGTCTCTTTGTCGCGCTCGGCCATAAATGCCCAGTTCGCCGTCACGTCAGCCGCCCTCACCATAGCCACCTTGGAGGAGTCGACATAGGAGACTGGAATCTTGGGCAGCCAGTCGCTAAATACAGGAGGGTAGGAGGTCTGCCACGTTGGGTTGAACATGCCGCAGCGCAGCTCCTCATCAACCGATTCTGCCAGGTTGTACTTTCCGTCGATCGAAGTCGAATGCTCGTCAACCACAACAGAAACTGCATCAACCTCGCTCGCGGCAATTCCCTGAAGCCTCAGCGCGTCAACGATGCCGGACTTCACGCCACGCTTTAGAGCGTAGTCAAGATACCTTTGCTTGCGCCTTTTCGAGCTTGAATTCTCAGAGCAACTGCAACACCCCTGAGTAGTGGACCTCGTAGGGCGTCCTGAACCCCAGGCGCTTGTGGGGCCTGCGGTTGATGGCATCGTACACCCGCTCGACCTCCTCGTCCGAGACCGCAGAGAAGCCGGTCCCCTTCGGGAAGTACTCGCGCAGCAGACCGTCTGTGTTTAGTCAAGCCTGATTTTCGGGTTGGGGCTGCGGTGGAAATCCCGGTCCTCTTTTGGTCCAGGATTTCCACCGCAGCCCCAACCCGTAAATTGAACGCTATCAAACACAGATGCCGTCGCGAAGTCGATGTCGCGCGTGACGCGGCCGTCGGGGATGCGCGCGAGCAGCCCGCTTCCGCCCTTGAGGATAAACCGGCCGTCGGGGTTGCTGAACACCCTGCGCAGGAACCGGTCGCGCAAAGCCCGACGACAGCCGTCCCCGGGGTCACCGCCCCTGTCGCGAACGGCCCTCTTCAGGGCCCTGTCGAGCTGACCGCCGTTCTCGTACGTCATTCTTCCCGCCTCCTAGCTAACGAATCGTACAGGCTGGCCCCCGCCGACATCCCGGCTTTTGCCCCCCGGCGTCGATTTTCTCCCTCAGCGCGCCCTCGTCTTCGACGAGGCCCCTTTCGAGCGCGTCCGCGAGCACGTTCGCGACCAGGCTCAGTTCCTCCCCGGAGTCTATCAGGTCCACCACCGTGAGCCAGGGCCTCGTCGCCGGGATGTCCGAGACGATCGCCACGTCCTTCGGGTCGAGGCGGCGCTTCCTGATGAATCAGGTTCGGGCGCTTAGTCTGCTTTCTCTCGGGCGTGCAGAACTCGTAGGGCGAGGGGCTGACCTCGCCGATGCCGTAGAGCCATGCAGCCGTCGCCCCCATGGCGACGGGGCGCCTCCCCGGGTCGATCGACAGTCAGGCCGCGAGGACGTCCTCCTCCCGCGTGCTCGGCGAGCCGCCCATGCGGTAGACGCCCTTCGCGAGCCTCTCTATGTTGCCGAGCCCTTCCCGCCTCGAGAGCGCGTACCGCTCGACGCCGAGCACCTTCGCCTGCACAGATGTGAAGAGCCCCCTTTGGGAAGAGGCGATGTCGTTGGTGGCTCGTATGACTTCGATTTATTCCATGCTTGCATTGTGGAAAATAATGCAACAATGCAAGCAATACGCTCAGAATACACGGCGTTATTCGGCGGCATTCGGGGTCACTGAAACTGCGGAAACCGATTTTCGCATTTCTTTATTCCCATTTGTTGACCTGGGCGAATGCAATTGAAGAGGGCTTGAATCCGCCTCGCAGTTTCAAGTCAGTTTCATCCGCTCGAAATCGGCCTTCGGGGGACCCGAATTGTGAATTATTCCCGCAGGGCCTAATTATTCCCGTACCGCCGAGTACTCCGTTGTACCGCCCAGTAGGGACACACGGGAATAATTGGGTCGTTTTCCCAGGTAGAGATGCAAAAAGAAAGCCCTCGAACCAAAGGGTTCGAGGGCTGTTATTCCCACTATTTCGCTGGTGGCTTCGGTTCTGCCGTCCCGTCATTCCAGTTGCACCCAGTTTTCGGCATCGACACGGAACGCGTGCCGCCGAATGACGCGATGTCGCGTTTCGTCGGCTTCGGGGACAAAAGTTGGGACAACCTCAAAAACTTTTTTCAAACTCAGGGCATTGAGTTTTTGTTTTTGTCCCAAAGGAGCTTCCGACCGTGATTCGGGTGCCCAATTGGGCGGAATCGCCCGTTTCTGAAACTCAACCGCAGCATCACGCGCAAGCCACTCGCAACAACTGCAAATGATTGGTCGCGAGCGGCTTCCAACGAGATTCCAAAGCCGCAGGTCAGGCGACTGCACTACTGACAGGGAAAGGGAGTCGTATCGGGCGGCTTGCCCATGAGTCGACGATGAGGCTTCCACCGAATGTCGAGGACATGCTGGTAAAATAGGCAATACTTTTTATGACAGGAGAACGAGCATGGCCGAACCCCACGATAGGAAGCCGATCCTCACGATCGAGCAGCAGATAGAGCACCTCAAGCAGAAGGGCGTAGCCTTCGAGCTGTGTTCCGAGGAAGAGGCCGCGGACTACCTGCGCGACAAGTGCAACTTCTTCAAGCTCGCATCCTACCGCAAACTCTTCTCGAAATACGAGGGAGGCCCGCGCGACGGCCGCTACGTAGACCTCGACTTCGGCCAGCTGCGCCTGCTCGCGGCGCTCGACCAGGAGCTGCGCCACGCCCTGCTCGGCATGACGCTCGACATCGAGCATTTCCAGAAGGTGACACTGCTTCGCGAGATGGAGGACCGCGGAGAGGACGGCTACGCCATCGTGGCCGACTACATGGCATCGCTTACCACTGCAAACAGGGAGTACCGCCTGCGCGAGCTCAAGATGAGCGGCCGCAGCCCCTACAGCTCGAGCCTCTACGCGAAGTACTCCGGCGACATGCCTGCCTGGGCCTTCCTTGAGCTCACCTCGTTCGGCACCCTCATCGACTTCGTGCGCTTCTGCGCCAGGCGATGGGGCGACAGGCGCCTCGAGGCCTCCCACTACGACCTCAAGCGCGTGAAGTCCGTCCGCAACTGCGCCGCGCACGGCTCGTGCCTGATCAACTGCTTCGCCGAGAGGGGCGCCGCCCGGGGCTCGGCGTCCAGCGGCGTCTCCCGAAGGGTCGCCGCCGTGGGAATTCCCAAGGCGACCAGGAGGAAGTGGATGGGGAATACGGCCATGCAGGAGGTCGCGACCGTGCTCGTGGCGCACTCCGGCTTGGTACCCGAGGGCTCCTCGCGCTCGCGCGCCGCATCCGAGCTCGCCGAGATGTTCGCCAGGGCCGACGGCGAAACCGAGGCGCTGCCCGACAAGGGGCCCGACGCCGCAGCTCGCTCCGCGCTCGAGTTCCTTCGCAGGTTGACAGAATCGCTCGGGTTGGTAAAATAGCGTGCAGATAGCAAAACCTTCACGGTTTTAGGGGCGGACTTGCGCAAGCGACTCTGCCCTATTTTTATATTCACTCGCTATAGGAGACGGGTGATACCTGGGTCAATGACAGAACTGAGAAGCCCGGAATAATGGAGCCAGTTAGAAACCCTCGGGTTTGCGGGGCGGGATCGTGAGAGCGATTCTGCCCTATTTTTTCCTCCGTCTGCCCCAAACCAAGTAGTTCGAAGATAGCCTGTAGGTGTCCTCGTGGGCGCCTTTTATTTTCAGGGAATCGGCCGCTTCATGAATGAGCGACCGGCTTGACCTAGATCGAACCGCCTTCATCTCCGTCTAGGCGCCGGCAATCAACATCGTGAATCCGCACGTGCTACAATCCAACCATCAGAGATGAAAACACAGTCCCCGTCGGGTAGTCGTGGGCGTGCGGGAGTCCGCATCAGTAACCTGCCTCCTTGGTTGTCCCTTCTCTGCATGGTCATCTACATAAAGGAGGAACCAGCCATGCAGATCAGCGTGTCATCCACCCTGACCGTATATCACGACGGCCAATTCTGGGTCGGGCTGGCGGAGCATGTCGAGGACGGCAGATACGGCGCCGCCCGCATCGTCTTCGGCGCAGAACCGTCCAATGAGGAGATCCTGCGATTCGTTGTCAACAAATGGGCGAAGCTCTCGTTCTTCGGTCACGATTCGACCGAGGCGAGCAAGCCCGCGAAGAACCCCAAGCGACGCGCCCGCGAGGCGGCGAAAGCACTTAAGCAGCCGGCGATGAGCACCAAGGCGCAGCAGGCGCTCGCGAATCAGCGGGAGACGATGAAGCGGGAATCGGCTCAAGCAAGAAGCCAGCGTCGCGCGGATGAGGCGGAGGCGCGCTTCGAGCAGCGAAAACTGAAGCGCAAACAGAAGCATCGCGGTCATTGATACCACCATCAACCCATATATAGCAGCAGGCGTAGCTTCGATTGAAACTACGCCTGCCACCTGGTGCTATAACGTTATACAGAACGTATGTTCTATACCCACTCGATGACTAACCCAGTCCGAGCACTACCGATGCGTGTCGCGTCATACCGCCTAAGAGCTGATTCGTTCAGAAAAGGTTCAGGGGGATCGTCGAGTTTATTGCGCCCTCGCGTTTTACAAAAGAGAGTACAAGGCCCTTTAGCTCGAATTATTGCATTTAGAACCCCGCCGCTCATCCATCCTAGCTTGCCCAAACAGCCCTCCCGCGATGTCCATGTCCCAACGGATGGGTACCATTTATCCGGGTGCACCTGGGGCAACGGGCCAGCAGGCCCGCGCAAGGTCGCTCGCATAACACGCAACATCAAACACGACAGAAGAGGCGAACGACAGATGCCGGACCCCGGACGACAGCACCGCGGAAGACGAGCATTCCGACCACAACCGAACAACTCCAGCTACTAGGCAGGCGCCCGCATGGGCGCCTTTTACTTTTCAGGGACATAGCTGCGAGCTAAGGCACGCGGCTCATAGCCGTTTCGTGAAGGCACGACCAGCTCGACCCAGCTCGACCCGTCTCCGCTCCTGCCGTGCTTACCAATCGACATCAGGCGGTTCAATCGTCGCGCAGACGAAAAGGCACACGGTGTCGTGCGGTGTCCTCGCGCGGTGCCGCACGGGAAGATTGGAGGAACCATGGCACGCACAGCCGAATGCGCCGCGCCCGAGGGAAGCCAAGATCGGGACGAATGGATGACGGTGATCGAGATGCAGGAGTACATGGGGGCGAGCCGGAGCAAGGCATACGACCTCGTCTGGTCGGGAGAGATCGACTCGTACAGGCTCGGAAGGAAGCTCCTGGTGTCGAGGGCGTCAGTGGACGCCTACATCGAGTCGAGGAGCGGCAGGAAATGACGGCGGCGACCGCCCCGGGAGCCGCCCGCGGCCGGGCACGCGAGGGAGCCTCGAGACGAAAGGAGCTCGAGGACGACCATGACCAAGAGCATTAGCAGGAGCCAGGTGAGGCTCATCGCATCGACCAACGCGATATTCGGCGCCGACGAGGCGTGCGCGATGCTGCGCATCAGCCGCGACGCCATGTACCGGCTCGCCAAGGACCCCGACGACCCGTTCCCGATCCGCTACATCGGCGGCAAGACTCGCGACGGCATCGTGCTGCACGACGAGCTCGTCGCATGGGTCGAGCGGAACAGCATCGTCGGCTCGCCCAGAAGGGGCTAGCGCCGATGGCAGCCGCAGGCCCGAAGGGGCGCGACGGCCCCTCCCCGCGCGAGTTCACGACGGTACGGCACTTCATGATGGCGGACCTGGGCCTCTCCGGCCTTCCCCTGCTCGTCTACGCACGCATCTTCGGTTTCTGCGACGCCGGGTGCGGCTACTTCGAGAGCAAGGGCGGCCTGGCCCGCTTCCTCAACGTGCAGGAGCGCAGCGTCCACCGCGCCATCCGCGACCTGCTCGATCGGGGCCTCATCGAGGAGTGCGGCGTGCACGCCCCGGCGCGCGGGCACGCCACCAAGCGGTACCGCATCGTGCGCGAGAGACTGCCGCCCGGAGCGCTGGCAACCCCTGACGGTTCGTCAGGGTTCCCGGCCCGAAAGGGTGACGAAATGACAGGGTTCGCCGAGAGCAAGGGTGACGAACCGTCAGGGTTCGCAGCCCGAACCCCTGACGAGATGACAGGGAAACCCCTGACGATATGCCACCCAATAAGCAAAAGGGACAACAAGGACTTCAGAAGATAAGGAAGGGGCGCCCGATGGACCGAGCGGGACTCATCACCCTGGAGCAGGCCCGTGCGGCCGGGCTCTCCTTCGACGAGCCGGAGCCGAGGGCGTGCCCGCACTGCGGCGCCGCCCTCGATCCGCTCGGCGCGGCGCTGGCGGGCAGGGTCGCCTGGGTCTCCGCCGCCCCCTGCCCGTGCGAGGGCGCAGCCAGCGAGCGGGAGTCCGAGGCGCGAAGGCGCGCGGCCCTCGCCGCCAAGGAGGAGGCCGCCCGCCGGGAGAAGGCGCTCTCGCGCGCGGGCATCCCCAGGCGCTACTGGGCCGCCGAGGCCGACCGCCCCGAGTTCGCCGAGTACATCGCCTCGTTCGCCGGCAACGGGGGCGCCGGGCTCTACATACACGGGGGCGTCGGCGCCGGCAAGACGCACGCCGCCTCCGCCATGGCCAGGCTGTTCGCCGAGGCCGGCTACGACGTCGCCTTCACGACGGCCAAGGGCATGCTCGAGCGCGTGAAGGCCACGTTCGACGAGGGCGGCACCGAGGCCGCCGTCGCGCGGTACGCCAAGTGCGACGTCCTCGTGCTCGACGACCTCGGCAAGGAGGACGCGACGGAATGGTCCGTCGGCACCGTGTTCAGCGTGCTCGATGCGCGCTACGAGGACATGCGCCCGACCATCGTCACGTCGAACTACGCGCCGGGCGCGCTGGCGGACAGGCTCGCAAGGCGCGGCGAGCGCGTCACGGCAGAGGCGATCGCGAGCAGGATCTCCCAGACCTGCAGGACCGTCTACCTGGGCGGAAGGGACAGGCGCCGCCTCGGCTAGCTTGTGCGCTTCCCGTGGAGGCGCGGACGGCTCGACCCAGCTCGACCCATCGCGGGCGGCCCCGATGCCCGCCGCAATCGAAATCGCTATACACGTCTTGGGCGGCGCCGGCGCGCCGGCACGCACGCCTGCTCCGACTCGCACCGTGCCCCCATCGCGAGGACGCCGCCCGCCAAGCAACAAACGAAAGGCGGAGGGCCCATGGACGGCTTCGAGAGGATAACCGGCCGCGAGCACGACGGGCTCGTGGAGAAGTGCCAGGAGAACGGCTGGCTCAAGGTCGGCGGCTTCGACTGGCAGGACGACCCGTTCCTCGAGGAGTACCCCTACGAGTTCTCCCGCACGGACAGCGTCGACAGGCTCCGCGAGGCGCTCGGCTCGGGCAACTGGGCCATACGCCAGGGGTTCTGCTACCGCGACCTCGCGTTCATCCAGCAGGTGAACGGCGGCGACGAGTGGTGGACGCTCAAGCGCGACGGCGACGCGTGGACCGGCTTCGAGAGCTGGAGCTTCGGCGCCATCGCCCAGGAGCCCGAGCGGTTCGAGCGCGCCATGCGCGACATGTGCGAGGCGACGCCGGAGCAGTGCCGCAGCGGCGAGTGGGCCCATCTGCACGAGAAGGCTCCCGAGCCGCTGGCGCAGCGCGCCGCGTCCGCCCGCGAGGCGAGCCGCGCGCACGCCGGGCAGGAAGCCCGCGCCCCAATGGCGCGCGAGAGGGCCGTCGGGGCCGAATAGGGACGACCGGGGCGCGAAGGCGCCCTTTTTCATCTCGACTGGAAGGGAGGCGCGGGATGGCGAGCGACTACGGGGACGAGGCGGGCGGCAAGCTGCTCGACTGGATGCTGAGGATCGGCCAGGAGGCCGGCGCCGAGGCAATGGCGCGCAGCGCGAGGGAGCTCTCCGAGCGCCTCGCGGGAATCCGCGGGACCATCGCCGGCGGGCGCGCCGAGCCCATCGCGGCCGACGGCGTGCCGGCCTACGCGAAGCTCAGCCTCGAGGAGCTCTCTGGGCTTCCCGAGTACGCGACGATCAAGGAGGTCGTCTCCGACAAGCTGCGCGCCGCGTCGGTCGAGCACCACATCATCCCCGGCGAGGGCCGCGACTGGCTGCTCTTCAAGGTGGAGGACGCCCCCGAGGTCGACGAGGCCTTCCGCCAGCTGGAGCAAGAGACGGGAAAGGCCGCCGATCGCGCAAGGGAGCGGCTCTCCGAGATCGCCGAGAGGCGCCGGGCGCCCGAGCGGCTGGCGGAGCGCGCCGAGCGGGCGCGCGAGGCGTCGAGGGCCCACAGCCAGGGCATCGGCCGGGACCGCGGCCCGCGCCAGATCGAGGGGCCCGAGAGATGAGGTGGCAGGCGGCGGCCGCGCTGGCCGCGGCGGCGTTCGCCGCGGGAGACTTCGCGGCCGCGGCAATCGCGGCGTCGGGCGCGAGCCCGATCCTCGACCCGGAGGCCGCCATGGCGGCGATCCCCGCGGCGCTCCGCGCGGGGCGCGTCTTCTCCGCGGAGGCGGTTCCCCTGTGCGCCGGGACCGCCTGCGCGTGCGGCGCGCTCCTCGCCTGGGCCCGCTCACTGGGGACCAAGGGGGCCCGGCGCGACGGCGAGGAGCACGGTAGCTCCAGGTGGGCCACGCGCAAGGACATCGCGCCCTTCGGCGACCCCAAGGACCCCGACAACAACATCATCCTCACCGACAACGCGCGCATCCGCCTCGTGAGCCGCAGGTTCGACCTCTCCACCGACACCAACGACAACGTGCTCGTGGTGGGAGGACCCGGCACCGGCAAGACGCGCTACTACGTCAAGCCGAACCTCCTGCAGGCCAACGCCAGCTTCTTCGTGACCGACCCGAAGGGCACGCTCATCCGCGAGATGGGCGGCGCGCTGGCGGAGCTCGGCTACGAGATCCGCGCGTTCGACACCATCGACTTCACGCGCTCCATGCGCTTCAACCCCATAGCCTACATACGCGACGAGGCGGGCGTCATCCGCTTCGCCCGCGGCATCGTCGCCAACACCGAGGGCGACGCCGACCACAAGGGCGACCCCTACTGGGAGAAGGCCGAGCGCCTGGTCTACACCGCGCTCACGGCCTACCTCGTCATGCACTGCGAGCCCGCCGACCGAAACCTCGACGGGCTGCTCACGCTGCTCTCGCTCGCCGACGCCCGCGACGACCCGGGCTACATGAGCCCGCTCGACATGGTGTTCCGCGAGCTGGAGACCGGCGAGCGCTACGTCAGGCGCGGCGGCGCCTCGGCGGCGGGCGGATCGCTGCGCGGCTTTTCCGAGGAGGACGGCGCGTGGGAGTGGGTCAAGGTCCGCGAGCCCGCGCCGCCCGACGACTTCGCGCTCGCGAGCTACCGCGAGTTCCGCGTGGCCGCCGGCGACACCATGAAGTCGATGCTCTCGAGCTGCAACGTCCGCCTGAAGCCGCTTTCCATCCGCGCCGTGCGCGACCTCACCTCCAAAGACGAGCTCGACCTCGCCCACATGGGCGACGAGGGCGCCAAGGTCGCGCTCTTCGCGTCTATGAGCGACACCGACTCGACCTTCGACTTCCTGTTCGCCCTGCTCATGGATACGGCCGTGAGCGCGCTTTGCGCCGAGGCGCTCGAGGCGCACGGCGGCTCGCTGCCCACGACGGTGCACTTCGTCTTCGACGAGTTCGCCAACATCGGGCGCATACCCGACTTCGAGCGGACCATCGCCGTCACCCGCAGCAGGAACATCGCCGTCTCGATGATCGCCCAGTCGCTCTCGCAGCTGAAGGAGACCTACGGCGACAACAACGCCGAGACCATCGTGAACGCCTGCGACACGCTGCTCTACCTGGGCGGCAAGGCGAACGAGACCAACGAGGAGATCAGCAAGATGGCCGGCAAGCAGACGGTGGCGAGCGAGACGCAGAGCGACTCGCGGGGCGCCGGCTGGACCCGGACCGTGAACCGCGGCATCTCCGAGCGCGACCTCATACAGCCCGCCGAGGTGGCGCGCATGCCGCGCGAGGACGCGCTCGTGCTCGTGAACGGCTGCATGCCGCTCATGGACCGGAAGTACCGGCTCGAGCGCCACCCGCGCTCGCGCCTGCTCGAGGAGGCCACGCGCCGCGGCCCGTTCGACTTCGCGGAGTACCGCAGGCGGAAGGACGGCGCCTCGTGACGGGGCCGCGGAGGGCGCGGGCCTCCCCCGCCGCGGGGGAGGAGCAGCAAGGAACATCGTCAACCGAAAGCAAAGGAGAGCAGCATGCTCGCAAACGTCATCAAGCTCGTGTCGGGCTGCGTGACCTTCCTCGGCGGCTTCCTGGTCGTGTGGGGAGCGGTCTCGCTCGGCCTGGCCATCAGGGAGCAGCAGGGCGGCCCGCAGATCGCGACCGCCATTTCCACCATCGCCGGCGGCGCGATCATCATCGCCGCGTCGGTCTACTTCGGGCAGCTGGACACGTCCTGGCTGCCGGCATAGGGGGCGTCGCGGATGGCGCTCCGGATACCGGTGCAGAAGGACATCGGGGAGTACGAGGAGAAGATCGTCGGGAAGATGAGCCTGCGCACGCTCGCATGCGTGTCGCTCGGCTTCGGCAGCGCGGTCGGGGCGGCGGCCTTCGTCCACCTGGGCCTGCGCGCAGACGTCGCGGACGCGGCCTTCCCGATCATGCTCTGCAGCATGCCGTTCTGGCTCGCCGGGTTCTGGCGGCCCTTCGGCATGCGCGCCGAGGAGCTGCTGCCGCTTTTGGCGGCCCACGAGCTCTCCCCGCAGCTGCTCGCGTACGAGCCCTGCCTCGCCGGGAGCCTCCCCGAGGGCTCGCCGCGCCCGGGCCGCCCGGGACGTCGCGCGAGGCGCAGGGCAAGGAAGAAAGGAGCCGAGCTCTATGAGCCGAGCAAGAAGCAACAAGGAGAATAGGCCGAAGCGCCCGAGCACCCTCGGGCTGCTCCTCGGCGGCACGGGCGGGCGCAAGGACGCCTCGAAGGGCGCGGAGGCCGAGCGGCAGAGGCGCCGCCGGGAGCGCGACCGCTCGCGCGAGATGGCCGCCTACGTCGGCTACGACGCCATGTACAGGGACGGCATCGCCCAGGTGATGCCCGGGGTGTTCAGCCAGACGGTCGAGTTCTCCGACATCAGCTACCAGTCCGCGCGCAAGGAGGCGCGCGAGACGGCCTTCACCGTGATGAGCTCGCTGTTCAACTACTTCCCGGCGGACTCCCACGTGCAGCTCCAGGTAGTGAACGCGCCCATCCCCGCCGACGAGGTCGGCCGCAAGGTCTTCTTCGAGCCCGGAGAGCGCGCCACCGCCGGGCTCGCCGAAGAGTACAACCGGATCCTCAACGACAAGATGCGCGAGGGCGTCTCGAACCTCGTGCGCCACCGCTACCTGACCTACGCCGTGGGCGCCGACGACGTCGACGCCGCGGTGCCCAAGCTCGCGCGCATCCGGGGCGACGTGGAGCAGACGCTCGCGCGCATACGCTGCTCGTCGCGCGCCCTCGACGGCGTCGAGAGGCTCGAGCTTTTGCAGGGGCAGCTGCGCCCGGGGTCGCGCTTCGAGTTCTCCTGGGACAAATTGTCCCCGACGTCGGGCGCGCGCACGAAGGACTTCGTCATGCCCTCCACGCTCGACTTCAAGCCCGAGGGCAGGTCCGACTGCTTCCGCAGCGACGGGCGCTACGGCGCGGTGCTCGCGGTGCGCAGCTTCGGGTCGGTCATCGAGGAGACCTACCTCGCCTCCATCATCGACCTGCCGCTGCCGCTCAACGTGACGCTGCACGTGCAGCCCATCGCGCAGAGCGAGGCGCTCGCGCTCGTGAAGCGCCAGATCGACTGGATGGACAAGGAGATCATCGACGAGCAGATGAGCGCCGTGAAGAAGGGCTACGACTACCAGATCCTGCCGCCCGAGCTGCGCTTCTCGAAGGAGGAGGCCGAGGAGCTGCTCGACTTCCTGCGCAACAAGTCCGAGCGCCTGTTCGTCTACACGGGCCTCGTCTACACCTGGGCCGACAGCCTCGAGGAGCTCGACCGCCGCGTCCAGCAGGTGACGAGCGTCGCGCAGGGCTGCACGATCGGCCTCGAGCCGCTCCACTTCCGGCAGCGCCAGGCTCTCAACTCGGTGCTCCCGCTCGGGGACAACCACGTCACCGTGAGCCGCTACCTCACCACGGGGCAGGTGGCCATGCAGATGCCCTTCGCGAGCCAGAGCCTCGACGAGGCGGGCGGAGGCTACTACGGGCAGTCCAGGGAGAGCGGGAACCTGGTGCTGTGCGACCGCAAGCGCCTGGCGAGCCCCATGGGCTTCGTGTGCGGCAAGCCCGGATCGGGCAAGAGCTTCTCGGTGAAGCGCGAGATAACCAACACCGTGCTCGCGCACCCCGAGGACGAGGTCGTGATCTTCGACCCGGCCGGCGAGTACGGCAACCTCGTCGGCGCGCTCGGCGGTGCGAACGTCGAGCTCGCCCCGGGATGCTCGGCGGTGCTCAACCCCCTCGACACCGCCGACGTCGCGGACCGCGCCGACGCCGCCAAGCTCGCGTACAAGACCGACGCGGTGCTCGCGCTCTCGAGCGCGCTCATGGCCGAGGGCCGCGAGGGCCTGCCGGAGCGCGACCGCTCGATCATCGCCCGCTGCGTCGGCGAGGCGTACCGGGAGTGCGCGAGGGACGGCCGCCTGCCCACGCTCGGCGACTTCCACGCGGCGCTGCTCGCTCAGCCCGAGCCCGAGGCCGCCGACATCGCGCTGCGCTACGAGCGCTACGTGAAGGGCGCGTTCTCCTTCTTCAACGGCCAGAGCAACGTGGCGCTCGACAACCGCATCACCAACATCGACATGCACGGCCTCGGCCAGAACATGCGCGTGTTCGGCATGATCACGGCGCTCGAGATGGTGCGCAACCGCGTGATGGTAACGCCGCCGCGCCCCAACTACACCTGGCTCTACATCGACGAGGTGCAGAGCCTCTTCGCGCACCCGACGGTGGTCGAGTACTTCGCCCGCCTGTGGCGCGAGGGGCGCAAGTTCGGCCTCATCTGCACCGGCATCAGCCAGAACACGAGCCACATGCTGGCCAACGCCGAGGCCCGCGACATGGTGCTCAACTCCGAGTTCTTCCTGCTGCACAAGCAGTCCACCGCCGACCTCGACGCATGGGCGGAGATGCTCCAGCTCTCCGCCACGGAGCGCGGCTACATCGGCGACGCCGTCAAGCCCGGCGAGGGCCTGCTCATCAGCGCCGGGATCCGCGTGCCCATCACCGACGACTTCCCGAAAGGCCCGCTCTACGACCTGTGGAACACCAAGCCCGCAGAGGTCGCCGAGCGCGAGATGCGCCGGGCGGCGCGAGAGGCGGAGGAATAGGAATGGCCGGCCCGAGCGAGGGCGGCGGGATGCTCGAGGTGGTCGGGGCGCAGCGCCGCGACGTGCTCACCGCGGGCGACGTCGCGGAGACCGAGCGCGACGCCCTGGGAAACGTCTCGGAGGGTGCCGGCCCGCTCGACGAGGCGGGAGGCCCCGCCGCAACGGCGAAGGGGCGCCCTTCCAGGCCCGACGCGCGAGAAGGCGGGCTCGGGGACAAATTGTCCCAACCAGCCGGCGACCGGCGCGCGGCGGCCGCGATGCGCTCGCGCGTCGATGCGGCGAAGCTGGCGATCGCCCGGGAGGCCGTCTCCCAGCTCGACGACTCGGAGGAGCTCGAGGGCGCCTCGGGCATGTACGACGCGGGGCGTGCGGCCAAGAAGGCCGCGGGAAGGCTGCGGCAGAGGAAGGCGAAGAAAGCAGCCCAAGGCAGCCGCAAGGCGGCGACCGCGCTCGGCGCCCCAAAGGGAGGCGCGCGCGGCCCCGAGGCAGCCGGCGCGACCGCCCCGGCCAAGCACCAGGCGGCCCAGGCGGCCGCGCAGGCGTCGGGCGAGGCGGC
>CABJBO010000009.1 GCA_902363875.1 Coriobacteriaceae bacterium | reverse complement strand
CAACGCGTTGCGCTGAGTCCTGAGGCTGTTGCAATGAAAATGAGAATCAAGGAACATCATTAATTAGCGGCGCGACATCCGCGCAGATTGCTAATGAGGTAGCCTGTAATATAAGCTAGTGCTACCGCTCACCGCTAAATGCCCACCGTTCACAGCATTATTGCATTTGAGTTAAATGTTGTACAAATAATACGCTGGCGAATAAAAAAATAGCAATAGCTAAATTACCAGCAATTTAGTTTTATTTAAGGTTAATAAAAAACAGTCAATTTGAGCAAATGTCAAGAGCGCTGGATTACTGCTACAATAATGTCAGAATCTAGTACATAGATGTTTAAACAAGAAGTACAATACCATTACTAAGCGCGCGCAAATATCGGTTGCGCGTCCAAGCTTGATAGGGAAAGAGCAAGATCGCGGTCTCTTGGGGAGGAGACATCGATGAAAGCGAATTCGGACAAATCTAAGCAGAGTAATAAAGCGACGCGCCGTGTACTGGCAGGCGTTTTGTGCGGAGCCTCCGTTTTGAGCCTGGTGCTGTCGCTCGTCATGCCTCCGATCTCGCAGGCCATTGCCAATGATGCCCAGACGGTTTCTACCGAGGAAACTGTGATGGGGGGGGGTTCCTCAAGTGAGTCTGCTGATGTAGACAACACTACTAACGAGGATTTCAAAAACCAGGATAGCGACGATGTCGAGAATGACGCGAACGAGGATGCCGTAGCAGACTCGACAGCCGATGACGCGGAGGCCGAGGGCGTCGTGCAGCCTTCCGACGCACAGACTTCTGATGATGAAAATAGCGACGAAAATGCCAGCGTCAGTGCCGATGGCTATACCGAGGTAAAGGATAATGTTGCTGGGAAATTCGCCAACGGCGGCAAGTTTCGACTGACGGGTTCTGCCTATTCGGATCAGCAGATTACCATCAACAAAGACACCACTATCGATCTTGCGGGACAGATGCTCTACCGCGGTTCCGGCAACTCGGACTCCTTCTTTGTGGTCGAAAGAGGAGCTACACTCACTATCGAAGACTCAGGTAAAAATAAGAAAGACGAACAGACTCAGGTCACGACGCAGGCGGGCCAGTTGGCGACTGTGACATGGGCTCAGGGAAGCGGCCCCAATAGCGGCCTTCCTAAGAGTCTTACTTACTATGAGACTACGAGCACGCCCAATCAAGATGGACTCGGGACCACCGAGACTACGACCAAGCATTTCGTTACGGGCTTTGGCGCTATCGATGCAGCATCGGACAGCGGTTCCGTAAAGTATGTGGTCAACGTTGAAGCGGGCGGCATACTCAATCTCAAGGGCGGCATGATTACCACGGCTGCCAATCTGGGCAACAGTGGTCATGTGATTTATTCCGAGGGTACGGTCAAAATCGAGGGCGGTTATGTCACCAACGGTAGCGGCGGCGGCTGGGGCGGCGGCCTGTGTGTGACGGGCAGCAATGCCAAGCTCGAAATGACAAGCGGTGTGATCGCGGGAAACAAGGCGGGCTCTGGCGGCGGCGTCTATGCTGACAATGGAGCCACCCTGAACCTTGCGGGCGGAATTATCTCTGGCAATGCTACGTATGAAAGCATTTGCAACAGCGGCGGCAGTCCCGACAATGGTTATGGCGGTGGCGTCTTTACCAAAAATGCTGGCGTTACAATCAGCGGTTCGGCAAACATTACAAACAATAGTGTCGATTCCAATATCACTGAATCGTACAACAATGGTCTACTTGGCGGCGGTGGCATTGCTTCCGTCAGCGGAGGAACGTTGACCATGACGGGCGGTTCCGTTACTGCCAACTACTCCCATGAGGCGGGCGGCGGTATCTACGCTGGTTTTTACAATCAGAGCATCGGTTTTAAAATGACTGGCGGCACGATTGCCGGCAATGTGGCCGAGAATGCCGAAGGCGGTGGTCTGCGTATTGCAGGCAGCGACAGTGTCGGCACGACTGCAACAATTAACGCTGGCGGTACTGACAAGATTTACATTACGAACAACAAAACGATGACGGGTAGCAACTCGGGTCGTGGTGGCGACTGGGGCGGCGGTGGCGTCTTTATCCAGAAGGGCGGCAAGCTCAACATCGTAAAGACGCTGATTACTGATAATGAAGCCGGCGGCTGGGGCGGCGGCGTTGGTGCTTGCCCTACGGGTGAAACGATTGTCTCGCACTCAAATGGTGCCGCAATCTATAACAATACGGATCGTGGCGAGCACTTCTCTGCCGGTGGTAATGGCAAGGACGAGGACAGTAAGCCTGAGTACATTACCGATGACTTCAAAACTGCCGGCCACAAGGACTTCTTCCTCGTGCGTAAGAAGGGCAGCGATAAGACGGTCGCAGTCGTTCTTGGAAAGATGCTCGGCAATGGTTCTGCTGGCTGGAAGGGTACCTGTGATGGTCAAAAGATCGCCATCGATCCTAACGGCGGCGCCGAGGCCAAGTACATGTTCGGTTTGGAGGCCCATCCGAATGGAGAGGCCGTAGAAAAGGCGCGATTGGCAGCTACGACCATCATCAGCGGCAACTACTCGTACACCCACGGCGGCGGCATCATGACCAACGGCGATCTCACCGTCGGCGAGGTTGCCGAGCTGAGCGTTTATCCGAACATGAAGCTCAACGCCACCAAGGTGCTTAAAAAAGATGGTGTCTCGCAAAGCCTTAGCGGACACGGATACAAGTTTATGCTGCTGCGTCAGGATGGCGATACAGCACCTTCTTGGAAAGATGACGGCACAATTGATATGGGCGATTGCATCGTTGCAGGTGAGGCAACTGTTGATCCGTCAACCGGCAGTATCACCTTCGACTCTGGCAAGGACTATTCTTCGGGGCAGTATGTTTTCTATCTAGTTGAGGAGCCCATCAGCGGCGACAACGAATTGGATACCAAATTCGATAAGACCATTTACAAGATCGTGGCAACAGTCGATAGCAATTCATACAAAACTGACCATCTCATGTCGATTCCTATTAATTATTACAAGGTGAATAAAGTCACCGTCTCTAAAAAGGCCAAGGGGGATCAGGATTTCGTTAAACTTGATCCCGCAAACTACTCCGTTACGCGTCCATCGGATAACAACTCGTCGGATGACACGACGACTACGGTTGTTATCGGTGGCAATGATAACCCTACCTTTATCAACAAAATTGAGCCCTATACTTCTCTCGGCTCCTGGACGCCTGCGGCAACCAAGGTCGTCAAGGGCGGCGAGATGAAGGAGTTCACGCTCGAGTTTGCGGATAACGAGCAGTTCAATAATGCCGTGGGGGTTAAGACCAAAGCCGGCGGCGACAACCCCCAGGAGCTTTATTTCCCCGATATTGAGTACGGCCTTAAAAACTTGAAGCAGAGGGAATCTGATGATCCGGGTCGTGGTGCTTACAAAGACTTCACGTACTACGTGCGCGAGAGTGCAGAGGTTTCGTGGTTCTCGCAATATAAGTACGACAAGTCGGTCTATCGATTTGATGTCAGGATGAAGGACCAGGAGGACGGTTCGATCGAGGCCGAGTCGGTGACCTACACCAAGATCAAGGGCGCTGACGGCGAGGATATTGCCACGAAAGACCAGCATCCTGTCAACTTCGACGGCACCAAACCCGAGTCTACTCCCACCTTCACCAATACCTACTCCACCACATTGCCCCTTTCTGGTATGTCGGGCGTCACTCTGACGTACCTTGCCGGCGCGGCGGTGCTTTGCGCTGCTGCGGCCTGGATGCACATTCGTCGCAAGGCGAATGCGAAGGGAGGTGAGCGTCGTGAATAAGAAAGTTTGCTCCTTCCCGATCTTGTTTGCGCTGCTTGCCCTCCTGATTGGCACCTGCGCGGTTGTGTTCCCCGCATCCGCGCAGGCCGCGCCGACCTCGACCGGTTCCATCACGGTGAGCGGCACCGTGGCGAGCAGCTACGACGCCTATCAGATCTTTAGCGCCAACGTCGTCGACGGCGACAGCGACGCCAAGATCGCCACCGACCTCGCCTGGGCAAGCGACGACGCGCGCGACGCCGCGCTGCCTGTGCTGCACAGCGCCGGCATGCCCAATTCCCAGACCACCGCGCAGGAAGCTGCCGAGTGGCTCAACACCGATTCCCACCTTACGAGCGCGCTGAGCGCACAGCTCGCTCGTTCCCTCCAGAGCTCTGGCGCCGTGTCCGTGACCCTTAACGCGGGCACGACGGCCGAGCTGCCCTGCGGCTACTGGCTCATCGTCGCCGACGACGAGGCCATTTCCCAGAACGAGGCCGGCACCGCGCCGATCATGGCCCTGGTGGGCGGCAGCGCCGTCACCGTCAAGCCCAAGGCGGCGACCCCCAAGGTCTCCAAGCATGTGCTGGAGGACGGCACCGCCGCCTGGCAGAAGGCCGCCGACGCCACGGTCGGCGACGACCTGTACTGGCGCCTTTCGGCCACGGTCCCGGCGGGCCTCACGGCCTACGACGCCTATGTGGTGCGGTTCGTCGACACCATGAGCGCGGGGCTCGACCCCTCCAAGGTGGCCGCGAGCATGCGCGTGTACGTGGCGGCGGGCGCGGACGGCGGCTTTGACGCGGTCCAGACCGGCAAGGACGGCCGCGCCGGCACCGAGCCCGCGAAGGGCTGGGCCGACATCACGGCCCAGTGCGCCACCAAGGTAGCGGCCGACGGCAAGACCTTCACCGTGCGCACCGGCGACCTGATCGCCGCGCTCGGCGGGGCCGACGCCTTCATCGCGGGCGTCCGCGTGGTCGCCGTGTACAACGCACCGCTCAACAGCGCGTGCAACCACGGCATCGCGAAGGGCAACCCCAATGAGGTCTATCTGCGCTACCCGCGCTCTCCCTTTGCCGACCAGTCCGGCGACGCGGGCTTCACCTGCACGCCGAGCGACGATGCGTGCGCCTACACCTGGGATCTCGCGCTCACCAAGCGCGGCAGCGACGGCGACAAGCCGCTTGCCGGGGCGGTCCTGAGCATCGCCGACGACCGCGGCCGCACGCTGGCGGCCGACGGCACGTGGGATGCGGAGGGCAAGGCCACCGTCACCACGGGCGAGGACGGCCGCGTGACCGTCTCGGGCGTGGACTCGGGCAAGCTGGAGGTCCGCGAGCTCAAGGCGCCCAAGGGCTACACCGCCTTTGAGGGCACGCGCTCCGTGACGGTCAAGGCTGAGGGCCTGGACGTCGACCAGGTGGCGGCCGCCAAGCCTAAGGTGACCGTATCGGCCGAAAGCCCTCTGCGAGTTGATGCCGCCGATGCCGGGAAGGGTTTAGTCGAGTTGTCGGTGCTTAACACCCCAAGTAACGAAGTGAGTCGAGGCTTTATGCCCTCGACGGGAGATAGAACGTTGGTGTTGGTAACGGCTTTGGCCGTCATCGGAGTAGTGGCTATTGTCGTCGCGCTCGTCATCAAGCGGGGAGGAGGTCGCCATGATAAATAATTGTCCCCCCCCCCTGCTCAATGGCGTACTGCCTCCGTAGCGATTAGAGCGCAGGGAAATGAGCCTGCTGACTTTTGGTGATGACGAGAATTAAAGCAACCTCCAAGAAAGAGGTCCCAACATGAAAGCAACCAAGAACATCGCACGCCTGGCAGTAACAGCCGGCCTCACAGCAGCCCTGAGCTTCGGCGGCGTGATTGCCCCGGTGACCATGGCGTTTGCTGAGGGCGCCGCGACCGGTTCGGTGACCATCGAGAACGCAAAGCAGAACGTTACCGATTTTAAAGGTTACAAGATCTTCGATGCCAATGTGGTAAAGGACGAGAATGGCAAGACGCTTGTGAGCAATATCACATGGGCAAACGAAAAGGTGGAAGCTGCTGTTAAGGGGGTAATTACGGGAATCGATCCTAGTGACAATATAGCCACTGCTCAGGATGCTGCTGAATGGATCAAGGGACACGTGATGGGTACCGATGAAGAGTCCCGTGTGGCATCTGAATCTGCTGCATACAAGATTGCAGCTGCCGTGTCTGCGGTGACCGATCTGGACGATTCAAGTGATTTCACGACCACTTCGAATGGCGTTGCTAACAACCTTTCACACGGCTACTGGCTCTTTGTGACTGACGCCTCTACCGTCACAGACGCTGAAGCTGCCACTGCCCCCATTTTCACTGTTGTTGGCGATGAAGCGGTCAAAATTAAGGAGAAGACCAGCATTCCTACCGTCGACAAGGAGGTTAAAGAGAACGGCACCTGGGGAAACGTGAGCGACTCCCAGATCGGTGAGGAAATCGAATATAGGTTGACTGGCTCTGTCGCCGATAACATCGACACCTTTACCACATACACATATGAGTTCCATGACCATCTTTCCGTTGGACTGGAGGCTATTCAGAGCTCCGTTGCCGTGACTATTAACGGTCAGTCTGTCCAGCCTACAAATAACTACAGCGTGAAGCTTACGGATACTTTGAATGCTTCCAACAAGGTTACAGGCCATGACCTGATGATTTCCTTTACCGACCTCAAGGCCGCTGCAAAGGCTTCGAACGTGACCCTGACTAAGAATTCTAAGGTCGTTGTGACCTACAAGGCCAAGCTTACTCGCGATGCTGAATACACGGCTACCGGCAACACCAACGAAGTCACGCTTGTCTACTCCAACGACCCCATGAGTAAAGGCACCGGCACCTCTACGCCGAAGAAAGTCACCGACTACGTTTTCGGCTTGGATATTACCAAGGTTGAGGAAGGCAATAAGGACAAAAAACTTGCTGCTGGCTTTAAGGTCAAAGTTGTTAACAACGGGGACTCTGCCTCTGCTGGCAAATGGCTTAAGGATGACGGGACCCTTGTCGAGACTAAAGAAAATGCTTCTGAGTTTATGACCGATGCTACGAGCGGCGAGGTTTTAATCCCTGGCCTCGTTAAGGGTACGTATGAGATTGCCGAGACGACCACTCCTTCGGGCTACAACACTATCGCGCCCTTCCAGATTACGGTTACGCCGACCTATGATGAAAACGGCAAATTGTCGACGCTGGCCGTTGGCGAAGACGTCGAAAAGGTCACTCCCGGTACTGCAAATGGTTCGGTCATGTCCATTACCATTGAAAACAAGAAGGGCTCTGGCCTCCCGCTGACCGGCCTTAACGGCGTGACCTTCACTTGGATCGCTGGTGGCGCGGTGCTGTGCATCGGCGTGGTGCACCTCATCCGCAGCCGTAAGCAGGCCGAGGAGTCCGAGCAGAAGTAACGCTCACCCACCCATCCCTTTGGCAGGTGGGATGTGATGGCCATGAGACTTGCGGACACTTTTCTCGTCCATCCACGTTCTTGCTTTGCCATTCTCTTTTCGGGGCAGACTCCGCACTGGAGTCTGCCCCGTTTTTTTTGGGATAACGCAGCCAGCCTCCATCGTCCGATGCGGGCACGTTCGTCATCGCGTTTCTTGACTCGTATGAGGTTCGGTTTAAGGTCCGTAGGCGCACGCGCGGTGCGGACGGTAGAAGGCATTTGCGCCGCAGCAAGCGCAAGTAAGAATGCCCGGGGTTAGAGGCCCGGGCATTTAACAACACCGGAAACTGGTCGCCCGCGCTCCTAAGTACTTACGCGGGATGCGTCGTTTCCTGTAGCTATTGTATCCCGAATCGCTTCGCCGATTCGGGACATTTGAAAACGCAAACATTTCGGGCAAACCCGGACAATGCGGCCAGGCTCCGCTGGACGAGGAGCCGTGTGTGTAACTATCGAACAAATGTTTGTCAAAATCGCGTTTACCGGCTGTGGGTGTATACACTCGCAGTAAAATACCCTTGCGACGCATCCCGTGCGCGGGCGGCCGACGACTCGATCGGAGGTCACCATATGCTGAAATTCCTTAACGCGCTCGCCGCCCTCGCGGCGGTGGGCACGTTCGTTATCGCGTTTCTTGACTCGTATGAGGTTCGGTTTAAGGTCCGTAGGCGCACGCGCGGTGCGGACGGTAGAAGGCATTTGCGCCGCAACAAGCGCAAATAAGAATGCCCGGGGGTCGGATCCCGGGCATTTAACAAAAGCTGAAAACTAGGCCGCCCGCGCTCCCAAACATTTACGCGGGGTGCGTCGTTTTCTACTGACATTGTATCCCGAATCGCCCCGCCGATTCGGGACATTTTGAAAACGCAAATGCTGGCTTATCCTCGACTGGACGGTGCAGTCTAGCTGTGTTGTCCGGCGCAGAAGCTCGCTAATCGGCTATTATTTGTTTAGACAACCTGAGCTGTAGAGGAGTGACTGGCGATGGTGCAGGGCGCCAAACATATGAAGAGCAATAACGCCACGGACAACGGTGGCTCAAGCCCTCAGCCCAAACCTCAACCAAAGCCCAAGCGCCGTCGCAAGCGACTGCCGCGCTGGGCCGACCGGCTCATCACCATCGTCATTATCCTTATTGGCGTGGGCCTTATGACCTGGCCGTGGATTTTGGACCGGCTCGAGGCCTCGGGCGTGTTTAACCAGATCAGCACGGTGTCCAGCACCGTGGACGCGCTGTCTGCCGAGGAGCGCGAGCGCATCCTGCTCCAGGCGCGCTCCTTTAACGAGCAGCTGGCGGGCGAGGCCACCGAGCTTCCCGCCGACCAGATCGAGCCCTACGCCCAGCAACTCATCTTTGACCGCGACCCCATGATGAGCTGGGTCGAAATCCCTTCCATCGACGTGAGCATGCCCATCTACCACGGCACGAGTGAAGAAGTCCTTATGGCGGGCGTCGGCCACCTGGAGGGCACGAGCCTGCCGGTGGGCGGCACCTCGACGCATTGCGTGCTCACCGCGCACTCGGGCATGCGCAACCTGAGCATGTTCGACGACATCCATTCGCTGGAGCCCGGCGACCTGGTGCTGCTGCACACCATGAACAAGACGCTCGCCTACAAGATGGTGGACTCCGAGGTCGTGCTGCCCGAGGAGATGGAGTCGCTGACTATCGAGCCCGGCGCCGACAAGGTGACGCTCGTCACCTGTACGCCCTACGGCGTGAACGACCATCGCCTGCTGGTGCATTGCGTGCGCACCAAGTACAGCAAGAAGGACGTCGACAAGCAAAAGTCGCTGGCCGGCCGCCACTGGGGCAAGCGCGAGTTTGCCGTGCTCATTGTGGTCGTAGCCATTGTGCTGTTGCTGTTGGACATCGTGATCCACGCGGTCCGCAAGCGCCGCAAGGCCAAGGCCTCGGCATAAGACATCGTTCAGAACCACCACAATGAGGACAGGCACCTTTGTGGTGGTCGGGGCTTCCAAACCATCACGACATTCGATGAAAATCTCGATTTTGGCGAAAAGTGTCGAATGTTGTGATGGTTATCGTTGCGGGCGAGACGGTTTTCGCTATGGACGGTGCGGTTTTCGTTGTGGGCGGGACGGTTTTCGCTACGGACGGCGCGGTTTTCGCTGCAGAATCGCCAGCCCGCAGCCTGCCAACCTGCCGCCCTCGTTACGTTTTCGCTGCATTTGGGTAAAGCGCCTGCTCCAAGCCGGCGTTGCCTTGTATACTAGAGCGGTTTAACTGTTATGCGGAAGGGAGCGCCTATGGCACTCAGCGAGAAAGACGTGCGCGGCATCGCCGAGTACGCAAAGATCGCACTGACCGATGACGAGCTCACCCAGATGACGTCCTACATGAATGACGCCGTCCAGATGCTCGAGCCCGTCCTGCAATATGACTTACCCGACGTGGAGCCCACGTTCCATCCCATCGGAAGCCTGTCCAACGTGATGGGCGATGACCTGCGCGAGCCCGAGCGCGATCTGCCGCTCGACGTCGCGCTCGAAAACACCGGCAGCGCGCGCGACCGCTACTTCCGCGTGCCGTCCATTTTGGGAGAGGGGGAGAGCGAGTAATGGCGCTAAGCTTCGATTCCCTTACCGCCGCCCAGATCGCCGCGGGCGTTGCCGCCGGCGACTTTGCCGCTACCGAGGTGGCCCAGGCCTCCCTTGCCGCCATCGAGGCGCGCGAGGGCGGGGTCCAGGCATTCCTGCAGGTGGCGCCCGAGCTTGCGCTCGAGGCCGCTGCGCGCGTGGATGCCGACCGTGCCGCAGGCAAGCCGCTGCCTCCGCTCGCGGGCGTGCCGCTGGCCATCAAGGACAACATGAACCTCGTGGGCACGCGCACCACCTGCGCTTCCCGCATGCTCGGGGACTACCAGAGCGTCTACACCGCCACCTGCGTCCAGCGCATGCTCGACGCCGGCTGTCTGCCCATGGGCAAGGCCAACATGGACGAGTTTGCCTTTGGCAGCTCCACCGAGAGCTCTGCCTTCCACCGCACCAACAACCCCTGGGATACCGAACGCGTGCCCGGCGGCTCTTCGGGCGGCTCCGCTGCCGCCGTCGCCGCGGGCGAGGTCGCGCTCTCGCTGGGCTCGGACACCGGCGGCTCCATTCGCCAGCCGGCGTCGCTGTGCGGCGTGGTGGGCTTTAAGCCCACGTATGGCGCCGTGAGCCGTTACGGCGTGGTTGCCTTTGGCTCGTCGCTCGACCAGGTGGGTCCCTTTGGCCGCACGGTCGAGGATGTCGCGCTGGCCATGAACGCGCTTACCGGCGCGGGGCACGATCCGTACGACTGCACCAGCCAGGACTGCGCCGTCGACTTTACCGAGCATCTCAACGACAGCATCGAGGGCAAGCGCGTGGGCATCATCCCCGCGTTTATGGAGGCCGAGGGCCTGACGCCCGAGGTCAAGGCCGCTGTTCAGCGCGCCGCCCAGGAGCTGCAGAACCAGGGTGCCGAGCTGGTCGAGGTCGACCTGCCGCACCTGGACGCCGCCATCGCCGCCTACTACGTCATCGGCCCGGCCGAGGCATTCTCCAACCTGGCCCGTTTCGACGGCATTCGCTACGGCTACCAGGAGGAGGGCTGCGCCAACCTGTCCGACCAGAGTTCGCTTTCGCGCGCCCACGGTTTTGGCGCCGAGGCCAAGCGCCGCCAGATGCTCGGCGCCTACCTGCTGAGCTCGGGCGTGTACGACAAGTACTACTACGCTGCGCAAAAGGCCCGCACGCTCATCACGCAGGACTACGATGCCGCGTATGCCAAGGTGGATACCATCCTCATGCCCGCCTCGCCGCGCACGGCCTTTAAGTTTGGCGAGATCAGCGACCCCACGCAGATGTACCTCTCCGACCTGTACACCATTTCGCTCAACATCTGCGGCAACGGTGGCATCTCGGTGCCGCTGGGCCTGGGCGAGGATACTCATCTGCCCGTTTCTGCCCAGCTGGTGGGTCCGGCCTTTAAGGACCGTCAACTGCTCACGTTTGCCCGCGCCCTGGAGCGCGGCTTTGCCGATGCCGCCACGGGTGCGCCCGCGCTTTCCGTCGCGCCCGATTTTGCCGGGAAGGGAGGCGAGCTGTAATGAAGGAGCTTTCCGAGGTCCTGCAGGATTGGGAGGCCGTGATCGGCCTGGAGATCCATACCGAGCTCACCGCACTCGATACCAAGATGTTCTGCAACTGCAAGCTCAGCCACGATGACGAGCCCAACGCCAACGTGTGCCCGGTGTGCCTGGGCCTGCCCGGCGCCCTGCCGGTGCCCAACAAGCGCGCCATCGAGAGCATCGTCAAGGCCGGTCTCGCCACCAACTGCGAGATTCAGCGCCACTCGATGTTCTACCGCAAGCACTACTTCTATCCCGACATGGCCAAGAACTTCCAGACCACGCAGGGTCCGGTCGCTTTTGCCATGTACGGTCACCTGGACCTGGACGTGACCGGTCGCGGTGCCGCCGAACGCCCCGACTGCGCGTTTGGCGAGGCCGAGGCCCAGAGCCTGGCGAGCGCCTCGGCCAACGCCGAGGGTCTGTCCACGTCCATGACGTCGACCATGCGCGAGGGCAATCAGCGCGCCGGTCATCTGGCCAGCTACGATGCGTCCAACCTGCAGATGCCCGAGCGTCGCGAGGACGGTTCCTACACGGTGCCCATCCGCATCCTGCGCATCCACATGGAGGAGGACGCCGCCAAGATGGTTCACGTGGGCGGCGCCGAGGGCCGCATTACCGCCGCGGCCGAGTCGCTCGTCGACTACAACCGCTGCGGCACGCCGCTGATCGAGCTCGTCACCGAGCCCGACCTGCGCACGCCCGAGGAGGCTCGCCTGTTTATGGAGAAGCTCCGTCGCATCTTTGTGACGCTGGGCATTTCGGACTGCTCCATGGAGAAGGGCTCCATGCGCTGCGACGGCAACGTGTCGCTGCGTCGCCGTGGCGAGACCAAGTTGGGCACCAAGACCGAGCTCAAGAACCTCAACTCGTTTAAGAGTCTGCACGACGGCCTTGCCTACGAGATTTGCCGCCAGGCCGAGGTGCTCGAGGAGGGCGGCATCATCTATCAGGAGACCCGCCACTGGGAGCCCAGCCGCAAGCGCACCGTGGTCATGCGTGTGAAGGAAACGGCAGACGACTATCGTCTGTTCCCCGATCCCGACCTGGCGCCGTTCGATCTGGACGACGAGTTCATCGACCGCTGCCGTGGCGAGATTCCCGAGCTGCCCGATGCCAAGCGCGTCCGTTTTGAGGCCGACTTTGGCATTAAGACGGCTGACGCCGAGCAGATCGCCGGCGACCCTGAGTTTGCCGACTTCTTTGAGGCCGCCGCTGCCGGTATGGCCGGCAAGGAGGCCCAGACGGTCGCAAACCTGCTGGTCAACGAGATGATCGCCTACCTTAAGGGCGCAGGCGTGTCGCTCGCCGAGTCCGGCATCGCGCCGGCTCAGGTGGCGGCACTCGCCAAGCTGCTGGCGACCGATGCCATCAGCTCCAACCAGGCGCACGAGGTCTTTGAGGCGATGGCCCAGACCGGCGACGACCCCAACAAGATCGTCGACGAGCGCGGCATGCGTCAGGTGAGCGATGCCGGCGCACTGCAGCCGATCGTGGACGAGGTGCTGGCAAACTGTGCCGATCAGGCGCAGCAGTATCGTGACGGCAACCAGAAGGTCATCGGCTTTTTGGTGGGCCAGTGCATGAAGGCGAGCCGCGGCAAGGGCAACCCCAAGCTCTTCAACGAGTTGTTGAGAAAGGCGCTCGCGTAGCTCACGGGCGGGGAAGGCCATCGGACGGGCAGGGCCCGGGCCTTTACTCTCAACTTCGGACAGTCCTGCGCAAGACGGAGGCGCCACTGGCGCCTCCTTTGCGTGCGGAACTCGTTGCGAGCAAAGGCCCGGGCCCTGCCCGTCCGATGGCCTTCCCCGCCCTGACGACTCGGCCTTTCGGGTCAGGCGGGCTGAATGGAATTTGGTGATGAGGGCGCCGTTGGCACCCTCATTTTTTGTGGATACGGCGCAGGGACGGTCCCTTTGTCACATATTTTGGGCTGTGAAAAACGAAGGTTAATACTTTTCCCGAGAAGTGAACGACCTTATTTGGACTCCTGAAGCATCGACACTTTTGAGGCTCTGTTTCCTGCGGTTTTGCCGAGTTATTCCTGCGGTTTTGTTGCCAAAAAATGCGGATGCTTCGGGGGTCCGATTTTGCTCGTTCACTTCTCGGGAAAAGTATTAGACCTTGATTTGTTGGGTCGGGGGAGAGCCTTGCTTGGATGCCGGAGATGTGCGTCGCGGCGGGCGGATTGTCGGAAGTCGGTTGGTCCGCGCCCTAAGATTTCCAAAAAGTTAACCTTTGTTGAACTTAATAGTTAGATAAACTAAACTATTTTCCAAAAGTGTGCTCGAGCAAACTTGTTTACTCGGGTGCTGAGGCACCGTGTCGCGTCCAATGCGGCAAAAGGGAGAAGCAACATGAAGAAGTCGACGTTTAACACCCTGCTTGTCGGTGGCGGTTTTCTGCTTGGTACGGCCGGCATCAAGCTGCTTACCAGCGCTCCGGTCAAGAATGCCTGCGTGCAGGGTATCGCGTGCGGCATGCGCATCAAGAACGGCTACCAGGACATGGTCGAGCAGGCCAAGGCCGAGGTCGACGACATGGTTGCCGAGGCTGCTTACATCACCCAGAGCGAGGCCGCCGCGGACAACGCAGCTGAGTAGCGCTTCCAGGCACAAACTATGAGATTCTCGATTATCAGCGAGATCCCCGGCAGGACCCGCCTCCAGTTGGCGGGTCCTGTGCCAGAGAGCGATCTCGATGCGCTTCTTAAGCTTGGTGGCGACATCGACGGCGTGCGCAAGGTGCGCGTGTATGGCCGCATTGGCCAGATGGCGCTGGAGTACGACGAGCCGCGACGCGATGCCGTGCTGGCCGCCGTCGGTGCGCTCGACGCTCAGGCCATTGCCGACGCAAAGACGGGCTACGTGATACAACTCGAGCCGCGCAAGCACAAGCTCGTCATGGATCTTGCCACACTTGTCGGCGCCCACTACGCACGTCGCTGGTTTTTGCCCACGCCCCTGCGTGCGGTGTTTGTCGTGGCCGGTTACATGACCTTTTTGCGCGCCGCCCTCCGTGAGCTCGCGCAGCCGCGCCTGACCGTTCCCGTGCTCGACGCTTCGGCCATCGGCATTTCGTTCGTCAAGCGTGATGTCGACACCGCGGGCCAGACGATGTTCCTGCTCAACGTGGGCGAGCTGCTCGAGGACTACACCCGCGCCATGAGTGAAAACGAGCTCATCAACTCGCTGCTCGATGTGCCCGACAAGGCGCAAAAGGTTGTTGGCGACACCGAGGTAAGCGTTGCCGCGACCGAGCTTGAGCCCGGCGATCTGGTCGCCGTGCGCACCGGCATGTCCATCTGCATCGACGGTGTTGTCGAGCAGGGGAGCGCTATGGTCAACCAGGCGACCCTGACCGGCGAGCCGCTGGCCGTCGAGCGCAGCGTGGGCGACGACGTGTTCGCCGGTACCGTCGTGGAAGACGGCGGCATCTTGGTGCGCGTGCGCGCCAATACGGCGCAAACCAAACTGCGCTCAATCGTCTCGCTCGTGCAGACGGCCGACTCGCTCAAGTCCGAGGGCCAGTCGCATATGGAGGACCTTGCCAACAAGATCGTCCCGTGGAACTTCCTGCTCGCGGGCCTAGTTGCGCTTACTACCCGCAGCCTCATCAAGACCTCGGCGGCACTGATGGTCGACTACTCGTGCGCACTCAAGCTCACGGGTTCCGTTGCCGTCATGACCGCTATGAGCGATGCTGCCAAGATGGGCGTCATGGTCAAGGGCGCGAAGTACTTTGAGTCGTTTGCCAAGGCCGACACCATTGTCTTTGATAAGACCGGCACGCTCACCGAGGCGCAGCCGCGTCTTGCCTGCGTACTCACCACCGATGGCTGGAGCGAGGATGAGGTCCTGCGCCTTTCCGCTTGCCTGGAGGAGCATTTCCCGCATCCGGTGGCGCGCGCCGTGGTCAATGCGGCATGCGAGCGCGAGCTCGAGCACCGCGAGCGCCATGCCGCTGTCGAGTACATCGTGGCGCACGGCATCGCTTCGTCCATTGAAGGACGTCGCGCCATCATCGGTTCCGCGCACTTTGTATTTGAGGACGAGGGCGCACAGCTCGAATCCGACATCAAGGAGCGCATTGAGTCCCAGATGCAGGGCCTGTCGCCGCTGTATCTGGCGGTCGATGGAAAGGTCGTCGGCGTGCTCGGCATCGAAGATCCGCTCAAGCCTGGGGTCCGTGAGGCCATCGCCGACCTGCATGCGCTGGGCGTCAAGCATGTCGTTATGCTCACGGGCGATTCCGAGCGCACGGCCGAGCGCATTGCGCGCGAGGCGGGTGTCGACGAGTTTAAGGCCGAACTGCTGCCCGAGGACAAGTACGCCTATGTGGAACGCATTAAGAGCGAGGGGCGCCATGTTGCCATGGTGGGCGACGGCGTCAACGATTCGCCGGCGCTCGGTTTGGCCGACGTGGGCCTGGCCATGGGTGGCGGAAGCGACATCGCCAAGGAAGTCGCCGACATCATCCTGACCGACACGGATCTCGCCGCAATCGTGCGCCTGCGCCGCATGAGTCAGGGTCTCATCGACCGTCTGACGAGTTCGTATTCCAAGGTGATGCTCACCAACTCGGCGCTGTTGGCATTGGGTATTACCGGCATGATCACTCCGCAGACGTCGTCACTGCTGCACAACGGCTCAACGATCGCCTACAGCCTGGGCAACGCAAAGGCGTACCTGCGTTAGCAGACGTGTTCGCCCACGTTATCTGGCCTGCGCCCAGACGGCATCGGTGTCGTCCGGGCGCAGGCCTTTTGCGTTTGGATGCCAACGTATGGGTTGATTCGTTTTGCGTCGACCATGCTGAGTCGCTTGCCGCGCGTGCGTTTATTGGGCAGGCGGCGGAGGCGGGGGCATTGCTGTTCTTTCCGGTGCATATCGCCAAGGACGTGCTGTACGTTGTCCAACACGAGCTGAAGCGTAGCGTTCTTGCCAGTGGGGAAGCGCTCGACGAGGCATCTGCCCGTGCAATTGGCGATGCGGCGTTGGCGTTTGTTCGGAACATGACCGAAAACGCCACGGCCGTGGGTGCAGATGCGTCGGACCTTTGGCTGGCCGACAAATACTTAGCGCTCTATCGCGATTACGAGGACAACTTGGTGCTCGCCGCGTGCAAGCGCGCGCAGGTCGATTACTTGGTGACCAACGATCGCAAGCTGCTCGAACATGCCGATCTTGCAGCAAAGACCCCGCGCCAAATGATGCCGATTCTGGCTTTGGCCGAACGCGGCGGCGCGGCTATCGGTTGACGCGAACTGTTTGTGGGCCTCTTGGACGACGATGCGCCAAGGGACCCGCGCCTTCTATTTACAAAAGCTCGGCCTTAATGGCGGGACTTTCTGCGAGCTGCTCGGCTGCCTTTTCGTCGGAGCTGTCGAGTGCTGCCAGACTGCGGTAGACCCACTCGTTGACCTGGGTGTTCTTGACGCCTGCGGTCTGCATAAGGGCGCCTACCTCGCGGATTGCTGCGAGCAGATCGGCTTTGGGACCCGCGAGTTCGACCTCGATGCCGTGGTAGGCGGCCACGCCGCGGTTCTCACTCACGTGGTCGATAAAGCCCTCGACGGTCTCAAGCTGCTGGGCGAGAGCCACATCATCGTTAGCGTCCAGCGCGACGAGTGCGTTCGAAACCGTGAGGGCGGGATGTCCGCAGGGGACAAAGCCTTCGATGACATCCATAGCTTCGGTAATGGTTGAGCCCAGGCCTGCGAGGGCATTGACGAGTTGCTGCTTGGTATCCATAACGGTCCTTTCGACGGGTCAATTTTGCTTGGCGAAAATATACGTTACGCGATCGGTGGCAAAAGTGCGAAGTGCGGCGCACATTGGGGTCTTCACAGCTCGTGCATAGAACAGCTGTCCGCTTTCAGAACGTGGTAAGATAACACTCCACAAGCGGGGCTCGCCCTGCATGCTCCTTGAAAAGTCGACGGGTGTTGGGTGCTTGCGTGCCCAATGCCATCCAGACTTTCCCGACATTCGGGGGCGACTGGTTTCGACACGATAGCTCTGAGAGAGGAAGCAAGCCGAGGTCTCCTCGCCTCGTTAAACAGGGGTACCGTCAAATTGAATTGACAACAACTCTTCTTTTGAGCCTATGGCTCTCGCTGCTTAGTTTATAGCGGCGCGTCAACCCGGTGATTTCCCCGACACCGGCGCGACGTCATTTTAGGGGAATGCTCCTGCGCACGTAATCGGTATGGCGCAGGCTAAGACCGAACCGGTTAGGACGCCGCGAGCGTGTCGCTGCGCGCAAAGCGTCCGAGACAAAACCAGCGACTGAGCTTGGAGATGCCAATCAGGGGGCTTTCGTGGACCGGAGTTCGATTCTCCGCGCCTCCACCATACGTAACAGGCAGGTAGAGAAGTGTCTCTACCTGCCTTTTTATTACATATGGATACCGCGGAGAATCGAACTCTATGCAGGGCGCGGGCGTTAAGCAAACGCGAAGCGTTTGTAGCCCGCGGGCGAGAGCGGCGGCAGCCGGCCGAAGCCGGCGCGGATTTGCGAAGCAAATACGCGGATTCTCCGCGCAAACTATCAGCCCAATATGGATGCGATGTTATCGAATCTCAGCCGGCCATGCGCCGCATCAACGGAACCCCAAACCCGCGGAGAATCGAACTCTGTGCAGGGCGCGGGCGTTAAGCAAACGCTACGGCAACGTAGGGTGGGACGCGCTTTCCCAATGGCGGCCCAGGCGGAAAATCCATCCCGGAATTCGCGCCCAGAACGGGACATGCTTTCCGGATGCCTGCTCAAGCGGAAAGTTCATCCCGGAATCCCGCCTCAAACTGGGACGCGCTTTCCGCTCCATCTCCTCAACTCCAAAACCTATGCGCCCTCCATTCCAAAACTGGGTAGAAGAAAGCCAAAACGCAATCGCAGGAGGTCAACATGACTGCAGAAGATAAGGCAAAGAACGCCGGCAAGGTCGCGCTCGTTTTGGAGGGCGGCAGCTTCCGCGGGCAATTTACCGCAGGCGTACTCGACGTTCTCATGGAGGCCGGTGTCGAGATTCCGGCGGTATATGGCGTATCGGCCGGCGCTCTCAACGGCGTGAACTACAAGTCGCACCAGATCGGCCGTGCCAACCGCATCAACCTGGCTTTCTGCAACGACAACCGCTTCATGGGCGCCGCATCGTTTGCGTCCACGGGTTCCATCGTCGGCTACGACTTTATTTTCAACGACGTGCAGGATCGCCTAGACCCCTTCGATAACGAGACCTTCGACGCGAGCCCCATCGAAATGTATGCTGTCGCGACGGACATGTTATTCGGCACCGCTGCCTACCTGCCCGTCAAAAACGCCATGCTCGATATCGATTGCGTGCGTGCCTCGACCTCGTTGCCGCTGGTGACGCCGCCGGTCGAGATTGACGGGCACAAATACGTCGACGGCGGCGTAGCCGATTCGGTTCCTATCGAGCATGTGCTGGAGGAGGCCGGCTTCGAGCGCGCGGTTGTCATTGTCACGCAGGACCGCTCGTACGAGAAAAAGCCCTACGAGTTTATGCCTGCCGCGCGCGCCCGCTATGCCGACTACCCCTACCTGCTCGAGGCTATCGAGACGCGCCACGACCGCTATAACCTCCAGCGCATGCACCTGTGGAAGTATGAGCGCGAGGGCCGCGCGCTGGTCATCGCTCCGCAAAAGCCGGTCGAGGTCGGCCATGTCGAGCATGATCCGGCCAAGCTTCTCGACCTGTATATCCAGGGCCGCCAGGAGGCAAAGCGCTTGCTGGGAGATATCGAGGCATTTGTCGAGCGCTAGCGCTGCAACGTCACGGCTCGTGGATGACATGTGCAGAAACTCTGGTCGGAGCCAAAATACCTGTTGACTCGTACGGCGAGCGGGGTAATATGGACGGGTTACTTGCAGAGCCCCGTGAATCTCTGTAACAACACGTACTGTACATGGAGGAGTCTAAGTGATTTCGAAATCGACTCACTACGCCAAGCAGGGCGAGGTCCAGCGCAACTGGGTTCTCGTCGACGCCGATGGTGCTGTCCTGGGCCGTCTTGCCACCCAGATCGCAATGATCCTGCGCGGTAAGAACAAGCCCCAGTTCACGCCCAACAGCGACTGCGGCGACTTCGTTGTCGTCATCAACGCCGATAAGGTCCAGCTTACCGGTAACAAGGCCGACACGAAGACCTATTATCGCCACAGCGGCTACAACGGCGGCCTCAAGGCTGAGAGCTTCCGCCAGGCTATGGAGAAGCACCCGGAGAAGGTCATCGAGCGCGCCGTTCGCGGTATGCTGCCCAAGACCACCCTCGGCCGTGCCCAGATGACCAAGCTTAAGGTCTACGCTGGTGCCGAGCATCCGCACGCTGCCCAGAACCCCACGAAGATTGAGCTGGAGGCTTAAAGATGGCTGAGAACACCGTTGTCTACCAGGGTACCGGCCGTCGTAAGAACGCCGTCGCCCGCGTCCGTCTCGTCCCCGGCACCGGCAAGGTGACCATCAACAAGCGTGACGCCGAGCAGTATTTCGGCCGTCATCAGCTCGTTGAGAACGCCCTTGCTCCCTTCAAGGTGACCGACACCGCCGGTCAGTTCGACGTCATCGCTCTGTGCGATGGCGGCGGCATCTCCGGTCAGTCCGGCGCTCTGCGCCTGGGCATCGCCCGCGCTCTTCTGAACGCTGGCGACTACCGTGCTGACCTCAAGAAGGCCGGTTTCCTTACGCGCGATGCTCGCGTGGTCGAGCGCAAGAAGTACGGCCTCAAGAAGGCCCGCCGCGCTCCCCAGTTCTCCAAGCGCTAAGGTTTTATCTCCTTTCGAGATACAATGTACAAGCGGGGCCTGCCGATTCCTCGGCGGGTCCCGCTTTTCTTTTTCGACTAGGGTGGGCGGTTGCATATCGCCTGCTAGGGAAGGAGCGATCCTATGCCCCAGAACATCTTCGGTACCGACGGCGTCCGTGGCGTCGCCAATGCCGACCTTTCGTGCGACCTCGCGTTTCGCCTGGGCCGCGCGGCGACCAAGTTCCTTGGTCCGGATATCTGCGTCGGCCGCGACACGCGTCTTTCGGGTACTATGCTCGAGAGCGCTCTGACCGCCGGCATCATGGCCGAGGGCGGTCGTCCGCACTGCTGCGGCGTCATCCCCACGCCTGCCGTGGCGCTGCTCACCGTCCAGAATGAGCTCGACGGCGGCATCGTCATCTCTGCTTCGCATAATCCGCCGGAGTTCAACGGCATCAAGTTCTTTAGCCGCAAGGGCATGAAGCTTCCCGATGCGGTCGAGGAAGAGATCAGCGCCTGGGTCATGTCCGAGGAAGCCATGGCTGCCGACACGCTGCCGACCGGTGCCGGCGTGGGCCACATCATCAAGATGAAGGACGCTCGCAAGGCATACGTCGACCACGCCATCGATACGCTTGATGGCCTGAGGCTCGATGGCCTGGTGGTTGCCGTCGACTGCGGTCACGGTGCTTCCTGCCAGACCACGCCTGCCGCGCTGCAGCGCCTGGGTGCCACGGTCCATGCCATCAACACCGATTACTGCGGCACCGACATCAATGTCGAGTGCGGCTCTACGCACCTCGAGCCCCTGCGCGAGCTCGTGCTGCGCACCCATGCTGACATCGGTCTGGCCCACGACGGCGACGCCGACCGCGTACTGTTCGTGGACAGCGAGGGCAATGAGATCGACGGCGACTACATCCTGGCTATCTGCGGTTCTGACCTCGCCGCCCGCGGCAAGCTCGCCAACTCCGAGATCGTCTCGACCGTCATGTGCAACCTTGGCTTCTCCATCGCTATGAAGGAGCAGGGCTTCGAGATGGTTCAGACCGCTGTGGGCGACCGCTACGTTTTGGAGCGTATGCTTGCGGACGGTGCCGTCATCGGCGGCGAACAGTCCGGCCACATCATCTTCCTGGAGCACAACACCACCGGTGACGGCCTGGTGACGGCTCTTCAGCTGCTGGCCGTGCTTAAGCGCACCGGTCGCACCCTCACCGATCTTGCCGGCATCATGAAGAAGTACCCGCAGGTACTCGTCAACGTGCATTCCGACAACAAGGCTGGTCTGGACGATTGCCAGCCCATCTGGGATGCCGTCGCTGCTGCCGAGAAGGAGCTTGACGGCCGCGGCCGCATTCTGGTGCGCCCGAGCGGTACCGAGCCGCTGGTCCGCGTTATGGCCGAGGCCGAGACGCACGAGCTGACCCAGCGCGTTGTTGACGACATCGTCGAGGTTGTCAAGCGCGAACTTCCCTAATGGTCAAAAACGAGTGCCAAGTGGTAAACTGTTAAGGCTATTTTGGTCGATTGGTATGTCCGAGGGGGAGCATGTTCACTAAAGTCCTAAGGTCTTTTGGTATGCGTGGTCGAGTCCTTACGCTGGATGCTCCCATCTCGGGCGACGTCATTCCGTTGTCCGAGGTAAACGACCAGACATTTGCCACCGGGCTTTTGGGCCAGGGCGTGGCGATTCAGCCTACCGGCACGCGTGTGATTGCACCGGCTGATGCCAAGGTCGAGGCCATTTTTCCCACGGGACACGCTGTTGCGCTTAACACGGTCGATGGCTTGGACGTGCTCATCCACGTTGGTTTGGACACTGTTCAGCTTGAGGGCAAGCACTTTACCGTACATGCGCAAGTGGGTGACATCGTCCATAAGGGCGATGTGCTCATTGAGTTCGATCGCGAGGCAATTGCTGCTGAGGGCTACGATGTGACGGTTCCCATCTTAGTGTGCAACTCCGTTGAGTTCTCGAGCATCAAGGGCTCCGTTGGCGTGCATGTCGAAGAGATGGACCAGCTCATCGTTGCTCGCGAGCGCTAGCAAGTGCACGTGGCCATTAGCCTACAATTCAAACACGTTTACGGAGGGCGCACTTGAAAGAGGACGCCCTCCGTGGCAAGATGGGGTTTGTCCGAAGCTAAAAGGCTTCGGGTCACCGTGGACGGGCAGGGGCCTCGACGCGGCTAGACACGAGACACATACATTACGCGACCTCGCCCTGGTGGCCGCACACGTTGGTTGCGGCCGACGCGGGCCGCGGGCAAGTGCTTGTAAGGGGAGCCTTGCCTCTCTTGTACGAGAAAGGACGCGTAATGAAGATCATTAAAGCTAAAGACTACGAGGATATGAGCCGCAAGGCCGCCAATATTATCTCGGCGCAGGTTATCCTCAAGCCCGACTGTGTGCTGGGCCTTGCCACTGGCTCCACCCCGATCGGTGCCTACAAGCAGCTCGCTGCTTGGTACGAGAAGGGCGACGTCGACTTTGCCGAGGTCAGCACCTACAACCTGGACGAGTATCGCGGCCTTTCGCACGACGATCCCCAGAGCTATCACTACTTTATGCGTGAGAACTTCTTCGATCACATCAACATCGACCTGAACAACACGCATGTGCCCGACGGTTCCAACCCCGACGCCGCCGCTGCCTGCTCTGAGTACGACAAGATCGTCGCCGCCGCCGGTTACCCGGATCTGCAGCTGCTCGGCATTGGCAACAACGGCCACATCGGCTTCAACGAGCCCGATGACCACTTCTCCAAGGGCACGCACTGCGTCGACCTCACCGAGAGCACCATTCAGGCCAACAGCCGCCTGTTCGACAGCATCGACGATGTTCCCCGTCAGGCCTACACCATGGGTACCCAGACCATCATGTATGCCCGCATGATCCTAGTCGTCGCCAACGGCGAGGCCAAGGCTCAGGCCGTGTATGACATGTGCTATGGTCCGGTTACGCCCGCGTGCCCGGCTTCGATCCTGCAGCTGCACACCAACTGCGTTGTCGTTGCCGACGAGGCCGCCCTTTCGCTCTGCGAGTAGCGCGAATCCTGCATCTCGACATAGCCTTGCCTAAGGCCTCCGCTTTGCGGGGGCCTTTTTGTTATCCCTCTCCGCCCGCTTGACCAAAATCTTGCCGCAAGCTTGACGAATGCCGGATGCCCAACAGCTTGATTCATTCCATACCAGATTCTATGCAAAAATGCCACTAAAAGGTCGTAGACGGTAGCGGGTGCTAGGCGAGTTGAATGACATAGCTGAACCTTGTTCATTTGCGTTACACTGCCGCTTAGATGGGACAAGCTGACAAGCTCATTTACCTGCTTAAAGACCGATTAGTCGGGGGATTAATAACAATCGGCCCTCGCTGTACAAAAACTTGCCGCTTGCGTACCAAAAGACAACCTAGAACACAAGGTCGCTCTATTCATAGCGCGGCTTGTATGGTCTTGCGGTTACAGTGTCCATACGGTCGAGTTGAGGAGCGGGCATGGTAAACGATTTGGGCAGAATGGACGACCTCGAGCTGATGCCGCTGGGCGGTGGCTATATGGTGCGACGCGAACGCTTGATGAATGAGCTTCTCGCCAAGGGCCGAAAGGCCGGCATCGTGGTTCTTTATGCGCCCGACGGGTTTGGGAAGACCTCGGTGCTGCTGCAGTACACCCATGAGGTTAAATGCGACCCGACGCGAGGCCCCGTGCGGATTATCGAGGCCGATCGCGCCACTGGGCGCGAGGTGTTTATGCAGCTCGAGGTGGTTACCGAAGAACTCAAAGACAAACCGCACTCCCTTATCGCGATTGATAATGTGCCAAACCTCGATCAGCACGATACCGAAGACCTCATCGACAGGATTCGCGGCCTGCGCGCTATGGGGGTGGGGGTCTTTATCTCCTGCCGTCCTTCAAATCGTCAACTGATTCATGGGCTGGGCGATTCGGTTAAGATCAATGCGCAGATGCTCAAGGTGCATGCCTATGAGTATTCGGCGTGGGCATCGGCGTTTTCGATCAGCACATCGCTCGACTTTTATCAGCTCACGCAGGGCGTGCCCGAGCTCGTTTCGGCATTGCAGACGGGTCTGTATGGCCAAGGCGACGTAGCCGGTCTGCTCGAAAACGAGATTGTCAACGTATATGGCGCGGCACTTGTCGACTTGGCTTCGCTCGACAATAATGCACTGTTTTGCGTGGCATGTCTCATGATTTTGATGGGCGAGGGCAATATCGCAGAACTCGAGGCTTGCGGGGTGAGGCTATCGATGGTCGACCAGTCCTACTTCGTACGCGACTACCCGATCTTTGGCTTGGACCCCGCCGAGCGGAGTTTTACGTGTCTGGGCACGGAGGATAACGGACGCTTGCGCTTGCGTAAGTTGGTGGCCGAGGTTCGCCCCGAACTTGTTCCGAGGGCGGCCCGGATTTTGCTTAAGGCGGGCCGATGCGATGCGGCGATGGGCCTGGCGGACGCCTTTTTGGACCGTGATGCGGTCCTTGAACTTGCTGGGCAGTATGGGGTCGATCTGGCTCTGACGGGGCACGGGGCCGATATCTGCCGAGCAGCGCTGGGCACGATCGATGCCGAGGATCCGGCTCCAGAGCCAACGCCTGCCGAGGCGCTTGGCGTATATCTGGCAGCGGTCAGCGTGTCCAATACAAAGCTCGCTCGCTATATGGCATCGGTCATCGAGCGCGGGGGCGAACGGGCGGCCTGCGAAATAGACCCTGTTTCATGGAGGGTGGCCCAGACACTGACGGCTGTTTGCTATGGGGACAACGGGCTTGGGCTTCCTACGAACCTGACCGCGCCAGAAATCGAGACATCCCATACCGCACTCGATATGTTGTCCGCGCATATCGAGGTCAAGCGCTGCCTGACCGAGCGGGGAGATGACGGCGGCGTTCTACAGCAGCTCAAAACGAGCAAGGCCTACGACTGCGAGCTCGACATCGCGGGGATTGTTATACGGGCCGACAGCATGCTGGTGGAGCTTTTTGACGGGTCGTTTGCGGGAACCGACGAGCGCGACGACGAGATGACGGTGGTGCGGGAGGCGCTCGACGTACGTGGGCTTAAGGCGATGGCTATCTGGGTGCGCATGGTGTTGGCGGCACGGCGGCTCCTTTCCGGCTTGCCGGTAACCGACGACGCGGCATTCAACGAGCTCGATCGTTTTGCCGTGCGCATGCGCGACAACCAGATTCAGCTGTTTGGCCTGTTGCTAGAAGGCTGGCAGTCGCTGGCAGAGGGACGGCCGGTTAATGCAAAGTTCCGTGCGGTCCAAGTGCTCAAACTTGCCGAGGAGTCGATTGCGTACATGCGCGATAACGCATTGCTGTTGGAGCGCGCGGCGTATCTGCGTAACACCTCGATGGTTTCGGTGCGCGAGGAAGCGGAGCTACTCGATATAAGCCAGACGCAGGTTGGTGGAGCGGAGGCCTGGATGGTGGCGCTGCATTTGGCCTGTGCGGGCCGAGACAGCGATCTTGCGGCCTGGATGTCCATGAATCGTGCGGGGATTCTGGAGCCATCGTATCGGCTCTTTGCGCGCCTTGCCATGCATTGTCTGGGCGAGCCGGCGACCAGGATTCGCAAGAAGCTTCCCGTGCGCGAGCTGTCGCGGTACTCGCTGCGCGATGATCTGGAAGGGGAGGGCGAGCGCCTGTTCCAGGCCGGCGAGGTTGAAGCCGTTGATACCATCGACCATATCGAGATTCGCATGTTTGGTGCGTTTCGCGCCGAGCGCGACGGGTTTCCCATCACGGACAAAATGTGGCGCCGCAAGAAGGCGGCGACACTTGCCGAGCGGCTTGCGCTGGGCATGGATGCGCTCGTCGATCGTGAGACGCTGGCCATGGAGTTGTGGCCCCATGCCGAGTTCAATAGCGCCCGCAACAACCTGTACTCGACGATATCGCGCTTGCGGTCGGCTTTGGGACCGACGCCGGATGGCAAGTCGTGTGTGCTCATCCAAAATGAATGCATCGGACTCAACGGCGACTACGTCAAGACCGATGTACGGCTGTTTGACCAGATAAGCCGCGAGGTTTTGGGAAATCGCACGGGTGCGCGCGGGCCCCATTTAGTTGAGCTGTGCCTTAAGATTGAGCAGCTTTATGCCGGACCGCTGTATGTTCCCAATGGCTGTAACCCCACCTACTTTTTGCGTATGCGACGCATTATGCAGTCAAAGTACATCGATTGCATGATTAAGGGAGCAAATGCCGCTCTAGAAGAAAACGATTTGCAGTCGGCGATTTGGCTGGCGGAGTCGGGGCTTCGACAGGAAACGGCGCGTGAGGATATGGTGCGCTGCGCCATGCGCGTCTACAGTGCGGCGGGGCGGCGGCGCGATATCGTCGAGCTATACAGCGGGCATATGCACCATCTAAGGGAACAGGTCAATGGCGTACCCGAGCCCGAGACGCGGCATCTATACGAGCGCTTGGTGGAGGGGCGGCTCAATCGCGTGCTGGTCGAGCGATAAAAAACGGGCGCCCGAAGTACTTGGGCACCCGTAAGCTTGCTATGTGTTGGCTCGCCGGATCATTGGCTCTTAGACGAGCTTGATCTTCTCGATGTCCTTGCGCGAGGACTCGCGATACAGCGAGAACTTGCGGCCGATGACCTGGACGACCTCGGCGTGGCAACGCTCAGCGAGCTCTTCGGCGGCCTCGCGGGCGGAAAGACTGGAGCCATCGAGCACGGAGCACTTAACGAGCTCGTGCCTCTCCAGGTAGGCGACCGTCTGCTCGACGGTGCCCTCGTTGACATCGGACTTGCCGATGATGATGGCGGGGTTGAGGTGATGGGCCATGCTGCGAAGCTGCTTGACCTGGGCTCCTGTCAGTGCCATGGGTTCTCGCTTTCTATGTATGGGGCGCCCCGCGACGGGGCCTTAATCTACGTGAGCTGTCCCACGATAGCGCAGGAACGGCGCGGTGTGGAGCGTGTTTGCCCAGTTCAAAAAGAATGCGGATGCCGAGGTGATGGGCAGCGCAGGCTGTGAACGGGCTACGAGCGGGATTCAGAGACCGGTTCCCATGCAATAAACGCCCAGCGAACCTTACGGACATGGTCGAGCATATAGCGCCCCTGCGACACGCCCTTGGAGCCCGGCTCACCGGCATGGGGATTCTCGATCATGTGTTGGGCGATGTAGTCGCGCAGACGGTCGACCTTATCCTCGTTGCCATGCTCAAGCATGCGGGAAAAGTCCGCCACGCCTGCCTCAAGGCTGTCGAAGGTATCGCGACGCGGCGATTCAAAGTACGTGACCTGCGGCAGGGCACCCATCTGAATGAGGATGTTGAAGGCGTACACAAAGCCATTGCTGCAGGTAACCGAGGCGCCGATAGCGTTCATCAAGTGCAGATCATAGCGCGGGCTGGAGTTGGCGACCATCGTGACTGCACAACGCCGACGAGCCGTACGGTCGAGCTTGGCAAGCGCGCCTTTTAGGTTGGTCGTGGTGACAGAGCGACTGGCAAAGGCAACATCAACAGCCTTGGCAACCGGCCCAACCAGATCCCAATCATCGTCCCAGGCAAGCTCAAGCGGCGTAATGCGATCCTCGAGCCCATAGTACTCAATGCCAGCATCAAGCGTGCCCAACATGGCAGGGGAAAAGTCAGCAGCAATCACAGGATGCCCAGCCTGAGCAAGCGGAATAGCAATCGACCCAGCCCCGCACCCCATATCGAGTACCGACTCGCCGGGCTCAAGCGCCAGCAGCTTTATAAAATCCCGAGCATAAGGGGCAGTCTCCAACGGCCGAAAATGCCGAGCCCTTTTATCCCACTCAAAAGAATCGTCAGCCCGCCGCCGATCAGCTTGCAGACGCATCCACTCCAGATTCCAATCTGTGGAAAGCAGCTCAGAACGATTCTCCCCATCAGCCACGGGCCAACCTCCTAGCAACAAAAAAGCGACTCCTCCCAAAAGAAGAGCCGCAACCAGCATATATCAGAAAGAACCGATCCAACGCCAAACCGTCATACCAGCAAAGTGGAGCAGAAGCGAAGCGACTGCAACCGGGATAGAACCCAACCGAGGTCCCGTTGTGCGGGAGCCCCGGGGAGGGCAAATATATAAGGTCGATCGCGAGTTCCGCACGAGCCGGAGAGCACTTAATGTGCTCTCCGTGCGAGTCAGGATTGTCCGAGCAGGCGACCTTATATGTCTGCCGCCCGGCGGCGGGGCTCCTCGCCAGTCCCCCTCAGCTAGTTCTTGAGCGAGTTCAGCGGCGCCGGGAAGCGTCCACCGCGGTGGGCAAGCACGGTGCCGGCGTTGGGGTTCACCGGCATGATAGGCGCACGGCCAAATAGGCCGCCGTACTCGACGCAGTCGCCCACGCCCTTGCCAATGGCGGGAATCACGCGGACGGCCGTGGTCTTGTTGTTGATGACGCCGATGGCCATCTCGTCGGCGATGATGCCGGCGATGGTCTCGACCGGGGTGTCGCCGGGGATGGCGATCATGTCCAGGCCAACGGAGCACACGCAGGTCATGGCCTCGAGCTTCTCGAGCGAAAGCGCACCGGCTTCGACGGCGGCGATCATGCCGGCGTCCTCGGACACGGGGATGAAAGCGCCCGAAAGACCGCCCACGCTGGAACTGGCCATGACGCCGCCCTTCTTGACGGCATCGTTGAGCATGGCGAGCGCGCAGGTCGTGCCGGGGCCACCGCAGGTGCCCACGCCGATGATCTCGAGGATGCGCGCGACGGAGTCGCCGATGGCAGGCGTAGGTGCCAGCGAAAGGTCGACAATGCCCTTCTCGACACCCAGACGATGGGCGGCCTCGCGGCTCATGAGCTCACCGGCACGGGTGATCTTAAAGGCGGTCTGCTTAATCTTCTCGGCGACTTCCATCATCGATGCAGAATCGGGCAGCTTCTCCAGGGCTGCTGCCATAACGCCGGGGCCCGAGACGCCTACGTTGATGACGGCGTCGGCCTCGCCACCGCCGTGGACGGCGCCCGCCATAAACGGTGAGTCCTCGACCATATTGGCAAAGCAGACAAACTTGGAAGCGCCGACGGAGTCCTGGTCGGCCGTGAGCTTAGCGGCGTCGATGATGGTCTGGGCGGCCATAAGCACGGCGTCCATGTTGATACCGGCGCGCAGGCTGGCGACGTTGACGCTGGAGCAGACGCGGCTCGTGGTGGCGAGCGCCTGGGGGATGGACTGGATAACGCGGCGGTCGGCATCGCCGATGCCCTTCTGGACGAGCGCGGAGAAGCCGCCCAGGTAATCGATGCCGAGCGTCTCGGCCGCGCGGTCGAGGGCATGCGCGATGGGGGTGAGGTCCTCATCCTTGCAACACGCGGCGATCTGCGCCACCGGGGTGACGGAAACGCGCTTGTTGACGATGGGGATACCGTACTCGCGCTCGAGGTTCTCGGCGGTCTCGACCAGATGCTCAGCCGTGTGCGTCACGTGGTCGTAGATCTTCGTGCACATGCGGTCGAGGTTCTCGTCACCGCAACCCATGAGCGAAACACCCATGGTGATGGTCCTGATGTCGAGGTTCTGCTCCTCAACCATGCCGCGGGTTTCCGCGATTTCTGCGGGCGTGATCGCCATCCTTGCGCTCCTATCTGCCAAAACGAGCATAGTCTTTTCTATTCTAACGTGCCGCACATGCCAGGTGGCGCATGCGGCACGTTTTGGTGCTCGGTTGTTTCCGTTGTGTTACTGCCCAAAGACCTCTTCGGCGATGCGCGCGCTTTCGGCGGCATCCTTGGCGTAGTAGTCCGCGCCGATCTGCTTGGCGTATTCGGGGGTGAGCACGGCGCCGCCTACGATGATCTTGACGCCCGGCACCTCGGCATGAAGCAGCTTGATGGTCTCCTCCATGGCGACGACCGTGGTGGTCATAAGCGCCGAGAGGCCGACGAGCTTAATGTCGCGCTCCTTGACGGTCTTGAGCACTTCCTGCGGATCGACGTCGCGGCCCAGATCAAAGACGGTATAGCCGTAGTTGTCGAGCAGCATCTTGACGATGTTCTTACCGATATCGTGGATGTCGCCCTTGACGGTGGCCACGCAGATCTTACCCTTGTCGGCAATCTCGCCGGCGGGCATCAGGCGCTTGATGGTGTCGAAGCCCACGCGCGCGGCCTCGGCCGAGGCCATGAGTTGCGGCAAGAAGAACTTGCCCTGGTCAAAGAGGACGCCCACCTCGTCGAGGGCGGGGATAAAGTGGTTGTTGATAAGGTCCATGGCGTCGTGGTCTGCCAGCAGACGCTCGGTCTCGGCAGCGATCTCGCCTTTGCGGCCCGAGACGACCATGCGACGGATCGGGTCGTCGTTGCCGTCGGCGCCGGCGGCAGGCGCGGCATCACTCGATGCGGGCTGAGCCGCTGCCGGGTTTGCGGCGATCTTATACGGATCGGTCCAGCCGGCGTAGCGCTCGATGTATCCGGTCGAGCCCTCGTCCTCAACGCTCAAGACGCGATAGCTGTAGACGGTGTCCATAAAGCGCTTGGAGCCCGGGTTCATGATGGGGGCGTCCAGGCCCGCGCCAAAGGCGGCGGCCAAAAAGACCGAGCCCAGCAGCGGGCGAGCGGGCAGGCCAAAGCTGATATTCGACACGCCAAGCGCGCATTTGACGCCCAGACGCTCCTTGCACAGGGACATGGCGCGCAGAATCTGCTCGGCCTGGCGTTGATTGGTCGAGGCGGTCATGACCAGGCAGTCGATGAGGATGCGGTCCGGGCCAATGCCGTAGCGGGCGGCCTCGGTCACGATGCGCTCGGCGATGGCGAAGCGAGCCTCGGCGGTATCGGGGATGCCACCTTCGTCGAGCGTGAGGCCGACGACGTTGGTGCCGTAGTGGGCGACCAGCGGGAAGATCTCGTCCATGATCTGCTGCTTGCCGTTGACCGAGTTGATGATGGGCTTGCCGGCGTAGCGACGTACGGCGGCCTCGACGGCGGCGGGGTCGGTGGAGTCGATCTGCAACGGCAACAGCGTGGAGCCTTGGAGCTGCTCGGTCGCTTGCTGGATGACCTTGACCTCGTCGATCTCGGGCAGGCCCACGTTGACGTCCAGGATGTCGGCGCCCTGTTCTTGCTGGCTGATGCCCTGGCTCACGACGTAGTCCAGGTCGCCGTCGCGCAGGGCCTGCTGCAGGCGCTTTTTGCCGGTGGGGTTGATGCGCTCGCCGATGACGGCGATCTTGTGGCCGTCGCAGGGGAGGTCCACCACGGTCTGGGCGCTTGTGACCGACATGCTGGGCTTGCGGTGGCGCGGACTGGGCGTGTGGTTATCGATAAGCGTGCGCAGCGCTGCCATGTGCGCCGGCGTGGTGCCGCAGCAGCCGCCCACGACGCTTACGCCGTCCTCAATCATACCGGCGACGGCCACGGCGTACTCGGGCGCCTGGATATCAAAGACGGTGTTGCCGTCGTCGTCCACGTGGGGCAGTCCTGCGTTGGCCTGCACCATAACGGGCTTGTCCGTAACGGTGAGCATGCGAGCGGCGAGTCCTCGGAGCTCGGCCGGTCCCTGGCTGCAGTTGATGCCCAAAACGTCGGCGCCGATGGCATCGAGCGTGATGGCGGCAACCTCGGGACTCGTGCCCAGGAAGGTGCGACCGTCTTCCTCAAAGGTCATGGTGGCAAAGACGGGCAGGTCGGAGTTCTCGCGGCAGGCGAGGACTGCCGCCTTGATCTCGGCCAGGTCGGTCATAGTCTCGATAATAAAGAGGTCCACGCCCGCGGCGACGCCGGCGCGCACCTCCTCGGCAAAGAGGTCGTAGGCCTCGTCAAAGCTCAGGGTGCCCAGGGGGCGAAGCAGCGCGCCGATGGGGCCGATATCGCCGGCGACGTAGTGGGCGCCGGCCGCGCGGGCGCAGGCGACAGCGGCGGCAAAGACATCTGCCACGGTGGCGGTACCGTCGAGCTTGTGGGCGTTGGCACCAAAGGTGTTGGCGGTGATCACGTCGCAGCCGGCCTCGACGTACTGTCGCTGAATGTCGGTAATGACCTGGGGCTCCTCAAAGTTGAGCAGCTCGGGCAGGGCGCCCGCCTTCATGCCAGCGGCCTGCAACATGGTGCCCATGCCGCCGTCAAACAGCAGGTGCCCGGTGCCCTTGATGGCGGCGCGCAGACGATCGTCCTTAATGCGAAGGTCGTCGATCGTGCGCGTCTTGTATGCAGCGCCATTACGGCGTGCGGCATCAACGGGTGCCGCCAGCGCGGCACCGTCCAGATCATGAGTGATAAGCGGAGTAAACATCGATGGCTCCTAATGGCTGGAATAGCAGGTGGTGTGGGCGGCGCGGAAGCGGCAGTGCTCACGCATGCGGCAGATATTGCAGGTGGGGCGGCTCTGGGCGTCGTGGACTTCGCCGTCAAACAGACCAATCACCGCGGTCACGCTCTTGGTGGGCATGAGCAGGCTGGTCGGCGTGACGGTAAGCCCGATGAGCCGCGTGGCGTTGAGCGCATTCACGATTGAGCGCTGGGCCGTAAGCGGGCAGTCGCCATAGCCGGGACTGAAGCGCCAGTTACCGGCGAGTCCGTGTGCGGCGGCCGCAGCCTTGACCTGCTGGTCCATCTGCTCGACGGCGGCTTCTACATAGGCAGAGCATGCGGCGTCGAGCACGGCTCCCTCCAGGGGCTGCTGGGCTCCCGTGGTGCGCAGACGACGCTCGGCGTCCATGCCGAGTGTGCATGCCATGAGCGCGGCAAAGCGGGCGTCTTTGAGGTGGCGATAGATGTCGCGACCGCGCAGCTCAACGTTGGTGCCGACCAGACGGATGCAAGGCTTGCCCTGCTCGTCCACGCCCGTGGCATCGACGGCAAACACGCGTCGCACGCCACGGGGCTCAATGTCCAGCTCCAGACGCTCAACGACAAGCTCAATTCGTCGTGACAGCTCGGGCTCAATCTGCTGGCCGCCGTAACCCAGATACCGCAGCATCTCGGCACGGTCGACACGAGGGTGGTGGGCAGCGTCGATACGGTAAAGCGCCGGCGACGCAAGGTCGGCCGGCACTTCTACAACGGTTGTATCGACGTGCGGTTTTTCCATTACCCCAGGCGCTCCATAATGGTCGCGGCGATTGCAGGACGGTTCATAGTGTACAGGTGCAGACCGTCGGCACCGTGCTCCTTAAGGTCGCAAAGCTGACGAGCAGCATAATCTACACCGGCCGCCTGCAGGCTCTCGGGGTCGTTCTCGTACTTGGCGAGGATCTTGATGACGGGGGAGGGCAGCGACGCGCCGCACATAAAGACCATGCGGCTGATCTGCGACTTGCCCATAAACGGCATGATGCCCGCGGTGATGGGCACGGTGATGCCGGCCTTGTCGGCGAGCTCGCGGAAGCGATAGAAGCACTCGTTATCAAAGAAGAGCTGTGTCACAAAGAAGCTTGCGCCGGCATCTTGCTTTTGCTTGAGGTGCTCGACCGAGAGGTTGAGATCCTCGCAGGCAATGTGACCCTCGGGGTAGGCTGCGGCGCCCACGCAAAAGCCGGCGTCGACGAGCTCGGGGATGAGGTCACGGGCGTAGGCGTAGTCGGAGGCGGGCTTGTCGTCCCCAGTCGCGCCAGCGGGCAGGTCGCCGCGCAGGGCCAGCACGTTTTCCACGCCGGCCGAGCGATACTCGTCGATCTTGGCGGCGATATCGGCATGCGTGCGGCCAACGCAGGTGAGGTGCGCCACCGAGGGCGTATCGAATTCGCTCGAAATCATATGCGCGATGGGGGCGGTGGTGGCGCCGTTGCCCGAGCCGCCGGCCGAGCAGGTGACCGAGACAAAGCTCGGCGAAAGCTTGCACAGATTGCCCGCCACTTCGCGAGCCGTGTCGAGGGTCAGCTCGCCCTTGGGCGGGAACATCTCAAACGAAATAGGCGTGGTGCCCAGGGATGCTGCCTGCTCAAAAACCTCGTCGACGCGCATATCGTGCTCCTTTAGATACTTTAGTGCGATGTGTTGTAAGGATTCTACAGCACCACTGCGCCACGGTGGAGTTTTACTCGCTATTTGGGAATACCAATCGAAGATGTTTCGCTATCGGCATTTTCTATAACAGGGCGGTCAATGTAGGATGGGCTATATTGAATGGTATCTGATGCGAAATACCAGTTAAGAAAGCCCCGTCCCAAATTGACTACCCTTAAACCATGCGGAGAGGTCTGCAATTTATGCAGTTCGTTGGCTGTTAAGGGTGGCAATGCTGTCGCGATGCGGTAACCTCATTGATTGGTTTCGCGACAGCAACATAACGGTAATGTCGCGGAAACACGGCGAGTCTAAGCTAGGACTCGTTCGTTAGTAATCAACACCGCTTCTCACGCGGTGCCGATACGAAGGGAGTTCCGTATGGCCGAACTTACTGACCGCTTCGGGACCATGGTGTTCTCTGAGGAAGTCATGAAGGACTGCCTCCCCAAGGACATTTGGAAGCGCCTTGCTGCAACCCTCGAGGGCGGTGAGCCGCTCGACCTGGATGTGGCCAACGCTGTTGCTCACGCCATGAAGGTCTGGGCTATCTCCAAGGGCGCTACGCACTACGCGCACTGGTTCCAGCCGCTTTCGGGCATCACTTCCGAGAAGCACGACAGCTTCCTCGAGCCCAACCACGACGGCACCGCCATTACCAAGTTTACGGGCAAGAACCTCATCCAGGGCGAGCCGGACGCCTCCAGCTTCCCCAACGGCGGCCTGCGCGCCACCTTCGAGGCCCGTGGCTACACCGCCTGGGATCCCACCAGCCCCGCTTTTATCAAGGACGACGTCCTGTGCATCCCCACGGCTTTCTGCTCCTACACGGGCGAGGCCCTGGACAAGAAGACCCCGCTGCTGCGCTCCATGACCGCACTCTCGCGTGAGTCCAAGCGTGTTTTGGCACTGTTTGGCAAGACCCCCAAGAAGGTTGTTCCTTCCGTTGGCGACGAGCAGGAGTACTTCCTGATCAAGAAGGACGCCTACCGCAAGCGCAAGGACCTGGTCATCACCGGCCGCACGCTCTTTGGCGCCGCTCCCTGCAAGGGCCAGGAGCTCGAGGAGCACTACTTTGGCGCGATCCGCCCCACCGTCTCGTCCTATATGAAGGATCTGGACGACGAGCTGTGGGCGCTCGGCATTCCCGCCAAGACCAAGCACAACGAGGTCGCTCCCTGCCAGCATGAGCTCGCCCCCGTCTACGGCGAGGTCAACGAGGCCATTGACCAGAACCTTGTCATGATGGAGAAGATGAAGCTCATCGCCTCCCGCCACGACTTGGTCTGCCTGCTGCACGAGAAGCCGTTCGAGGGCATCAACGGTTCGGGCAAGCACAACAACTGGTCGCTTGGCACCGAGTCCGAGAATCTGCTCGATCCGGGTGACACCCCGCTCGACAATCTGCAGTTCATCGTCTTCCTCACCGCGGTGATTGAGGCCGTCGATAACTACCAGGAGCTCCTGCGCGCTTCTGTCGCCTCGGCCGGCAACGACCATCGTCTGGGCGCCAACGAGGCTCCTCCGGCGATTATGTCCATCTTCCTGGGCGACCAGCTTACCGAGGTCGTCGAGAAGATCATCGATGGCAAGGCTTCCGTCCATGCCACCCACGGCGTGCTCGACCTGGGCGCCGACACCCTGCCCAAGCTGATGCAGGACAACACCGACCGTAACCGTACCTCCCCGTTCGCCTTCACCGGCAACAAGTTTGAGTTCCGTGCCTGCGGCTCCGAGCAGAACGTCTCCGACTCCAACCTGGTGCTCGATGCCGCCGTTGCCAAGTCGCTCAAGTCCTTCGCCGACGCGCTCGAGGGTCTGCCCGAGGACAAGTTCCAGGACGCCGCGCTCGAGTACTGCAAGAAGGTCCTGACCGATCACCAGCGTATCCTGTTCTCCGGCGACGGTTACTCCGAGGAGTGGCCCGTCGAGGCCGAGAAGCGAGGCCTCGCCAACAACAAGACCACGGCCGATGCTCTGCCCGCCTTTGTTTCCGATAAGGCCATCGCGCTCTTTGAGGAGACGGGCGTTCTGACCCGCGCCGAGGCCCAGTGCCGCTACGACTGCAAGCTCGAGAAGTACAACAAGCTCATGAACATCGAGGCCACCACGATGATTCGCGAGGCACGTCGTACCTATCGTCCGGTCATCACCGCCTATGCCACCAAGGTCGCTAAGGGCCTGGAGACAATCCGCGCCGCCGGTGCCGACGCTGCCATGCAGTGCGAGCAGAACACGCTCAACAAGCTCTGCAACGGCATCACCGCCATCAACGATTCCATCAAGGCTCTCGATGCCGTGCACCAGAAGGCCGAGACCCTCGATGGCCAGGAGCAGGCCAACGTGTACGCGCACGAGGTTGTTCCCGCTATGGATACGCTGCGCGCTGCCGTGGACGCCATGGAGGAGATCGTGGCCGCCGACTACTGGCCGGTCCCGACCTACGATGACATTCTGTTCTACGTGTAGGACTGGGACAGCATACCGTCACGGTTGAAAGCCGGGGTCCGCATTACGCGGGCCCCGGCTTTTTTGTTGAACAAATTCACTAGGGCGGCGTCCGTTCGTGTCGTTTATTAGGGTAGGGGTGTGCGCGTTGCCGTGTCGTGAAAATGGAAGATGCTCGGAATATAACGCGCCTCGATGTACTCAAATTGAGTTCCGGTTGAGTCGAATGTCTGGCTGGTTATGGCTGCCAGATACGAAGAAGAATCGACGCCAAGCAACCGGCAGTCCTCAGCGTCGGGCTGGACGAGTGTTATCGTTCGTTTGCTCACGGCAATGGTGAGCCCTAGCTCATCCTCGATGTAATGGAAGAGCGACAGGGTGGCATTCTGCTCGTTTAAGCCGGGGACGGAGGAAGTTAGGAAGTAGTGGCGGTCGACAACGACCGGTTTATCGTCGAGCATGCGGACGAGCTTCAAATGCGTAAGGTCTTCTCCTTCGGGAAATCCCGTCAATTGAGCTAGACACTTATCGGTGCTTACGTGCTCGAAATAGACGATTTTTGACGTTGGAATTGCTCCGATCGCGTGTGCCGATTCGCTGAACGAAGAAAGGCCACTTACGGTGAATGCGCCCTCTTTGCTGGTGCCTGCAAGTGACGTTTCGATTACGAGGACTCCCTTGCCTTTAATGGACTGAACTAGACCTTCATTTGCGAGAAGTGAGATGGCCTTGCGCACCGTCATTCGAGAGCAGGAGAACTCTTTGGAAAGATTTTGTTCGGAAGGAAGGAGCGATCCTACGGGATGTTTGCCTTCGACAATCCGCTCTCGTAGGCTTCGGTAAATTTCACTGTACAGGATTCTTGCCAAAATGTTCTCCTTATTGAGGTTGTACAGAATGCGTCGAATCGGCGCGATTATCCGCTTCTACCAATTATAGGAAGTGGAGACACTTAAAGTTGCCGCTTACCGCCATAAATCAACCGTTCGCCCGTGTGCTTAACATGTCTAGACATATAGCAAATCACTGAGGATATAATTCAAGTCGTCAAGTACATGTCTAGACAGGAGGATTGCAATGGCAAAACAGAGCTATGCGGTTACTATCGCGGGAGGCGGAAGCACTTATACGCCGGGCGTTGTTCTGACACTTCTCGCGAAGCGCGATGTGTTCCCCATCAATAGGATTACGCTCTATGACAACGATGCCGAGCGTCAGGGGACAATTGCCAAGGCATGTGCCATCTACATCAAGGAGAATGCTCCAGAGGTAACCTTCAGCTATACGACCGACCCTGTGGAGGCCTTCACAGGCATCGACTTTGTACTTGCCCAGATTCGCGTTGGCAAGTACGCTATGCGCGATAAGGACGAGAAGATCCCCCTGCGCTATGGCGTTCTTGGCCAAGAGACCTGCGGTCCTGGTGGCATTGCTTACGGGCTGCGCTCCATCGGCGGCGTACTCGAGATCCTTGACTACATGGAGAAATACAGTCCTGACGCATGGATGCTCAACTACTCCAACCCCGCGGCGATCGTTGCCGAGGCGACACGCCGTCTTCGCCCGGATTCAAAGATCATCAACATCTGCGACATGCCAATAGCACTGATGGATATCATGGCTCAGATGTGTGGTCTCAAGGACCACAACGACCTCGTCGTCGGCTACTACGGCCTCAACCACTTTGGCTGGTGGACAAAGATTCACGACCGTGCTGGCAATGACCTTATGCCCACTATCAAGGCCCAAATGGCTAAAAACGGTTATGCCGGCGAGGATTCCGGCCTTGAATTCGTCGATGCATCTTGGGACCAGACGTTCCGTAAGGCTAAGGATGTTTACGCGCTCGATCCGAATACCATCCCGAACACCTACCTCAAGTACTATCTCTTCCCGGACTATGTGGTTGAGCACACCGACCCCAACCACACCCGCACCGACGAGGTCCGTGAGGGTCGCGAGAAACGCGTCTTCGGCACCGCCCGCCAGATTATCGAAAAGGGCACGTCTGAGGGTTTCGGCCTTAAGCCGGATACCCACGCTGAGTACATTGTCGATCTCGCTCGCGCTTTGGCAGAGAACACCCGTGAACGTTTCTCGCTGATTGTTCCCAACGACGGGGCTGTGTCCAATTTTGACCCAACGGCTATGGTCGAGATCCCCTGCATCGTTGGCAGCGACGGCTACGAGAAAATTTGCCAAGGTGAGATTCCGCAATTCCAGAAAGGACTTATGGAGGAACAGGTCTCGGTCGAAAAGCTTGCAGTGTCTGCTTGGGTCGACCATTCCTATCAGGAGCTTTGGCAGGCGCTGACGCTTTCGAAGACGGTCCCCTCTGCCTCCGTTGCAAAGAAGATCCTTGACGATCTCATTGAGGCGAATAAGGAATTCTGGCCAGAACTCCACTAGTACCGGAAATCAATTTTGTGAATGATGGCGGGCGGCCGACCTTGGACAGGTCGCATGGGAGGAAAACCATGAGCGAAAGCAAAGAGCTTGCAAATCGCAAGCTCGGCGAGGACGTAGTTGGCCTCGTCGGCGGTAAGGAAAACATCCTGAGCATCTCGCACTGCATGACGCGTCTGCGTTTCAAGCTGCGAGACGATGCGAAGGCCGATACTAAGGCAATTGAGTCTCATAAAGGCGTCATTCAAGTAATCAACGCGAATGGCCAGTATCAGGTTGTTGTCGGCATCAATGTGATTGAGGATGTTTACGATGCCGCGGTTGCCGCTTCTGGTGCCGAGGGGCTGGGCGAGGTTAATCTTGATGGTGAGCCCGTCAAGAAAGGAAACCTTGTTAGTGCCCTTATCGATACTATTTCAGGCGTAATCCAGCCGATTCTTGCGGTGCTGTGTGCCGCGGGTATGATCAAGGGTGTTTTGAGTATTCTCGTCGCCCTCGGATGGATTACGGCGACAGACGGCTTGTACCAGATTCTATATGCGGCTGGTGACGGCTTCTTCTACTTCCTGCCGATTATCCTTGGCTATACCGCGGCAAAGAAGTTTGGCTGTAGTGAGTTCGTTGGCATGACGCTCGGTATCGCACTTACGTATCCGGCGATGGTCAACATCACATCTGGCGATGTTTTGGGAACGGTACTTGCCGGCACTCCCTTTGCCATGAACTACTACACGACTTTCCTCGGCATACCCGTCATCATGCCGTCTTCGGGTTATACGAGCTCTGTCATTCCGATTATCATTTCTGTTTGGTTCGCGGCAAAGCTGGAGAAGTGGTGCCGCAAGCATTTCTCTGAGTATGTAAAGTTCTTCTTTGTGCCTACATGCGTGCTCGTTGTGATGGTCCCCGCTACCTATTTGATTATTGGCCCGATTGCCACCCTGATCACGAACCTCATGAGCCTGCTGTTTAACTCCCTCTACAGCTTGCCTGTCATCGGCGGCGCGCTCGGCGGCATCGTGCTTACTGCCATTTGGCAGCCTATGGTCATCTTCGGCTTCCACTGGAGTGTCATTGCTCTCATGCTGGTGAACATTGCCTCCCAGGGCTGGGATATTGTCATGGCGCCGTACATGGTTTGCTCGTACGCTCAGTCCCTTGCCGTCCTCGCTATCCTTCTGAAGACTAAGGACGTAAAGCTCAAGCAGCTTGCATGGCCGGCGTTCATCTCGGGCTTCTTCTTCGGCATCACTGAGCCCTGCATCTACGGCGTGACCCTTCCGCGCAAGAAGCCTTTTATCATGAGCTGCATCGCCTCTGTGCCCGGCGGCCTAATCATCGGCGCTCTTGGCACCAAGATGTTCGCCTTCACCGGCGGCGGCTTCTGCGCCTTCCCGGGCTTCATTGACCCGTCCGGTGCAATGGGCGCGAACTACCTGATTTACGTAATCATAGCCATCGTGGTTTCCAGCGTGATTTCGTTCCTGCTTACATATGCGACGTACAAGGAGGACGTGCCGGCGGTAGAGGCTGCAAAGTAGCCAAAGAAGTGGAGCCGCGGAACAAGTATTTCCCCGCGCGCCAGCAATCTAACAGGGTCGTCCTTGGATAAGCGCCGAGGGCGACCTTGTCTTGTGCTGGTTTCGTTTGAGAGGCAGTGGTTGAGAGTGTCTAATATTATCTTTGGCAATAGGATGGGTGAGGCGTGCCTTGCGGCGTGGAGGTCCGCGGGCGTGGAAGTCCGCTCGGTCGTGGTCCGACAGGATGGTGAAGTCGTCTTTGAGCATGCGGCTGCGCCGTTCGCCCTCGAACACGTTCATCCGCTCTATTCTGTGACTAAGTCCTTTACCTCGGTCGCTGTCGGGATGTTGGTGAATGAAGGACGGCTATCGCTGACCGATCGCTGGATTTCATACTTCCCGGAATATGAAGGAGAGATCGCGGATGAGCGCTTTCGCAATGTGACGGTTCGCAATTTGCTGACTATGACGATGGGGCAGGAGAGTGACCTGTCGTATATTGGCGCGGGAGACGACTGGGCACATGAGGTTCTTCATCGTGAGTTTGACTGGAAGCCGGGCGAGGTCTTTCACTACGATTCGCTGTGTTCACATTTATTGAGCATGCTCGTGCAACGCGTAAGTGGAACGAAAGAATCCGATTATCTCGCCGAACGTTTGTTTACGCCGTTAGGCATTAGAAATTGGTGGTGGGAAGAGGATCAAGCTGGTCATACGACCGGAGGTTTTGGTCTTCACCTTTCGACACCGGATTTGGCTAAGTTTGGTCAATGTTTGCTGGATGGTGGCAAGTGGCGTGGGGAACAGATCATTCCTGCGGAATGGGTTGCCGAGGCGACGAAGATTCAGATGGAAACGAGCTCCTTTTATCCGTCTGAGGCAACTGAAGACAGCAATGGCTATGGATACCAGTTCTGGATGTGCCGGCGTGACGGGTTCAGATGTTCTGGCCTTTTTGGGCAGCTGTGCTACATGCGGCCCACAGATGGCCTTGTCATCGCCTGCTCGAGTTCTACGACAGGAAGTAAGGCGCTGCTTGATCCGCTGTATGAGGTATTGTTCAAAGAGTCTAGTGTTCGGGAAACGCTGGCTTCCGAACGTGACTTCGATAGCATTCCCGTGCCAGTTGGGTTGGCTTCTGGCGGACGTTTGAGTTCATTACGCCTCGAGGGCATTCATCGTTGCATTTTCGGGGATTTTGAAGAGATCGATATTCGATTCCATGAGAATGAGCTGGATTTGTCTCTGTTGCGCGATGGTCGTGAGTACGGCGTGAGGGCCGGCTACGAGTCTTGGGTTTGCAAATCGGGCGATGGGGCCGGAGTCGGAGACCTCTTTCCCTTCGTGACTCATGAAGCTGAGAGGGACGATGCCCCCGCATGGGATGTTCGCAAGTTGTTTGCAGCGTATGCCTGGACTTCGCCAACAAATTTACAAATCGAGACCAGGGAACTGGACTACACGCGGCGCTGTTTTATCGATGTGCGGATCGGAGGTAATTATGCTGTGTGCAGGGTGCGAGTTGAGGGAATGTACTGTTTCCCGGCACCCTCGGAACTCACAGCGATTTTGAAGTTGGGATAATTTTCAAGACGTGCGATTGATAAGAAAGATTGCCAACATCACGGCTAATGGAGACGGAGCTGTCTCCGGGCAATGCTTTTCGATACGGACGTTTCAGTTATCGTATTGCTAGGGACTAAGTTAATCACTTGTTAGGGCCGAAGCGTAGGTGCGTTTTCTCGGCTCTGTACCCTGTTGGGCTCGAATCCCGGCGCATGGCAGCAAAAAGCCCGCTACCGAATCGGTAACGGGCTTCTCAATGCAAATGGTGCCCCCAGCGGGATTCGAACCCGCGATATCCACCTTGAAAGGGTGGCGTCCTTGGCCGCTAGACGATGGGGACAGCGGGAAAGAGTATAGCAGACTTTTTTGCCAGCGCGTATATCGTTGGCAAACTGGAAAACCACCACACAGGAGCAGGCTTCTATTCCGATTTTCAAATATCTCAATCTGTAACATCTGGGCGGGCAAATCGGCTCTACCTGTTACAGATCGAGACAGACGGCGGGCGTCGGTCCGAACATCTCAATCTGTAACAGTACGACGACTTTTAACGGTCTAAATGTTACAGATCGAGACAAACTACCGTGGCTGGTTAAAACCACCACAAAGGTGCTGTCCCCTTTGTGGTGGTTGGGGCGTTAGGGGAGGAGCTTCATCGCGGCGTCGTGGGCGGCGTGCTCGTAGTTGTCGTCGAGGGACTTAAGCGGTAACAACGACATGGCTTGTGCGTCGCCGCGGCGCTCGAGGGCGTGCGCGATCAGCCAGTCGGCGAGTTCGGGATTCTTGGGTAGCGCTGGTCCGTGCAGGTACGTGCCGATGACGCCCTTGTAGATCAGACCCTCAAAGCCATCGTCGCCGTTGTTGCCGGTGCCTGTGACGACGGACGTTCCGAGCGGCGTGGCATCGGCGTCCAAAAGCGTGCGGCCGCCGTGGTTCTCGAATCCCACAAAGGGCTCGGGTGCCAGGTCGGTCTTGACGGCGACGTTGCCGATCAGGCGGTCGGAGCCGCGCACGGTCTCGGCGGCAATGACGCCTAGGCCATCGATGCGATTCTCGCCCATATAGTACGAACGGCCGAGCAGCTGATAGCTGCCGCAGATAGCGAGCAGTGAGCCGCCGTCCTCAACATAGGCCGCGACCTTGTCTTTTTGAGCGAGCAGCTCGTGTGCCACGGCCAACTGGTCGCGGTCGGAGCCACCGCCCATCATGACGATATCGGCGTCGGTGAGATCGAGCGTCTCGCCCATGCGGACCTCGTCCACGCGCACGGGAATGCCACGCCAGGTGCAGCGGCGCTCGAGGGCGATGACGTTGCCGCCGTCGCCATAGAGGTTGAGGGCATCGGGATACAGGTAGACGATGCGCAGCGGGCGCGAGAGCTCGACCGGCACAATATCGGTGGGGACAGCGCTACCATCGGCGCGCGTTACGGCGTGGGAGGCAACCGAGCTCGCATCGGTGCCCTTAAGCCCGTCGAGCTCCTTGACCAGCGGCGGGAAGGCCGTGTAGTTGGCGACGGCATAGAAAGTGTCGCCAGCCTCCTCGTCTGCCACGGCGCCGATCGCCTGCTCGATATTCGAGATGATGGCGGCGTCGATGCCGGCGTACTTGAGGCGCACCTGCATATCGTGTGCACGCGTGCCGCCGGCAAAGGCGACAAGCCCCGGGGTATCGGCGATGCGCTCGAAGTCGACGTCGTAGATCCACGAGACATCGTGGCCGTCGGCGTCGTTGTCATTGAGGAAGAAAGCGCAGAGTCTGCCGCCTGCCGTCTTGATGGACTGGATTTGTCGATCGAAGCCTACGGGATTCTTGGCCAGGTTGGCCTCGACGGTGCGGCCGGCGATATCCCAGCGCCCCATACGACCGCCGGCAGGCACATAGGCATCGAGCGTAGGCTGTAGAAGCGCCGTGTTCACGCCCAACTCGTGTGTGGCAAAGAAGGCGGCGGCAACGTTATAGACCATGTACAGACCGTTGTAGCGCGTGGCGATGTGCGTTGCGGGTGCGTCGGTATCGGGTCCAAAGACAAGGTCAAAGCCGTAGCCGTCGCAGCCGAGTTCCACGCCCGTCACGCGACGGACAAGCGCAGGGCGGGCCCAGCCGCACGAGGGGCAATGGTAGGCGCCGAGTTGACCATACTGTACGTAGTCGTACTCCAACGGGGCGTTGCACTGCGAGCAAAAGCGCGAGTCGCTAATGCGGTCGGACTCGGTGCCCGTGGCGCCATCGATGCCAAAGGCAATACTCGCGTTGGGAACGCGCGCGGCAATCGAGGCGCACAGCGGGTCGTCGGCGTTGTAGATGAGCGTCGTTGCCGGCGAAAGCTCCAACGCGTGGGCGATGACCTCCTGGGTGTGATCGATCTCGCCATAGCGATCTAGCTGGTCACGGAACAGGTTGAGCAGCACGAAGTACGTCGGCTTGAGCTTGGGCAGGACGCGCACAGTGTAGAGCTCATCGCATTCAAAAACGCCTACGCGCTTGCTGCTGGCGGTTCGCTTAAGGTTGCCGCGGGCCTCGAGCAGAGCGCCCACCACACCAGGCTCCATATTGTTGCCGGCACGGTTGCACACCACGGTAGCACCGCTGGCAGCAACGGCGTCGGCGATGAGGTTGGAGGTGGTGGTCTTGCCGTTGGTGCCGGTGATCACCACGCTGCGGTCGACCAGGCTCGCGAGGTCGCTTAGCAGCTCGGGGTCGATCTTCATGGCGATGCGGCCGGGGAGTACGCCGCCCTGGCGCTTAAGGACGGAGCGCAGCCCCCAGCGGGCGATATCGCTCGAGGCACAGGCGAGAGATGAGCGGAAGTTCATGAAGCCGTTCCTAACGTGAATGACATGGTCGTGGCGTTTGCGCCGTTAAAAGCCGTAACGGCGCGCAAATTCCTGGGCAAGCTGCGATACATCTTCGCAGGCGTTGGCCCAGGGGGCAAAGTCGGGGGTGTCCGAGATGATGCCGTCGGCTTCCCAAACTGCCTGATGCGAAAGGTCCCAGGGGTCGTGCGGTTCGGGCCGGCAGGGAAGGTACGGTGTCTGATACATGGGGTTCAGCAAAAAGAACGCGCCGCCCTCGCAACGGTTAGCGAACTCACGCAGCGCGCGCGTCGCCGGGCGCATCTTGTTTGTTTTGAACAGCAAGATCGTGCGGGCGAGCAGGTACCAAGGAGAGTTTTCGAGTGCGTCTGCCCCCATCTGTTCCTCGAGCTGGTGGGCTAGGGCAAAAAAGCCGTCCTGGTCTTCCAGGCGAGCGAGAGCGAGCAACACGGTGCCGGCAGCTCGGGTGGGATAGCCTTCTGCCTTAAGGACGCGGCGGGCGTAGTTGGCAGCAGCGCGGTAGCGGGCGCTTGCCATGCACAGCTGCGAGATGGCCTCGAGTGTGTGGAGCCACCCGATAAGGGCCGGCTCGCTCACGGTAAGGTCCGCTGCGGTGACACCGTCGGCCAAAACATTATTGGCCCAGTAGTGTGGGGCCTCCATGTCGAACCCGGGCACGCTTTGCCGCAGGTAATCGGTCGTGGTCGCTTCGAGCTTCATCAGGTCGCCCAGGCAGGCGTCGACGGGTGTGTCCGCCAAAATGATGGCGAGCAGCTGGGCATCGACCGCCAGCGCATCGACGCGAACGATCTTGAGCAGCTCATCGCGCATATCGTCGAACAGGCGGTTGCGCGTCTGCTCAAACTCCTCGTCGCTGCCCATGTCCTCGATGCGATGGAGCTCGTCGAGCAAATGACGATGCACACCGGCATAGGACAGCAGCGCCTGAGCATGCTCGGACTGCGCATACTTTTGGGGATTCGCACTAATGTCGTTATGGACAAGCTCGCGTGCTGCATCGGTGAGCTCGGGGTGCGACGCCAGATAGGTGCGCTCTAGGTAGGCGGGGATGTAGACGCTCGGATCCATTAGAGGTCTCCTCCCTTAAACGGCAAGCCCTGCTCGGCCGCCCGCAGTATGCGCTCGTCGATCTGGGAGCGCACGATGTCGTTGGTGGCGACCCAGGCGGCAAAGCTGGCGTTGTCGGGCGCGCCCAGGCCCTCCTGCAGTACCGGCGTCGCCTCGGAGAGTGCAAGGACGAGCTCGTCGGTGGAGCCTGCACCCACGTTGACGCGGGCATAGACGCCATCGGGAAACTCGGTTTGGAAGTAGAGCGCCTCGGCTGCGTGCGGGCACGAGCGCGCAAGGATACGCAGGTAGTGCTCGGCACCCTCGTAGTCCAGCTCGCGCCAGGCTGCGCTCATCAGCGCGATGAGCGTCCACGGGTCCAAGTCACGCTCCGCGTCCTTGGGACGACGGCGCAGCGGCGTGTTAGCGAGATAGGGGACGGAGTGGGCAGAGCGAAAGCGCTTGAGCTCCTCGGCGGGGTATTCGAGCTTTGCCATGGCAAGCATCGCAGTATGGCGGACGCCGGCGGGGTCGTTGGGCGCAAAGTCGAGGCTGCGGTTTGCGGCTTCGAGCGACATGCGGTAGCGGCCGCTAATGAGCGCGCGCGATGCCAAGGCGGCAAGCCAGCGCAGGTAGGGGCGGCGCATAAGGTCGCCTGCGGCCTCGCGCTCGTAGGGGTCCTGCGCCGAGACGATCTTGAGCGCCAGGTCGTGTTCGACTTCATCGCGCTTGGATACCAGGTACTGTACGTATTCCTCGTTGGAGTCGGCGGTGAGGGCCGTCAGCATGCGCTGGGCATCCCAGTTGCTCGGATCGAGCGCGGCTGCCTCGCGGAGCATGTTCTCGGCTGCGGCCTCTTCTTGCTCTGCCTGGGTATCGTCAGGGATAAAGGGAATGCGGTAGTCGACAGCCTCGACCACCTTGGCAATGAGGTGCCCGGCGCGGTCGCGGTCGTGCACGATGAGCGGCGCGGGGTTGCGAGTGAATTGTTCCATCAGACGCTCTACGGCGGCACCGTCGGTGAGCGGGATATTGTCGCGGCGCAAGGCCTCAAGAACGAGGCGATGGCAATCCTCTTGAATGGGATCGAATGCCATGGGGCCTCCTTTGCTGCGGTTAGGGTTCAAATGTCTCTATATAAGGTTCTAGTTTACCCGCATGTGGCACACCGGGGGTGCCGCACTTGGACATGCACCTTTGCACCACGAAGACGGATGCCGCACAAATGTCGGCACCTGGGACGACTGAGTGGTATCACGGTGCCGCAAACGGTCGATTTTTGGCGGCGAACGGGGTGCATTTTGGAGGGGCACAGTCCTGCCCGGGATATGTGGTCAACCTTGATAAAACGTTTGCCCAGCTTGGGAGTATGAATGCCCCACAAGGGTCTTCAGGGATAGAAAAAACGTTTCATCATTGTCGGCTTTAGGTGAATAACTGACCAACCAGAACGGTAGAATAGTGTTTGTCTGAGCGTTGAGACGTTTAGACATCGCGCATTGTCATCGCCGGCAACGCGCAAAACGGTCCTAACGGAGCCAATCGGGTGCTCCGTTATATACGCAAGTCTAAGAGGGGCTTGTTTAGGAGGCACAGTATGGGACGTTTTACCAATCCTCGCGATCTGTACTTTGGTGAGGGCGCTCGCCACGAGGTGAAGAACCTCAAGGGCAAGAAGGCCATCATCGTTTCTGGCGGCAGCTCTATGCGCCGCGGCGGGTTCCTGCAGGACGTTGAGGCCGACCTCAAAGAGGGCGGCTTCGAGGTCAAGCTGTTCGAGGGCGTCGAGTCCGATCCGTCCATCGAGACGGTCATGAAGGGCGCCGAGGCCATGCGCGAGTTCGAGCCCGACTGGATTATCGCCATCGGCGGCGGCTCGCCCATCGATGCCGCTAAGGCCATGTGGGTCTTCTACGAGTATCCCGAGGAGTCCTTCGATAACATCATCCAGCCGTTCAGCTTCCCCGAGCTGCGTCAGAAGGCTCATTTCTGCGCCATCTCCTCTACCTCCGGCACCGCTACCGAGGTCACCGCGTTCTCCGTCATCACCGACTACGCCAAGGGCATCAAGTACCCGCTGGCCGACTTCAACATCACCCCTGATGTCGCCATCGTCGACCCCGAGCTCACCTACACCATGCCCGCCAAGCTGTGCGCTCACACCGGCATGGATGCTCTGACCCACTGCATGGAGGCCTACGTTTCCACCTGCGCCTCTATGTTCACCGACGCCAACGCCCTGCACGGCATCCGCGAGATCGTCGAGTGGCTGCCCAAGTCCTATGCTGGCGACCATGAGGCCCGTCAGCACATGCACGAGGCTCAGTGCATCGCCGGTATCGCCTTCTCCTCGGGCCTGCTCGGCATCGTTCACTCCATGGCTCACAAGACCGGTGCTGCCTTCGAGAACGGCCACATCATCCACGGTGCTGCTAACGCCATGTACCTGGGCAAGGTCATCCAGTGGAACTCCAAGGACCCGCGTGCTGCCGAGCGTTACGCTTACGTGGCCAAGGAGATCCTGCACCTTCCCGGCGAGACCAACGAGGAGCTCATCGCTGCGCTCGTCCAGAAGATCCGCGACCTCAACGACCAGCTCAACATTCCGCAGTCCATCAAGGATTACGCGAATGGTGGCGTGAAGGTCGACGCCGAGAACCCGCAGATGGTTTCCGAGGATGAGTTCCTCGCCAAGCTGCCCGAGATCGCTGCGAACGCCGAGACCGACGCCTGCACGCCCGAGAACCCGCGTGAGACCAAGGCTGCCGACTTCGAGAAGATCCTCAAGGCCTGCTACTACGACACCGACATCGATTTCTAATCGACTCTTGTTATCGTAACGAGGGGCTCCGCACGTATCCGTACGGAGCCCCTTTCTTTTTTCTTTTAGAGAATGGGATGGTTATGGCTGCAATTTTCAATAGCCCCAGCAAGTACATCCAGGGTCCGGACGAGCTCGCCAAGCTCGGCTCCTATGTCGAGCCGCTCGGCGCTAAGGCCCTCGTCATCGTGACGCCTTCGGGCAAGAAGCGCGTCGGTGCCAAGATCGAGGGTGGTTTTGCCGAGGCTAAGGCCGAGCTGCTGTTTGAGGACTTTAACGGCGAGTGCTCCAAGAGCGAGGTCGATCGCCTGGTTGCGCTCGCGCGCGACAACGGCTGCGACATCATCGTCGGCGTCGGTGGCGGCAAGATCCTCGACACCGCCAAGGCCGTCGCCTACTACCTGGAGTCCCCGGTCATCATTTGCCCCACCATCGCTTCGACCGATGCCCCGTGCTCGGCGCTCTCCGTGCTCTATACCGATGACGGCCAGTTCGATAAGTACCTGTTCCTTAAGGCGAACCCCAATATCGTTCTTATGGATACGACGGTTATCGCGGCGAGCCCGGTACGCCTGACGGTGGCAGGTATGGGCGATGCGCTCGCAACCTACTTTGAGGCCCAGGCGACGCACGATGCCGACGGTGGCACCTGCGCTGGTGGCAAAGGCGGCATGGCCGGTCTGGCGCTTGCCAAGCTCTGCTACGAGACGCTTATGGCCGATGGCGTCAAGGCCAAGGTCGCGCTGGAGAAGGGTGCGCTCACGCCTGCCGTCGAGCATATCATCGAGGCCAATACGCTGCTTTCGGGCATTGGCTTTGAGAGCTCGGGCCTTGCTGCTGCTCATGCCATCCACAATGGCCTGACGATGCTGCCCGAGTGCCACGGCATGTATCACGGCGAGAAGGTCGCCTTTGGCACCATCGTTCAGCTGGTACTCGAGGATGCTCCGACTGAGAAACTCGAGGAAGTCTTGGGCTTCTGCATTGAGCTGGGCCTGCCGGTCACGATGAAGGAACTTGGCGTTGCCGAGCTTACGCGCGAGCAGGCCATGATTGTTGCCGAGGCCGCCTGCGCGCCCGATGACACCATGTGCAACATGCCGTTTGAGGTGACGCCCGAGATGGTCGCAAACGCCATCCTGGGTGCCGACGCGCTGGGTCACTACTACCTTATGGATGAGTAAATCAAGCTAAGGAAGGGGCAAAGCCAGCAGACGGCTTTGCCCCTTTTTGCTATGGTGCAAACCAACCTGACCCCATCGCACCAAGTTGGTGCAAAGGGGTCAGGTTACTTTGCACCAATCGTTGTTTGATGAAGGGCGGATTCTCGTATGGCGCTTCCTATGGTTTACGGCGGTCCCGGTCGGTATGTTCAGGGGCCGGGCGAACTTTCGCGTCAGGGCAGGTATTTGTCATGGTTGGGCTGCGCTGCCTATGTCTTGTTTGACCAGGGCACCGAGGATCGGCTGTGCAGGCAGATTGTCGATGGATTTCTGGACGACGATCTAAGCGAGCCGTTCTTTAAAATTTACAACGGTCCGTGTACGGAAGAGGCTGTTGCCGAAATGGCTAAGGAAGCCCTGGCTGAGTATTGCGACATGGTGGTGGGTATTGGCGGTGGCAAGATGCTCGATGTCGCCAAGGCAGTAGCGTTTTATGCCGAGTTGCCGTTGTGCGTATGTCCCACGGCGGCCTCAATGGATGGTCCGTGCAGCGCGATTTCGGTGCTGTATCACGAGGATGGGTCGTTCGACCGCTACCTGATGCTCGAGAAGAATCCAGATCTGGTCGTGGTCGATACCAACGTGGTCGCAGCGGCCCCACTGCGTATGACGGTCGCTGGTATGGGCGATGCGCTGGCAACGTACTTCGAGGCGCGTTCGTGCGCCGCGGCGCACGGCGCCAACGAGCACGGTGGCGCGCCGGGGCACTTGGCTCTGGTTGCGGCTCGTGCCTGCTACGACACACTTATGGAGTGCGGTGTCGCTGCCAAGCGCGATCTCAAAAAGGGGCGTACGTCGCCAGCGGTTGAACGCCTGATCGAGTGCAATATTTTGCTCTCGGGTGTCGGCTTTGAGAGTGGCGGCTTGGCGTTGGCGCATGCCATCGCCAACGGGCTGACGATTCTGCCCGAGTGCAAGGCCATGCATGGTGAGGCCGTGGCATTTGGTCTGGTGGTGCAGCTGCGCCTGGAGCGTGCACCCGAGCTTGATCAGGTGCTCGAGTTTTGCCAGCGCGTCGGTCTGCCGACGACGCTCGAGGAGCTGGGCCTTGGCGAGATTTCCGATGCCGACCTGATGAGCGTTGCGGATGCGGCCTTTAGAAACGAACGCAATATGGCCAACGAGCAGGCCAAGGTGACCAAACAAAAGCTCGTGCAGCTCATGTGCGAGGCATAGTTTGGCGCTTGATTGATCTTGTGCAATCGAGGCAGCGATAGGCCATGGGCTATTTGCCGCAAAGATGCTCCGCGTGTAATTTGCCCGAGGCGTGGGCCGATAGCGTATCATTATCTCTTGCTTGTTTGCACTGCTCAGGGAGGGGCCGCGCATGGCGCAGGAACACGATCTGTTTGATGACATTATCGAGATCAGCAAGGGTTTCGACTTTCTTAAAAACCCGCTTGGCGGTGTGACCGACGCACTCGATCCGTCGGCTCCACAGTGGAATCCTGCTGACTACAAGGAGCGTCCGCGCGGTAACACCATACCGTGCCTGACCTGTAAAAACGAAAAGAGCGGCTGCACCGCGTGCATGGACGTGTGTCCGGTCAACGCCATCGAGATCGAGGAAGATGCTATCGAGATTCTCGACAGTTGCCGTAAGTGCGGTCTGTGCGCCGCTGCTTGCCCGACGGAGGCGATCATCTCTCCGCGCCTTGCACCCAAAAACGTTTACGACGACATTGTCTCGGCGGCTACGAGCCACGAGACTGCCTACGTTACCTGCACGCGTGCCCTTAAACGCATGCCGCGCGAGAACGAGGTTGTTGTCGCCTGTGTGGGCGATATTACGGCCGAGACCTGGTTTTCGGTACTGGCCGACTATCCCAACGTAAGCGTGTACCTGCCGCTGGGCGTGTGCGATAAGTGCCGTAACACCGGTGGCGAGGACATCCTGGGCGAGGCCATTGCTACCGCCGAGGAGTGGGCGGGCACGGGCATGGGTCTGGAGGTCGATCCCAAGAGCCTCAAGTGCCATAAACGCCGCGAGTACGAGCGCAAAGAGTACATGGAAAAGATCGCCCGCACCACGGGCCTTACCGTGACCAAGCTCAACCCGGCAACGGCGGCGCTGGCTTCGGTGACGCAGAAGCTCAAAGCTCACCGCCACCAGATTACCCAGCTCGAGCGCACGCTCAACACCATGTGCGGCACTACGACGACCAAGCGTCGCCGTTCGCTCACGCACGGTCGCCAGTTGGTGCTCTCGACATTGCAAAACCATCCCGAGCTTGCCCAGAACATGCAGGTGTGCACGCCTGAGTGTGATTTTGACAAGTGCACGTCGTGTGGCGAGTGTGTCAATGTATGTCCCACGTTCGCCTGCGATTTGGTGGGAAGCGGCCGCTTTGCGTTGGAGTCCACGTATTGCTTGGGCTGTGGTGCCTGCGTTAAGGTGTGCCCCGAGCATGCGCTCAAGTTGGTTGAGCATGACGCGTCCAGTCTGGTCGTCGTCGATCCCGAAGCCGAGGAAAAGGCCGCCCAGAAGGCGAAGGCTCACGAGGAGGCCGAGAAGGTCAAGGCCGAGGCAAAGGCCAAGCTCGATAAGATGCTCGATCAGGTGGAAAAGCTCGCAGACTAGTCAGCGACCCCTATCTCTGCTTCATTTGCGCCGCCGTGGCGTCCGGGTTCGCCTGGATGCTGCGGCGGCGCTATACTTATGCAGTTTGAAGTACCTGTATCAAAAGGAGCTGTCGTGTCCCTTTCCATCGGTATCGTGGGCCTGCCCAACGTGGGCAAGTCGACGCTGTTCACCGCGCTTACCAAAAAGACCGGCCTTGCCGCCAACTACCCGTTCGCCACGATCGACCCCAACGTGGGTATCGTCGATGTGCCCGATAGCCGCCTGCAAAAGCTCGCCGACATCGTCAACCCGGGTCGCATTGTGCCGGCTACGGTCGAGTTCGTCGACATCGCAGGTCTGGTGAAGGGCGCTAACGAGGGCGAGGGTCTGGGCAACCAGTTCTTGGCAAACATCCGCGAGACCGACGCCATCTGCGAGGTCGTGCGCTACTTTAAGGACCCCAACGTCATGCGTGAGGTGGGCCGCACCGGCGAGTTCGTCGATCCCGCCGGCGATGCCGACACCATCATGACCGAGCTCATCCTGGCCGACATGGGCACGCTCGAGAAGCAGCTGCCCAAGCTCGAGAAGGAGGCCAAGCGCGACAAGGAGCTCATGCCCAAGTTTGAGGTCGCCAAGCGTCTGCTTGCCTGGCTCAACGAGGGCAAGCGCGCCGCATCCATGGAGATGACTGACGAGGAGCGCGCCGCCGCCAAGGGCCTGTTCCTGCTCACCATGAAGCCCATCCTGTATGTGGCCAACGTGGACGAGGATATGCTCAACGAGGACCTGGCGCCCATCGATGGCGTCAAGCCGCTGCCGATCTGCGCCAAGATTGAGGCCGAGCTTTCCGAGCTCGATCCCGAGGACGCTGCCGACTACCTGGAGAGCCTGGGCCTGGAGCAGCCCGGCCTGGACGTGCTCGCGCAGGCCGCCTACAAGCTGCTTGGCCTGCAGTCGTTCTTTACGGCTGGTGAGATGGAGGTCAAGGCCTGGACGGTTCGTCAGGGCGCAACCGCTCCGCAGGCCGCCGGCGTCATCCACACCGACTTTGAGCGCGGCTTTATTAAGGCCGAGGTCATTGGCTACGACGATTACATCGAGCTCGGTGGCGAGCAGGGCGCCAAGGCCGCCGGCAAGCTGCGTATCGAGGGCAAAGAGTATGTCATGGCCGATGGCGACGTCGTGCACTTCCGCTTTAACGTGTAAGGACGACGCATATGTTTAAATATGGCAAAAAAGCTGGCTACATGGGTATTGCGTTGCTCGTACTTGCGGTGATTCCGCTGGTGGTTGCAGCGTGTGTTATCCCCAACATTGGTCCCGAGGTGGCAACGAAGTTTAACGCGGCCGGTGAGGTGACGCGCTGGGGCAAGAGCTACGAGCTGCTGGCACTGCCGGTGCTCAACCTGCTGCTGAGCGTGGCGACGTACTTTACGGCAGGACGTCAGGCTAAAAACAATGATGACTCCGCCGCCATGGCGCGCATCGTGTGCGAGCGCTACCTGCGAAACGGCTGCATCACGGGTGTGTTCCTCAACGTAATCAACGTCTACTTTATGTACTCGGCTATTACCGGAACAGGCTTTGGCCTGGGCTTTTAGCTTGCGCCTTTAGGCAACGAGCCTGCAAGCATATTCGATGGCTGCTGCGAGGCCGCCGCTCGATCGTGGTTGAAAGACTACATCGGCGGCGGCCTCGTTTTCGTATCCGGCACCGCGAAGGGCGAGCGCGACGCCGGCTTCGAGGAGAAGGGGCAGGCCACGCTGGCTGGTTGCTATTACTACGGCCTGGCCAAGGGCGCAGCCGAACGCCTGACATTGAGCGGCGAGCTCGCCTCTCGCCGGGTCGGGGAGTAGTGCGGTCGCAACACGGCTCGATAGCAACGCAAAGGCCGTTCGTTCGTCTGGGGAAAGGTATTCGGCCTCAACGATGACAATCTTGGGCTGCACACCGTCTGCGCAACGTGATTTCTGACGCATGTAAATCGAGCAAGCCGACATAGAAAACTCCTGTATATTCGGCAAAACGTAAACTATAGTTTACGTTTTTGTTCGGCTCCATTTCAAACTCGGCTGCATGGACGAACGTGCGAAACAGATTCTTGGCAGGCGGGTCGAAGAGGCGCGCAGAGACCTTGGTATCTCCAAGGTTGATTTTTGTGTGGCGACAGGAATCAGCCGACCCTACCTCGACCGAATCGAAGATGGGACGGCAAATTTCACGCTCAAGGTTCTATTTAAGATCGCGCCCGCACTCGGCATGACGGTGTCAGAGCTTCTCGAGGGGATCGAATAGGGGATACCCGTCGACAACTGAATTACGCCATCGGGATGCGGTCGTGGTTGACTTGGCTGTAGAACAGGCGCTGAATCTCGGCCGCATCACGTGACTGGCCGAGTGCCCACATGGTCTTGGCCACGAGCGTCTCGGTGGTCATGTCGTCGCCGCGCAGAATGCCCGGATGATCCGCGTAAGCACGGCCGACCTCATAAACGCCCAAATCGAGGCCCTCTTCGGGGACCTGCGTGGTCATAACGACAGTACGGCCCGAATCGACCCAGCGGAAAATCGCCTCCTGGAATGACTCGCCCGACTCACCAAACTCGGGGATACCGCCAATGCCAAAGGTCTCCAGAATCATGGCGTCGTAGCTATCGGCAAGGGCGTCCAGGATACCCGGGTTCACGCCGGGTGTCAGCTTAAGGACAAACACGCGCGGGTCGATACTGTCGTAGAAACGAACCGGATTCTCATTCTGGTGAGTGCCGTGAAGCCCGTTGCGCACAATGCGGTCGTTGCGGATGTAGGCAATGGGCGGATAGTTGACACTAATGAACGCGTTAAAGCTCATGGTGCGCTGCTTGCGGGCGCGCGTGCCGGCAATGGCGACGCCGCCAAACACGATCGAGACGTCGTGTGAATGCTCGTCGAGCGCATAGAGCAGGCTCTGGTACAGGTTGAGCTTGGCATCGGTAAAGGGGTTGCCCATGGGCTTTTGCGAGCCGGTGAGTACGATGGGCTTGGGACTGTCCTGAATCAGATAGGAAAGCGCCGCCGCGGTGTAGCTCATGGTGTCGGTGCCGTGAAGGACTACGAAGCCGTCGTGATCGGCATAGCCTTCGACGATGACGTCGCGGATACGCATCCAGTCGCTCGGGCGCATATTGGTGCTGTCGATGTTCATGGGCTGCACGACGTCGAGCTCGCAGAGGCCCGAGATCTCGGGAACGCTCTGGGCGAGTTCCTCACCGGTCAGGGCGGGGGAGAGGCCGTTGCCGTCCTCGGTCGATGCGATGGTGCCGCCCGTGGCGATGAGAAGGATGCGCTTCATGCTGGTATTCCTATCGTATTTGCCGCCGCGAGGGCGGAGTCGTTCGGCAGTATTGTGGCACAGGGCGTCCAATGTTCAAACGTATTACATCATCTGTAACGTTCGGTAACACTTCAATTGCCGTCAAATAGGGGTCCAGGTCGTGCGTTTGCCGTGCGCTGATGGTTGCGAGGGACGAGAAACCCCATATAACGTGTACACTATGAAAGCTATTTCGTTCATTCACGCGGGTGAGCATCGGCTCCCCGCCAACAAGAGGGGGAAACCATGGATCAAAAGGCTTCCGCAAAGGTCCTCGTACTCGACTTTGGTGCGCAGTACGGTCAGCTCATTGCCCGTCGCGTCCGCGACCTCAACGTGTATTCCGAGATCGTTCCCTGCGACATCTCGGCCGACGAGATTCGCGAGATGAACGCCTCTGCGCTCATCCTTTCCGGCGGCCCGGCTTCTGTGTATGCCGAGGACGCTCCGTCCATCGACCCCGCCATCTTTGACCTGGGCCTTCCCGTCCTGGGCTTCTGCTACGGTCATCAGATCACGGCCGTGACGCTCGGTGGCAAGGTCGGCCACTCCGAGGTGGGCGAGTATGGCCGCGCCACCATCACGCGCACGGCAGGCGCCAAGCTCTTTAACTCCACGCCCATGGAGCAGACCGTGTGGATGAGCCACCGCGATGCCGTCTCCGAGGTGCCCGAGGGCTTTACCGTTACCGCCAGCACCGACGTGTGCCCGGTTGCCGCCATGGAGTGCGTCGAGCGCAAGATCTTCACCACGCAGTTCCACCCCGAGGTCAAGCATTCCGAGTACGGTCAGCAGCTGCTGAGCAACTTCCTGTTTGAGATCTGCGGCCTGGAGCCCAACTGGAGCATGGACAACCTGGTCGAGACCATGACGGCCGAGTTCCGCGAGAAGGTCGGCAACGACCGCGTGATTCTGGCCCTGTCCGGCGGCGTCGACTCCTCCGTCGTGGCTGCGCTGGGCGCCCGCGCCGTAGGCAAGCAGATGACCTGCGTGTTCATCAACCACGGTCTGCTGCGCAAGGGCGAGCCCGAGCAGGTGGAGGAGGTCTTCACCAAGCAGTTTGACGTCGACTTTATCCACGTCCACGCCGAGGACCGTTATGCCGAGCTTCTGGCCGGCGTGACCGAGCCCGAGGAGAAGCGCCGCATCATCGGTACGCAGTTCTGGAAAGAGTTCTTCGCGGTTGCTCAGCAGCTTGAGACCGATGGTAAACCCGTGAAGTACCTGGCTCAGGGCACCATCTACCCCGACATCATCGAGTCCGGCGCTCGCAAGACGGGCGGCAAGACGGCCACCATCAAGAGCCATCACAACCTGATCCCGTTCCCCGAGGGCGTGCACTTCGACCTCATTGAGCCGCTCGACCACTTCTTTAAGGACGAGGTCCGCGCGCTTGGTCTGGCGCTGGGTCTGCCGGGTCACATCGTGTTCCGTCAGCCTTTCCCGGGCCCGGGTCTTGCCATCCGCATCATCGGTGCGGTCGACAAAGAGAAGCTCGAGATCCTCAAGAACGCCGACGCTATCGTGCGCGAGGAGCTCGACGCCTACAACCAGCGCCTGTTTGAGCAGACCGGCGAGCGCAACTCCGAGCACAGCTGCTGGCAGTATTTCGCGGTCCTGCCCGATATTAAGTCCGTTGGCGTTATGGGCGACGAGCGCACCTATCAGCGCCCGATCATCCTGCGCGCCGTCGAGTCCAGCGACGCCATGACCGCCGACTGGGCCAAGCTGCCCTACGACGTGCTGGCCCGCATTTCCGGCCGCATCGTTGCCGAGGTTCCCGGCGCCAACCGCGTGTGCTACGACATCACGTCCAAGCCGCCCGCGACCATCGAGTGGGAGTAGGCTGATAGGGTTCTGACCTGCATTTTTGAGTGCCGCACTGTGCCGCTGAGTTTCGTTTCGTACGAGAGTCATGGCAAAGCCGCCAGCGATGTTGGTGAGTAAATACGATAACCGAGCCTCCGTTCCCGCGTTGGGACGGAGGCTTTTTCTTTGTCGTTTTACTCCCTTTCACCTGCGATTTCGCAATTTACTCCCCCGTGTTTCAAGACGGCAAGGCACGGTGCGGCATTCGGAGGAACGGGAGTAAGGATTCATCCCAAGTGAGTAGACGCGCGATTTTTGTCTCCGAGAGCCAAACGGGGCCGTTTCGGGGCCTGTGAAACTCAAATCGAACTCAATAGGCTTTTCGGCGGTCTTCTCACAGCGTTTTCCCAGGTGGTTAATGGGGAGTAAAGAATCTCGCCGCCTCAATGAAAACGGGAGTAACCAGGGGAAATGCCGCGGCGTACTGCCGCGTGCCGCCGTGTAAGCCACCGCGTCATTTACTCCCCAGGTGCGCCGGAAATGCCTTGGCATGCAATGGGGAGTAAAAACTCAGCTTACGCAGGCCCGAGCGGCGCTCGCCGCCTGGTCCACCGTCCTGATTCGGTTGCGTTGATCGCGAAATGCGGAGAGCCGCTACAGCGAGGCTTTCCAGTCCTCGTATTCGTCGGCGTCGATCTTGCCGTTTTCGAGCTGCGCGCGCTTCTCTGCCCACAGTTCGATCGCCATCGCGGCTTTGGGCGCGTGCGGCGCCTTGGGGTTCAGGGAGAGGCCCGTGCCGTCGGCTGCGGGCACGATGCCGAAGGAGTCCTCGAGCCGCACGAGCAGCGACATGAGGTCGCCCGCAGTCTCGACGCCGTAATCCTTGAGGGCGTTGACGGACACGCCGAGCGCCGCGGAGATGGACTCGAGCAGCTCGGGCTTCACGGCGCGGATGCCGCTCTCGTAGTGGCGCACGGCCCCCTCGGTCAGGCCGACCGCCTCGGCGAGCTGCGCCTGCGTCATGCCGCGCGACTTGCGGTACCGCCTTATGTTCTCGCCTACGGACATGAGCCCTCCTCCTGGAATTACGTACCAGCACATCTTATCAGCGTACGCAAATGTACGCAATTCTATTGACAGTACAGATATGTACGTTTACTCTGAATCTGTGAACCGTACGTATCCGTACGCCATTGATTGGAGGAGCCATGGACGAGAAGGTGGCGAAGACGCCGAGGCCGCACATGCTGGACGCCGACGAGGTCGCGGAGCTGCTGAGGATCAAGAAAGGCAGCGCCTACGAGGTGATCAGGAAGATAAACGCCGAGCAGGAGGCGCGCGGGCGCGTGGTCATCCGCGGGCGCGTTCGAAGCGACGTCTTCGACGCCCTGTACTTCCCGGAGGTGGACTGACATGCCCGTGTACAAGGACGACGGCAACGGCACGTTCTACGTGCAGTGCTACTACCGCGACGCCCGCGGCTCGAAGCGCCACAAGACGAAGCGCGGCTTCTCCTCCGAGGTGGAGGCCGCAGTGTGGGAGAGCCAGTTCAAGAGCCTTAACGGCGGGGCCATGGACATGACGTTCTCCGAGTTCGTCGAGGTGTACGCCTCCGAGGTGAAGCCGCGCATACGCGAGCACACGTGGATCACCAAGGAGTACATCATCAACGACAAGCTCGTGCCGTTCTTCGGGGACATGCGCATGTGCGACGTGAGGCCGATCGACGTCATCAGGTGGCAAAACGAGCTCACCGAGCACCGGGACGCCGACGGGAAGCCCTGGGCACCGACGTACCTGCGCACAGTGAACAACCAGCTCAACGCCATCTTCAACCACGCCGAGCGCTACTACGGCCTCAGCGACAACCCGGTGCGCAGGGTCGACAAGATAGGCTCGAAGAAGGGCGGCGAGATGCAGTTCTGGACCAAGGACGAGTACCTGAGGTTCAGCGAGGCCGTCATGGACAAGCCTCTCTCATTCCACGCCTTCGAGCTGCTTTACTGGACGGGCATACGCTGCGGCGAGCTCCTGGCGCTCACGCCGTCCGACTTCATGCTGGAGAGCTCGCGGCTGCGCATCAACAAGTCGTACCAGAGCCTCAACGGCGTTGACACCGTGACCGACCCCAAGACGCCCAAGTCCGTGCGCACGATCGTCATGCCCGCCTTCCTGCGCGACGAGATGGCGGACTTCATCGAGATGCGCGACGACGTCGCCCCCGACGAGCGCCTGTTCGCCGTGACCAAGCACTTCCTGGCCCACGAGATGGAGCGCGGGTGCAAGGCGTCGGGCGTGAAGCGCATCCGCATACACGACATACGCCACAGCCATGTGAGCCTGCTGATAGAGATGGGCTTCTCCGCGCTGGCCATCGCCGAGCGCATGGGCCACGAGGCGGTGGACATCACCTACCGCTACGCGCACCTGTTCCCCACGAAGCAGGACGAGATGGCCGCCGCGCTCGACGGGGCGAGGGGGTAAGAAGGATGCCGTGCGAGAACAGCGCCCGCAAGCGCAGCAAGACGATGGCGTTCCGCTGCACGCCCGAGGAGCGCAAGCTCATATGCGAGATGGCAGCCTGGAGCGGCATGAACAGGCAGGACTACATCATCGCCAAGCTCACCGATACCCAGGTCGAGGTGAGGCCCTCCGTGAGCGTGCAGAAGGCACTGAGGGACTCGATGGCGGAATTGGCCAAGGAGGTGCGGCTGGCGGCCTCCTACGGCGAGCTGAGCGAGTCCCTGCAACAGAGAATTGAGCACGTGATGAGGTTCTTCCTAGCGCTCGGCGAGCCTCTTGACGCGCCGACGGAAGAGACATCGCCACGAACTACGTTTTTGGAAGAGCCGGTTCCATCCGTCATCGATGCGGGTTCCGACACCGCAAGCATCTTCGAGATGGGACGCAGGTAGGGCCTAGCGCCAGACCTCCAACGCCTTGTCCGCAAGCCATTCGGCGCGATCGGCGATATCGCCCTCGTTCCAAGACTCCTTCTCTAGGGCGCCGGCCATGGTCGCAAGGCCGGCGGCGCAGAGGGCAAGGCCGTCCTTGTATCCCTTTCCCTGCTTCTTGGTGGGCCAATCGGCATCGCGGATGGAGGCGTTGAGCGAATGCGTGATGATGGCGAGGTTGCCGAGCGTGAGGAGCTTCCGGTCCCTTCGCGTGGCAGCCTCATCGTCGAGGGCTCCCCATTTGTTGCGCCACTTCTTGGGCATCATGTGCTCGAGGGTGTACTGGTTGAACCCGAGCAGGGCCGTGCTGCTCATGCCCGGACGAATGGCGCTTTCCAGCAGATAGAGGACGCCCTTGGACTGGAGGTTGTACAGACACGATTCCTCGAATGCCGCTCGAACCTCGGCGTCGCCGGGCATGTACGTCGTCGCCTCGTCATTGGCTTCGAGAGCCTTCCTCAGCGCCTCCGCGTCCTTCACCTCGTTCAAGATCAGCGAGGTGAACAGCCTGTTGTAGTTCTTCGTGGTCGCCTGAACCAGCATTCGGCGGACGATGTAGCTCTCAAGCAGGGCGTAGATCTTAGATTCCTCGCTCGAAGACTCCGCGTTCTTTCGAACGTAGAGCACGTACGGGATGAGCGTCGAGTTCTTGAGGCCGAATATCAGCACGTTCAGGCGCTCGACGCCGGAAGCGGAGGGGATGTCCGCGTCGCAGTAGCCAGGGTCGAACGTGGACTCGAACGCCTCGGCATACGCCTTCATGTTGTCGAGAATCTCGACCTTGTCGCCGTTGCAGTACCTGCCGATGAAATCCTTGTAGGACTGGAAGAGGTTCGAAGTACGCGAATAGAAGAGCTTGTCCTCGGTCGTGACGCCACGCCTCTTGTCCTGGACCAGAATCTGGAGGAACGCGTCGAAGAAGAGGTCGACGAGCGTGCGCTTGATGCGCCCGGTAACGATCTCCTGCTCCCAATACTCCCTCTTCTCAGCCGTGGGCTCGAAGACGTCTTCCCAGCACTCCTTGAACGCCTGCTCGTTCTCGCGGTTGAAGAAGTAGTTCTTAAGGAGCTCCGCCGTCGTCAGGCGCACCCCGAGCGAGTTGATGGTGTCGAATATCTGCTGCTCGTCCTCGCCCTCGGTAAGATCGATGCAGACGAACTGGACGTTCGACTTGATCGTGTTCCTGTCGACCTTCTCCGGGTCGATATTCTTGAGGAAGTAGTTGTAGGCAAGGACGATGGCCGAGGAGCCCTCGAGGGGTTCGCAGCCCGTGGCGCTGACGACCTTTTCGAAATCCTGCCGGTCGTACTTGCCGTGCCGCAAGGCGACATCGCCGGTCTCCAGGACGAAATCTCGCTCAAACAAATTGTTGGTGCCGTTTTTTGCACAGAGTGCCTTGAAGAAGATGACCATGGTCGTGAGTCGCTGCTGGCCGTCGATGACGGTGCGAACCTCGGAGACCTCGGACCAGGTGTTGCCGGAGGAGGCCTGCTTCAGGATGATGGAGCCCAGGAAATAGGGCCGCTTCGAGGCCGTGACGAACTCCATGTCGCCGAGGAAACGCTCCCATTGCTCTTCTCCCCAGACGTACGCCCTTTGGTAAAAAGGTATTTCGAGCAGGCGCGATCCGTTGAACACGCCGCTTATCGTTGCTTTTCCTGCATCCATCCTTAAAGCCCTATCTATCCTTTGCGGTTATTGCTGGCGGGGTCAATTTTATCAATACGCTGCTTGACCCTTTAATGTTCCCGGTCCTTGCCGTCTTCTCCCCAGAAGGTGCTCGAAGATGATGCGCAGGTCCTCGTCATCAAGGCAGCCGCCCTCGAGGCAGCCACGGTCGATGGTATCGATCATCGTCTGCCCCTTCTTCTTCGAGCGGTCGTAGATCACTGTGTCGAGGGATAGCTCCCTGCCGTCGCGCGTGAACATCTCGTGCATGAATTCGGCACTGTTCGCTTGACTTCAATCGCGTACCGCGTGCTCGAGCGGGCCGCTTCCCCTCGATATGGCGACATCCCAATGCTCGCAGTTAAGCAGAAGAAGTCGGTTCATGAACTCGACGCCCGAAAAACCGAGTCTCGCAAACGGCGGAAATAGAGGGTCATCTGAAAAGACCGCAGCATACTCACTGCTCAACGGCATATACGCGAGATGAAAATCGTACGAGTCGTCCTCGGGCCCGATGATGAACATAGGCATCGACGTCGTAACGAACCCTGAGCCGACGGGTGCCCTAAGGATGGAGAAGCTCTTCTCAAAAAAAGCCTTTCGAATACGGTTAACTGGCACAATATCATCGTTGGAGAAGAGCATGGTTGCGGCGGCGGCAAGCTCGACCACCGCTTGGGAATCCCCGCGCCAATCCGACCAATCGAGCAAGCCGAGCTCATAGGGTGTCAGATGAACGTTTCTGAGCAGCTCTTCGGCAGTCTCGCGTGACCATTTCTTGTCGACGCGCATACTGATAGGGTGCCGGACGATGATATTTGCTGCCAGCTCGCAAACGGCGGCTTTCCCATCAGAATACCCTTCGTCTTCGCACTGGTCTTCTTTCTGGCGTTCCAAAAAGCGATCGTAAAGCGGCGCGATGCGGCTCTCGAGCTCAGATAGCTTAACCTCGATGAGGTTCTGCGCATAGAATCTGTCTGTCGCATCGCCTGTCGCATCGGCATGCTCGACCTCATAAAGATCGCGCATGCTGCAAAGGTTCTCGCAATTCGTGCGGAAGAAGGAGCCCTTCTGTCTGCTGTAGGCATGAAGCTGCCCGGAGGAATCCGCGAAATGGCGCAGGTAGAACCGCGGCACCCAGTGCTGCTTTCGCGTCATCTTTCCGGGCAGCTTCGACATCCTAAGCCTTCACCGCCTCGTATTGGTAGGTCGTGCGCACGTTGTAATGGAAGTCGTTTCCGAGGTCCAGCGCCTCGAAGTGCTTCTTGGCGCAGCCGATCTTGATCTTCTCCGCGTCGCGCAGGGCGGGCTCGCCGTTCTTGCCGCCCTTGGTCTCGGTCACGAAGTACACGCGGCGCTCGCCGTCGGCCTCCTCGACGTACGCCCAGTCGGGGTTGTAACTGCCGAGCGGCGTGTCGATCTTGAACGCCGAGGGCAATTTCGCGAACACGAGAACCTCCTCCTGCTTGTCTAGAGCCTCGGCAAAGGAGCGCTCGACCCCCGCCGAGTCGTAGACCACGTAGTTGTACAGGCTCTTGCTCGTCATGTCCGGCTTCCACGCGTTCTGCCCAAGGTAGGCCGTGTAGTCGTCAAGCTCGAGGTCGCGCATGGTGTACCACTCGTCCTCGGGAAGGCGCACGTACTTGATGCCCTGGGCGATGAGGTCGTTCTTCACGCGGTTGATCTTGTCGCCGACCTGCGCGAGGAAGGTCGCGGGGTCGATCTCGAACTCGTCGAGGCGGCTGCAGCCCTCGAGGATCGCCTTGATGGTGCCGCGGGTGAGCCCGACGGCGTCCTGCAGCTCTGCGATCGGGTCGGGAAGGTCGTATTTCACCTTTCCCGAAACGGACACCACGGAGGTGCCCGTGCCCTCGGCGCTCACGCCCGCGTCGTCGATGCCCAGCGAGGCACGCTCGCTCGTCACCTGGGGCGGGCGCACGGCGAGCATGCCGTCGACAGCTTCGATGGCATGTTCGATGAGCTTGCCGGAGTCGACCTCGACCTGGAAGCGCGTGCGCTGGCGGATGCGGTCCCACAGGGCCTGGAACGCAGGGTCGAGCGTGACGTCCTTCTGCAGCTCGACCGAGACCTCCTTGGCCTTGTCACGGATCTGGACCCTCTGGGACTTGTGGATGATGATCGCCTCGACCTGCTCCTTGGCAGGCTCGAGCTCGGCGGGGAGCTCGACCTTGCCCTCCTCGGCGGCCGCCTTCAGCTCGGGCGTCACCGCGCCCTTGTCGTCGACCATGCCGGTCGCGACGAGGTGGTCGTAGACCTGCTTGGACTTCTCGTAGCCCAGGCGCTCCTCGACGCCATCATCGCCCTTGACCGTGACCTTCGTGAAGCTCTCCGGAGTGATGACGCCGAACTTGAAGTCCTCAGCCTCAAGCTCCTTCTGCAGGCCGTTGGCGAAGTCGTCGTAGCTCTCGTTCGCGATGACGGTGAGCACGTTCGCCTCTGGGTCGTACAGGCGCTCGCCATCCTGGTTCACGCACAGGCGCAGACCGCGGCCGATCTTCTGGCGCTTGGTCAGGTTGTCCTTTGTCTCGACGAGCGTGCAGATCTGGAACACGTTGGGGTTGTCCCAGCCCTCCTTGAGCGCGGAGTGGCTGAAGACGAAAGAGACGTCCTTGTCCGCGTCCTTGCCGTCCGGGAAGGAGATGAGCGTCTCCTTCTTCTGCATGATGAGCTCGAAGGCCCCGGCGTCGTCGGCGGTGCCGGCGGCTCCCTTGGAGTCCTTGAACTTGCCCTTCTTGTCCTTGGCGAAGTATCCCTGGTGCACGGCGTGGGGGTCGCGCACCAGCGGGGCGCCGACGGCTTCGTAGCACTCGAGCCACGTGCCCTTGCCGATCCCCGCCGCCTTTGCGATGCGACGAGGCGCCTTCGAGTTCAGGGCACCTGCGTACTCCTCCTCAAACATCAGGGCGTACAGGCCGCCGTGGACTTCGGGCTCGTAGACGCGGTATCGGTCGACGCGGTCGATGAAGAAGAGCGAGAGCACCTTCACGCCGCGCGGCCACAGCTCGAACTGGCGGGCCAGGTGGTCCTCGATGGTGCGGCGGATCTGCGCGCGCTTGACGACCTCCTCGTTGACGTCGCCCAGCGCCTCGCCGAGCTCGAGCACCTCGCCGTTCTGGAACTCTATGAACTCGTCGCCCACTGCGGCGCCGATGTTGTTGACCACCCAGCCGCTCTCGTAGTCGCTGTTCTCGCCGCTCTTCTGGTAGAGGTCGTTGCCGGTCTTCACCGTGACGGCCTTGCGCTTCTGCGTGCCGTCGGCCTGGCGCACGTCGATGGACACCTTGGCGGAGAACGGGTCGGACTTGACGGACTCGAGCCTCACGTACGCGCCGTTGAGGTTCGCCTCGGCCTTGATCGAGTCCACGCAGATGCCCTTCACCAGGTGGCGCTCGAAGGCGTCGACCGGCGTGAGGCGGTAGATCATGTTGTAGGCCTGCTTGTGCGTGGCCGAGTAGCGCAGCACGAACAGCGGGTTCAGGCTCTTGATGGCGGCCTTGGCCTGCTTGGTGTTGTCGACGCTCTGGGGCTCGTCGATGATGACGACGGGCTTGCAGGCGCTCACGAGCTCGCGAGGGCTGAAGCCGCCGGTGAGCTTCTCGCTGGGACGGTGGAAGAGGTTGCCCTCCTTCGCGGTGCCATCCTTCTCGAGGCCCTTGTTGAACGCGTCGATGTTGATGACCATGACCTGGATGGAGCTCGACGTGGCGAAGTTACCCACCGGCCCCATGTCCTTCGAGTCGTACACGAAGTAGTCGAGCGGCGTGCGGTCGTAGAGCGTCTCGAAGTGCCTGCGGGTGGTCTGGAGGCTCTTGAGGACGCCCTCGCGGATGGCCACGCTCGGCACGACGATAACGAACTTGGTGATGCCGTAGCGGCGGTTTAGCTCGTAGATGGAGCGGATGTAGACGTAGGTCTTGCCGGTGCCGGTCTCCATCTCGACGGTGAAGTCTCGCAGGCGCCCATCGGTGAGGACGTCGGTTGCCGGGAGGCAGCCCTCCTCCTGCACGGCGTGCAGGTTGTCGAGGAGCTGGCCCGGCGCCACGCGAAGCTCGTTGCCGTGGCCGACCATGAGCTCGCCGATTGCCGTCTGGCCTTTGCGGCCGGAATCGGCGGAGAATACGCTGCCAATAAATTGTTGTCCGCGGAACAGGTCGCAGGTTGCTTCGATGGCCTCCAGCTGGTGCTGCTGGTCGGATGAGAACTTGAACTCGAGCGCCGCCATGCTAGACCGTCCTCAATTCGATCTCACAGCCCATGCGCTCGCCGGCGTGCTTGAAGATCTGCACGGCGTTGAGCTTGAGGGTGTCGTCGAGGACGGAATCGAGGATGAGAACGCGCCTGGGCTCCATGTCGGCGATGGCCTCGAGCGCCTCAATGGTGAGGCCTCGGGACATGCAGCAGACGAGCTCGTCGCAAGCGACGGACCAGATGGGATAGCCCGCGGCTTCAGACTTCTCGACGGGCAGCGTGAGCTCGAGGCCCCATTTGAGCATCATCTCGAAGACGATATCCATATCGGAGCGATCGGGCTTGACCACGTCGAAGAGGAGCTGACCGGGCTCGGGCTTCTCAATGCCGGACTCATCGAGCTCGAACACACGGAAGCCGATGTCGGGAAGCTGCTTGGGTCCCTCGCCAAGCTTGAGTTGACGGTTGGATTCCTCGAGCTCGGTTTTGATTTTGTCGCCTGCGCGGCGAATGCGTCCTTCGCCTATGTCGCAGAGAGTCTCATACCCGTCCTTGTAGGCGTCGCGTTTCGGGTCACAAGGCTCTGGAAGCTGGACAAGGATAAACTGATAGCGATCATCTTTTCCGAGCTCCTGCAGGAACATGGCATGGGCGGTCGATGCTGAGCCTGAGAAAAAATCAAGCACAATATCACCCGTGCTTAAATGCTCATGTACGGTAAAGAAGCAAGCAACCGAAAACAATAGATAGACCGCCAGCACTACACTATTCCGAACCAAAGACCAAAAGATAAGCATTTTGAGAAAATCTAAACTTTTGGATTTTCCTACAATGCCGACTACGGCGGAATCCCTCCCACTCCTTATATATTTCTTTCTGTATACATTGAATTTGTATTTAGTAAAATGCAGACAACACCACGGATCGGCTTTTGGCTGGACAATTCCAACCAAACACCGCAGCAGACAGTAGAAACCATTCTGAACGTTAGGAAGCCGGTATGATTGTTACATATAAGGGGTTGATTTTCAATCTCAACGCAACAGCCTGAACGGGCCCCGCGTTTCCGCAG
>CABJBO010000008.1:11982-73302 GCA_902363875.1 Coriobacteriaceae bacterium | reverse complement strand
AGGCCCGATTTTGCCTCTTGACAATGTCCTGCTCATATTAAAAGGAACGTCCCAAACTGCAGACAGAAAAAGAACGTCCCCAGGCGCCGGCATTTCAAGAGCACTCATTTAAGTCTGTCCCCAATAAGTGCAATCACTCATGTAAGTCTGTCCCCAATGAGTGGGAGCAATCAGAGACTCTTTGCGAGGGAGGCCGGACGTGGCCTTCCTCGTTTTTATTCATGGACTTTAGTCCGTGCCGCACGGCACGCGCGGCATAGAAAGCCACCCGCTCAGCGGGTGGAGGCCAATTTCCGCTACGCGACAAAAACCTTCCCCCTAGCATGAGGATTGTTCAGGTCATCATGCTAGGGGGAAGGTGATTGCTGTGGCCCAGAAAGCCAACAGCCTCGCGCACACGAAATGGCTGTGCAAGTACCGCATCGCACCGAGGCCAAGCTCATCGCCGCCATCGTCGAGAAGCACCCCGAGGTGCGCTTTGCCGCGAGCCGCACCTCGGCCCACGCCGACCTCTACGACCGCATGGAGCAGGCCCTGTGCGAGCGCGTGGCCAACGCGGTGGATGTCGTCCGCTCCGACATCAGCCCCGCGCTTCTTGTCCACACCGGTCCAAACCTCGTGGGTGTGGCGGTCCAGGGACTCTAGTGGAGGCGGGGCGTCCTGCCCCAAAAACAAATGCAAAAGACGAGCACTTCTTGCCGCTCAATTGGCAAGAAGCGCTCGTCTTTTCTTAACGCGTTGTATGGCGGAGAGAGCGCAAGTTACGCGAGCGCCCTTCTTGCCAGCTCGGCCGCGCCGAGGATTCCTTGGTCGCCGCCGAAGCCCGGGGCGCAGATGTAGCTCTCCATGTCCTTAAGCTCGGCGGTCTGGATGTAGCCACCCAGATATTCGAGGGTCTTCTTGCGGACGATGCCGTAGAGCTGCTCCTGGTGCATCACGCCGCCGCCGAGGACGATGCGGCGAGGCGAGTACATGAGCACGAGGTTCGCGCACATCTGCCCCAGATAATCCCCCTCGAGCGCCCACACCTCATCGTTGTCCGCGAGCTCGGCCGCGGGCTTTCCCCAGCGCGCGGCGATGGCGGGGCCGGAGGCGAGCCCCTCGAGACAGCTCGCGTGGCTCGGGCAGACGCAGCGTCCCTCCTCGGTGGGACGGGTCCTTACCAGCATGTGACCGGCCTCGGGGTGCAGCATGCCGTGAAGGAGTCTGCCCGCGCACATGACGCCCGCGCCCACGCCGGTGCCGATGGTCACGTAGACGGCGTCCTCGAGCCCCTTGCAGCAGCCGAAGACCACTTCGCCGAGGCAGGCAACGTTCACGTCCGTGTCGTAGGCCACCGGAATCCCGAGGGCGTCGGCGAACGCGGCGCGAAGACCATGGCCTCGCCACGCGAGCTTGGGCGTCTGGAGGATGGAGCCGTAGCGCTCGTCGTTGGGGTCGACGCAGGTCGGGCCGAAGGCGCCGATGCCCAACGCGTCCACATCGCGGGCGGTGAACCACTCGATCATCTGCGGGACGGTCTCGGCGGGCGTAAGCGTCGGGGTCTCCATGCGGTCGAGGACCTCGCCGTCGCCGGACACCACGGCACAGACCATCTTGGTCCCGCCGGCTTCGAGGGCGCCGAGCCTCATTTGCTTTTCGCTCATGTGATCCTCCTTACAAAGGGACGCCCGCAGTCATGGTCAACCGCGGGCGCCCATAACGTTGGCTTGTTTCGAGGCGACCCTACCTGGGCACGCGGTCCTGCCTTGCGGCAAACGGGGCGAGCACGGCGTGCGGCTCGCTTTGGTACCAGTAGGCGACGGTGGAGATGTCGTCCTCGCGCTCGTAGAGCTTGATGTCGTCGTTGCCGAGGTCCTGGAACGTCACGCGCAGGTCCTCCTTGAACGAGATCGGGTCGGGAAGGTGCCACCTGTAGAGGCCGTGCCTGGGCAGCGCGTCGTCGTTAGTCGCGAGCATCGGATTCGGGTTCGGCTTGCCCGCGCTGAAGCGGTCGCGCGTGGCGTCGCGCGTCGAGCGGTACGGGTAGCCGGCGAACAGCGTGTTGAAGCACTGCGCCTCGGGCAGCGCGTGGGGCGGCCTGTCGAGGAAGGCCCAGGCACCGCCGAAGTAGTCCTCGGCTCCCGTCGAGGTGACCGTGGGGAACTCCTCGTCGCCGTCGAGGAAGAACTTCATCTCGCCCTCGCCCCACCAATAGCGCTCCAGGGCGCACAGGGCCATGTAGGTGCCGACGTAGTAGCCCTTGCCGCGCACGCCGTCGAGCACGGTGTAGTCGACGCCCCTGCGGGTGCTGCGCTCGCGGTTAAAGCGGGCGTGGAAGTACATGGCGTCGTCCGGCACGTCGGTGAGCGCGTAGTTGAACGTGTAGAAGATGTACTTAATGAACCCGGGGTGCTCGCTCGTAAGCGTGACCTTGGCGTGCTTCCTGAAGGGCATCTCGAAGTAGCAGTTCATGCCGCCCGTCGGGTTCACGCAGATGGGCATCGAGTTGACGATGGCGCGCTCACCGAAGCCGTTGCAGAAGAAGTCGCCGACAGGGCACTCGACCGAGGGGGTCTCCTCGTCGTCCCAGTAGAAGCGCAGCACGAGGTCACGCATGACGAAGCTGCCAGCGGCGGTCTTGTCGGGGACGGTCATCCAGATGTGGCGGATGATGCCGGGGCCCTCGATGTCCGCGAGCGTGATGGTCTCGCCGGACTCAAGGGGCACGCAGCACGAGCCCTTGCGGCCGACGCCGAGGTGGCTGGCCGACATGGCGGCGCGGCCCTTCTCGCCCGTGATGTTCTCGGGGGTGATGGCGCGGCTTTCCTCACCGCCGTGCATCCACACGTCCTTAAGGAACTCTCTCATCGTCGACCTCCTCTATTCGTCGTCGTCGCACTCGGCGGAACTGGCACCGTTCACGTAGATGATCTGCTGGCGCGCCTCGTTGACGAGGGCGTCGAAGTCGAGTTTCTCGTCGGGGCGCGCGAGCGCGACCGTCATGGCGAGCGGGAGGTTGACACCCGCGATCACGTGGATCCGGTCGGAGGCGAAGCGGGAAAAGCGCTGGTTCACGCTGCCGCCGTACGCGTCGGTGAGGACGACGACCTCGTCAGTGCCCGAAAGAGCCGCCTCGACCGCCGCGTCGAGCCCCTCGCCGTTGTCGTTCACGTAGGCGCACACGGCGTTGACGGCGTCGCCCTTACCCGTAAGGAACTCGAGGGTGTCCTTGAAGCCCTGGGCGAGAAGGGAATGGCTCGCCACAACTATCTTTCTCATTGATTCACCAATCTCTTGGGTCGAAGCTAGGCGAGGATGCCGGCGGCGGAGGCGACCATCGCGAGGACGATCACCACGAGGATGAGGGCCGTCATGCTCGCGTTCTTCTTGGTAAGAAGGTAATACGCGCTTCCCGTGATGGCGGCGGGGATCATGGCAGGCAGGATCTTGTCGAGCAGCGGCTGAATCTCCATCGCGACGTCGCCGAAGCTGAAGCTAATCGGGCAGGTGACGCCGATGACCGAGGCGATGAGGCAGCCGACCACGGTGAGGCCGAGCACGGAGGCGGCGGCAGTGAGGTTGGGAAGCTTCTCGCTGAAGTCGGTGACGAGCTTCACGCCCTGCTTGTAGCCGAACTCGAGGGCGTGCATGCGGACCCAGAAGATGGCCAGGATGAGCGCGAACCAGATGCCGGCTCCCACGGGGTTGCCCTCGATGGCCATGTAGGCGGCGATGGAGCCCATGATGGTCGGGATCATGGTCATGAGCAGGGAGTCGCCGACGCCGGCGAGCGGTCCCATGGTGCCGATCTTCAGGTCTTGGACGGCGTCCGCCGCCGCTAGGCCGTCGCGCTCCTCCATGGCCACGCAGGCGCCAAGGATGATGGCGGCGAGCCAAGGCTGGGTGTTGTAGTAGCGGAAGTGGTTGTTGAGCGCTTGCTTATAGTCCTCGTCGTTCGTATAGATCTTCCTCAGGACCGGCGAGAGGGCGTAGGCGACTGAGGCGCCCTGCTGGGTCTGGTAGTTGAAGGTGCACACGCTCATGAGCCAGCGCCAGTTCGCGTTGCGTAGGTCCTTCTTGGTGACCTTGTAGCCGGAGGGCTTGCCCTCGGCGACGGCGGTGATGTTCTCGTTTTCCATGGTTACTCATCCTCTCCGATGAAGGCGTCTGCGGAAGCGTGGGCGGCGAGCTCGGTGTCCCTCTCGGCACGCTGGTAGAACGCAATCGCGAGGGCAACGCCGACGATGGCGGCGCCGATGATGGGCACGTTCAGGAAGGCCGAGAGGAAGAAGCCGGCGAGCAGGTACTGGAAGTACTTGGCGGTTGGCATGTAGCGGAGCAGCATGGCGATACCGACGGCCGGGAGCATCTTGCCGGCGAGGGTGAGGCCGGAGAGGAACCACTGGGGCATGACCTCGAGGAGCCAGTTGACGGCGGGCTGGCCGAGCGTCACGGAGACAAAGACGGGCAGGGCGGCGCACAGGCCGAAGAGCGCGGGGCAGACCCACAGGATGGCGTTCATCTGATTGAACTTACCCTCGTTGCAGAACTTCTGGGACTTCTCGACGACAAAGCCGTTGAGGATCTTGGCGACGACGTCGAGCTGGATGCCGAGCATGCCGACCGGCAGGCCGATGGCGAGGCCCGTGTCGGAGCCCAGGGTCACGCCGTAGGCGGTGGCGATGATGGCCATCGTGCCGTAGTCGGGAATGGAGGAGCCGCCGAAGCCCGCGACGCCGAGCTGCATGAGCTGAATGGTGCCGCCGATGACAAGGCCGGTCTTCCAGTCGCCCATGACGACTCCGGTGATGAGGCCCCAGAAAACGGCGTAATTGACGAAGATCATCGGGATGCCGTAGTAGTCCACGTGCTTGATGAAGGCCAGCAGGGTCAAAAGGACGACCTGCAGGATAGTGAAGTTGACCATATTTCCCCCTTAGATGAGGTCTGCGACGGAGACGGGCTTGTCGGCGGGCACGAACTGGGCCGTCACCTTGACGCCACGGGCGATGAGCGCCTTGTAGCTCTGGACGTTCTCGGCGGAGGCGTAGGCGCGCTGGGTGAGCTGGATGCCGTCCTCCTTGACGAGCGAGCCGCCGACGACCAGCGACGGGAGCTCGACGCCCGACTCGACCAGGCGAAGCATCGTCTCGGGCTCCTTGGCGATGACGAAGACCTTCTCGCGGTCGTACTTGCCCGCGGCGAAGTTCTTGAGCGCGGTCTGCTCGGAGATGATCGAAACGGCCATGCCCGCGGGGCGCGCCATCCTCATGGTGGACTTCAGGACCTCGTCGCCGGCGACCTTGTCGTCGATGACCATGACTCGGGTCGCGCCCGACACCGGGGCCCACTGCGTCACGATGATGCCGTGAAGCAGGCGATTGTCGATTCGTGCCATAACAACACTCATATTTGCTCCTATCAAATGAAGTTTTGCGTTCGGTACTGCCTCGGCGCTATCCGGATTCGCGCCGGGCAAGGGGTTATCGGATTATTGAGGACGCGCGGTCAGCTTGCGGCGGCGCGGGGAAGGTCACTCGTCGAGCAGGAGGTCCGAGGAGCCGAGGCGCTCTTCTCGCGCCGGGGCGGCGCTCGCGCTTATGTAGTCGAAGACATATGCGATCTCGCTTACGGGAACCTCTACGCGATAGCGCGTCGAGATGCTCGAGAAGCTCTGCCTGAAGGACTCGATGAAATCGGCGCGTTCCTCCTCGAAGCGGTCCTGGCCAACGTAGGTCTCAATGGGGTTTCTGGTAACAAGGCGCTCGACGAGACAGCAGAGGTGAACGTAGGGCCCAATGATGGCGTTGCTGCCGATCTTCTCGCATGTCCTACGCTGAAGCTCGTGCACGGCGCTCTCGATCTCATGGAATAGCCGCTCCGGGTCGAGGATGGTGATGGAGCGGATGACGTTCTGCAGCGTCATGTTCGAGAGCAGCTTCTCGTGGAAAGAAGAGAGCTCGGAAGCGTCAAGCCACCTGCCGAACACGGCATCAACCTTAGAGGCGGACGCCGTCGACATGATGTCCTCGAGGGCGACGAAGGGGACGGAGGCGACCCCGGGGTCTCCCGTGCCGATGACGGCGCAGACGCGGTGCTCGGAGAAAACGGCGTCGTTCGACCCGTTCGCGACGAGCTGCTTGAAGGGCCTCGTGAGCAGGCGCGCGCCTATGGTGCGCGGGAGGCTCTGCGAGACGAGCTGGCGTATCCTCTCCGCGGCGTCGACCCCGGACTCGGAGCAGAAGACGATGGCGTCCTCACGGTTGACGCGCTCGATCACCTTGCAGTGCGTCACGCACGCGGCGGTCGCATCGCCAAGAACCTCGGCGATGGACTTGCCGCCGAGCAGCCCGACCCCGATCTCGAGCGCAAGACCGGTAGAGACGTTGTTCACCACGCCGATAGTGGAGTCGGTAACGTTCTCGAGGGCCTTATAGGCCTCCTCCAAGGAGCCCATGTCGACGAGGAACACGACCCCGGTGCAGTAGGAATGGCGGTCGACGAGGCGCTGGAGCGGACCGACGATGTCCTTCAGCTGCTGGTCGTAGGGCATGTCGACAGCCTCGTACACATGCATGCCGAGCATACGGTTCGCCGCGTCGGCGATGCTCGTCGCCGTTGAGTAGCCGTGGGACAAGATGACGCAGAGCGTCCGAAGGGCCTTCGCATCGCGAGACTCCGATGCGACGCACAGCGTCAGAAGCGTCTTCGTGAAGTGATCGAGCGAGATTCCCAGCGCCCCTTCCACGTCTGCGGCGACCTGATCGGAGACACTCGAGGCAAACGGCAATTCGGAGGTCACGGCACCGAGGAGATGGGAGATTTGCTCCGCACAGGCAGACTTTCGCTTAGCCAGGCCGATACCCGGCCACAACTGCAGGCAAATCTCCTGGGCCAGTAGAAAAGCGACCTTCCTCGAAAGCTCGATGCCATAAGAAGAGCCTGCGTCGGCAAGGACCGCGCCCACGACGCGCTCGAAGGCGCGCGACCTCGAGGAGGCGACGCCGTGGTCGAAGATCAAGTGATCCTCAACGCCGCGCACAGCGGAGACAGCTTGCGAGACAAGCTCGGAGACAGAGAGCTCCCCGGCGCAGAATCGCTCATCGAGGGAGCACAGGGCATCGAGCGCCTGCTCGACCGGCCCTGTGCTCTCGGCGGCATCCAGAGACGCGTCGATCAGAACGCCATCGTCGGGCTGTTGATCGATCTGCGCGGAGGAGAGGAGCCCGCTGGGAAGAAGATACGGGCGAACGACGACGTAGTCGCCCTCGCGATTGAGGAACGCTTTGGCACAGCAGTTCGTCACGCAGGCGCGCAAGCCGGCGATGTTATCGGAAAAGTCCGCGTTCACGAGGCAACGGTATGCGCCGCGGCTGATCTTCACATCAGAACCGATTCGGCACCCCTCGCTGCGCAGGAAGCTCAAGATGAGATCCTCGCGCTCCTCGGGGGTCCGCTCCTTGAGTGAGGGGACGCGGGCACAGATGGGCATTTTGCTGTAGGCCGAGGAAACCTTCAGGTCATCGGCGGAAAGCGTCGTCGAAAGAACGAGGCGAGCGCGCGGCGCATCCTGGGAGGCATCGAGCCCGAGGGCCGTCGCAAGGCAGTGCTCCATCGCAGAGGGAGAGAGTGCCTCGATGCCGTTGACAAAGACCACACCCCCGCGCGCTTTCGCGATCGACTCGTTAAGAAGCCCGTTGAACGAGGCGGCGTCCGGGACCCCGGCGCAGTCGATGCGCACATAGGAGGAGTCGCGGGACAGCAAGCCCTGGTTCTTGCCGTACTCGTACACAAGGCGAGAAAGGAAAGACTTACCGACACCCACGCCGCCGCTCAAGAGGATGGGCAGGCCAAACGGAGGGTACTGAACCGCAGCCTTGCACTGCTCGACAACGGAGCTGAGGCTCATGTCGAAGCCCACGGCACGCGCGAAGTCGCGGTGATCGGCGATTCCCGTCGCCTGGATGAGGTCGGCGAGCGAGGCGTACTCGCTTGCAGAGAGCTTTACCTGAAAACGCTTCTGGAACGCGCGGCGATGAAAATAACGGACAGGCCTGCCCGCCACCTTAACCACAAGACCGGCGCGAACAAGGTCGTTGAGGTACTGGCTCGCCAGGCTCCTGGAGATGATGAGCGTCTCGGCGATGTCGGAGGTGGACAGACGGGCAAGGTCGTCGAGCGAGACGGCAGAGGTGAGGGCCTCGAGATGCTCGAGAATCCTGTCCCTCATGTCGACGGGTTTCTTTGCCAAGCTGTCCTGTGTGGTCTTGTCCATGACTTCTTACCTCCTCGTACAAGGAGTATAAGGGGAGAACAGAGAACGGAAGGGGGCGCGTGGGGGAATCAACAGCTCCGAGGAAAAGTCCACCACTTGAGGGGCAGAAAACAACGGCCATTGAACATTCAGGGCCGACGCTCAACACTTCGGCTCGACACTTCGCTTTGGAAAGGGCCCGGCGCGCCGGGGTCCCAACATAAAGAAGGGCCCCGGCGCGCAGGGCCTAAAGCTTAACCATGCGCGCGGCGATGCGGGCGCAGTCGCAGGCGGCCTTCTTCTCGAAGGTGTTGTAGTCGACGACCCGGCCCTCGGCGCAGGGCTTGTCGCTGATGGCGCGCACGACGACGAGGGGCACGCCGTTGAGATAAGCGGCCTGCGCGATGGTGCAGCCCTCCATCTCGCAGCACAGGTCGCCGAAGGTCGCGAGGATTCGCTCCTTCTGTTCCGCGGGCGAGACGAACTGGTCGCCGGAGACGACGCGGCCCTTGAGGACCTTAATGTCGGGGGCGACGGCGGCCGCGGCGGCGCACGCCGCCAGCAAGGGCCGGAACGGATCGCGCAAGATCAAGGCGTCGCCCGGGAGGTCGGGCGTTACCGTCAGCCGGCGCCGCGTCTGCCGCATCATGAGGGAGAACGGCCTGGCCGGCGCATACGGCAGGAAGAGGTTCAAGGTGCACCCCGGGGCGGTCAACGAGGCCGACGTGTCGAACGTCGTCGCGCGCGGCTTCGGCGGCAGGGCGCCGTGCACCCATATATGCAGCGACTTGGCCTGCGTGCGCGTCGGGGCGTCGTGGAACTACGTCTGCCTGCTCGTCGACCTCTGCAACGGGGAGATCGTCGGCCACTCCGAAGGACCGAGGAGGGACGCGCGAGCTCCGAGTCAAGCTCTTGGATTACGTGCACTGGTACAACAACTTCAGGATCCACTCGACGCTGGGCTACATGTCGCCGGTCGAGTTCAGGGAGGCGGGGCCGTCCCTCCCGGAATCGTCCAAATAAGTGTTGCCAATCCATAGCCAATCCAGCCATCATCTTCGCGAAGGCGGACGTCAGGAAAAGCTCGGCTTGAGCTCGGTCGGACGCGGTCTGTGGGGCATCATTCAGGCTCAGGGGGTCTCCTTGTCTTCTTCGGTCGCAACCTGAATGATAGGGACGGCCCCTTCTCTCTTTCCCCTTCGTTTTCGACGCGTCACCCTCTCGGCGGGCTTAAGGCCCGCGCTCGCGGGTGCAGGGGCTACGCCCAAACCCCAAAAACGTAACGCCGTGCTCGAAGCGTTTCCGGACGTCAGCGTAATCTCAAATCCCGTTCGTCAACTCATGGGCAAGCCACCTGAGACTACTCATTTCTCCTACTGGCAATGAAGACCTGCGACCTGCAGTTTTGCAAACTGCTTGAAAGCCACATGCGTTGATTCACTTCCTATTGCAGCTGGCGGCTTGCACGCGAAAAGGCATTTAAGTTTCAAAACGGGCGTTTTCGGCGCTATCGAGCCTCCAAAGGCATCCCGCCGCGCCCTTTGGGACAAAAACAAAAACTCAAAGCCCTGAGTTCGAAAATAGTTTTTGGAGTTGTCCCGACTTTTGTCCCCGAAGCCGACGAAACGCGACAGGGTATCACCTGGCGGCACTCGATTCGAGACGGCACCGAAAACTGGATGCAACCGGAATGACGGGACGGCAGAACCGAAGCCATCGAGTGGGGATAGAAAAAGGCCCGGGTGCCGTGGCATCCGGGCCTTTGCTAGCAACTTGATGTTGCGGGCAGCTTAGAACTTGTGGCCGCACTTCTTGCAGACGCGCAGCTTGTTCTTGCCGTCCTTCTCGTGACCGACGCGGGTAACCTTACCGCACTCGGGGCAGACGAGATTGACGTTGGAGGCGTCGATGGGAGCCTCCTGCGAAACGATGCCGCCCTGCTGGTTGGCAGCGTTGGGCTTGACGGCCTTCTTGACGACCGAAACGCCCTCGACAACGACCTTGTTCTCGGCGGGGAGAGCACGCAGGACAACGCCCTGCTTGCCGCGATCCTTACCAGAGAGAACCTGGACCTTATCGCCCTTCTTGATATACATATATCTCCCCTAACTACAGGGTCTCGGGAGCGAGCGAGACGATCTTCATGTACTTCTTGTCACGAAGCTCGCGAGCGACGGGCCCGAAGATACGGGTGCCGACGGGCGAACCATCGTTGTTGATGACAACACAGGCGTTCTCATCAAAGCGAATGTAGGAGCCATCCTTGCGGCGGATCTCCTTAACGGTGCGAACGACGACGCAACGGACAACGTCCTTCTTCTTGACGTTGGCGCCAGGGGTAGCCTCCTGGACAGCACCGATGAACACATCGCCGATGCCTGCATAACGACGCTTGGAACCGCCAAGCACCTTGATGCAGCGAATCTTGCGAGCGCCGGAGTTGTCGGCGACGTTCAGCATGGTTTGCATCTGAATCATGGTAGATGTTCCTCCGAACTAAGAACCGAAGAGAGGTGCGCAGCCTGTATACGGCCCGTGGTATGCAAGCCAGGCATACGCACATCTTCGGAAACGTACAAGTCGTAAGAGCGACTGCTTATTTAGCGCGCTCGACGACCTCGATGAGGCGCCAACGCTTCATCTTGGACATAGGACGGGTCTCCATAACGCGGACGGTGTCGCCCACGCCAGCCGTGCACTCCTCGTCGTGAGCGTGCAGCTTCTTGGAGCTGGTCATCATCTTGCCGTACTTGGGGTGACGCTTGCGCTCGGTGATGGTGACAACAATGGTCTTGGCACCGGAGACGGAGGTAACGACACCCGTACGGACCTTACGCGAGTTACGCGAATCAGTCATGTTCTCTCCTTAGGTCCTACTCGGCGACAGCGGACTTCTCCGCTGCGATCTCGCGGGCGCGCTGCTCCGTGAGGACGCGAGCGATGTCCTTCTTCACGGTGTTGACGCGAGCGGTGTTGTCCAGCTGGCTGGTGGCCATCTGGAAACGAAGGTTAAAGAGCTCGGCGCGCATTTCCTTCAGCTTCTCAACGAGCTGAGCGTCCGAGAGCTCACGAATCTCTGCGGGCTTCATTAGTTCTCCTCCTTGGCGGCGGCGGCGTCCTCAGCAGCCCACTTGGCCTCGAGAGCGGCCTCCTCAGCCATCTCCTTCTCGATGCGCTGCTCAGCGTTCTTGGCAGCAACAATCTTGGTCTTGATGGGAAGCTTGTGCTGTGCAAGACGCAGAGCCTCGCGAGCGACCTCCTCGGGCACGCCCTTGACCTCGAACATGATGCGGCCGGGCTTGACGACGGCCACCCACTCCTCGGGATTTCCCTTACCAGAACCCATGCGAGTCTCGGCAGGCTTCTTGGTGATGGGCTTATCGGGGAAGATCGTGATGTAGACACGACCGCCACGCTTCATGTAGCGGGTCATGGCAATACGAGCGGCCTCGATCTGACGGTTGGTGATCCAATGGGCCTCGAGAGCCTGGATACCAAACTCGCCGAAATGCAGCTCGGTATTACCCTTGGCCTGGCCCTTCATGGAGCCACGCTGCACCTTGCGGTGAAGAATACGCTTAGGGGCAAGCACTACTGACCCCTCCTCTCGGAGTTACGACGACGAGGACGGGAAGAGCCCTCGAGTGCAGGGTTGGGAACAGGCTGGCCCGGGAGCTTCTCGCCCAGGTAGATCCAGACCTTCACGCCGCAAGCGCCCATGGTGGTGCTGGCGACAGCCGTGCCGTAGTCGATCTTGGCACGGAGGGTGTGCAGAGGCACGCGACCCTCGCGGTACCACTCACGACGGCCCATCTCGGCACCGCCGAGACGACCGGAGCACTGGATACGGATGCCCTTAGCGCCGGCCTTGCGGGCAGACTGGACAGCCTTGCGCATAGCGCGACGGAAGGCAACGCGGCCCTCGAGCTGCTCGGCGATAGACTGAGCAACGAGGTTGGCGTCGAGCTCGGGGCGCTTGATCTCGACAACGTCGACGGAGAGCTGGCCCTTGGAGACGCCAGCGACCTTCTCGAGCTCGGTGCGGAGGGTATCGATCTCGGCACCCTTCTTACCGATGACAACGCCGGGGCGAGCGGTGAGGATGATGACCTTCACCTTGTCGCCAGCGCGCTCGATCTCGACGCGGGAGACAGCTGCGCGGGAAAGACGCTTCTCGAGGTACTTGCGGATCTCGAGATCGTTACCGAGGGTCTTAGCGTAATCCTTCTCTGCGAACCAGCGGGAGCGCCAGTTCTCGGTGATGCCAAGACGGAAGCCGGTGGGGTAGACTTTCTGACCCATACAGCTTTACGCCTCCTTTCGAGGAGCAACGACGACGGTGATGTGGGAAGTACGCTTCAGAATGCGAGAAGCGGAACCCTTGGCGCGGGGACGGATGCGCTTAAGCGTCGGACCCTCGTCAACATAGGCAGCGGCGACAACCAGGTTGTCGGCACGCAGACCGTTGTTGTTCTCGGCGTTCGCAACGGCGGAACGGAGAACCTTCTCGACATCCACGGCGACGGCGCGGTCGCAGAAGTGGAGGATGTCGAAGGCCTGAGCGACAGGCTTGCGGCGGATCAGATCGACCACCAGGCGGGCCTTGCTGGGGGAAACACGCACGTACTTAGCGACGGCGCGAACCTCGGTGGCCTCAGTTTCAATAGACTTAGTTGCCATTTACGGTTAACCCCCTATTTGGCCTTGTGGCCACGGAACGTACGAGTCGGCGCGAACTCGCCGAGCTTGTGACCAACCATGGACTCGGTAACATACACGGGCACATGCTTGCGGCCGTCGTGGACGGCGATGGTGTGACCAACCATCTCGGGGAAGATGGTGGACGCGCGGGACCAGGTCTTCACGACGTCCTTCTTGCCAGCCTCGTTCATCGCGGTGATACGCGAGAGAAGGCGAGTCTCCACGAACGGGCCCTTTTTGAGACTTCTGCTCATAAGTGCTTTCTCCTAAAACTCGGTATCCGAAATTACTTCTTACGGCGACGAATGATGTGCTGGTTCGAGACCTTCTTCTTCTTGCGCGTACGAAGGCCCTTCGTCGGCTTACCCCAGGGGGTAACAGAGGGACGACCAGAGGTGTGGTTCTTGCCCTCGCCACCGCCGTGCGGGTGGTCGACAGGGTTCATGACGGTACCGCGGACGGTCGGGCGCACGTTCATGTGACGCTTACGGCCGGCCTTGCCGATGACGATGTTGGCGTGATCGGCGTTGCCGACCTCACCGACGGTGGCGCGGCAGGTAACGAGGATGCGGCGCATCTCGGAGGAAGGCATACGGACGATAGCGTACTTGCCCTCCTTACCCATCAGCTGGCAGGAATTACCGGCGGAACGGGCGATAGCAGCGCCCTTGCCCGGCTGGAACTCGACGGCGTGGATGAGCGTACCGACGGGGATGTCGGCGAGGGGCAGAGCGTTGCCCGGCTTGATGTCGGCGTCAGAACCGGACATGATGGTCTGACCGACCTCGAGGCCCTTGGGGGCCAGGATGTAGCGCTTCTCACCGTCAGCGTAGTGCAGCAGAGCGATGCGAGCGGAACGGTTCGGATCGTACTCGATCGTGGCAACCTTGGCGGGCACGCCGTCCTTGTTGCGCTTGAAGTCGATCACGCGGTAACGACGCTTCACGCCGCCGCCCTGGTGGCGGGTGGTGATGCGGCCGTTGTTGTTACGACCGGCCTTCTTGGGCAGGGGCTCGAGAAGAGACTTCTCGGGCTTGGTGCAGGTGATCTCGGAGAAATCGGAGATCGTCTGCCAACGCCTACCAGCGGAGGTCGGCTTAAGGTGCTTTACAGCCATTACAATCCCTTTCAATAGGAATCCGTTAGCCATCGCAGACAGGGATTCGAGGTTCTGCCTCGGGTGCGATGACACCGGACGTATACACGGTTCCGGGCGTGTCCATTTTATACGCCCGAAACCTTGAGCTCTCGCCTCCCCTATTTGGGAGGCATGAGCTCACTCAACAGCAGCGAGTCTTAGGCCTGGTTGCCAAAGACCTCGATGGTGTCGCCCTCGGCCAGCGTGACGATGGCCTTCTTCCAAGAACGGGTCTTGCCGGCGACATAGCGCACGCGCTTGGTCTTGGGCTTGACCGTCAAGGTGTTCACGCGAACGACCTTGACGCTGAAGATCTCCTCGACAGCGTCCTTGATCTGATACTTGTTAGCATCCTTGGCGACCTCGAACGTGTACTTGTTCTGCTCCATGCCGGAGAAGGAACGCTCGGACACGATCGGACGGATGATGATCTCGTGGGCGGTCATTTATGCAAGCACCTCCCCGAAGTGAGCGGCGATGTCGGCGGGCATCAGCACAGCGTTGTTGTTGACGAGATCGTAGGTGTTGGCCTCGTCAGCGGTGATGATGAACGTCTTGGGAATATTGCGGAACGACAGGTAGGCGTTGACGTCCTCATCGCGAACGATGATGGTCAGACGCTTGCCCTCAAGGCCAAGAGCCTTGAGCATGGCAACGGCAGCCTTGGTGGAAGGCTTCTCGAAGCCGTAGTCGTCGACGAGCACGAGCTCGCCATCGGCCAGCTTGGCGGACAGCGCGGAGCGCATAGCCAGCTTGACCTCCTTGTTGTTCATACGCTTAGCGTAGGAACGGGGCTTGGGGGCGAAGACAACGCCACCGTGACGCCACTGGGCAGCACGGATGGAACCCTGGCGGGCACGGCCGGTGCCCTTCTGACGCCAAGGCTTCTTGCCGCCACCGGAAACCTCAGAGCGGCCCTTAGCGGACTGGGTGCCCTGACGCCAAGAGGCCATCTGGCACTTGACGATGTGGTGCATAACGTGGATGTTCGGCTCGATGCCGTACACCTCAGCGGCGAGCTCGGCCTCGGCGACCTTCTTGCCCTCGCTGTTCTTTACTTCAAACTTTGCCATTTAAGTGTTCTCCTTGGTATGACGCTGGGCTAAATGGGCTGGGCCCTTAGGCCATACGGATGGCGACGAGACCATTCTTGGCACCCGGGACAGCGCCCTTGACCAAGATGAGGTTCTGCTCGGCATCGATGCGGACAACGGAAAGGTTCTTGACGGTAACGCGCTCGTTACCCATGTGACCGGCCATCTTGACGCCCTTGAGGACGCGCGCAGGATAGGCGCACTGACCGATAGAACCGGGGTGACGCTGGAAGTGAGAACCATGCGTCATAGGACCGCGGCGCTGACCCCAGCGCTTGATGCGACCCTGGAAGCCCTTACCCTTGGAGGTACCGATGACGTCGACCTTCTCGACATCAGCGAAATCAGCGACGGTGACGACCTCGCCGACCTTGTGCTCCTCGCCGTTCTCGACGCGGACCTCACGAAGGAAGCGGACAGGCTCGACGCCAGCCTTGGCGAAGTGACCAGCCATGGGCTTGTTCACGTTCTTGGCCTTGATGTCGCCGAAACCGATCTGGACGGCGTCATAGCCGTCGGTTGCCTGAGTTTTAACCTGCGAGACAGCGCAGGGGCCAGCCTGGATGACCGTGACGGGAACGACGTTATCGTCCTCGTCCCAAACCTGGGTCATGCCAATCTTGCGGCCGAGAATCATGCTGATCAAGATATGATCCCAACTCTCGCGTGGTCTTGGGACAATGCGTACACCACCGAGCGTACGCCCCTAGAGGACCACTACTTACACGACGTGCTCCCCAGTCTTGTATTGCGCCCGGACTACCTGACAACCCTATTAAGCAGGCATTTTGTCCAGCCAGAATACTCCCCTGGTTTCACACAGCTGTTTAGTATACACGGCTGCGGGCGTATCCATCGAGATTCATATTTCACTCACATTGTTTACGCAGGTAAAGTGCGTGGATGGCTCCCGAGCACGGCGGAGGGCCGGAGAAATATATTAAGGTCCCTGCTCTACAGTCCTGCGCAAGACGGAGAGCACATTAAGTGCTCTCCTTTGCGTGCGGAACTCGCGATGACCTTAATATATTTCTCCGGCCCTCCGCCGTGCTCGGGAGACGACACGTTGATGTCTGCTTAACTCTGCTCGCTCAGGCTAATGACTTTGTTGGGGGTCCACTATTTGCTGGAGGGTGAACTTGCATTGCATTGGCTCGCCCTCTACTTGTGGCTCCGCCTCATCAAAATCGAAAATCATAATGGCGCAGTTGGGGAGTTTTGTTGGGAGCTCGAAGCCCTCTGGGGCTGCAGCCTTGATGAATTGGCGGCTGGCGCTGCCGTGGCTTACTGCTAGGAGGGTTTCGATGCCCTCGGCGCCCATGAGATTGGTGAGGGTGCCCACCATGCGCTCCTGCAGGGCATGGCTTCCTTCTCCGCCAAATGGGATCAGGTCCTCGCCGGGGTCCCAGACGTCGGTGGGTAGGGCGTCGTGGGGGCCTTCTTCGAAGGTGCCGTAGCTGCGCTCGATGATGCCTTCGCAGGGCTCGACTGCTGTGTCCGGGCCGAGGAGCTCGCATGCGACGAGCTGAGCCGTGTCCATGGCTCGGTCTAAGGGCGAAGAGACCACTTTGTCGGGGACGACGCCGTGGGCTTTGAGCCATGCGGCTGCCATTCCCGCTTGCTTGCGGCCCAGATCGGTCAACGGAGAATCGCAGCGGCCCTGGACGAGCTTTTTAACGTTGAATTCTGTCTGACCGTGGCGGAGTAGATATAGACGCTTCATGCTCTCCCCTTCTGTATAACTTGCTTTGCTGGCACAGCCCTACTCGTGGGTATGGCCTACGTAGTCTTCGTCGATCGTGATCTTGGCGACCGACTTGGGATATTCCGATTCGACCCGTTTCGCCAGCGCGCGCTTCAGGTCCTCGGCGCTCATCGCCAAATCCGAGGGACGTACGCAGTCAAAGATCACGTTGGTATGCGTGGGGCCCGGAACACAGCGTAGGTCGTGGATCGAGAGGCGGCTATCAATCTCTTGAGCCATAGCGTTGATGCGCAAGCGCATGCTCGCCACTTTGGGGTCGTCGGTCACGATGGGGTCGTAATGGAGCGTGACGATCATGCCGTCTTCGTTCCTAAACGACTGCTCGATGTTATCGAGCGTGTCGTGGCTTTCCAGCGGGCTTGCCTCGGCCGCCATCTCGGCGTGCGCGCTTGCAAACTTCCTGCCCGGACCGTAATCGTGAACCATTAGGTCATGAACACCCAAAACGCCGGGGTAGCTCATGATCTTGTCTCGAATGTGCTTGACCAGCTTTGGATCGGGTGCCTGGCCCAAAAGCGGGCTCACCGTATCCTGGATGAGCTCAAAGCCGCTCCAGCCAATATAGGCGCCAACGGCAAGGCCGACCCATGCGTCAAGATTGATGTGCGTCACCTGCGAAACAATTGCGCACGCCAGCACAGCACCCGTAGCTAGGACATCGTTCTTTGAGTCCCGAGCGGTCGCATGCAGCGTCTCGGACTCAATGCGATCGCCGAGCTTTTGGTTGAGGGCCGCCATCCAGAGCTTAACAATCATCGAAAGCACCAAGACTGCCACCAGGGCAAGCGAGAACTCGACAGGTTCGGGGTGGATGATGCGCTCAACCGAGGACTTCACCAGCTCAACGCCAATCAGCAGCACGAGCGCCGCCACGACCAGACCCGAGAGATACTCGTAGCGGCCATGTCCGTAAGGATGCTCGGGGTCGGCCGGCTTGCCCGCCAGCTTAAAGCCAAGCACGCTCACGATGTTCGAGCTGGCATCGGACAGGTTGTTCATGGCGTCCGCCACAATCGAAACCGATCCCGACAGCACGCCAATTGCACCCTTCGCAGCGCAAAGCGCAACATTGGCGAGAATACACACTATGCCCGTCAACGTTCCCACGCGCGCACGGTCGCCCTGCGCACGACGAACAATCCACTCGACCATCCTCATCAGTCCCCACGGTACTACCTATATATCTATTGCTCAAACGGATTGTAGTGTAGCCACTTTGTCCTCCAGATACAAAAAGGCCGCAGCCCACACGGGCCGCAGCCTTGGAATATGACAAAGGAATCGTCCTTTTGTCGCACAGATTTATGCGCTTGCTTCAGCAGCGCTCGCCACTGTTTCGAGCGAATCAGCTGCGTCTTCTGCCGCCTGCATCTTTGTCGGCACCACGCCAAAACAGCAGCTCAGCGCCGCAGACACCGCAAATGCTGCGCCGCCGGCAGCGCAGCACCACAGCAGATTCGAGATGCCGCCCGTGGCAAAGCCAATGACCATGAGGACATTCGTCATACCGATGGTATAAGCCGTAACGTGGCCCACGGCCGCAACAAGGCCTCCGACGGCGCCGCCAACGGCCATGCACGTCAGACACCTGCCATATTTAAAGCCGCATCCGTACAGCGCTGGCTCGCTTACGCCGCCAAGAATCCCCGAGATTGAATAGCCCAGCATGAGCGCCTTCTCGTCCTTATCCGCAACGCGGAGCGACGCGCCAAAGGGCATACCCCAAACGGCGAACGTTGCCATCGTCGCGGCGATCAGGATGCACGAATCCGTTCCCACACTCATAAACTGCGCATAGGCGAGCGATAGGACAACGTTGCTGACACCCGCGATCTTAAGAAACTCCCAGCCCGCGGCAAGCCCCATGAGCGTGAGCAGCGACACGATGCCACCGGAATTGCCAAGCATAAACATAAGCTGTCCCAACAGCATGCCCAGATAGCTGCCTGCCGGCGCCGTAACACACAGCGACACCGGAACCATGACAAGCATGGTTGCAAACGGTACAAAAGAAAACGCCACAGCCTGAGGGATAGTGCGCTTAAAGAAACGCTCCACCTGCCATAGCACGGGCACCGAGATGAGAACCGGAATAACAGTCGTCGTGTAATCGTTGACCGGCGCGGGAAGTAGATCATACACGAAAGTCATCGATGCCCCCGTCGTCGATGCGGCATCAACGAGCTTAAGCAGATCGGGCACAATCAATACGCCGCCCAGCATCATGCCCAGCTGCTCCGAGCAACCGAGCTGGCGGGCAGCGGCCCAACCAAGATAGATGGGCAAAAAGTAATAGCCGGCGTTATACAGCCAGCTGTAAAACAGGCGATAGATTTCGGAATCGGCAGGCCATAGACCAAGCATGCCTTCGCCCATAATGACGGCAACGGTGCGGAACAGCGCCGCGCAGACAATAAACGGCAACGCCGACATCATGCTTTTGGACAGATAGTCCACCACGGCCATGGCGTTTGATGAAACCGTCGTTGTAAACGAGGTGTTAGAAACTTGTGACATGGAACGCCTTTCCCAATGTGACATGTGGACTGTCCCTTTGTCACATCGTGCGGTACTGACCGATTGCGCGGTACTTTTCGTAGCGGAGGTTTGTGAGGGTCGCGTCGTCGAGCTGCCCAAGCGTATCGAAGGCATCAAATGCCGAGGACATGACGACACCGGCGATCTCCTCATGCGACAGGCCCCTATCGTCAACAATGCCGTCGATGATGCCGAGCGCCAACAGATCGGGGGCCGTGAGCTTAAGCGCCTCAGCGGCCTCATTCGCGCGCTCGGTATCCTTCCACAGGATCGACGCACAGGCCTCGGGGCTCACGACCGAATAGGCCGAGCTCGAGAGCATCAGGATGCGGTCGGCCACGGACAGCGCCAGCGCGCCACCAGAGCCGCCCTCGCCTGTCACCACCGAGACAATCGGCGTCTTAAGGCCGCTCATCTCCATGAGATTCTGGGCAATCGCCTCGCCCTGGCCGCGCTCCTCGGCACCGATGCCGCAAAACGCGCCCGAAGTATCAACCAGGCACAGAACCGGCCGACCAAATTTCTCGGCTTGGTGCATCAGGCGACGTGCCTTGCGGTAGCCCTCGGGATGTGCCATACCAAAGTTGCGACGCATGCGCTCTTTGGTCGTGGTACCGCGCTCGATGGCGATAACCGTCACGGGTCGCCCGTCTTTCCAGCCGATGCCGCCCACCACGGCAGCATCGTCGCCAAAGTAGCGGTCGCCGTGCAGCTCTACGAATCCGTCGAGACCCAACGAGATCATCTCGCCTGCCGTGGCGCGGTTCGCCGAGCGAGTCTGTTTGACGATTTCGAGCGCGCTTTTTGGTGCGGCCGAGCGCTTAAACAAGTGTCCCAGCTTTTTGTCGCGACGACCCGTATGCACGATCTCATGCGGTGCCCCCAGGCCGGGCGCGTGCCCTTCGTGCAGCGCCAGCAGCTCGCCTACCGTGAGCGCAATCTCACCACGCGGAACAACGGCATCGCAAAAGCCGTGCTCCAGCAAAAACTCGGAGCGCTGGAATCCCTTGGGCAGGCGCTTGTGCATGTTCTGCTCGATCACGCGCGGGCCAGCAAATGCCGTCAGGGCATCGGGCTCGGCCAGGATAATGTCGCCCTCCATGGCAAAGCTCGCGGTTACGCCTCCGGTCGTGGGGTCGGTGAGCACCGTGATATACAGGCCGCCCGCCTCGCTGTGGCGCCTAACCGCCGCAGAAATCTTGGCCATCTGCATAAGCGAGGTCACGCCCTCTTGCATGCGCGCACCGCCCGAAACGGTAAAGCCGACGACTGGCAATCCCAGCTCGGTCGCACGCTCAAATGTGCGACAGATCTTTTCGCCCACCACAGAACCCATCGAGCCCATCATAAAGTTGGCGTCCATAAAGAAGAGAGCTGTATCGCAACCGCAGATTTTGCCCCTGCCGCACACAACGGCATCGCGCTCGCCCGAACGCTCGCTCACGCTCTTGAGTTTGTCGGCATAACCGGGAAACGAGAGGAAGTCCTCCGACGCCAGATTGGCATCCCATTCCTCAAACGTGCCCTCGTCGACCGTCATGCGCATGCGCGCGCGACCGCTCACGCGAAAGTGTTTGCCGCAACGGGGGCAGACCTCGAGGTTGTCGTGCAGGCGTGCCTCATCGATCACACGGCGGCAATCCGGGCACTTGATAAACACGTGGCGCGCGGGAAACTCGGCGCACGACTCGGTTATCGGCCCCTCGAGGACGTTGACCGTCTTCGCTTTTCTATTCATCAGCATAGAGATGCCCCATCAGATCGGTGTGATACATGCCCAACAAGAACTCGTCGTTTGCCAGCACGTCGAGCTGAAGCTCGCTGTTTTCGCTCACGCCCTCAATCACGAGCTCGCCCAGGGCCGAACGCATCTTGCGAATGGCGCCGTCACGCGTGGGCGCACACACGATGAGCTTGCCAAGCATGGAGTCGTAGTACGGCGGAACGTTCGCACCGGTAAACATGGCGGAATCCCAGCGCACGCGCGGACCACCCGGCACACGCAACGCGGTGACCGTTCCGCATGACGGCAGAAAGTCCGGCGTTTCGGCATTGATGCGGCACTCCATGGCGTGGTTGCGAACCGGCATGTCCTCCTGCTCAAAGGGCAGAGGCTGGCCGGCTGCCACGCGCAGCTGCCACTTGACCAAGTCGGTATCAGTCACAAACTCCGTAACCGGATGCTCCACCTGCAAGCGCGTGTTCATTTCCATGAAGTAGAAACTGCCGTCGTCCGAATACAGGAACTCGATGGTACCGGCTCCTTCGTAGCCGACGGCACGAGCCAGGTCACGCGCTGCCTTGTGCATGCGAGCACGAATGTCGTCGCGTCCGTCGAGGCACGGCGCGGGGCTCTCCTCGATCAGCTTTTGGTTGCGACGCTGAACCGAGCACTCGCGCTCGCCGAGCGAAAACACATGGCCCTGCTTATCGGCCATAATCTGCACCTCGACATGGTGCGCCGGCGCGACGAACTTCTCCATGTAGCACTCGCCGTCGCCAAAGACGGCCTCGCCCTCGGCACGCGCCTCGATGAACGCCTTTGCCGCATCTTCCACGCGCTCGACCTTGCGAATACCGCGGCCGCCACCGCCTGCGCGCGCCTTGATGAGCACGGGACAGCCGATGCGCTCGGCCTCGGCTGTTGCCTCCTCGGGACTTTTGAGCAAATCGCAGCCCGGCACGATGGGCACGCCCGCCGCGGCAGCCGTTCGACGTGCGGCGTCCTTGTCGCCCATGCTGTCGATGACCTCGGCCGAAGGACCGACAAACGTCAGGCCATACTTGTCGCAGTCGCGCACGAAGCTCGCCTTCTCGGAGAAAAAGCCATAGCCGGGATGAATTGCCTTGGCGCCCGACTTTACGGCACAGGTGAGCACGGCATCGTCGTTGAGGTAGCTCTCGGCAAGACGCGGGCCACCGATGCAATACGCCTCGTCGGCAAGCTGCACGTGCAGCGCGTCCGCATCGGCCGTGGAATAAACGGCGACGGTCTTGATGCCCATATCGCGGCACGCACGGATAACACGGACCGCGACTTCGCCGCGGTTGGCGATGAGCACTTTGTCGAACATGAGCCTTCCTTAACTTTCGTGCATGAGTGCAAAAGACATATCGGCGCGGCAGCAAACCTCACCGTTGACGCTCGCAGTACCCGTCGCAAAGCGGAACGGCCCGCGCGCACGCGTGATGTTGCACACCAGATCAACCGTGTCGCCCGGGCGCACCGGACGCTTAAAGCGCACCTTATCGAGGCTCGTATAGAACGGCGTCGCGCCGCGCGCCTCCTCGTCGCCCATCAGCAGCACGCAACAGTTTTGGGCGAGCATCTCGCACTGAATCACGCCGGGGACTACCGGGTTTCCCGGAAAATGCCCCTGCAAAAAGTACTCGTCACCCGTAATCGTGATCTTGCCGTGGGCCTCGTCGCCCACCAGCTCGGCTTCGTCGAGCAAAAGCATCGGCTCGCGATGCGGCAACAGCTTCTTGAGCTCTTCTTTGTTCATGGACATCACCTATCCGATCCTCATAAGGCAACTGCCGAACTCCACGAGGTCGCCGTCGGCCACGCAGATCTCGAGCACCTCGCCGTCTGCCTCGGCCGTCACCTCGTTGAGAACCTTCATGGCCTCGATGATGCAGAGGGTCTCACCGGCCTTGACCTTGGAGCCCACGTGCACAAACGGCTCGTCGCCCGGCGCCGGGGCAGCATAGAAAACGCCGACCATGGGAGCGGTCACCTCGGTGCCCTTGGGCTCCGGTGCGGCGGCAGGCGCCTGCGCGGCGGGCTCCGGTGCGGCGGCAGGCATGGCGACAGGAGCCACCGCCGGAGCAGTCACGGCACCCGGCATAGGCATGGGCACGGCAACCGGCTGCGCGGCGCTCGCGCGCTCGAGTTCGACCGCGGTGCCATCGGGCTCCTCAACGCGTACGCGCGTGAGGCCGCGGTCCTCCATAACATCGGCTATCTCGGCAAGTCTTTTGGAATCCATGCTCTAGCTCCTCGTATATCTACGCAGCGCGATGGCGGCATTGTGCCCGCCAAAGCCCAGGTTGGTCGAAAGCGCCCAGGTAAGGTCGACGCGAACCGCGCGATTAGGCGTGTAGTCAAGATCGCAGGCGGGATCGGGCGTGTGGTAGTTAATGGTCGGCGGCACCACGCCCTGCTCGAGCGCCATGGCGCAGGCCATGACCTCGATGGCACCCGTGGCGCCGATCATGTGGCCGGTCATCGACTTAGTCGACGAGACGTGCGCGGCGCGCGCCGCGTCCTCGCCGAGCGCACGCTTAATGCCCGCCGTCTCGGACGAATCGTTGAGCTTGGTCGATGTGCCGTGGGCATTGATGTAGAGGCCCTCGGAAGGCTTAACGTCGCCCTCGGCCACCGCCAGCGATATCGCACGGGCAATGCCGGCAGCCTCGGGATCGGGGCTCGTGATGTGATAGGCATCATCGGTGTTGCCGTAGCCCACGACCTCGGCGTAAATGTGCGCACCGCGCGCCTGCGCATGTTCTATGCTCTCGAGCACGAGCACGCAGGCGCCCTCGCCCATCACAAAGCCGTCGCGGTCTGCATCGAACGGACGGCAGGCCGTCGCGGGATCGGGGTTGGTGGTCAATGCGCGGCAGGACGTAAAGCCCGCAACGGCATCGGGGATAATTGCGGCCTCGGCGCCGCCCGCGAGGATCGCGTCGGCATAGCCGTGCTTGATGGCGCGGAACGCCTCACCCACCGCATGGGCAGAAGTCGCGCAGGCAGTCACGACGGGTAGGGTCGGGCCCTTTGCCTTATGGCGAATCGCGATGTTGCCCGAAGCCATGTTGGGGATCATCATCGCAATCATATAGGGTGATGCACGGCGAGGCCCTCGATCGGCAATCGTGTGGACGTTGTCGACGAGTGTCTGCATGCCGCCCACGCCTGAACCCACGTAGACGCCCAGGCGCTCGCGATCGATGGCGCCTTCGACATCAAGGCCCGCATCGTGCATGGCCTCGTCCGAAGCCGCCATCGCAAACTGAACGCAGGGGTCGAGGTGCTTGGCATCGTGCTTACCAAAGTACTCGTTGCCGTCAAAGCCCTTGACCTCGGCCGCCACCTTGACAGCAAACGCATCCGTATCGAAGTGCGTAATCGGGCCGATACCGCACGTGCCGGCGCACATAGCCGCCCAAGTGGCAAGCGCCGTGTTGCCGAGCGGCGATACGGCACCTATGCCGGTGATTGCAACTCTCTGTTCCATCATGGTCTCCTCATCCAAGCCGTTCTTCGGCCCTGGTTTCTACATCGCCATTCCGCCGTCGACGCGTACAACCTCGCCCGTAATGTAGGAAGCCGCATCGCTCGCCAGAAAGCGCACCACGCCGGCCACTTCCTCGGGACGTGCCATGCGCTTAAGGGGAATCTGTTCCTCGGTTGCCGTACGCACCTTCTCCGAGAGCTTTGCCGTCATATCTGTCTCGACAAACCCGGGAGCGACCGCGTTCGCTCGTACGCCACGAGGCGTAAGCTCGCGCGCCACCGCCTTGGTAAGCCCTATCACGCCCGCCTTGGAAGCAGCGTAGTTGGCTTGTCCGGCATTGCCCATCAGGCCCACGACCGAGCTCATGTTGACGACGCAACCGCCGCGCTGGCGCATAAAGGTCTTGGTGAGCGCGCGCGTCATATTGAATGTTCCCTTGAGATTGACATCGAGCACGCGATCGAATGCGTCATCGCCCATGCGCATGAGCAGGCCATCGCGGGTGATGCCGGCGTTGTTGACGAGCGCCCAAATGGAACCAAAGTCGTTGAGGACCGCTTCCACGCACGCGTTGACAGCAGCGGGATCGGCCACGTCGCATTGATATGCGCGTGCCGTGGCGCCAACCGCCTCACAGGCTTCGCACGTCTTGCGCGCCGCATCGACGCTGCCGGCATAGACGACGGCGATATCAAAGCCGTCCTCCGCCAGACCGACAGCGCAGGCGCGGCCGATACCCCGCGAGCCGCCCGTGACCAGTGCCACACGACGTGAGTCGTTGCGCTCGAGCGCGCCGTTGTTCAAGTTGCCCATGTCATTCCTTTCGGGTTACAGCCCTGTGGACTATGCGAGCTCGTCGGCAATAGCTGCGACCTGCTCGGCCGTTTCGCACGAATACACGCGAACGTCGCTCAGCGTACGCTTGGCCAGGCCCGACAGCGTTTTGCCAGGGCCGACCTCAATAAACGTGTCGATGCCTTGATCCTGCAGAGCATGCAGCGTGTCGACCCAGCGCACGGCATGACTCACCTGGTTGGCCAGCATCTCCGCTGCCGCCTGCGGGTCGGCCGGATAGGGCGCCGCTGTCATATTTGCCATAACAGGAATCAGCAGCGGGGACGGCGCGTGACCGGCCTCGATATATGCAGCAAGGCCACAGGTCGCCTCGGCCATATAGGGGCTATGGAATGCACCCGACACCGCGACCTTCATGGCGCGACCGCCAGCCTCTTTCACTAGAACGTCGAGCTCCTGCAGCGCCTCGGGCGCTCCGGCCACAACCGTCTGCTGGGGGCTGTTGTAGTTGACCGGCCAGCAGTCCTCGCCGGCCTGTTTTGCCAAGCCCTCGACCTGCGCCGCATCGAGTTTGATGACGGCGCGCATGCCGCCGGGGTGACGCTCGGCCGCCGTGGCCATCAATGCCGCACGCTCACATACGAGCTCAAAACCCGCTCGCGTATCGAACGCCCCCGCAAAGGTGAGCGCGGCGACCTCGCCAAGCGAAAAACCCGCACAGGCGGTAGGTACCACGCCGCGCTCACGCAGGGCGGCAGCCGCTGCCAAATCGTGAACGAACACGCACGGCTGCGTGTTCTCGGTCTGCGAGAGTTCCTCCTTGGAGGCGCTTCGGCACTGCTCACTGGTCCCCGGGCGCACCTCGTCGGCAATGGCGAACACCTCGGCGGCCGCCGGCGATGCCTCGATCAGGTCGACGCCCATCGCGGGGTGCTGGGCGCCCTGGCCGGCAAACAGAAACGCTACGCCACCCATGCGCACGCACCCTTCAGGACGTGCTCGGCGCCATCGACCAGGTCGTCAACGATTTCACGTGCGCTTTGGCGCTCGTTGACCATGCCGGCAATCTGTCCACACAAAAACGAGCCCTCTTCGTAATTGCCGTCCTTGGCGGCCTTGCGAAGGGCGCCCGTGCCCATGGCCCCGAGCTCCTCGACGCTTACGCCCGCCGCCTCGCTCTTGGCGTAGGCGTTAGTGAAGGGGCTCTTGAGGGCACGCACCGGGTGTCCCGTCGAGCGGCCGGTCGCACGCGTCGAGGTGTCGTTGGCCTTCAGGACCATCTCCTTGTACTGCTCCGATACGGTGCACTCATCTGCGATCAGAAAGCGCGTACCCACCTGCACGCCGGCGGCGCCCAGCATAAAGGCGGCCGCCACGCCGCGGCCATCGGCGATACCGCCAGCCGCAACCACGGGAATATCGACCGCATCGACAACCTGTGGCACCAGTGCCATCGTCGAGGTCTCGCCAATATGGCCGCCTGATTCGGTACCCTCGGCAACCACGGCAGTGGCTCCACGACGCGCCACGAGACGCGCCAGCGCCACCGAGGCAACGACCGGGATGACCTTGATGCCCGCCTCGTTCCACGCCTTCATGTACTTGGTGGGATTGCCGGCACCCGTCACGACGACCGGCACCCGCTCGTCAATCACGACCCGCGCGACCTCGTCGGCAAACGGGCTCATGAGCATGACGTTGACGCCAAAGGGCTTATCCGTCCTGGCGCGCAGCTCATGAATCTGGTCGCGCAGCCAGTTGGCGTCGGCGTTCATGGCCGCGATAATCCCTAAGCCGCCCGCCTCGGACACTGCGGACGCCAGCGAGGCGTCGGCGATCCAGGCCATACCGCCCTGGAACACGGGCTTTTCGATGCCGAGCAGATCGCAGAGAGGAGTCTTGAGCATCTCTACTTCTCCAATGCCGCCTCGACCGTATCGGCGAACTCGCCGACCGTCTTGGGGTTCTCCTCGGTATCGAGCTGGATGCCAAACTCGTCCTCAACGGCGACGAGGATCTCGACGGTGCCCAGACTGTCGAGACCAATCTCCTCGAGCGTGGACTCGGGCTTCATCTCGACGTCGTCAAGACCGGCGGTCTCGCGGATAACATCGCAAACGCGCTCGAAGGTCTTCTGATCTGCCATGGTAGTTCTCCTTTGTTTGTGCCCTAGGGGCGTTTTTATTTCCTATGTGCGACTACTTCCAACGAAGTAGATAGCCACCTATATCCAGACCGGCGCCAAATCCAACGAGGGCGATGGTGTCGCCCGTGTGAAGTGCACCGGCGTTTGCCAGCCGGTCGAGGGCAAGCGGAATGCATGCGCTCGAAATGTTGCCGGTCTCGCGCAGCGTTCGAACCACGCGCTTGTCTGGCACACCGAGGCGCTTGACCGCCTGACTCAGGATTCGTTCGTTAGCCTGATGGAATACAAAATGGTCGATGTCCTCGACCGAAATGCCCGCATCGCTCGCAAGCTTATGGACCGTGTCGCAAATCGCGTTGACGCCGAACTTGAACACGCGGCGGCCATTCATGGACAGCACGCTCTCGCTATCTGCGGAGGCCTTAAACGGCGAGGTGCCGACCAGACCGGGAACGCACAACGTCTCGACGTCGGGCGCCGTCGAAAGCTCAACGGCAAGGGGGCTGTCTCCCCCAGCCTCAATCACCGCGGCGCCTGCCCCATCGCCAAAGAGCACACAGGTGGCGCGGTCGGTCCAGTCGAGCGCGCGCGTCATCTGCTCGGCGGCAACGACAAGCACATGCTTGGCTCGTCCTCGGGCGATATAGCCCTCGGCAACATCGAGCGCAAATACGAAGCCGGCGCAGGCAGCCGAGACATCGAAGGCAGGGCACGTCGCGCCCAGTCGCTCAGCAACGGCACACGCCTCGGCGGGAACAAGGTGGTCACCCGTCGTCGTCGAGCAGACGATCAAATCCAGCTGGCTCGCGTCGATTCCGGACACCTGGAGTGCCCGCTCGCTCGCCGCTACGGCAAGGTCGTCAAGTGACTCGGTGGTGCATACATGGCGGCTCTTGATACCTGTGCGGGTAAAAATCCACTCATCCGAGGTATCGAGGAACTCGGACAGCTCGTCATTGGAAACACTGCGCTTAGGAAGCGCCGAGCCTGTTCCAAGAATCGTGAAACCCATCACTAACCTCCTTTGAGTTGTTGACGTGTTTACATCGACCAAGAGAGGATAGCGCATTTCAGTCGTTGTTAACGTGTTAACATTAAATTGTCCAAATGCGACAAAGGCTTCACATTGTGTCTCTCTCGACACCATTGCGTTATTCACTTATTCATTAAGGAGGTAGCAGCCGTTATGGATGCCAAATTAACGATAGTCGACGTAACCGGATCGACCAACGATGACCTGCTCGAAGCAGGAAAACAGGGAGCGCCGCACGGCACAGGACTTGCCGCCCGGGCTCAGACAGCAGGACGCGGCCGGCGCGGCCACAAGTGGGATTCAACCGCCGGCAATCTGTTACTCTCGATTGTCCTACGTCCTCGTGTTGATCCCGCCAAGTACTCTGGCCTTGCCGCCGTCAGCGGCCTAGCGGTGCTCGAGGCGCTCGAAAAACAGGGTCTTGCAAACGAGATTGGCCTCAAATGGCCCAACGACCTGGTCGCGCGTGGACGCAAACTCGGCGGCATTCTGGTCGAAGCCGCACGCGATAACGAAGGCAACCCCTTTGCGGTCTGTGGCATCGGCGTCAACGTGAACTATGTGCCCGCGGAGGTGCCCGATGGTGGCCTGCCGGCAATCGGTCTCTCGGACCTCAACGAGAACGTTCCCGCCGTCGATATGCTCCTCGATGAGGTCTATCACACCGTCGTAAACGCTGTAGACGCGTGGGCAGATCTGCTCAACGCCATGGAAGAAAACGCCGGACCGCTCGCGCCCGTCCACGGCGAATATGTCGCTCACCTCAATTGGATTGGAAAGCACGTTATCGCCCGCTCCCCTGCCGGTGACGAGCTGGCGCGAGGCATCTTTAAAACCGTCGATACCTTTGGACGCGCGTGTGTCGAAACGGAAGACGGCTTGCGATCCTTCCATTTTGAGGAGGCGTCGCTGCGCCCCTTGGGCGAATAGGGCGCCGCAGCCACCTACTCAGCAGCATTACCAGGCGGTCAAAACCCATCATGCAAAACAAAAGAGCCCCGCTACCGTAATGGCAGCGGGGCTCTGTAAGCTATGAGCGATATCGCTTAGAGCTTGATGTCGATGTCGACGCCAGCGGGGAGGTCGAGACGCATGAGCGAATCAACGGTGCCCGAGGTGGGGTCGAGGATGTCGATGAGGCGCTTGTGGGTGCGCATCTCGAACTGCTCACGGGAGTCCTTGTTCACGTGCGGCGAGCGGATAACCGTGTACAGGTTGCGCTCGGTGGGCAGGGGGACAGGACCGGAAACGCGAGCACCGGTCTTCTGAGCGGTCTCGACGATGAGCTTCGCGGACTGATCGACGACCTCGTGATCATAGCCCTTGAGGCGAATGCGGATCTTCTGGGTAGCCAACTTAAACCTCCAAAGAGTGCGAGAGATGTTCTCGCGGATTACGTAACAGGGAGCTCGAACTTAGGCGTTCTTGCTCATGACCTCGTCCACGATGGACTTGGGCGCGGGCTCATAAGAGTCGAACTGCATCGTGTAGGATGCACGGCCCTGGGTCTGGGAGCGAAGGTCGGTAGCGTAACCGAACATCTCGCCCAGCGGCACCTTGGCACGGATGAGCTTGCTGTTCTTGCGATCCTCCATGCCCTCGATCTTGCCGCGGCGACCGGAGAGGTTGCCCATAACGTCGCCCATGTACTGCTCGGGGGTCTCGACCTCGACAGCCATGATCGGCTCGAGCAGCTGCGGATCGGACTTCTTGAGAGCGTCCTTGATAGCCATGGAACCGGCGATCTTGAAGGCGGCCTCGGAGGAGTCGACCTCGTGGTAAGAACCGTCGAACAGGGTGACCTTAACGTCGAGGACCGGGAAGCCGGCGATAACACCGGTGTTCAGGGCCTCCTGGATGCCCTTGTCGATGGACGGGATGTACTCCTTGGGCACGACGCCGCCGACGATAGCGTTGACGAACTCGTAGCCGAAGCCCTCCTCCATCTTCTCGAGCTTGATGACGGCGTGGCCGTACTGACCGCGACCGCCGGACTGACGGACGAACTTGCCCTCAGCCTTCTCGACGTCGTGACCGGCGGTCTCGCGGTAGGCAACCTGGGGCTTACCGACGTTAGCGTCAACCTTGAACTCGCGGAGCAGACGGTCGACGATGATCTCGAGGTGCAGCTCGCCCATGCCGGCGATGATGGTCTGGCCGGTCTCGTGGTTGGTGGACACCTGGAAGGTCGGGTCCTCCTCGGCGAGCTTGGTCAGAGCCAGGGACATCTTGTCCTGCTCGGCCTTGGTCTTGGGCTCGATGGCAACGTCAATAACGGGCTTAGCGAACTCGATCTTCTCGAGGACGATCTCCTTGCCCTCGGCGCACAGGGTGTCACCGGTGGTGGAGTTCTTGAAGCCGACGCAAGCGACGATGTCGCCGGCGGCAGCGTCGTCACGGTCGATACGCTCGGCGGCGTTCATCTCGAGGATGCGGCCGAGGCGCTCGCGCTGACCGTTGGAAGCGTTGACAACGTAGGAGCCGGACTCGGCGCGGCCGGAGTAAACGCGGACGTAGGTGAGCTTACCGACGAACGGGTCGGTCATGATCTTGAAGACCAGGCCGGAGAAGGGCTCGTCGAAGGAAGGATGACGCTGGATCTCCTCGCCGGTGTCCGGATCGGTACCGGTGACGGCCTCGACGTCAAGCGGGCTGGGCAGGTAGTCGACGACAGCGTCGAGCAGCTCCTGAACGCCCTTGTTCTTGTAGGCGGAACCCACGAAGACGAGGTTGAGCTCGTTGGCCAGAACGCCCTTGCGCAGAGCAGCCTTGAGCTCCTCGACGGTGAAGTCCTCCTCCATGAGGATCTTCTCCATGAGCTCGTCGTCAAAGCTGGCAGCAGCGTCGAGGAGCTCCTCGCGCTTGGTGGCAGCGATGTCGGCGAACTCAGCCGGGATCTCGTCCATCGGCTCGGGGTAGGTCATACCCTTCTCGTCGGCCTTGAAGTCCCATGCAGTCATGGTGACCAGGTCGATGACGCCCCAGAAGTTGTCCTCGGCGCCCATCGGGACCTGAGCGGCCACGGCGTTGGCGTCGAGACGATCCTTCATGGTCTCGATAGCGTTGAAGAAGTCAGCGCCCACGCGGTCATACTTGTTGATGAAGGCGATGCGGGGGACGTTGAAGGTAGAAGCCTGACGCCAAACGGTCTCAGACTGGGGCTGAACGCCGGCAACGGCGTCGAAGACGGCGACAGCGCCATCGAGGACGCGCAGGCAGCGCTCGACCTCGGCGGTGAAGTCAACGTGGCCCGGGGTGTCGATGATCTGGATGCGGTAGTCCTTGCCGTCCTTGTTCCAGAAGCACGTGGTAGCAGCGGAGGTAATGGTTACGCCGCGCTCCTGCTCCTGAACCATCCAGTCCATGGTGGCAGCGCCCTCATGGACCTCACCGATCTTGTGGGTCTTACCGGTGTAGTAAAGAATACGCTCGGTCGTGGTGGTCTTACCGGCATCGATGTGGGCCATGATGCCGATGTTACGGGTATCGGAAAGCTTGTACTTAGGCTTAGCCATGTTAGTTCCTTACCTTAACTTACCAACGATAGTGAGAGAACGCGCGGTTGGCCTCGGCCATCTTGAAGACGTCCTCACGCTTCTTGACGGAAGCGCCCAGGCCGTTGGAAGCGTCGAGGATCTCGTTGGCGAGACGCTCGGCCATGGTCTTCTCCTTGCGAGCGCGGGAGAAGTTGACGATCCAGCGGATACCCAGAGCGGTGGAACGACGGGAGTTGACCTCCATCGGGACCTGATAGGTAGCGCCACCGACACGCTTGGGCTTAACCTCGAGCGTGGGCTTGACGTTGTCCATAGCCTTCTTGAAGGTAGCGAGAGCGTCGCCACCCTCGGACTTCTCGGCAACGATCTCGAAAGCGGTGTAAACGATGCGCTCAGCGGTGGCCTTCTTGCCGTCAAGAAGGACCTTGTTGATGAGCTGAGTCACCAGGCGGTTGTTGTAAACGGCGTCAGGCTGAACCTCACGACGATTAGCTGCTGCACGACGCGGCATGTGAAATCTCCTTAAGTGTCTACCGTGCGGCCCTTAGGCGGCACACGGCGAAAGTATCAAAACGTTATCTGGCTTATTTGGCCTTGGGGCGCTTAGCACCGTACTTGGAACGGGCCTGCATACGGTTCTGGACCGGAGCAGCGTCGTAGGCGCCACGGATGACGTGATAACGGACACCAGGGAGGTCACGGACACGACCGCCGCGGACGAGCACGATGGAGTGCTCCTGCAGGTTGTGGCCCTCACCCGGGATGTAAGCAGTAACTTCGATGCCGTTGACAAGGCGAACACGGGCAACCTTACGAAGAGCCGAGTTCGGCTTCTTGGGGCTCGTGGTGAAGACGCGGGTGCACACGCCGCGCTTCTGGGAGTTGTGCTGCAGAGCAGCGTTCTTGGACTTCTTGGGCACGGAACGACGGCCCTGGCGAACCAGCTGGTTAATAGTAGGCAAAGCGTACTCCTTCTCGAATGATTCCAGCTTTCTGTAAAGTGCAACGGCTTGAATCGAGGGGTCAGCATCCCCCTACGAAACACGCAGTTCGATAGGATACGTGCCGTTAGCTGTGCCGTCAACAGACCACGCCGCCGGGCGTATCCCAAAATAGCCATATTTCCGCAAAGCCTCCATAAAAGGAATCCCCGCCTGTGCGCAAGTGCCCATTCCAGCCCTCCATGTAACGCAAAAATGGCCGCTTCCTCTAGCAGGAAGCGGCCTAGACCTTACGAATAGACGATGGTAAAGGGTACTTCTGTTTCGGTCTCTCCTGTTGATGTGCATCTCGTGCCCTCGAGGGTCACCGAGACCACTTGATCGACATTGATCAGTTTTGTCGGAACCCAGATGTTCTCTCCGCTATTGCGCGCCATCGAAACATAGAAATTGTACGCCCCTGCGTCGTCATCTTCGATAATCTGCTCCGATCCATCCTTGTAGCTGACGGTCAGTTTATGATCAACTGCTTCATAGCCCAGATCATCGATGTGCGTCTGGATGGAAAACGGGCTGATCTCGAGAGGCGAGTCGTCGGAGCGGAGCTCCTTTGTATCGACGTGCGCTCCGACGTTAAACTCTGGCGTCGATACCTCGATCACCTTCGCATCCTCACCTTTGCCCTCCGTCCAACTGATATTCCAGGTGACCGCATGTCGTAAATCTCGATCGCGATTCCAAGATGCAAAGTACATCGTGCCGTTAATGACCGTGTCGCTTGATGTGTCTTTATCAATGGTGCAGCGTGTATCAGCCCATTCCTCGCCGAAGTTCATGCTGGGTGTACTGACGCCCCCTTCTTCTTCACCATAGAGAACAAGTTCGCCAAGCTCTGCCGCCGGCTTGTAGTAGCTAACGCCATTCGGATTGGACAATGTAAACGTCACAGCACCGCAACCGTTCTCGTCGATTGCCATCTCATGAATGTCGAGCGTATAGCCGTTGCCCTCGACGGACAGATTGACCTTCTGGACTGCACCCTCCAGGCTTTGGGGCGCGATACCATCACCAAACTCTCTGGTGTAGGTATATTTCGTCCCCGACGAGCCGCCATTTGTCCAGGTAACGGACTCTCCGTTGCCATGGTTTCCCCAGGCAGAGGCAAAATAACTGGAATTGACAACAGCGTAGGCGACCCCTCCGGTCGCCAGCACTCCGGCAAGACATCCGATTACGGCAACATACAGAGGCTTCGCGTGACCCTTTCGGCGAAGCGGCTCGCCAGCAGCGGCATAAAGAACACGGTCAGCAAGATCGCTATCGGCTTGGACGGACTCGAAGGCCTGCTTGATCTGGTTGGATTTCACGGTCGCCCTCCTCTAGGATGAACTTGAGCTTCGATCTGCCGCGAGCTAAACGCGTTCGAACGGTCGCGGCTGGCACATGCAGTAACTCGGCAATTTCTGAAGTCGAGAAGCCCAGATAGTAATAGAGCACGATGGAGATACGGAATCGTTCCGGAAGCCGCATGACGTCTAATAGGACGGCCTTGGTCTCGTCCTGCGCCGTCAAGAGCGAATCGGTCAGACTTTCAATATCCTCCACGCGCCTCCACGGCTTTCGAAAGAGAGATTTGCATTCATTGATCGTGACCCGGATGAGCCATCGACGAAGATGCTCCCAGCTTTCAAAATGCGTATCGCTTTTGAGTAACTTTAGAAAGACGTCTTGAGCGACATCGTCGGCGTCAGCGCGATCACGCAGATACGTCAAGGCGATTCGGAACACGACATCTCGGTGATCCTCGACCGCCTGTCTAAAAGCTTGTTCTTCCATAATCACCTCCCGGTGACACTGATGGTTCTTGATGGGGCCCTCACCATAGATACGCTTTGACCAAACGGAATGTTTCAAATTCAAGCAGGAAAAACTACCAAAATAAACCTGTCCTTTTTTGCAAGTGATCAACGGAACGCAACAAGTTGAGCATACGCAAGCGAGCGGCCCCCAGAGCGTACAAGGTGGCATGAAAAAGGCAGGGCATTGACCTTTTGGTCATGCCCTGCCTTTTGAATGACAGATTGTAGCTCTGGGGGCCGCGCAGCGACGGAGGTCGCCGCCGTTCGTTAGAACGGCGGAACTAATTACTCCTCGTCGTTGTCCTTGGCCTCTTCGGCGTCGTCGGTGTCCACGAGCTGGTTGAGCAGCTCGTCGAGGGAAGCCATGTCCTCGTTGATCGCGCCGTTGGCGGGAGCCTTCTTGTCGTCGATCGGGGCGCCCAGGAGCTCCTCGTCGGCGTCGGCGTGATGCGTCGGAGCGGAGGTACCCAGCAGGATATCGTCCGGACCGTCGGGGCTAAAGACCATCTGCAGCAGCTGCGAGAGGTCTTCCTCGTCGGCAACGTCGTCGTTGTTCTCGAGGATGTAGAGCAGATCGTGGGCCTCCAGGCCGTCACGGAGCTCCTCGATCGCCTTGGCGCCGATGCCATCGATGCGCAGCAGATCCTCCTCGGACTTGCCAACCAGGTCGCCGACCGTCTCGATGCCAACCTCGCTGAACTTGTTGGTCCAGCGCTGCGACACGCCCAGATCGTCGAACAGGTACAGACGAGCCTTCTCGGCGGAGATGGTGTGGCCGTTGCGGGTGAACGAACCGTCAGCACCACCGAACTCGTCGTAGCCGGCCCAGTCGAGCTGCTGCGGGAGCTGCTCGTCCAGGTCCTTGAGCTCCACAGGAGCCCACTCGGGCAGCGACTTGGCGTTGGGCGAAGCCGGGCCGTCGATGTCCACGTAGCCGTCGGCCGTGCGATACGTCAGCTTGGCGTTGGCGTACGGCTTGAGGCCGGTACCAGCCGGGATCTTCTTACCGACGATGACGTTGGACTTAAGGTCGAGCAGGTGGTCGACCTTGCCCTCGATGGCAGCCTCGGTAAGGACGCCAGCGGTACGAATGAACGAAGCGCTCGACAGCCAGGAGTCGATGTTGGACGCGACCTTGAGCGTACCCAGGATGACGGGCTCGGCCACAGGAGCCTGACCGCCCAGACGGGCAACGCGCTCGACCTCGTCGGCAAACTCGTAGCGGTCGACGTACTGACCAAGCAGGTACTTGGAGTCGCCGGGGTTGGTGATCTGAACGCGACGCAGCATCTGGCGTGCGAGCACCTCGATGTGCTTGTCGTTCAGGTCGACGCCCTGGCTGGTGTAGACGTCCTTGACGCTCTCGACGAAGGTGTGCATCGTCGACTCGATGTCGGTCAGCTTGCGCAGGTTGCGGAAGTTGACGAAGCCCTTGGTGATCTGGTCGCCGGCGCGCACCTCGCAGCCGTCCTCGATCTCGGGCATAAAGCGCACCGATGCGGGGACGCGACGCTCGTCGAGGACACGGGTGTGGTCCTCGGAGTCGGTGAGCGTCAGCACGTACTCGGACTTCTCGGGCTTAATCGAGAGGTGGCCGGAGTACGGAGCCAGCTCGGCCTCGCGACCCAGGATCTTCTCGTTGACGTTGCCGACGATATCGAACATACGGCTGACCGTAGGCAGACCCTGCGTAATATCGTCGACGCCAGCGACGCCGCCGGAGTGAATGGTACGCATCGTAAGCTGCGTGCCGGGCTCGCCGATGGACTGGGCGGCAATAATGCCGACCGCGGTACCGATGGCGACCGGACGACGGGTGGAAAGATCCCAGCCGTAGCACTTCTGGCATACGCCGTACTTGGAGCGGCAGGTGAGCAGTGCGCGAAGCTTGACCTTCTTAAGGCCGGCATCGACCATCTTCTGGATGTCGGCGACCTTCTCGATGTAGCCGTCCTGCTCAAAGAGCACGGTGCCATCGGGAGCCACGACGTCCTCAATGAAGCAACGGCCGACGAGGTCGGTATTGAGGTCGGTGGTGCCGGGGATGATGAGGTTGTAGGTGACGCCCTCGTGCGTACCGCAGTCCTCCTCGCGGACGATGACGTCCTGGGCCACGTCGACCAGACGACGGGTCAGGTAACCAGAGTCCGAGGTGTGGGATGCGGTATCGACCAGGCCCTTACGGGCGCCGTAGGTCGAAATGAAGTACTCGAGCGGCAACAGGCCCTCGCGGAAGTTCGCCTTAATGGGAAGGTCGATCGTCTCGCCGGACATGTCTGCCATCAGGCCACGCATGCCGCCGAGCTGACGCAGCTGGGTCTTAGAACCACGGGCGCCGGAGTCGGCCATCATGTAGAGCGGGTTCTCCTCGTCGAACAAGTCGAGCATGAGCGCTGCAACCTTATCGGTACAAGCGGTCCACTCGTTAACGACTTCGATGTGGCGCTCCGTCTCGTTGATGAAGCCCTCCTCGAAGTACTCGTTGATCTGGTCGACGTTGGCCTGGGCGCGATCGAGCAGCTCCTGCTTCTCGGCAGGGATGAGAGCGTCCCATACCGAGATGGTGAGGCCGGCGCGGGTAGCGTAGTGGAAGCCGGAGTACTTGATGGCGTCGAGGATCGGGCCGACCTTGGCCTCGGGGTAACGATCGCAGCAGTCGGCAACCAGCTTGGCCACATCGCCCTTGACCATCTTGTAGTTCATGAACTCATAGTCTTCGGGCAGGCACTGGCGGTTGAAGATGATGCGGCCGATAGAGGTCTCGAAGCGCGCGGTCTTGTTGCCGGTGACGTCGTAGTCGACGAACTCGTTCTTGCCGTTCTTGACGCGGAAGATACGGGTGCCGTCCTCGTTGATGACGTTGGCATCGGCAGCGGACACGCGAACCTGGATCTTGGCCTGCATGTCGACCTCGGAACGGCAGTCATAGGCGTGCAGCGCGTCGTCGAAGCTGGCGAACACGTGGTTCTCGCCCGGCAGACCCTCGCGGACCTGGGTGAGGTAGTACACACCAATGATCATGTCCTGCGAAGGGATGTTAACCGGCTTGCCGGATGCCGGCGAGCGCAGGTTGTTCGCAGAGAGCATGAGCACGCGAGCCTCGGCCTGAGCCTGGCTGGACAGCGGCACGTGGACAGACATCTGGTCGCCGTCGAAGTCGGCATTGAAGGGCGAGCAGACCAGCGGGTGCAGGTGGATAGCCTTGCCCTCGACCAGCACCGGCTCAAAGGCCTGGATGGACAGACGGTGCAGGGTCGGTGCACGGTTGAGCAGCACGACGCGACCGTCGATGACCTCTTCGAGGATATCCCACACAAAGGTGGCACCGCGGTCGATAGCGCGCTTGGCGCCCTTGATGTTCTCGACCTTGCCGAGCTCGACCAGGCGCTTCATGACGAAGGGCTTGAAGAGCTCCAGCGCCATGGTCTTGGGCAGACCGCACTGGTGCAGCAGCAGCTTGGGGTCGGTAACGATTACCGAACGGCCGGAGTAGTCGACACGCTTGCCCAGCAGGTTCTGACGGAAACGACCCTGCTTGCCCTTGAGGGCCTCGGCGAGCGACTTGAGCGGGCGACCGCCACGGCCAGAGACCGGGCGACCACGACGGCCGTTGTCGAACAGGGCATCCACGGACTCCTGGAGCATGCGCTTCTCGTTGTTCACGATGATCGCAGGGGCGTCCAGGTCGAGCAGGCGCTTGAGTCGGTTGTTACGGTTGATCACGCGACGATACAGGTCGTTGAGGTCGGACGCGGCGAAGCGGCCGCCGTCGAGCTGGACCATCGGGCGCAGATCGGGCGGAATGACCGGGATGACATCCAGGATCATGTTCGCGGGGCTGTTGCCGCCCTTCAGGAAGGCGTCAACGACCTCGAGGCGCTTAACGGCCTTCTCGCGCTTCTGCTTCTGGGAATCCTCGTCGGCGATGATGGCCTTGAGCTTCTCGGCCTCGGAGGGGAGGTCGATGGCAGCGAGCAGGTCGCGGACGGCCTCGGCACCCATACCACCCTTGAAGTACATGGAGTAGTAACGGGTCATCTCGCGGAACAGCGGCTCATCGGAGATGAGGTCGCGCTCGGTGAGCTTCATGAAGGCGTTGAAGGCGTCCGTGCGGAGCTGCTTCTCGTCCTTGCACTCTTCCTCGATGTCGACGATGCCAGAGGCGATCTCCTCGGGGGTCAGCGGCTCCTCGTCGGAGAACTCGTCAAAGTTCTCGGGGTTGCCCTGCTCCTTGAGGGACTCGATCTGGCGGGCGCACTCGGCATCGATCTCTTCCAGATCGGCGGCGAGCTCCTCGCGCAGGTCGTCAGCGTCGGCCTCGCGAGCCTCGTAGTCGACCTCGGTGATGATGTAGCTGGCAAAGTACAGAACCTTCTCGAGGTCCTTGGACTTGATGTCGAGCATACGGCTCATCGGGAAGCTCGTGGGGCTCTTGAAGTACCAGATGTGGGACACGGGAGCGGCGAGCTCGATGTGACCCATGCGCTCGCGACGAACCTTGGCCGAGGTGACCTCGACGCCGCAGCGCTCGCAGACGATGCCCTTAAAGCGGATGCCCTTGTACTTGCCGCAGGAGCACTCCCAGTCCTTGGCGGGACCGAAGATCTTCTCGCAGAACAGGCCGTCCTTCTCGGGCTTGAGGGTACGGTAATTGATGGTCTCCGGCTTCTTGACCTCACCGTGCGACCAGGAACGGATCTGGTCGGCGGAGGCAAGGGAGATCTTTACCGAGTCAAAATCAGTAGCTTCGAAATCTGCCACAGTCAACTACTCCTTATCAGTGGTCGTGGCGGCGACAGCCTCGGGTGCCTCGGCGGTCTCGGCATCCTGGGCCTCGACGTCGGTGTCAACGCCGGCGAGCGCAGCCAGGTCGTCGAGAGCAGAGGTCTCCTCGGCGGTCACAGGGGCGGAGGCGTCCTCGTCGGCATCGTGCATGGGCTCGATGTCCAGTGCGAGGGAACGGATCTCCTTGACGAGAACCTTGAAGGACTCGGGGATACCCGGAACCGGGACGTTCTCGCCCTTGACGATGGACTCGTAGGTCTTGACGCGGCCCACGGTATCGTCGGACTTGACGGTCAGGATCTCCTGCAGGACGTTGGCAGCACCGTATGCGTACAGTGCCCAAACTTCCATCTCGCCGAAGCGCTGGCCGCCGAACTGAGCCTTGCCGCCCAGCGGTTGCTGGGTAACCAGGCTGTAAGGGCCGGTCGAACGGGCGTGGATCTTGTCGTCGACCATGTGGCCGAGCTTGAGGATGTAGGACGTACCCACGGTAATGGGCTCGCGGAACTCCTCGCCGGTGCGGCCGTCGAACAGGCGGGTCTTGCCGCGCTCGTCAAGCTGGGTGACAAACTCGGGGCGCATGTGATCGCCAAAGGCAGCGGTGGCCTTGTTGAGCATGTTCTTGTTGGCGCGACGGATGACCTCGGCGATCTCGTCCTCCTTGGCGCCGTCGAAGACGGGCGTCGAGACGAAGAACGGACCGGGGACATACTTGTCGGAGTCGGCATCCTCGGTATCCCAACCGCAGGCAGCAGCCCAGCCAAGGTGGCACTCGAGCAGCTGACCGACGTTCATACGCGAAGGAACGCCCAGCGGGTTGAGGATAACGTCGATCGGGGTACCGTCAGCCATGTAGGGCATGTCCTCGACCGGCAGAACGTTACAGATAACGCCCTTGTTGCCGTGGCGACCGGCGATCTTATCGCCCTGCTGGATCTTACGACGCTGGGCGACGTAGACGCGCACCTGCTCGTTGACGCCGGGGGCCAGGTCGTCGCCGTTCTCGCGGCTAAAGCGGACGACGTCGATGACGCGGCCATAAGCGCCGTGAGGCATCTTAAGGGAGGTGTCGCGAACATCGTGAGCCTTGGCACCGAAGATGGCGCGCAGCAGGCGCTCCTCGGCGGTCAGAGCGCTCTCGCCCTTAGGCGTGACCTTGCCGACCAGGATGTCGCCAGGGCCGACCTCGGCGCCGATGCGGATGATGCCGTCCTCGTCGAGGTTGGCAAGCATGTCCTCGGAGAGGTTCGGGATCTCGCGAGTGATCTCCTCGGGGCCGAGCTTGGTATCGCGGGCGTCGATCTCGTGACGGGTGATATTGATGGTCGTCAGCAGGTCCTCGGCCACCAGGCGCTCGGACACGACGATACCGTCCTCGTAGTTGAAGCCTTCCCACGGCATGTATGCCACGGTGAGGTTCTGGCCCAGTGCGAGCTCGCCATGATCGGTCGAAGGACCGTCGGCCAGAGGCTCGCCCTGCTCAACGGTGTCACCGACGCGCACGAGCGGACGGTGGTTGATGCAGGTGGACTGGTTGGAGCGCTGGTACTTGGCCAGGTGATACTCGTCCATGCCGCCGGCGTGCTTGACGATAATCTTGGAGGCGTCGGCATAGATGACTTCGCCGGCGTTCTTGGCCAGGGTAACCTCGCCAGAGTCCAGGGCGGCGCGACGCTCCATGCCGGTACCGACATAGGGAGCGGCGGGGTGAACCAGCGGCACGGCCTGACGCTGCATGTTGGCGCCCATGAGCGTACGCTTGGCGTCGTCGTGCTCGAGGAACGGAATCAGCGTGGCTGCGACGGAGAGCATCTGACGCGGCGAGACGTCCATGTAGTCGACGTCCTCGACAGGCACGTCGGCGGGAGCGCCGAAGGAGCCGTCGAAGTCGCGGGTACGGGCGATCACGGTATGCGGACGGACGATCTTGCCCTCGGCATCGGTCGTGATGAACTCGTTGGTCTTGGGATCGAGCGGCGTGTTGGCCGGCGCGATGACGTGCTTCTCTTCCTCGTCAGCGGTCATCCAGTCGATCTGATCGGTGGCAACGCCGTTCTCGACACGACGGAACGGGGCCTCGATGAAGCCATACTCGTTGACGCGGGCGTAGAGGGCGAGCGAGCCGATCAGGCCGATGTTGGGGCCTTCGGGGGTCTCGATCGGGCACATGCGGCTGTAGTGCGAGTTGTGAACGTCGCGGACGGCCGTCGGCACGTTGGTGCGGCGGCTGGAGCCGGACTTGTGGCCGGCAAGACCACCAGGGCCGAGTGCGGACAGACGGCGCTTGTGGGTCAGACCGGTCAGGGGGTTCGCCTGGTCCATGAACTGCGAGAGCTGCGAGGAACCGAAGAACTCCTTGATGGAGGCCACGATCGGGCGGATGTTGATGAGCGACTGCGGGGTGATCTCGTCGATGTCCTGGGAGCTCATGCGCTCACGGACGACGCGCTCCATACGGCTCATGCCGATACGGAACTGGTTGGCGACGAGCTCGCCGACGGTGCGGATGCGGCGGTTGCCGAAGTGGTCGATGTCGTCGACCTTGAAGCCCTGCTCGCCGGCAGCGAGGGACAGGAGGTAGCGCAGCGTCGCGACGATATCCTCGTCGGTGAGCACCGTGACCTCTTCCTCGGTGGTGAGGTTGAGCTTCTTGTTGACCTTGTAACGACCGACGCGGGCCAAATCGTAGCGCTGCGGGTTAAAGAGCAGGCCCTCGAGCAGGCTGCGGGAAGCGTCCACGGTGGGAGGCTCGCCCGGGCGCAGGCGACGGTAGATCTCGATGAGGGCGTCCTCGCGAGTGAGGGCGGTGTCGCGCTCCAGGGTGCGCTTGATCACATCGGAGTTGCCGAGCAGCTCGATGATGTCGTCGTTGGTGACGGCGATGCCAAGGGCGCGCAGGAACATCGTGGCGCTCTGCTTGCGCTTACGGTCGATGGAGACCATGAGCTGGTCGCGCTTGTCGACCTCAAACTCAAGCCAGGCACCGCGGGACGGGATGATCTGGGCCTTGTAGATCTGCTTGCCCGAATCCATCTCGGAGCTGTAGTACACGCCCGGGGAGCGGACGAGCTGCGAGACGACGATACGCTCGGTACCGTTGATGATGAAGGTGCCCTGATCGGTCATCATGGGGAAGTCGCCCATGAAGACGAGCTGCTCCTTGATCTCGCCGGTCTCCTTGTTGGTGAGACGGACGTCGGTCAGAAGCGGAGCCTGATAGGTCATATCCTTCTCGCGGCACTCCTCGACGGTGTGCGCGGGGTCGCCGAACTGATGCTCGCCGAAGGTAACCTCGAGAACATGGTTCTGACTCTGGATGGGGCTGGATTCCTTGAACGCCTCACGAAGGCCCTCATCCTTAAAACGCTCAAAGGATTCCCTTTGAACAGAGATAAGGTTGGGGAGCTCCATGGCCTCCGGGATTTTCCCGAAGCTGACGCGCTTGCGCTCAGTGGCAGTGTATGCGTAGGTCACCAGGTTTTTCCTCCTTCACGGAAATGCTCGGTGGGTTGGCGAGGCATAGCTTCGCCAGTTATCGCAACCTAATAGTTTATCAGGTACCGACCGTTGGGCAAGAAAAGCCTTGACGCGATTGAGTTTTTGGAGTAGCAAAGTTTTTCGACAGAAAACACGCAGGTAGATGTATGTGTATCGAACATCTGTTCATATATTTTATGTGAACAGAGAGCTAGCAATCGCAGCTCTTATAAAAAACGGGCGCGAACCGAGGTCCACGCCCGTAAATGTCGGTGCCCGAAGGCTTACTTGCGCATCAATCCGCCGCGCTCGTCGATGGCGTCCCAGAAGGCATCGGCAAAGCGGGGGTCGCTTGCAGCCATGAGGGCGTTGGTGGCCATCCAGCCAGAGGGAGTGCCGGTGTCGTAGCCCGACAGCGGGTCGATGACGACTGCGTACATGGCTTCGCGGTCGAGCGAACGGGCCATGGCGTCGGTGAGCTGGATCTCGCCGCCCTTGCCGGCCTGCTGATCTGCCAGCAAGTCCATGACCAGCGGGCTCAGCAGGTAGCGACCGACGATGTACAGGTTGGACGGAGCCGCCTCGGGAGCGGGCTTCTCGACCAGACCGCCGATACGCCAGACAGCGCCCGGCTCGACATCGGCAACGCCCTCGGCGCCCTCGAGCGAACCGACGCGCTCGCCGGCGATAACGCCGTAGCGGCTGACTTCCTCGGGCGAGCAAGCAGCGACGGCGATAACCGAAGCGCCACCGTGCTCCTTGGAAACGGCAAGCATCTTGTCGCAGATATCGCGGTTAGGCACAACGTAGTCGCCCAGAAGAACCAGGAAGTTCTCCCCTGCCACGGCGTCGGCAGCAGAGCGAATAGCATGGCCGAGGCCCTTGGGCTCGTACTGATAACGGAAGTCGACCGGCATACCGCCAGCGTGGGCGACGGCATCGGCATAGGCGTTCTTACCGCGCTCGCGCAACAGGTTCTCGAGCGAACGGTCGGGCTGGAAGTAGTTCAGTAGCTCGGGCTTACCGGGAGAAGTAACGATGATGGCATCGTCGACCTCCTCGGGGTCGAGTGCCTCCTCGACGACATACTGGATGACCGGCTTGTCGAGCACCGGCAGCATCTCTTTGGGCGTGCACTTGGTGCCAGGCAGAAAACGCGTGCCAAGACCGGCGGCGGGGATGATTGCCTTCATGTTATTCAAAGATCCTTTCGCAGGCGCAAAAGCGCCCCGTGCGTGCGGCGCACAGCCGCAGACCAAATTGCGATACCCAAGCATCTTACCGCTGGAACTATATGTCGCTACAAGGCAGAGACAATTCTTCAGCAGGTCAACGCAAATTATTGCTCGAATGGTGCAATTTTATTGCCCAACGGCAGGGCACGCGATACGACGCAAATCACAGAACATGGCAGTTTGAGCAACCGATGTCGAGGAACCGAAAAACAAAAAAGACGGGGCTCGCAATGCGAACCCCGTCTGCAAAGAAATCTGGCGAGAAAGCCTGATTACTTGAGGGTGACAGCAGCGCCAGCAGCCTCGAGCTTCTCCTTGGCAGCCTCGGCGTCCTCCTTCTTGGCACCCTCGAGAACAGCCTTGGGAGCGCCCTCGACGACCTCCTTGGCCTCCTTCAGGCCAAGGTTGGTGAGCTCACGGACGGCCTTGATGACCTGGATCTTGTTGTCGCCGAAGCCCTCGAGCACGACGTCAAACTCGGTCTTCTCCTCGGCCTCAGCAGCGCCAGCAGCGGGAGCGGCGACAACAGCGGCAGGAGCAGCGGCGGAAACGCCGAAGGTGTCCTCGATAGCCTTAACGAGCTCGGAAGCCTCGAGAAGGGTCATTTCCTTAAGAGCATCGATGATCTCATCGGTGGTAAGCTTAGCCATTTCTAAGTCCTTTCGGTTTCCGTGTCTGTGCACGGAGATCAGTTAAAACACGGCGCGAATGCGCCAGGGGTGCGGCGTTGCCGCCGCGGGTGAAAACAGCGACTAGGCTGCCTTCTGCTCGGAGACCTGCTGGATCGAACGAGCGAGACCAGAGGAAACGCCGTTGACGCAGACAGCGATGTCGCGAGCGAAACCGGAGATGAGACCGGCGATCTGGCCGAGAAGCTGATCCTTGGTGGGCAGCTCGGCGATAGCCTTAACATCATCAGCGGAAACGGCCTTGCCGTCGGAGATACCGCCCTTGATCTCAAGGACGCCCTTGGACTTAGCAGAGAAGTCCTTAAGGGCCTTAGCGGCCTCGACCGGCTCGGACTCGTAGAACACATAAGCGACGGGGCCGGCGAGGATCTCGTCGAGCTCGGGCTGCTCCTGGTTCTTGAGAGCGATCTTGACCAGGTTGTTCTTGTAGACCTTCATCTCGGCGCCGCACTCGCGAAGCTGATGACGCAGCTCCTGAGCCTGCTTAACCGTCAGACCGTTGTAGTTGACGACAAACAGACCGGCGTTCTCGGCGATACGGGACTCGATCTCTGCAACCTTGTCGATTTTGTACTGCTGGGGCATAAATTACACCTCCTCGAATTCTTTCCGGGCACGGTCCGCCACAAGGACGTGACGGGGGCATGTCCAAAAAGAAAGCCCCCGCGCTGCATGAGCGACGGGGGCGAGAAGACATATCTACTCGACCACCTCGGCTGGCGGGATATCCCATTAAGCTCGCGGGCGATGCCCGTTTGCACCGGCTGTCTCTGGCAGCGGATTCGTGCGTGAACCGAAAGTATTATGGCGGGGACCCCGGCGTCGGTCAACGGGCACGAGGATTCGCACACAAACCCTGCATACGCTCCGGTCGGGAGGGGCAGGGCGAGTTTTCCGCTCGGTCAAGTCCTGGGCTCGCACGAAGGCCACATTAAGTGGCCTTCGGCTCGTGCGGAATCTACGGAAAACTCGCCCTGCCCCTCCCGACCGGAGCTACGTTGCCTTTGTTGCGAATCCTCGTGCCCGTTGGCCGGCGCGCCCCACGCATAACCCTTAGGTCGGTGGGCTGATGGGTTGGGTCCCGTTGGGCTACAGGGTTGAAAGGAAGGTGGACAGGCGGCGGAGGCCTTCGTCTAGGTCTTTGTCGGAGACGCAGTAGCTTAGGCGGATGTGGCCTTCGGTGCCGAAGCAGTCGCCCGGGACTAGGGCTACGTTTGCCTCTTCGATGGCTTTGATGCAGAAGTCTTCGCTGGTTAGGCCGAACTTTTTGATGCTCGGGAAAGTGTAGAAGGCTCCTGCGGGCTCTACTACGTCGAGGCCCATGGCGTTTAAGGCTGCGAGTACGCGTTCGCGGCGGGCTCGGTAGACTTTGAGCATGGGGGTTGGGTCGACGGTCAGGGCTCGGGCTGCGGCGTCCATTTCGAAGGAGACAGCACTCGATACTAAGTATTGGTGAGCCTTTGCGATCTCGGCGATGACGGGGGCTGCCGCTGCGAGCCAGCCCAAGCGCCAGCCGGTCATGGCCCAGGGCTTGGAGAAGCTCTCGATGACCACCGTCTGGTCGCGCAGCTCCGGATGGCGCTGGGCAAAGCGCTCGTAGCCATCCACATAGACCAGACGGTTGTATACGTCGTCGCAGACTACGTAGATGCCCGCCTGCTCTGCCACGCGCGCCACGACGTCGAGCGATGCCGCGTTGAGAATGCAGCCCGTGGGATTGTTGGGCGAGCAGATAACGACGGCCTTGGTCGCCGGGGTCACACAGGCGCGAAGCGCATCCTCGTCAATCTGGAATTGCGCAGGCTCCGTATCCAAGAAGACCGCCTTGGCGTGGTTGGCCACGACGATGCTCTCGTACAGGCCAAAGGCGGGCGTGGGGATAATGACCTCGTCGCCGGGGTTGAGCATAGCCATAAATGTTGCCGACAGGGCCTCGGTCGCGCCGTCGGTCAGGATGACCTCATCGGCGGAAAACGCCAGACCCGCGTCACCCATATATTCGGACAGTGCCTCGCGCAGGGCGGGGCGGCCGTTGTTGGGCGGATAGTGCGTGTCGCCGCGGTCCAACGAAGCAGTCACCTCGGCGCTAACCACATCGGGCGTGGGAAAATCGGGCTCACCGAGCGCAAGCGCAATGCATCCCGGATGCTGCGCGGCGAGTGCGTTAATCCGACGGATGCCGGAGGGCTTGAGCGTGGCAAGCGAGGTATTCATGGGCAGACGCATGGCATTCCTTTCGTGAGGGTTGCACTAGGATAGCGCGGCGGAGCGCCGTCATACGGTGTAACCTAAACGGAAACCGACCGGAAAGGAGGCGGCATGGAGACGACCGCACGCGGCGATGTACCAAAAACACTGCATAACATCGCGTTTGTCAGTATTTCCGAGAGCGCCGATCTTGAGTTTTTGCTCTGGGACCTGCAGGATGCCATCGCCGCCTATGCACAGCTTTCCGGCACTGTGCTCCCCCACCCGGTCGTTTTGGAGGCGGATGATTCCGGCAGCGTTGCCGGTGCCGCCGATGGCATTGTGTTCGCCATTGAAGATGCACCCAATGATGAAGCGATGGCGCCCATTAAGCAGATGCTCGACCGCTTTGGCGGCGCAGGGACGCGTGCCTATGTTGTTGTCCAGGCCGACGTCGGCGGCCTCGAGCGAGCACACGGGCTCGTCGTGCGTCTGCGAGCGACGTGCGACCTTCGTGGGCTGTCATGGTGCGGCGGCGTTGTCGTCTGTACCGGCAGCGGCTTCGCGGCGCTTCGTCACTCACCGCGCATGGGACTCTTGCGGCGACCGTTTTCGGAAGCGATGGACAAGCTCGTAGGCGCCGTTCGTATGGGCTGTTCGGTTGAGCATGCGCAGCGACTTGGTGGTGGTAATGCCGAGGACGTCGACGCCGACGGCATGATTTGCACCGAGCCAGCCGTGCCCGCGCCGATCTGGCGAGGCGTTCTGAAACGTCTGGGCGCCCACGCTCAAACAAAAATCTAAATTAAATAACAGCCCAGTCAACGGCTTCACTCCAACGCTCGACAAGCCGCTCCAAACGCCACGCCGCGTTGGCAGGACTCGTCGACGGCAGCACGATGGCGGGTAGCCCCGTCCGCTCTTGTAGATAGCGTTTGTAGAGCCGCCCGGCCGCGCCGCCGTTGCAGATAACGACCTCAATCGGCGTGACATCGGTAATGCGCTCGACATGCGCCGGAACGACGTTTTTGATGCTCGCGTCGCTTGAGCCCTTGATGTCACAGCTCTCGATCACGTCCCACAGGGCCACGCCGCCGTTGAGCAGCATAGCCCGCTTGGCAGCAACCGAGGCGTCGAGCGTCGCGGGCTCGCCGCTCGCCAAAGAGTCTCCCTCGTTGGGCGGCACGGGCACACCGAGGCACGCGGCCATCACACGCCAAAAGCGATTCTGAGGGTTGCCGTAATAAAAGGCGTTGGCGCGCGAAAGCACCGAGGGAAACGATCCGAGCACCAAAACGCGCGAGTGCTGGTCGAACACGGGCTCAAACCCATGCTCAATATGTTGATAGCCCTCATCGGACGCAGCCATGGCCTAGGCCCTCAACAGATAGCGCACCTCGTAGGGTGCAAGCTCAAGGGCACCCGTTAGCTCGACTGTGGGCGCGCCGTCGGCAAGTAGGTCGGCAAAGGAGCCGTTGAGCTCGCCGGCTCCAAAGGTATAGGGCTCGTTCACGGCATTGACCGCCACGAGCACCGTCGCGTCGTCGCAGGCGCGCTCGAACAGTAGCTGCTTGTTCTGGATCACCACGTTGCGATAGGCACCATAGTTGAGGGCACGGGCCGCCGCGTCGTCTGCCGAGCGCAGGTGCGCGAGCTGCTTGATGAAGGCCGTCAGCTCGTTGGGCGCAGGCTCATCGAGCGCAGGTCGCAGCGCCCAGTCACCATCGGGGCCGCCCTTTTCGCCAGGAATCCCCCACTCGCTGCCATAGTAGACGCACGGAATGCCCGGCATGCCAAAGAGCATGCCATAAGCGGGACGCAGGCACGACTTGTCGGTGAGGATGCTCGCCAGGCGCGGCACGTCGTGGTTGTCGACAAACGACAGCAGGTGTTTGCCGCGGTAGATGCACCACGGATCGCCGCCAAACTGGCGATGCAGCGAATGGGCAATCTCGAACATGTTGACCGAGTTAAAGCTGGAGTACAGGCCCTTGTAGCACTCGTAGTTGGTGCAGGAGTCAAGCATCTCGTCGTTGACGATCTGGTTGTAGTCGCCGTGGAGCGTCTCGCCGATCAGCACAAAATCGGGCTTGAGCTCGCGGGTAAAGGTATGCAGACGACGCATGAAGTCGCGGTCGAGCATATAGGCAACGTCCAGGCGCAGGCCGTCGACGCCAAACACGTCAGCCCAACGGCGCACGGACTCGAGCAGGTAATCGACCACAGCGGGATTTTGCAGGTTGAGCTTCACAAGTTCAAAATGGCCTTCCCAACCCTCGTACCAAAAGCCGTCGCCATAGCAGGAGTCGCCGTCAAAGCTAATGTGGAACCAGTCCTTGTACGGCGAGTCCCACTTACGCTCCTGCACATCACGGAAGGCCCAGAAGCCGCGGCCGACGTGGTTGAAGACCGCATCGAGCACCACACGGATGCCATGGGCGTGCAGCGTCTCGCATACGGCGGCAAAATCGGCATCCCCGCCCAGGCGGCGGTCGACATGGCGCAGGCTGCGCGTATCGTAGCCGTGGCTGTCGGATTCGAGCGGCGGGTTGATGAGCACAGCGCCAACGCCGAGTTCTTGCAGGTAGTCAGCCCATTGGGCGATCTTCATGATGGGTGCATCGGGGTTGGGCGCGGCGTTGGCAGCCTGAGCGAGCTCATCCTCGGCAACGGGCGCGGCGTTTTCGCGCAGAGCCCCGCAAAAGCCCAGCGGATAGATCTGATAGAACGTCGTCTCGTATGCCCACATAGCAACCTCCCGGTAAGCTCAACACAACGACATCCATTGTATGCCCAGCTTGTATCCTCTCCCCCAAAATAAGTTGCGGTGGAATAGTTCCTGCTTGGGCCTTCAGGGGCCTTAAACAGGAACTATTTCACCGCAACTGATGAGGGAACGTGATTAGGCAACGAGCTTGGCGCGGCGAATGGCTGGGAACAGTACGGTGATGGCAAGGATGACGCCCACGACGGTAATCGCCCCGCCCGCGAAGCCAATCCAAGCGATACCGGGGCCCGACACCACGGCGCCGCCGATCGCCGTACCGGTGCCGATACCCAGATTGAACAGGCCCGAGAAGATCGACATGGCGACAGCCGACGAATCCGCCGGCGTGTACTTGATGAGCTCGGCTTGGAACGCCACGTTAAAGGCCGTGGCGCAGCAGCCCCACAGTGCGCAAACGGCAAGCACTGCCGCGAGCGATGACGCGGCCGGACCCATGAGCAGCAGAGCCACCGGCACGCCGGAGAGTGTGATAGCCAAGAACGGAAAGCGATGCCCATCGAACAGTCGGCCGAACAGCCAGCTTCCGAGCAGACCGGAGCAGCCAAACGCCGTCAGCGTCATGGTAATAGCGCTTGCGTCGACGTGCGCGACCTGTGCCAGGAACGGCTCGATATAGCTGTAACCCGCGTAATAGCCGGTCGCCATAAAGACCGTGACCGCGTAGAGCGCGAGCAGGAACGGGTTCTTGAGCAGCTCGGGCAGCTGTTTGACGGTAAAGCGCTCGCCCGCCGGCATGGCCGGGAACACCGCTGCCTGGTACACCACCGCGGCGGCAGAGAAGGCACCGACCACGGCGAATGTCATGCGCCAGCCCACGGCCAGTCCGATGGCGCGACCGATCGGCAGGCCAAAGATCTGCGCGATGGACGAGCCTGTGGCGATTATGCTGATCGCGAGCGCCCCGTGGCGGGTGTCGACTAGGCGCGAGGCCATGATCGAGGCGACCGACCAGAACACGGCGTGCGCGCAGGCAACCACCAGGCGCGCACAGACCAGGATGGGATATGTCGGTGCCACAGCGGACAGGAACTGACCCAGAGAAAACACGGCGAGCACGCCGAGCAGCATCCGCTTGAACTCAAAGCGCGAGGCAAACACCATAAGCGGCAGCGACAGCAGCATGACGCCCCAGGCATAGACCGAGATCATGATGCCTGCCTGGGCCTCGGTGAGCGAGAACGACGCGGCGATATCAGTCAGAAGGCCGATGGGCATGAACTCCGACGTGTTGAATACGAACGCGCAGCAGGCGAGCCCGATAAGCGGGAGCCACTGCTTGAGTGAGATGCCATCTTGTCTTGCCTGAGCCATGTAGAAACCTCTCCGATTGTCTTGAGCGGTGGGCGATTATATAGCAACGGCCCCGCATCCGTCAGTACAGATGCAGGGCCGCAATCAACTCAATACACAGAGGTTGCGCCGTCAATTAATAACTAAGCCAGCCCCAGCAATATGCCCGCCGAATGCACGACAAACGCCACGATCCAGGCGACCGTCACCTGAAACGCGAACACGGCAACGGCATAGCGCGCGCCCAACTCGCTCTTGACGGCGCCGATGGACGCCACGCAGGGCGGGTACAGCAGCGTAAAGACCAGGAACACGTAGGCGGTAAACGGCGAAAACATGGCTGACAGTGCCGCGGGCGACGTCGCGCCCAAAAGCACCGTGAGGGTCGAGATGACGCTCTCCTTGGCAATAAGTCCCGTGACGAGTGCCGTCGAGGCGCGCCAGTCGCCAAAGCCGAGCGGCGCCAGCAGCGGCGCGATGATGCTACCAAGGCCCGCAAGGAGGCTTTGCGACTGATCGGCGACCACGTTAAAGCGGATATCGAACGTCTGCAGGAACCAGATGACCACGGTAGCGGCAAAGATAATGGTAAAGGCCTTGGTAATAAAGTCTTTGGCCTTATCCCATGCCAGCATCACCGTCGTCTTGACGCTCGGCAGGCGGTAATTGGGAAGCTCCATGATAAACGGCACCGGGTCGCCCTTAAATGCCGTGCGGTTGAGTACCAGGGCCGCGACGCAGCCGACCGCGATGCCGATCAGATAGAGCGAGACCATGGCGGGTACCGTCGCCTGCGGGAAAAACGCCCCGCACAGCAGACCGTAGACCGGCAACTTGGCCGAGCAGCTCATGAACGGCGTGAGCATAACCGTCATCTTGCGGTCGTGCTCGGACGGCAGCGTGCGGGTCGACATGATTGCCGGCACGGTGCAGCCAAAACCAACGAGCATGGGCACGAAGCTGCGGCCCGACAGGCCAAAGCGGCGCAGCACCTTATCCATGACAAAGGCCACACGCGCCATGTAGCCCGAGTCTTCCAGAATGGAGAGGAACAAGAAGAGCACGACGATAATCGGCAGGAAGGTCAGTACGCTGCCCACGCCCGTAAGCACGCCGTCGACAGCCAGTGAGCGCACCACGTCGTTGGTGCCGAACGCCTTGAGGCCCGCATCGGCCGAGGCGATGATGGCAGCGATGCCGTCCTCCATGAGTCCCTGCAACGCCGCGCCGATCACGCCAAACGTCAGCCAAAAAACGAGACCCATGATCACCAGGAACGCCGGGATGGCCGTATAGCGACCCGTCAGGATGCGGTCGATCTTGACGGAGCGCACGTGCTCGCGGCTCTCGTGCGGCTTGACGACGCAACGCCCGCACACGTCGCCGATAAAGCCAAAGCGCATATCGGCCAGCGCGGACAGGCGGTCGGTGCCGGCCTCGCCCTCCATCTGGGTAATGATGTGCTCGATAGCGTCGAGCTCGTTGCGATCCAGGTGAAGCGCCTCGGTCACCAGCTCGTCGCCCTCAACCAGCTTGGTCGCTGCAAAGCGCACCGGGATGTGCGCCGTCACGGCATGGTCCTCGATAAGGTTGGCAATACCGTGGATGCAGCGATGCAGTGCACCACCGTCCGAGCCATCGGGCGCGCAGAAGTCCAGGCGACCGGGGCGCTCGCGGAACCGCGCCACGTGCAAGGCATGATCCACCAGCTCGCCGATACCCTCGTTGCGGGCAGCGCTAATGGGGACAACAGGCACGCCCAACAGGCTCTCGAGCAGGTTGACGTCGATGGCGCCGCCGTTAGCCGTCACCTCGTCCATCATGTTGAGCGCGATGACCATGGGGCAGTCGAGCTCCATAAGCTGCAGCGTCAGGTACAGGTTGCGCTCGATATTGGTGGCGTCGATGATATCGATGATGGCATCGGGATGCTCGTCAAGGATAAACTGGCGGCTCACAATCTCCTCGCCCGTGTACGGCGACAGGGAGTAAATGCCGGGCAGGTCGGTAACGCTCGCCTCGGGGTGGTTACGGATAGTGCCGTCCTTGCGGTCGACCGTCACGCCGGGAAAGTTACCGACGTGCTGGTTGGAGCCCGTAAGCTGGTTGAACAGCGTGGTCTTACCGCAGTTTTGGTTGCCGGCGAGGGCAAAGTGCAGCGGTACGCCCTCGGGTACGGCCGTTTTTGCCGCACGGGGCGAATACGTCCCCTCGCCGAGTGCCGGATGCTCCGTCGTGCCGATTGCAGCGTTAGCGCGCGGACCCATATCGGTATCGTGAATGCCCACGAGCTCAATGCGGGCGGCATCGTCCTTGCGCAGTGTCAACTCGTAGCCACGCAGACGGATCTCGAGCGGGTCGCCCATGGGAGCGTACTTCATCATGGTGACTTCGGTGCCCGGCGTGAGTCCCATGTCCAAAATATGCTGTCGGAGCGCCTGATCGTCGGATGTCACCGATGCGACAACGGCGTCCTTTCCAATCTCGAGTGTATCGAGCTTCACGCGCTCATCCTTTCGTTAGACGCGGTTAACCGTTTACCGGGGCTAACCAACTCGTAACGACAAATGATAGCGCTCTGAACTATTTTATAAAGTCAAATACCGATGTTTACCTGAGCAAACTTTATGCGATGCGCCCCGAAAGCTCTTTGCGCATACCGCTCAGCGAGATCGAAACGGAACCCGACCGCGCGGTAGCAGTGAGTCGATCACCCTCGACTGACCCCGTGCATGTAAAGGGTGCCTTGCCCATCAAGACGTGGGAGATAGTACCCGAGAGTTCAAAGAAATCGCCCTCAGCGCGGGCACTCGAGAGAGCGATATTGAGACCCCTGACGTTTAGTACTGCCCTGAGCACGCCGTTCACCCCATGTGAAAACGTCACCTCGCCGCGTTTACTCCCCACCGGCGTCTGGGCCGAAACCACATACGTACCCTCAAGCATGGCTCCTCCTCTGAGTAGGCTTTTTGAAATGGCCATCTAGTCTACTTTGCTGCGAGACGGCTTGCCCAGAAACCGCGAGCACACAATGACGTTCAATCAACAGATTGCTGCAAGGGAAGCAAGCGTGCAAGGGGGACAGATTACTTTTGACACCATTTGCGCCAACGGACGGGATGCGGAGCGACGACCGTGCAGGTGGATTCCGGATCGTCGCTTCCTCCGTCCCCCAGCGAATCAAAACGAAGTTGCGGTGGAATAGTTCCTGTTTGAAGCTTTAACCAGTAAAACAGGAACTATTCCACCGCAACTGCAAAAGCCCGCGCTGGCAACAAATGTCACCTGCGCAGGCTTGGTGGGCGCTCACAAAGGCACGTAATAGAGACCCACATCAGTTATGGAATGCCAAGCAGCATCGATACGCGATGCCCGCCGGCCTACCAAGCAACGAAGCTCGCCGTAGCCTTAGACGATCGGCGCGATGCCGGCAAAGTGCAGATACAGCGAGATAACTGCCACGACAATGACCACTGCTGCGATCAGCTTGTCGTGCAGATGCGGAAGCACCTGCTTGCCGCGGCCGCGCTCGCCCAGAATATAGACGGGGATGGCTGGGGCAAAAAGGATCGTCGTGATCATGACGCCCTGGAGGCCCGTCGACCACACCAGGAACAGCGTGTAGATAAAGCCGAGCGTACCAAAGAAGCGTGCTTTGCCGACACTCGGCGCGTGCGGCCCGTCCAAATGCTCGTTCTTCCAGCCGATCACCATGTAATAGGCAGCCGAGCAGACATACGGAACCAGAATCGTGTTGACCGCGCAGCTATAGAAGAACTGGTAGGTGCTCGCCGCCACATACGACACAATTAAGAAGAGTTGCGTGATGCCGGAGCTCACGAGAACCGTTACCACCGGGGCGTCGTGCTTGTTCGTCTTGGCAAACGCCAGCGGGAAGGATCCCTGGCGCGCCGCCTCGAACGGCGTCTCGGACGCAATGATGACGTAGCCCAGCAGCGCGCCGACCAGCGAGAGGATAACGCCAAGGTTTACGATGGCAGCACCAACCGGACCGATTGCGCACTCGAGAATTCCCGCCATGGAGGGCGTTGCGAGCTGTGCCATCTCCTCGCGCGGCATAATGCCGAGCGACAGCATCGAGATGATCAGATACAGCGTGAATACAGCCGCAAATCCGAGCGCCGTCGAGCGGCCGACGTCACGCACGTACTTAGCACGGCCCGAGATAACGACAGCGCCCTCGATGCCCGTGAAAACCCAGACAAGGGCGATCATGGTCGAGACAACCTGCTCGCCAAAGCCAGGACCAGCCGGCTCTCCCCAGAAGTTGTCCATAAAGATATCGACGTTGAACTTACCCAGGAGCACGATACTCAGCACAAAGAGACCCAGCGGCACCAGCTTCGCCAACGTGACGATCGTGTTAATGCCCGCAGCCTCCTTAACACCACGAAGCACAAGGGCGGTAAGGAACCACAAAAACACGCTGGCGCAGACGATGGAAAGCAGGTTGTTACCCGCGCCAAACGCTGGGAAGAAATAGCCCAGCGCGCTAAACAGCAAGAGCGCAAAGCTCACGTTGGAAAGACATGCGCTGATCCAGTAGCCCCAGGCGGAGTTGAATCCAATGTAATCGCCAAAACCGGCCGCAGCGTATGCATAGATGCCGCCGGTCAGGTCGGGACGGGCCTGAGACAAACCGTTGAACACCATCATCAGCGCAAAGACGCCAATGAAGCAAATTCCCCACGAGACGATAACCGCACCGGTATTTGCCCCGCCTGCTGCCATATCGCCGGCAAGCGAAAAGATGCCGCCACAAATACTGGCGGTAATGACCATCATGGTCAGACGAAAGAGATCGAGGCCATTAGGGTCGATAATCTCGTCGTTTTGAGCTTTAGAGGCCATTGTATGTGCACCCCCTTCATCATGTGATCGAACGAAAGAGCCCGGACGTCCCGAATCGGGTGCCGGGCCATCGGTCAAGCGATCATCAGACTGTTACAGCTATCGCGTTAGAAGCGCAGCGACAGGCAAGAAAGGCCGCCGTCGACCTTGCGATACTCGGAGGTGTCGACGACGAGCGTCTTGTAGCCCAGATCCTGCACGGCCTTGAGCACGGTCGGATAGCCCTCGGCAACGATGACCGTACCGTTGACCCAGATGCAGTTGGCGCCGTAAGCCTCGTCCTCGGGCACGACGATCTTGTTGTACTGGGCAAAGTCGGGCTTATCGATGAACTCACCGGAGACGAGCATGTTGTTGTCCTCGATGTAGTTGACGCCCGTCTTGAGGTGCAGGACCTCCTCCAGCGGAACCTCGGAACCCTCGAGGCCCCAGCCCTCGAGAATCTCGCAGAACTGGCGGATGCCCTCTTCGTTGGTACGAGCGGAGCGACCGACGTAGAAGTGGTCGCCGACCATCATGACGTCGCCGCCGTCGAGCGTGCCGGGGGAAACGATGTGCTTCACATGCTCGTCGTCAAAGAAGCGACGGACGGCCGGCTCGATCTCGTCCTTCTCGCCATTACGGCTGTCGGCGCCGGGGTTGGTAATGATGGCGCCGCAGCGAGTGATAACGGCCGGATCCTCGACGAAGCAGCTGTCGGGATACTGCTCGAGGGCGGGCAGCACCGAGACATCCACGCCGCACTGCTCGAGCGCATGCTCGTAATCGTAGTGCTCCTCGATGGCGCGCTCGTAGATGGGCTGGCCAAGCTCGGGGGCGCTCGTGATGCCATTGCTCAGGGACTTGCCGGGACGACGGATGATGACGTGGCTGAACTTGGTCATGATGATCCTCCTTGGATCTCATAGTACTGAGCGGACTTCCTTGCGTCCGCCTTCCTTCCGATGGCTTTATCTTAGGGTGTCTTTGCTGTTTTGTATATTGTATACAATCCTGAACGGTAGATAATTCTCGGTAAGCGTATTTTCGCTTCTCCTGATTGAGTAGCACGATTTAGCTGGTCGTTCTATAATTCGACTGAGCTATTCAAGCGAAACGTATTTAATTTTAAAAATATACCGTTAAGGAACATAAGCTCATGGAAACGCTCAGAAGGCCCCTGAAGGACCACGTATACGACTATATTTCGAGCCGTATTGACGCCGGCGAGTTGTCCGCCGGCGACCGGCTGAGCGAGCAAGCGATCTGCGATGCCATGGGCGTGTCGCGCACGCCGGTTCGCGAGGCGCTCATCCAGCTCGCAAGCGACGGCTATCTGGACAATCTCCCCCGCCGCGGATTCCGCGTCCGTGGGTTCGATCAGCAAAACGCCGTTGAAGTCTTTGAGATCATGGGGCCGCTCGACGGGCAGGCCGCATATCTCGCCTGTCCGAACCTAACCGACGATGACATTACGCAGCTTAAATTTCTCGTCGGCTCCATGGACCTCGCGATCCAAGGCGGCCTCATCCGTAAGTACGACGATATTCAGCGAGACTTTCACCTTACGTACTTCAACCGCTGCGGCAACGACCGTCTGCGCGATATGATCTCGCAGCTCGAGCGTTGCTTTATCAAGCGCGATTACGAGACTGTCGACCAGGAGACGGCGTGCGAACTGCTCAATAAAGCCAACAACGAACATGCTCATATTCTTGAGTTGTTCGAAGCACGAGATGCGACGGGCGTGCGCGACTACGTTCGCGATGTCCATTGGAACACAGAAAACGCCCAGTTCACTGTTTGGTAGGAAAGCAACAAGGGACGCCGTCGGTCTTAGACCTTAGCGCCAGCACCGCCCAAACTGATCCGCTTTCCTCCGTCCCCGAGGGATCATTCTTTTGGCAGCCAAGACAACGCCGATGTTTTGGCGCAGACAGCGAAAGCCCGCCAAAGCGAGCAAGGTGCCTTGAAACGAGGCGGCATTGACCTTCTGGTCATGCCGCCGAAGTTGAAAGGCAGATTGCCGCTCTGGCGGGCTTGCAGCGTCGAGCTGTTACGCGGTTTGGTAAAACCGCGTAACTAGAAGCCGTGGCGCTCCAAAAAGCGGAAGGCCAGGCGGATCCAGGGACGGACTGCCACTTGCTTGTCCTCATTGTCGACCGCAGTGTTGGCGTTGCCGAGCGAAAGGCCGTGACCGCCCTGGTCAAAGACGTGCATCTCGCATGCAACGCCCTCCTCGGCCATGCGCTGCGCAAACGGGTAGACCTGCGCGACCGGCGCCGTCTTGTCGTCGGACACGCCCCACACAAAGGTCGGGGGCATCTGACGCGAAACATGCGTGGTGGGGCAGATGTCGGCCAGGTGCTCGTCGGTCGCCTCGCCGCCCGTCACCATCGACAGATAGTCGTTGAGCAAATCGCGCCCCGTCTTGCCACCCGTCTTGGGCACGCGCAGGTCGATGCGCGGGTCGCGCGTCTGCATATCACGCACATAGGCAAGGTCGAGCAACGGATAGCCCAGCACCACGGCGTCGGGACGAATATCCTCCGGACGAGCCCCTGCCAGGCCCGCGAAGGGACCAGTCTTCCACTGCGTTGCCAGCGAAGCGCAAATCATGCCGCCCGCCGAGAAGCCCACGATGCACACGCGCTTGGGATCGACATGCCACTCGTCGGCGTTGGCGCGCACGGTAGCGACCATCTTGGCAAGGTCTGCCTGCGGGTGCGGAAAACTCACGTCGCCCGTGCCACTCGTCACATAGTTGAGCACAAAGGCCTGGTAACCGTGATCCAAAAACGCAAACGCCACGGGATCCTGCTCGTGCGGAGCGATATGCGTAAACCCGCCTCCGCCGCAGATGATCACCGCGGGGCGGCGGCCATTGGGCTTGTCGGGCAGCGGCTCGGCACCCAAATACGTAAACGTCGCCGGATAATCCTCGGTCGGCTCCTCGCCCCACAGCGCGTGATTCTCGACAATCATATGTGCTCCCTTCGCGCAGATTATGCGCACTATTTTTCGTCCTCAAGCGTACCCCAGTTGGACCCATGGCGCAGAAACACTCACGCAATAAGTTCCCTTTCAACTGATATATCACATAATCGCAGCTCAGCGCTATCGTTTCACAGCGTAAAATAGGGACGCTGACTGTGCCGGGAAACACGTACGAAACGTTTCCGGCAAACCACACGCGTGCAACATGCGCGCTTGATACGTTGGAGGCAACTATGGGTCTGCTCGATTCGCTTAAGTCCACCTTCACCTCGACGGGCGAGGCGTCCGTTCCGCCCGCAGCAAGCTTCGCCACCCGCGAAGGCGTCATCTATGCCCCCGTCAACGGCGTGCTCGTCAACCTGGACGAGGTCCCCGACGAGACCATCGCCTCGGGCATGCTCGGTCAGGGCTACGGCATCGAGCCCATCACCGGCACCATCTATGCGCCCGCCAACGGCCGCATCGGCGCCACCACCGTCACCAACCACTCCATCGGCATGATCACCGAGGACGGTCTTCGCGTGTTCATCCATGTTGGCCTTGGCACCGTGGAAATGAACGGCAAGGGTTTTGCCCGCTTTGTCGAGATGGGCGATGAGGTCAAGGCGGGCCAGCCGCTCATCAGCTTCGACCGCGACGCCATTAAGGCCGCTGGCCACGAGGACATCGTGACCGTCATCATCTCTGAGCTCGACCGCCTCAAGAGCATCGACCACGTCGGCGAGTCTGGCACGCTTATCGGCGGCAATCCGCTCGTCAAGCTCGGCGATCCGCTGCTGGTTGCCAAGACCAAGTAGCAAGGCCCCGCGCCACACAGCCAAAAGGCACCTCGTCAAGCGCCCGCGACCATTTGGCCGCGGGCGCTTTTCGTTTGAAAAAGGTTGATTTCCGATCTCAGCCGAACACATTGAGCAAATAGGCCATTCCCGCAGTTAGCCGAACGCCCCCGCGGCCCCTCCCGGGGTCCGGGGGCGGCATTTTCCCAGTTGAAGGAACGGTGGAGATGTGTTTCGATGGGTCCGGTGGCCATGCTCCGCCCGCCGCCCGGCGCCTCTTCCCAGACTCAGCCGGACGGTCGGTCCGCCTATTCCGTTTTTCCCTTTCAGGCTAGGCCAGCGGGGCATCGCCCCTTTCCGCGCGCGCCCGCGCGATGAGCCCCGGCGTCAGGTCGAGCTCGCCGACGGGCACGTCCTCCACGCCGTACGCATCCAGCAGCGCCGCCGCGTCGGCGCCGAGCATCGCCCGGAAGGCGCGGGCGGGCGTCGCGAAGCCGAGCGCGCCGCGCGGCTCGGAGTTCACGTGCGACATCGCCAGCGACAGGTCGGCCGGGGCCAGCCGGTCGAACCTGAGGCCGCGGCCCTTGGGCAGCAGCTTCCTGATCTCGACGTGGTTGCGCTCGCAGGCGCCCTTCTGGTCGCTGCGCCCGGAGTCGCAGTAGAACAGCCTCGTCTCGCCTGCGCCCTTCTGGTCGCTGCGCCCGGGGTCGCAGTAGAACAGCCTCGTCTCGCCCCGCCCCTCGCCGAGCAGCGCCGCGATCGCGCCCTCGTCGGAGAACTCGGGGCCGTTGTCGGTGAGCACGGCGCGGAACACGCGGCGCGTCCCGTCGGCGCCGAGGACCGCCCGGACGCCCTCCAGGGCGCCCGCGACGCACCCGGCGGTCTTCTCCTCCAGCGGCAGCGCGAGCTGGAGCCTGCTGGGGCGGTGCAGCAGCGTGAGCAGGCAGGCGCCGTCCTCCCGGGCCCCCTCGACGGTGTCCATCTCCCAGGCCGCGGCGCACGCGTCCTCCCCGAGGGCGAGGAACGCGGCATGCGCCCTGCGGGCGGAGTGGCGGGTCGCCGCCCGGCACGCGGCGCGCTTCCTCGGCCTGTAGCCGACCTTGCGCCTGAGCTCCATGTTGGTCATGCCGTCGTAGCCCGCCGAGACCCAGCGGTAGATGGTCGACGGCGACAGGTCCACCGGGCCGCCGTTGCGCGCCGCCATCTGCTCGGGCGACAGCCCCCGGCGCAGGCAGTCCCTTATCGCCTCCAGCCTGGCC
>CABJBO010000008.1:0-11972 GCA_902363875.1 Coriobacteriaceae bacterium | reverse complement strand
GTCCCTTATCGCCTCCAGCCTGGCCGCCGCGGCGGGCTCGTCGGCGTCTATCCCGCGCCTGGACGAGACGAGGACCGAGTCGGCGCACAGCTGCGCGGCCCGGGCCTCGTAGAAGACGTGCGGGCGGCGCTTGCAGCCGGCCGCGCGGTACCGCCCGCACCCGTTGCAGCAGCGCGGCCACGCGGCCAGGCGCGGGCAGGCCGCCGACAGGTCGGCGGAGGCGTCCACGCGCTCGCCGCGCCTGGCCTTCGGCGCCGTCACGAACCTGTGCGACGCCACCTCGGCGCTCACCGTAGAGGGCGACCTGCCCAGCTCCCTCGCGATCTCCCTGCACGACGCTCTGCGCTCCAGCATCCTCTGGACCGTGTCCCGCTCGTGCCTCGTGAGCCTTCCGTAGGCCCTCGGGACCGCCCTTGCGGAGCCCCTTTTCTTCTTTCCGGACATGCCGTCCTCCGATCTCCCGGGGCCGGCCGATCCGGCCCTCAGGGTATCGGGTTCCCACATTCATCCGTACATGTACGGATGAATGTGGGAGGTGTTCGGATAAAGTCGATAATCAAGGTTCGTTTGAAAAACCATCCCGCCAATGCCTTATCTGTATAGCCCAAATGAGCCGAGCTGCTAGAATATCGAACTGTATGGATAACTATCATTCAACCGTTATGGGAGGATACGTGAACCGCACCAAAATCGCGCAGCTCTATGCCGATGCCGAGTCGCTCGGCGGCCAGACCGTCACCGTCGCCGGCTGGGTCAAGTCCGTCCGCGACATGAAGAACTTTGGCTTTGTTACGCTCAACGACGGCAGCTGCTTCCGCGACCTGCAGGTCGTCATGAACCGCGAGGCGCTCGACAACTACGACGAGATCGCCCACCAAAATGTCTCGGCCGCACTCATTTGCACCGGCACCGTCAAACTGACCCCCGATGCGCCCCAGCCCTTCGAGCTTTCTGCCACCTCCATCGAGGTCGAGGGCACGAGCGCCCCGGATTACCCGCTGCAGAAGAAGCGCGCAACCGTCGAGTTCCTGCGCACCCAGCAGCACCTGCGCCCGCGCACCAACCTGTTCCGCGCCGTGTTCCGCATCCGCTCTGTCGCGGCCGCTGCCATCCACCGCTTCTTCCAGGAGCAGGGCTTTGTCTACGTCAACACCCCCATCATCACCACGAGTGACTGCGAGGGCGCCGGCGAGATGTTCCGCGTGACCACGCTCGACCCCAAAAATCCGCCCCTCACCGAGTCCGGCGAGGTCGACTGGAGCCAGGACTTCTTTGGCAAGCACGCAAGCCTTACCGTATCCGGCCAGCTCAACGCCGAGAACTTCGCCATGGCCTTTGGCGACGTGTACACCTTTGGCCCCACCTTCCGCGCCGAGAACTCCAACACCACGCGCCATGCCGCCGAGTTTTGGATGATCGAGCCCGAGATGGCCTTCGCCGACCTCAACGACTACATGGATAACGCTGAGGCCATGCTCAAGTACGTCCTCAAGGACGTCATGGCAACCTGCCCCGACGAGCTCAATATGCTCAACAAGTTTGTGGACAAGGGTTTGCTCGAGCGCCTAGACCACGTGGCAAACTCCGACTTTGCCCGCGTCACCTATACCGAGGCCGTCGAGATCCTGGAGCAGGCCGTCGCCGCCGGTCACAAGTTTGACTATCCCGTGAGCTGGGGCATTGACCTGCAGACCGAGCACGAGCGTTTCCTGACCGAGGAGCACTTTAAGCGCCCGACCTTCGTGACCGACTACCCGGCCGAGATCAAGGCCTTCTACATGCGCATGAACGAGGACGGCAAGACCGTCGCCGCCGCCGACTGCCTGGTGCCGGGCATCGGCGAGATCATCGGTGGCTCCCAGCGCGAGGAGCGCCTGGATCTGCTCGAGGCCCGCATCAAGGACCTGGGCATGAATCCCGAGCAGTACAAGTACTACCTTGACCTGCGCCGCTACGGTTCCTGCAAGCACGCCGGCTACGGTCTGGGCTTCGAGCGCTTGGTCATGTATTTGACCGGCGTGGGCAACATCCGCGACGTCCTGCCGCACCCGCGCACCGTGGGCAACGCCGACTTCTAATCGTCGGACGCTAGCTCGCGTCGCCACACGCCAACGCTCATCGCACAAGCGCCTCTCGACATCGGTCGAGAGGCGCTTTTTTCAACAGCACCCGTCAAGCTTTTGGCAAGTTTTTGGTCAGTTGAGCAGGGCTGTTGAAAACTCGACCCGCCGTTTGCCGACGACTACCGACCGCCCAGAGCGCCCTGCGCCCCTGGGAAAGCCCCACGTCCTAGGCTCCATACCGTCGCCACCCAAAACGGAAAGGACGTGGGCACCATGACCGAAGCCGCTGTTGAAACCTACGACACCACGACTAGAGGCGCCGCCTCGATGGCAGCCTATCGCGCCGTTCGCATCCTGCAACTATTAAGCGAAAACACCGGCGAGGACAAGGCCATGCTTTCCGATGAGTTGATCCGGCACCTCGCCCATCCCGACGACCCCGCCCGCATGCCCATCTCGGCGGCGCGGCGCAGTATCTACACCGCCATCTCTGCGCTTCGCCATGCCGGATACGAAATTGAGTACAAACGCGGCGTGGGCTACAAACTTCTTACCCGCCCGCTCACCGATGAAGAGATCATCCGGCTCCACGGCATGGTCATGCGCAACCGCTCTACGCCCATCGCCATTCGAAAAAGCATGGCGCAGCACTTAGTTGCCATGGCGAGCGCCGACGTTCGCGGCTACCTCGATACACCCGAACCCGCTCCAAACGCAGGCAGCAAGGCTACCAAGGCAACACACACGCCCATCAAGCGCATCGACACGTGCGAGCTCGTCGAGCAGGCCATCGACCACGGAACCACGGTGAGTTTTGATATTTCGAGCGTCACGACGCGCGGCGAAACCGAAGCAGCACGGATGACACTCCGTCCCTTTGCCATCAGGCAGCGCGATGGCATCTCGTATTTGCTGGGAACGGTCTATGACGCCCGAGGCGCCGATGACACGTTGCGTACAGTAGAGATTGGCCGAATGAGAAACGTCACCACACGTCTCCTCGACGGCAAGAAGCTCTTCGCCGCCCTGGACGAGGACGACACCTCCTCCGCCGCATAAGACCCTCCGCCGCCCATTCGACTACCCGTACCGCCCATCCGATTCTGTATTAAAAAACCCGCCAGGCTGTTGTAAAAATGGACATCAGCGCTACTATAGTTCCACTTGCACTTTGTCCCAGTGCAGTGTTTCCAGCCATTTTTATACTGGGGGTAATGATATGAAGGACATCACCATCAGCCGCAGGAGCCTCCTGGTCTCCGCCGGCCTGCTCGCACTCGCCCCGCTCGCCGGATGCGGCGGCAACTCTGGTTCCGGCTCTGCTGCCGCCGGTTCCGACTACACCATCGGCGTTCTGCAGCTCACCGAGCACTCCGCACTCGATGCCGCCAACGACGGCTTTGTCAAGGCCATCAAGGAGAGCGGCCTTAAGGTCAAGATTGACCAGAAGAACGCCCAGAACGACCAGTCCACGTGTAAGTCCATTGCCGACAAGTTTGTGGGCGACAACGTCAACCTGATTTATGCCATCGCCACGCCCGCCGCGCAGGCTGCCGCCGGCGCCACGGCCGATATCCCCATCGTGGGCTGCGCCATCACCGACTACGCCGCCTCGGGCCTGGTCCAGGACAACGATAAGCCCGGCACCAACGTCACGGGCGCCTCCGACCTCACCCCGGTCGCCGAGCAGCTCGAGATGATGCAGAAGGTCCTGCCCGACGTAAAGAAGATCGGTCTGCTCTACTGCACCGCCGAGTCCAACTCCGACGTCCAGATCAAGGCCGCCAAGAAGGAACTCGACAAACTGGGCCTGGAGTACACCGACTTCACCGTCTCGAGTTCCAACGAGATCCAGTCCGTCGTCGAATCTGCCGTGGGCAAGGTCGACGCGCTCTACTCCCCCACTGACAACACCATCGCCGCGGGCGCCTCGCAGGTGGGCCAGATCTGCAAGGAGAACAAGCTTCCCTTCGTGACCGGCGAGGAGGGCATGTGCATGGCCGGCGGCCTGTTCACCCTCTCCATCAACTACGAGGATCTGGGCTACGCCGCGGGCGAAATGGCCGTCAAGATTCTTAAGGGCGAGGCCAAGCCCGAGGATATGCCGATCAAGCATCTCTCGAGCAAGGACCTGGTCGTCGTCAAGAACGACGAAATGGCCGAGGCGCTGGGCATCGATCTTTCCGCTCTGGACGAGTAGCGGCATGCGCGGCAATGTGCCTAGGGCCCATACTCGCGCCGTTGCCGTGTTATTCAATATCTGAGCCACAGGGGCGAACGCCAAAGACCGGCGTTCGCCCTGCTTGTTACGGATGAGACAAAACATTCGTCCGCAGCTCTTTTATGCATTGTTACCGCTATTATGGTGACTCACGTGTCCATCCTATCCTAGGAGGTATGAAGCATGCTCATTGCATTGCAGGGCGCTGTTTCGCAAGGCGTCCTCTGGGGCATTATGGTGCTTGGCGTGTTTATCACGTTCCGCCTGCTCGACATTCCCGATATGACCTGCGACGGCAGCTTTGCCCTCGGCGGCTGCGTCTGCGCTGTGCTCATCGTCAATAACAACGTCGACCCGCTGCTCGCTGTGCTGGCCGGTATGTGCGCCGGCGCCATCGCGGGTGCCGTCACGGGCATTTTGACCACCGTCTTTGAGATTCCCGCGATCCTCGCCGGAATCCTCACCCAGATCAGCCTGTGGTCCATCAACCTGCGCATCATGGGCAAGTCCAATACGCCCATTCTTGCCAAGGGCACCGTGTTCTCGACCGTCAGCAATATGACCGGTCTGCCGCAGTCCACCGTTGCCATCATCTTGGGCATCCTGCTCGCCGTGGCTATCGTTGCCATCCTGTATTGGTTCTTTGGCACCGAAATCGGCTCGGCGCTGCGCGCCACCGGCAACAACGAGTACATGATCCGCGCCCTGGGCGTCAACACCAACTCCACCAAGATGATCGCCCTCGTGCTCTCCAACGCCCTCATCGGCCTTTCGGGCGCGCTCATCTGCCAGAGCCAAAAGTATGCCGACATTGGTATGGGCACCGGTGCCATCGTTATCGGTCTTGCCGCCATCGTCATCGGCGAGGTGCTCGGCCGCCTGCTGCCCGGCGGTCTCACGCAGTTCTCCGTCCGTCTGGCCTCCGCCGTCTTTGGCTCCGTGGTGTACTTCCTCATCCGCGCCATCGTGCTGCAGCTGGGCATGGACGCCAACGACATGAAACTGCTCTCTGCTGTGATTGTCGCCGTGGCCCTGTGCGTGCCCGTGGTTTGGGAGCGCTATAAGCTCCGCAGCTCCTACACGAAGGGGGATGAGGCAGATGCTTAAGCTCTCACACGTCAAGAAGACCTTTAACAAGGGCACCGTCACCGAGAAGCGCGCGCTCACCGGCGTCGACCTCACCCTGAATGACGGCGACTTTGTAACCGTGATCGGCGGCAACGGCGCCGGCAAGTCCACGCTGCTCAACATGATCGCCGGCGTGTACCCGCTCGATTCGGGCGTTATTGAGCTCGACGGCACCGACATCTCGCGCCTGAGCGAGTCGCAGCGCGCCAAGTACCTGGGCCGCGTGTTTCAGGACCCCATGCGCGGTACCGCTGCCGACATGCAGATCGCCGAAAACCTGGCCCTCGCCAAGCGCCGTGGCCAGCGTCGCGGCCTTTCGTGGGGCGTCACCAAGGCCGAGAAAGATGAGTACGTTGAGCTGCTCAAGCGCCTGGACCTTGGTCTGGACACGCGCCTCAACGCCAAGGTCGGCCTGCTCTCGGGCGGCCAGCGCCAGGCACTCACCCTGCTGATGGCCACACTCACCAGGCCGCGCCTGCTGCTGCTCGACGAGCACACCGCGGCCCTCGACCCCAAGACGGCCTCTAAGGTGCTCAACCTGACCGAGGAGATCGTCGACGAGAACCGCCTGACCACGCTCATGGTCACGCACAACATGAACGACGCCATCCGTCTGGGTAACCGTCTGATCATGATGCACGAGGGCCACGTGATCTACGACGTGGCGGGCGACGAGAAAAAGTCGCTCACCGTGGCCGACCTGCTTCAGAAGTTTGAGGAGGTCTCGGGCGGCGAGCTCGCCAACGACCGCATGCTACTAAGCTAACGACTTAGAAAACCACCACAAAGGGGACAGGCACCTTTGTGGTGGTTTTTGTTAAGGACTAAGGAAACTGCCATGAGAAGACTCCTCCCCCGTCTCGCCTTAACCGCCGCGCTTCTCGCCGGCGTGCTCATCGGCGCCCCCGTCTACGCCACCGCGGCCACCCCGTCTCAAGTTATCGACGGCGCCGTAACCGTGATGCACACCAACGACATCCACGGCAGCTACAAGTACAGCTACAACGCAAGCAAGGGCACCGGCACCATTGGCTTTGACGGACTGGCGGTTCTCTATAGCGCCCAAAACAACGCCCCCGACTTTCTGCTCGATGCAGGTGACACCTTCCACGGGCAGTCCTTTGCCACCATGAGCGAGGGCAAGAGCATCGCCGAACTCATGAACACTTTCTACGCAAACGGCTACGACGCGACCACACCGGGCAACCATGACTGGAGCTACGGCGCGGACAAGCTTCGCACGATGGCCGGCAATGGTGCCACCAGCACGCCTTTCGCCATGCTTTGCGCGAATGCAACGTCCTCGAACGGCGTATGGAGCTCGAGCATCACCAAGACGCTCAACCGCACTTGGAAGGACAGCGAGGACAGTTCCACGTTTGACTACAAGATTAAGGTCGGCGTCGTCGGAGCCATGGATGAGTCGTTGGGCTCCTCACTGCGCGCGGACCTGGTCGCGGGCACGTCGTTCTCGGGCGCGGCGGACGCCATCAACGCCGAGGCCAAGCGACTGCGCGAGGACGAGGGCTGTAACGTTATCGTCTGCATCGCGCACGCGCTCAACGCCAAGGCCTTTGCCGCACAGCTCAATGGCGTCGATGCCCTGGTCGCGGGCCACGAGCACATCAACTTAGACGAGAACGTGACGGGGGCCGATGGCAAGCCGGTCCGCGTCGTCGAGGCGGGCAGTGCCTTTGCCGAGGTTGGTCTGCTTTCCATTCCCTATGAGTACGACACCAAGGGTACCGAAACCACCAACGACGACATAGTGACGGTCTCCGCAAGCGACGGCGCCGAGACGCTCTACGCCGCCAAGGACGTGAACGACCTTTTGGCAGACCCCGACAAGGGTGCCTTCTACCAGAACCAACTCGACGAGGTTCGCAACAAAATCAAGCCACTCGATGACGCCTTTGAAAGCGAATCGAACAAGGTGCTCGGCACATCCGCCACTGACTATTTCTACGGCGAGGATGCCGCGGGTACGCATGGCTGGGAGATGGTGCGCACCACCGATCTGCGTCCCAGCAAAGCGGGCGACACCGCTAAGGCTCAGACCATCGGACATGTGATCTGCGGTTCCTATCTTAATTTGACGGGCGCGGACCTTGCCATCGAAAACGCGGGCGGCATCCGTGGCGGCATCGCGGCGGGCGATGTGACCGCCGGCAACGTCATCGCCATCTCGCCCTATGGCAACACCGTCGAGACCTGGACCATGAGCGGTGCGGACTTCCTGGCAGCGCTCGAGCACTCGTTACAGATCAGCGACGATTGCAACGACAGCTACGAGCTTCAGCAAGCCTACGTGGCGGCCGGCCACACCGAGCAGGAGGCGCAAGACAAGTACAAGTGGCGCGACGACTCCGGCAGCGTCCTTTCCTTCGGCGGCATCAACGTGACAATCGATTGGACGCAATCCGAAGGCAAGCGCATTGTAAGCGCCACGCTCACCAAGGATGACAGCACGCTCGACCCCGCCAAGACCTATACCGTCGCCACCAACAACTACATCATTACCAACACGACCGACTTCCCTACCTTTGCAAACGCCACCAAGCACACCGAATGGGGCACGTGCGAGGCGGCGCTGAGGGCACTGATTGGTCAGAATGGCTGGGAGAGCAAGATGGCCTCGCTCGCGGGCGCCATCAGCTTTGGCTCCGCTGCCGTGGACCCCACACCCACACCGGCCCCGACGCCTAAGCCCTCGCCCAAGACGGACACGACGACCACGAAGGTCATCGCCAAGAAGACGACCGGTAAGCTTGCCGCAACGGGAGATCGCGCGCTGGCCGCGGTCGGAGCATGTCTCATTGCCGGCATCGTCATCATCATTCTCGGCATTATCTGGAAGCGTCGACGTTAAGCTACACCGCCGGGCCTTGCAGCCCCACCGTGCAAACTTTATATAGAGCGCAGAAGCCCGTCCGATGTGATCGGACGGGCTTCTTGGTGGGTATCATGGTTGAACGATCATGAGGAGGTTTCCCTACATGGAATTGTTTGAGCCAATTCTTCATTTCTTTGCACAACGATGGGTCCACAACATCATCTGGGCAGGTATCTTGGCTATCGGCACCGCCGTTGCCGCCAAGGTCGCGTCCAAGACCCTGCACCACCTGCTTAGCCGCGACGATAACCCACTCCCTTCATCAAGCATCTTCATCAACATCGCGCGCGCCGTCATCTGGATGATCGGCGGCAGCTTTATCCTCGACAACTGTTTTGGCATCAACGCAAACGCCCTCGTCGCCGCTCTTGGCGTCGGCGGCATCGCCATCTCGCTCGGCTTTCAGGACACGCTGTCGAACCTTATCGGCGGTATGCAGGTGACCTTTATGGGCATTATCAAACCCGGCGACAATATCGAGGTCGGCGGCGTGTCGGGCGTGGTCCAAGATATCACCTGGCGTCACACGACCATCGAGGACGCCTGCGGGCAGACCATCATTGTGCCCAACTCCAACATCTCCAAGAACACGCTCGTGCATCTGATGCCCTTTGGGCGCGTGGCCGTGCCCGTTGCCGTAAAGGACACGTCTAAGTGGGCTTCCCTTGACGCGCTGGCAGACGAGCTCACGAGCGCAACCAAAACGGCCGTCTCGCCCATCTCTGGCTTTGACAAGGAGCCGTACGTGCTCTTTAGCGAGATCGGCGACTTTGGCATTAAGGGCAAAATCATCTTTATCGTCAGCGACGATAGCACCACTTTTACGGCAGCCGACGCCTGCATTCGTGCCATCGCCCCCATCATCGCCTAAACCGCCACAAAGGGGACAGGCACCTTTGTGGCGGTTTCGCATCGTGGTACCATGGTTCATATCGTTGTTTAAACGACTAAGGGAGTAGACACCATGGAAGAGGCCTATCGTCAAGCACGCAAGCGCGGCGAGCAAGGACGCCGTCGCGCCATCAGCCAAAGCGAGCACCCGTACCTCACGGACCTCGACAGCTTGGTTGCCCAGCTCCCCTTAGGTCAGCGAGAGAGCGTCGGCCTGCGGGATATTCCGCTCGAAATGGTCGTCGGCACGGTTACTAAGGGCCGTCAGTCTGCCTTTTCGTGCAACTTTATGCCCCTGCTGCCGTTTAACACCGAGTTCGCCCGCAAGTGGTCCAACCTCTACGACATTCAGGTGACCGAGGGCTATCGCGACCCCATCATCGTCACCGAGTTCATGCATCGGTTTTACGTCCAAGAGGGCAACAAGCGCGTCAGTGTCCTCAAATTCCTGGACGCCCCGACGGTTTCGGCCAAGGTCACCCGCCTCTATCCCGGAAAATGGGATTCCGTCGAAAGCCGCCTGTACGGTGAGTTCTGCGCGTTTTGGCGCGTCTGCCCCCTATACGAGATCGAGTTCTCGCGTGAGGGAAGCTACGAAACGCTCGCCAAGATGCTCGGTCAGAACCTTATCGAAAAATGGCCGCAGAAAAAGGTCGACTACCTGCGCCATACCTTCCTACTCTTTAAGCGCGCCTACCTGCGCGCGGGCGGCGACCACCTGGACATTACGCCCGCCGACGCCATGCTCGTCTACCTCAATGTGTACAACCAGGACCGCCTGCTGGATACGCCGACGGATATCGTCGTAAACCGCCTGTGCAAGATCTGGCGCGAGCTGGTCATTGCCGGCAAAAATGACGAGGACAAGGTCGATCTTGTCGAAGCGCCGAGCGTCGATGAGGAAGAGGCGCTCGCCAAGTCCACCTCCGGCGTGCTCAACTTCTTTATGGGCAAGACCGTCTACTCGGCGGCCAACCCCCTGCGCATCGCCTTTATCCATGAGTTCCCCTGTGCGACGTCGAGCTGGGACAGCCTGCACGACCAAGGGCGTCAGTATCTCGATGAGCACTTTGGCGGTATCGTGCGCACCGAGGCGTTCGAGGACTGTCACAATCCGGACGTGTTCTACGCCGCCGTGGAAACGGCTGTCAAACATGGAGCTAACGTCATCTTCTCGACCTCGCACCGCCTGATGGAATACACGCTCAGAGCTGCCGTTGAGTATCCCCAGGTGCGGTTCCTTAACTGCTCTATCGGCCTTCCCCACCAAAGCGTCCGTTCGTACTTTGGCAAGATGTACGAGGCCAAGTTCCTCCTGGGCGCCCTTGCCGCCAGTATGGCGGACAACCACCGTATCGGCTACCACGCGTCGGTCTTCGCCTCGGGCGCGCTTAGCGAGATCAACGCCTTTGCGATTGGCGCCTCGCTGCTCGACCCCCGCGCGCAAATTATCCTGACCTGGGGCGATGTGCCCGCCGGCGGTCTTGCCGAGGCCATGTGCCGCGAAGGCGTGAGCGTCATGACCGGCGCTGACATGTCAAAGTCGCTCGAAGACCCTACGGCCTACGGACTCCACCGCCTGGTCGATGGCAAGGTTTCCGGCATCGCCATGCCGGTATGGAACTGGGGCCGTTACTACGAGCTCATCGTTCGCAGCCTTCTGCACGGCACGTGGGACGAAACCAGCGATGACAACCAAGTGCGCGCCGTCAACTACTGGTACGGCATGAGCTCCGGCGTTATCGACATCCGTTACGCTCCGGGCCTACCCTACCAGACGCGCAAACTCGTGCAGTTGCTCCGCAACGGCATTGTCGAGGGATCCATCAACCCCTTTGGCGGCGAGCTCCACAGCCAGAACGGCGTGGTACAGATCGAAGGCTTCCCTCCGCTGCCGAGCACGCAGATTGTCGAGATGAATTGGCTGGCGGATAACGTGGTAGGCACCATTCCGCAGCTCGACGATGAGCCGAAAGTCCCTGCCCTATGAAAATCCTTGCCATAGCCGATACCGAAGAACGATGCCTTTGGGAGTGCTTTCGCAAGGAACGCTTTGAGGGCGTCGACCTGATTTTGTCCGCCGGCGATCTGGACCCGGACTATCTTGAGTTTTTGGTTACGGTCATCAACAAACCGCTCATCTACGTACGCGGCAATCACGATGACCGCTACGCACGTCATGCACCGGGCGGATGTATCTGCGTGGAAGACAGCGTGTACACGTACCGAGGGATTCGCATTGCGGGCCTTGGCGGGTCCATGCGTTATCGCGACGGCGCCAACATGTACACCGAACGCGAGATGTCCAAGCGCATGCGCAAGCTGTCGCGTAAGGTTAGGATGGTCGGCGGGTGCGACATTCTGCTTACCCATGCACCCGCCGCCGGTATGGGTGATCTGGACGATCTGCCGCATCGAGGGTTTGAGTGCTTTAACACAGCGCTTGAGTCCTGGGGGGCCGACTACATGGTGCACGGGCATGTGCACCAATGCTATGGTCGCGACTTTCAGCGTGAGCGCCAGCATGCATGCGGGACAACAATCATCAACGCGTGCGGCTATACGCAGTTTGAGCTGGATGAAGCGCGCTACCCCATCCGTGGCTGGCAGGCAGCCTGGCTCAACTCGCAAACCATGCGCCGCGAGCTCAAACGCCACGAAGCAATCGAGTCTTCAACCGCCAGAACCCCCTGGTAACTGCCAACAACCACCACGAAGGGGATAGTGAACTGCCTCCCATTTCTTGGACATCGGGAAATGGGAGGTTTTCCATGAG
>CABJBO010000007.1 GCA_902363875.1 Coriobacteriaceae bacterium | reverse complement strand
TCGGAAGGCACGTGCAGACCTTTCGTCATGGCCTCCTACCTTTCTTTCGGGCCTTTCGGCCGAATCTATCAGCGCCCTTCCGTAACGGGCGCTGCTTGCTGACAGCTCTAGTTATATCCAAATTCCACCCGCAATTCCACCTCACCCCCGAACGGTCAACAAAGTGCGATGAACGGTATATCGCATGTGATTCCCCCATGATGCACTTCGGCGCTCTAAAGTACCTTTTCAAAGGTAAACGCTCTTTTTCCTATAAATTATCCCCCATCGCATCTATAAATCCATGATTCAGAATTGCATAGGTAAAACGGTTTTATGTATATAAATGAAGCTAGCCCACGTTTTGGACCGAATTCAATGATATTCAGCTTGCCATCATTCTTATTCACGCATCCTTATCAGTTGAGTGAGAATATTGAACGCTAGCAATAGCGTCGCGAGCGTTCGTTCTATGGCCGGGCATCGTAAGAAATAGGTAAAGATACCGTTCACGCGATACGTCCGTGCCAGCGGTCAACTAAATTGAGACAATAGAATAGAGTTAGGCTATCGTCCCCTGCGGGGACTGAACGGACAGATGCATATGCCGAGCAAAATCGAAAAGAAGCAAAAGGCCGCCAAGCTGCGCAAGCCGCCGCGTGATTTTTCGTATACGCAAAACCGAGAGCTTAGCTGGCTGCGCTTTGACAACCGCGTGCTTGACGAGGCATTCGACGAGACCGTTCCTTTGTTCGAGCGTCTAAAGTTCGTGTCGATCTTCGAGTCCAACCTCGACGAGTTTCTCATGGTGCGCGTGGGCGGCCTGTCCGACCTGGCAGAACTCAAAAAACAGCCTGTGGACAACAAGAGCAATATGACCGCCTCCGAACAGGTCGATGCCGTCATGGTAGAGCTGCCCGGACTCCTTACCCGTTGGGAGTCCATCTTCAAGAGCATCGAGGGCAAACTCGACGCCCTGGGCGTTCACCGCGCTCGCATCGATTCGCTTACGCCCGAGGAGCGCACCTTTGTCACCCGCTACTTCCAGGCCTACGTGTCGCCGGTCATCTCGCCGTTGGTCATTGACCCGCGCCACCCCTTCCCCAACCTGCGCAACGGCGCACTCTATCTAGCTTGCAGACTGGACGGTGTCACGGACGAGGAAAGCCTGCTGGGCCTCATCGAGATTCCCGCCTCGATGAACCGCGTGGTCGAGATTCCCTCGCCCGCCGGCACCTACTCCTACATCTTGCTCGAGGACGTCATTCTTGCCTGCCTGGACAGCTGCTTTGGCTCCTATAAGCCACTCGACCGCGCTCTGATCCGCGTCACCCGCAATGCCGATATCGACCCAGACGGCGAGGGCATCGAGGAGGAAGAGGATTACCGCCAGCACATGAAGCGCATCCTCAAGAAACGCTTGCGCCTGCAGCCGGTGGTGCTCGCGGTCTCGGGGTCGCTCGAGAAGGCGACGCTCAAGACCATCCGCAAGGCGCTCGAGCTTTCGCGCCGCTCTGTCTTTACCTGCGATATCCCGCTCGACCTAGGCTACGTCTTTGGCATTGAGGGCAAGATTCCCGAGCACCTGCGCAACGAGCTGCTCTTTACGCCGTTTAAGCCGCAGCCCAACCCCACTATCGATATGACCCGCTCCATCCGCGAGCAGGTACTTCAGCACGACAAGCTGCTCTTTTATCCCTATGAGGCCATGAACCCCTTCCTGGATCTGGTGCACGAGGCCGCCTACGACCCCGAGTGCATCTCACTGCGCATCACGCTCTACCGCGTGGCCAAGCAGAGCCGCCTGTGCGAGTCGCTGATCGATGCCGCCGAGAACGGCAAAGAGGTCACGGTGCTCATGGAGCTCCGCGCGCGCTTTGACGAGCAGAACAACATCGAGTGGGCCGAGCGCCTGGAAGAGGCCGGCTGCACCGTCATCTACGGCTCCGAGGGCTTTAAGTGCCACTCCAAGATCTGCCAGCTCACCTATCGCGAGGGCATGGCGCTAACGCGCCTGACGCTGCTGGGCACCGGCAACTTTAACGAGAAGACGGCCAAACTCTACAGCGACTTTATGCTCATGACCGCTCACCCCGGCATCGGCGAGGACGCCAACCTGTTCTTCCGCAACCTGTCGCTGGGCAACCTGCGCGGCGATTACCGCTTCCTGGGTGTGGCGCCCGTCGGACTGAAACCGCTCATCATGCGCGGGCTTGACCGCGAGATCCAGCGCGCCCTCGCCGGCGAGCCCGCCCGCGTGTTCTTTAAACTCAACTCGCTCACCGACCGCGAGGTCATCGACAAGATCGCCGAGGCATCGTGCGCAGGAGTCCGCGTGGACATGATCATCCGCGGCATCTCGTGCCTCAAGCCGGGCGTTCCTGGCAAGACCGAGAACGTGCATGTCCGTTCTATCGTCGGACGCTTTTTGGAGCATGCGCGCGTTTACGCCTTTGGCGTGGACTCGGACATGATTTACCTGAGCTCGGCCGACATGATGACACGCAACACCGAGCACCGCGTGGAGATCGCCTTCCCCGTGCTCGACCCCACCTGCCGCGCCCTGGTGCACGAGTACATGAGCATGCAGCTGCGCGACAACGTGAAGGCCCGCAGCCTCACGAGCGACGGCACCTGGGTCCCCGTGGAGCGCGCAGAGGGTGATAAACCCTTCAACTCGCAGGAAGCCCTGCTGGAGCGTGCCTACCGCAACGCCGAGGCCGCGGCCGAGCCCGTCATTGAGGCAAAGCCCGCCCCTGCTCCTAAGCCGCAGCCGGCCACACCCGAGGTTCAGAAGGTCCAGGCGACCGTCATTGAGCCCGAGCCCGCACCTGCACCTCAGCCCGAGCCGCAGGCAGCTAAGCCCGCACCCGAGACGAGCGCCCGTCGCGATAAGCCCGCCGGCAAGACCAAGGCCATCGAGCGCCATCGCCCCGGTCGTGTGCGCATGGGCCTGGGCCTGATCGGCCTGGGTCTTAAGACGCTCATTACTGGCAAGACGAAATAGTCGTTTGTAGAAGCAGTTTGTAGAAGCGCCCCGCATTTGAGGAAAGCCTCGGATGCGGGGCGCTTTTCCCTGCTACCATGGTGCGAGCAACAACACGAATGACAGGCAGGGATATGAAGCTCACTATAGAATCGATGACCTACGGCGCCGACGGGCTGGCGCACGCCGACAACGGCAAGGCCGTCTTTGTGCAGGGCGCCGTGGCAGGCGACACCGTCGAGGCCGAGGTCGTACAGGACGGCAAGTCGTTCATGCGCGCCCGCACGACCGAGATTCTGGAGCCGAGCCCCGATCGCATTCAGCCCCCCTGCCCCTTCGTTGGCATCTGCGGCGGTTGTTCGTGGGGCAATCTCTCACGCACGGCACAGCTCGCCGCCAAGGAGCAAAACCTGCGCTCCACGCTCGAGCGCATCGGCAAGTTCGCTCCTGAGCAGGTCGATGAGTTGGTACAGCCCATCTGCCACACCAAGGACGACTGGGGCTACCGCAATAAAATCGAGCTCGAACCGACCGTCGTCAACGGTCGCGTGCGCCTTGGCATGCACGGTGTCAACCCCAGCAAAATCGTGACCGTCGATGCGTGCCCGCTGTTCGATAAGCGCTTCCCGAAGGCGCTCAAATCGGTCGTCGGCGCACTCAACTATCTAAGCGGCAGCCATGACTTGGGGCTCGAACGCGTGGGCATTCGTGCATCGCGCCGTACCAAGGCACTCGAGGTCGCACTCTGGACGCCTACAGGCTCTTTTCCGCGCTCGCAGGTCTCCCGCGTGCTGGCGGACGCCGCTCATCCCACGAGCATCGTGCGCGTGATGAGCAAGGGCGAAAAGAAGGCCCGCCGTGTCTCCAAGGTCGAAATGCTCGCCGGAGAGGGCTCATGGACCGAGAATATCGCCGAGGGTCAGATGCGCTTGTCTGCCCCGTCTTTTTTCCAGGTCAACACCAAGGGTGCCGAGATTTTGATCGAGCTTGTCATGGAAGCGCTCGACCCGCAAGAAGACGAGCTTGCCGTGGACCTGTACTGCGGCGCCGGAACCTTTACCCTGCCGCTCGCCCGCCGCTGCGACTTCGTCGCCGCCGTCGAGGCCTACGGCCCAGCCGTGCGCGACCTGCGCCGTAACCTGGAGATCAACAAGCTTGATAACGTCGACGTCATTGGCGGAGACGCGGTGCGCGAGTTCCCCGACCAGGATGCCGACGTCTTGGTGGTCGACCCGCCGCGCGCAGGCCTCGCCCCCGAGGCGATCGACCTTATCGCCAGCACGAGTGCTCGCGATGTCGCCTACGTGAGCTGCGACCCGGCCACCCTGGCGCGCGATCTCAAACGCTTTGTCGAAGAAGGCACCTTCTCCCCCGTCAAGATCACGCCAGTCGACCTGTTCCCACAAACCTTCCACTGCGAGACCGTCGTCCACCTTAGGCGCAACTAGCCACTTAATCATTGCTCAGAATAATCATTGGGAAATCGAGCGTGGCAAGCGGAGGTCTTCGGGGTATAAGACGGCTAATTGTATGCCGCCTATGAAAGGAACCCTCATGCCCAGCGTTGCCGTTCTCGCCGCCGATGGCTTTGAAACTATTGAATGCTTGACCATGGTCGATGTCATGCGTCGCGGCGGCGTGCGTGCCACGCTCGTCTCGATCATGCCCACGCGTGAGGTCGTAAGCTCGCTGCAGATCCCCGTGACCTGCGATGCGCTCTTTGATGAGATCAACTTTGACGAGTACGACTGCGTCGTGCTGCCCGGCGGCCTGCCCGGTGCCACCAACCTGCGCGCCGATCAGCGCGTCTGCGACGTGGTCTGCGAGTTCGCCGCGACCAAGCACGTTGCCGCCATCTGCGCCGCCCCGTTTATCCTGGGCGAGCTCGACCTACTCGAGGGGCGCCAGGCCACGTGCTTCCCTGGCTTTGAGAAAAGCTTCCCCGTAGGCGCCTATACCGGCGAGAAGGTTACGCAAGACGGCAACATCATCACCGCCAGCGGCATGGCCCAGTCGCTCCCCTTTGCGCTTGAGCTGCTGCGCACACTCGCCGGCGACAAGGCCGTCGAGAAGGTCGCCGAGGGCATTCAGCTATGATTTTGGCTTCGCAATCACCGCGCCGCATCGAGTTGATGCGCGAGGCAGGCTATGACATTCGCGTGATTCCCGCAGATATCGACGAAACGCCTTTTGATGGCGAGGCCCCGCTTACGCTCGTTGAACGCTTAGCACGCGCCAAAGCCGCCTCCGTTGCCGCCGAGCATGCCGAGCCCAACGAACTGACCGTCGCGGCCGATACTATTGTCACCTTCGATGGTAAGATTCTGGGCAAGCCGGCAACCGAGGACGAGGCGCGCACCATGCTCCGCGAGCTTTCGGGCCGCACGCACCAGGTCGCAACCGGCGTCTGCATCGTTAAGGCAGGCGACACGGCCGCTCCGCATGCCGCCGAGAGCCTGTCGTTTGTCGATGTGACCGACGTGACGTTCTATGAGCTTACCAAAGAGCAGATCGAGCGCTATGTTGCCTCCGGCGAACCCATGGACAAGGCCGGGGCCTACGGCATCCAAGGCACAGGCGGCCGCATGCTTGTGCACGATATTTCGGGTGACTTCTACAACGTGGTGGGCTTGCCCATCGCTCGCGTCGCACGCGCGATTCAAAAACTCTCGTAATTGCATCTGGCGCTGGTTATCCCCCAGCGCCTACAATTTTGCCGTACCGTACGGATCCCGACCGGGCATAAGGCCCGGCGGAAAACCGATAGGAGAAAACATGGACACACTGCTCGAAGCCATCGATGTTTGCAATGTCGATGGCTTTTGCTTTGGCAACTATACGGACGAGGAGGCTGGCACCGGCTGCACCGTAATCGTGGCGCCCGAGGGTGCCACCGGCGGCGTTGACGTTCGCGGCGGTGCTCCAGCATCGCGCGAAACCGACCTGCTGCGACCCGAGAACACCGTCGACAAGGTTCACGCCGTCTGCCTTTCGGGCGGATCGGCCTTTGGCCTCGAGGCTGCAAGCGGCGTCGCTCGCGAACTCGAGAGCCGCGGCATTGGTCTGTCCGTCGGCCCCACGCAGGTGCCCATCGTGTGCTCCAGCTGTATCTTCGACCTTGCCTTTGGCGACCCCACCGTTCGCCCCGACATAGAGGCCGGCATCGCCGCCGTGCGCGAGGCACTCGACAACACCCCCACCACGCTCGAGCAAGGCAATGTGGGCGCCGGCACCGGTGCCACCGTAGGTAAGCTCATGGGCCCTGCCACCTGCATGAAGGCCGGCCTTGGCACTGCCGCCGTGGCGCTCGATCCCGTTAAGGTAGGCGCCGTGGTTTCGGTCAACGCCTGCGGCAACGTTGTCGACCCCCTCACCGGCGAGTGGGTCGCCGGCATGCGCGCCTCAGCCGATAGCGACCAAATCGTCGATATGGAACTCGCAGCCTTTGCCGCCGCCGGATCCATGCAGATGCCGCTCGACCGCACCAACACCACCATCAGCTGCATCGTCACCAACATGGAGCTCACTAAGGCCCAGGCCACCAAGGTCTCCCAAATGGCCGCAGACGCCTACGCACACGCCATCCGTCCCACGCACACCACCAACGACGGCGACACCATCTACACCCTTGCCAGCGGCAAGTTGGGTGCCCAGGCTAGCGCCGCCGCACCCCTAGACCTACTGGGCATGCTCGCCGTAAGGGCCCTGGAAACCGCCATCGTAAACGGAGCCAAAACCGCCAAAACCTCCCACGGCATCCCCGGCGCCGCGAAGTAAACTAGCTCGTCCGGTTGCCCGGTGGGTCTTGGTTATGTTTGCTGCTCTACAGTCCTGGCTCGCACGAAGAGCACATTAAGTGCTCTTCGGCTCGTGCGGAACTCGCGACAAACATGACCAAGACCCACCGGGCAACCTACCAACCAAGTCTTTTCAGCCCAGGCCCATGTGTACCACGCGTCCAAGGTCTTCAAATTCAGCTTGCTGACATAAAGCAAGACATAACAGAGGACCCCTGGTCCTTAACTTGATACGAGTTCCGCACGCAAAGGAGGCGCCAGTGGCGCCTCCGTCTTGCGCAGGACTGTTCGAAGTAGCAAGTTAAGGACCAGGGGTCCCCGTTACCCGAGCGTTTCTGCCCTAGTTGAATTTGAAGATCTTTGAGGCAAGACGGTATAGGCCAAGTGTGGTTTTGTCTCCGGCGCGACCGCGGAGGTTGGTGAAGAAGCCGACCACGCCGTAGCGAGCACGACGATACATGCGCTCATCGTAGGCCTTCAGGTCCGCCCACAGCGTCTTCAGGCGCTCGTCGGCGCAATCCTCGTCGGAAAGCTTGGTGAGCACCGAGCAGATCGCCATCATCATAGTGAAATAACCCATCATGTACGAGCGCAGACGCGACGACTCGACATCGCTGTACAGGTGGTACGACTCCATCATGATACGCGTAACACGGAACTGCTGGTCCAGACGCTTGACCATCGTGGCCTCGTTGACACTCTGGCCCTCGCGACCGATAAAGTAGCGATAGAGGTCGATGTCGGCGTAGTACATGGTCTTGCAACGCGGCAGCGGCACGTAGGCGTAGATGTTGTCCACATAGAACGTGTGCGGCGGCATGGGCAGGTTGGACTCGCGCAGCACATCCGTGCGATAGCACAGGCTGTGCATGAGCAGATTCTGGTCCAAACGGAAATGGCCGATCTGGTCCCAGGTAAAGATCTTTTTTCGAGGCAGGGCAAACTTGTAACCAATGGCCGTATGCGTACCCTCGTAAACCTTCTCGTACACGTAGTTCGAGATAAACAGGTCAACGCGCTGGTCGCGCTCTTCAAAGCCGCGCAGAATCGACAGCATGGTCGAAAGGGCAGCGCCGTCAAGCCAGTCGTCCGAGTCGACAACCTTGTAGTAGGTGCCCTGCGCCTCGCGCAGACCCGAAAGGACGGCAATACCGTGGCCGCCATTCTCCTGGTGCACCGCGCGGATGATTCCAGGATAACGGGCCTCCCACTCGTCGGCCTTGGCTGCCGTCTCATCCTTGGAGCCGTCGTCCACCACGATAATCTCGATATCGGTGGCATAATTGCTCCCCTCCAAGATGGAGGTAATGCAATGGTCCATGTCCTTAGCGGCGTTATACGAGGGAATACCGAATGTTATGACTTTATGCATGGCAGGCGATAATCTCATCCGAAAGATCGAGGGCGGAATTGGTCACGGCATCCATATCGTAGTAACGATACTCGGCCAGACGACCCACCGGGTGGAAGTTTGTCAGGTTCTGGACGCGCTCAAGATAGCGCTCATAGAGCTCACGGTTCTCGGGCTCAAGAATGGCGTAATACGGCGTCTCGCCCGAGCCGGGCGTATAGGCCTTGGAGTACTCCTTCATGATGGTGGTCTTGCCGGGCAGGACCTGACCGGTCATGTTCTTGAACTCGGTGATGCGCGTGTAGTCCTCGCTCGTGGTGTAGTTGACGGTGCCCACGGGCTGGAACTGATCCATATCGAGCGTCTCGAACTTCATGTCGAGCGTGCGGTACGGCAGCGCGCCCAGGTCGAGGTTGAACAGCTCATCGAGCGGACCGGTATAAACGATCTCGCCGCCGTAGACCTTGCCACCGATCTTGACGGTGGTCTCGTCGATCTCAAAGAGATCGCGGGCGTCCACATCGCAGAACACGTCGATCAGGTCGTGGTCGAGCATATGCTCGAACAGCGCCGTGTAGCCGTCCTGCGGCATACCCTGGAAGGGAGCCTGCGGGAAATAGCGGTCATCGTCGCCCACAAAGACGGGAACGCGACCGGTGATCGAGGGATCGATCTGGTCGGGCGTCTGGCCCCACTGCTTCATGGTGTAATGCAAAAAGACGTTCTCGTAGACGTAATCGGCGACCTCGGCCAAGTCGGGGTCGTTCTTCTTACGCAGCTCCATAATGGGCACCTTGACATCCTTGCCAAAGGTCTCCACGAGCTTCTGATACAGCTCCTCGCCGCGCTCATCACCAAAGGCGAGCTTGAGACTCGCATGGTTGAAGGGCACGGGCATAAGGGTACCGTTGATGTTGGCGAGCACCTTGTGCTGATAATCCGTCCACTTGGTAAAGCGCGACAGGAAATTGTGCACGCGCTCGTTAAAGGTGTGATAGATATGCGGACCGTACTCGTGGATCAGGATTCCGGCCTCGTCAGTGCAGTCATAGGCATTGCCCGCAATGTGGCTACGGCGCTCCAAAACGGCAACACGATAGCCGATAGTCTCGGCAAGACGGCGGGCGCAAACGGCACCGGCATATCCAGCACCGACGACAATCATGTCGTACGCGCCGGCGTTAAAGCCTTCAGGCAGGCCTGAGGTAATCTGCATCGATACTCCTTGTCAAAAGCCACGGGCTCGTTAGCTGGGCTTTTCTCGAACATTCTTCGAGACATATTTATCAGAGCGATTATAGCGCTAATGCGTCCTATAATGAGCTTGCCACACAAGGAAAGCTCAAGCACAGCGGCGAACATAATTGAAAGGTAGACCCGCTAGCAGCGGGTTTATTCGTGAACAGCCGGGCGCCTGGAGCTTAGCGAAACGCTTGTAAGGAGTAACATGAGCGATTTCCTAAACCGTATGAAGTCTGCCGCCAAGGCCGACCTTAAGACCATCGTCCTGCCCGAGGGCGAGGATCCGCGCACCATCGTCGCGGCCAACAAGATCATCGAGGAAGGCCTGGCCAACATCGTCATCCTGGGCGATCCCAACGAGATCAACGTTCCCGGCGCCACCGTCATCGACCCGCGCAATGCCGAGAAGCACGAGGAGTACGCACAGAAGTTTGCCGAGCTCCGCGCCAAGAAGGGCGTTACCATCGAGCAGGCTCGCGCCCAGGTGATGGACGCCACCTACTTTGGCACCATGATGGTCAAGATGGGCGACGCCGACGGCCTGGTCTCCGGCGCCTGCCACTCCACCGCCGACACCCTGCGCCCCGCGCTTCAGATCCTCAAGACCGCCCCGGGCACCAAGCTGGTCTCGGCCTTCTTCGTGATGTGCACCGACACCCCGCAGTTCGGCACCGACGGCACGCTGATCTTCGCCGACTGCGGCCTCAACATCAACCCGTCCTCCGACGAGCTCTCCGAGATCGCCATCGCCTCCGCTCACTCCTGGTCCACCTTCATGGGCAATGTTGAGCCGCACGTGGCCATGCTCTCCTACTCCACCATGGGCTCCGCCGGTGGCGAGGTCGCCAAGAAGGTCCAGGAGGCCGTGAAGTTCTGCAAGGAGAAGGCACCCGAGCTCGCCATCGACGGCGACCTGCAGCTCGATGCTGCTATCGTCCCCACCGTCGCCCAGCTCAAGGCTCCCGGCTCCTCCGTTGCCGGCAAGGCCAACGTGCTCGTGTTCCCCGACCTCGAGGCCGGCAACATCGGCTACAAGCTGGTTCAGCGCTTCGCTGGTGCCGACGCCTACGGCCCCATCCTGCAGGGCATCGCCAAGCCGGTTAACGACCTTTCGCGCGGCTGTTCTGCCGACGACATCGTGGGTGTCGTAGCCATCACCGCCGTCCAGGCTCAGATGGCTGAGTAGCGGACGCACTCGCCCGAAGGCCGTACGGGCTAACCCCTGAAAACGTCCTCGACCAATGAAACGCCCCCGTTCTGCTCCTTCGGAGCTACGAACGGGGGCGTTTCTGGTGCGGAATGTTTTCAGGGGTTAGCCCGTACGGCCTTCTACTGCCACGAAGCATTCAGAGCATCTGGAGTGGACGGCGGCTTGGCTACGAGCTGGGGCTGAGGATCTGAATGGATGGGTGTCATTGCTGGGAGCGCAGGCGTTACTGGTGATGATCACTTTGGGACTGGAATTTTCGCCTGCTAGCAAAAAGGCCTCCTGAGCTGCTGCTCAGGAGGCCTTTCGTTCAATCGCAAGCGAACGCACTAGTTATTCGCGGTCAGACGCTCGACGTCGTGGGCGATCATGTATTCCTCGTCGGTGGGGATGACCATGACCGTGACGGAAGAGCCGGCGGCGCTGATGACCTGCGGGCCGTTACCCACGGCCTCGCGGTTCTTGTTGTTGTCGATGCGCACGCCCAGCCACTCGAAGCAGTCGCAGAAAGCCTTGCGGATCGACCAGTCGTTCTCGCCAATGCCGGCGGTAAAGGTAATGGTGTCCACGCCCGCCATTGAAGCGATCATGGAGCCGGCCTGCTGCATGGCCTTGTAGGCGAACATATCGAAGGCAAGCAGGCAGCGCTCGTCGCCCTCGGAGGCGCGCGTACGGATGTCACGGGCGTCGTTGGAGATGCCCGAGATGGCAAGCAGACCAGACTGCTTGTTCATCATGTCATCGACTTCCTGGTAGCTGTAGCCGCCCTCGCGCTGCAGGTAGCACACGGTAGCCGGGTCAATGGAACCACAACGGGTGCCCATCATCAGGCCGTCGAGCGGCGTGAGGCCCATCGTGGTATCGCGGCATACACCGTCCTCGATGGCGGCGAGCGAAGCGCCGTTGCCCAGATGACACGAAAGCAGACGGTGGCAGCGCGAACCCAAGATCTCCTTGGCCATCATCCACTCATAGCGGTGGCTTGTGCCGTGGGCGCCGTACTTGCGCACGTGATACTTGTCACGCACGTCCTTGGGCAGGGCGTAGGTGTAGGCGACCTCGGGCATAGTCATGTGGAACGAGGTGTCGAAGACGGCCACGTTGGGCAGCTCCGGATACTTCTCGCGACAATACTCGATTGCCGCTGCCTCGCCGTAGTTGTGTAGCGGGGCAAGCGGTGCCACCTCGAGGATCTTAGCCATGACCTCATCGTCAACGACCGCGGAATCGTCAAAGTACCAGCCACCCTGAACAATACGATGCCCAATGCCATCGATCGTAAAGTCGGTCTTCTCGAGCTCTTCGAGCACGCGTGCGATAGCCGAACGGTGATCCGGGAAGGGGGCCTCCTCGGTTTGCTTGGCGCCACCGTTCTCGGAGTGGCCAAAGATGCCCACGTCCGAACCGATACGTTCGCAGTTGCCCTTGGCGAAAACCTCGCGGGTATCGGTATCCAAAAGCTGATATTTAAGGCTTGAGCTACCGGCGTTGACAACAAGTACGTTCATGAGACTCCTTTGCAGTGCGATACGGTCGGCGCAGACCCCTTAAGGCGGCCGCATGTTAATAAGAAGTTATCACAACTTAATAAATAACTATCAGGCATATCGCCCAACGAGCACAAAAGAGGGGCCGAACGGCGCTCGGTCGTCCAGCCCCTCCCCTTTTGCAATTACTTGCCGTTGACGATGCGCTCGACGTCGGAAGCGATCATGAACTCCTCGTCCGTGGGGATAACGAAAATCTTAACCTTGGAATCCTTGGCAGACAGGCACCATGCGCCGTCACCACGCAGGGCGTTGCGGGCATGATCCATCTTGACGCCCATAAAGGCCAGGCGGTCGGCCACGCCGGCGCGGACGGCAGGAGCGTGCTCACCGATGCCGGCAGTGAAGACCAGGGTGTCCATACCGCACATGGAGGTGGCCATCTCGGCAGCCTTGGCGGCAATCTTGTAGACGAACATATCGAAGGCAAGCTGGGCCTCGGGGTCACCGGCGGCGGCGAGCTCCTCGACGTTGCGGCAGTCGTTGGTCTTGCCGCCGGTCACAGCCAAAAGGCCGGACTTCTTGTTCATCATCTCGTCGACCTCGTCGAAGGTGTAGCCGCCCTCGCGCTGCAGGTAGCACACGGTAGCCGGGTCGATGGAGCCGCAGCGGGTGCCCATCATAACGCCGTCGAGCGGCGTCAAGCCCATGGTGGTGTCCATGCACTTGCCGTCCTCGATGGCGCACAGGGAAGCGCCGGAGCCGATATGGCACACGACGACCTTGCGGGCCTCGCCGTTGGTCATCTCGGCGACCTTCTTGGAGATGTAACGGTAGCTGGTGCCGTGGGCGCCGTACTTACGGATGTGCAGCTTGTCGCAGACGTCCTTGGGCAGGGCGTAAGTCTTGGCGACCTCGGGCATGTTGAAGTGGAAAGCGGTGTCGTAAACCGTGACGTTGGGCAGGTCGGGATACTGCTCCAGGCAGTACTCGATAACGTTGGCCTCGGGGTTGTTGTGCAGCGGGGCGAGCGGAGCGACCTCGCGGATCTTGGCGAGGACATCCTCGTCGACGAGGGAGGAATCGCCAAAGTACCAACCGCCCTGAACGATACGGTGGCCGATACCCTCAATCTTGACGCCGTTGGCCTCGAGGTCCTTCAGGACAACCTCGATGGCGACCTTGTGGTCGGGGAACTCGATGTTCTCGGTCACCTTCTTGGAGCCGTTGGCAGCATGGGTGAAAGTGCCGCCGGTAAAGCAGACGCGCTCGCAGGAGCCCTTTGCGGACACCTTATGGGACTTGGTATCGATGACCTGATACTTAAGGGTCGAAGATCCTGCGTTGACGACCAGAACGTTCATGTGTCTCCCTACTAACAGGCGGTGTGGCGCCGCCAGGTTACATACGCTTCAATAATAAACCCAAACGCCCTCGCGCTCGGGTTTATTGCGTTGATATATAAGTTATCGGTGCCTAAATACTCATGTCCTCTGGCTTGTAAGACGAAATAACGCGGGGATATACACAAGGGAAGAAATCCCGAGCGCGACAAGCAATATGACTCGAATGCCCGCGATGCCGCTCAACGCAGCGTTGAACAGATAGAAAAGGATGGCACCCACCGCCACCATCTGGCTTTGAACCGAAATCAGTGAACAGCGCATCGAAGGATCGGCTGCTTTTTGAAAAATTGAGTATTTAATTGGAGCAAATAACGAGTACGCGACCGTCTGCAGCACATAGAACACGGGCAGCAAATAAACCGGAGTTAAGGGAATCAAAAACAGAGCTGTCAGGAAAAGACGCACGATGCCGCAAATACGCGCAAAGCGGCCCTTGTCGACATGAGCAATCGCACAGGGCACAATAAGTCCCATGGAGGCCGAGGCAAGGAGCTGAACCGCAATGGTCACACCCGAAGCGACGGCATTCATTCCGCGACCCGCAAGCAGCAGTGAGAAAAAGTCTTCCAGGGCGACAAAAGCAAATGCCTGAGAACAGTCCATGATGAACGCTGAACGAAGAATGCCATTACCCGCAATAGCGGCACCGATCATCTTCGGGCTAATCCCATGTTCAGGTGTCGTCGCAGTGCCCCCTCTTCGCATCTCAGGAATGCAGACAACGACAACCAACGTCAACACCATTGCGATGATATCTGCCGAAAGACCAATGAGATATGCACCGACGGACGAAATGAAACCGCCCACGCAAGCGGAGATGGCATAAGAGGCATAGAAAACAAATCGCTCAACGACATTAAGTCTTACGAGCTGGTCCTGAGAGACGCTGTCAATGTAAATCGCTTCGATGGATCCGCTCACACACGCAACGGCAAAACCCTTGAGAGCGAACGCACCGATTAAAAGCAGGGGAGAACGGACGAGAAGCAGGGCGGCGTAGTATCCAAGCATTCCCACGACGCCAACGAGACCGCTTGTCTTTCGTCCAAACCTATCAGCAATATAGCCAGTGGGAACTTCGAGGATGAACTTGCTCACTTGATATGCAATCATCATGCTAGAAATCGCCACCATCGAGAATCCGACGAATTCAAGGTAAACCGTCAGAAAATACAAAATGGTGCTGAAGTTCGACAGAAAAACGAACGTCATATAAAGCAAAACCGTACGGTTTTTCATGCTCCGCCCTCCAAGAGTCAGCAATCTAAATCGGAATCTTGGAAAAGCATGAGGGCAAAGCTGTCAGCTATGTGTTGCAAGGCGTCAATAATCACTTGACGTCTCGAAGCCAATTAATCTCACGAAGCAAGATGACGCAATAGGTGCAGAAAAACCGTCTGGTGTCGATCGGTCCAGGAGTTTTGCCGATAGCAGAAGTAGATGGGCAAGACTACGTCATGCGAGGCTTCAATGGAGCACTCGCTCACTTCCGATCCATCTGATGCGAGAGAAGAGCCAGAAAAACCCAATATCAATCCCCCGGCTTGAAGAAACTCAGCCTGCGCTCTGTTTCCGTATTCGACGTCGCGGAAGCGGAAATTAACCAGCTGAGCTTCGGGGCATTGATTGATTGCATTGAGACAGGGCGACAAATTAATGGGAACAGCTAACCTGCCGCCCAGTAACTCACGAACGGTCATAGCGCCCACAGATTGATGACCCGCTGGGCACGAAAGAACCTTGAGCTCCTTTTCACCCAAGTATTTCGAAGAAAGGACACTGTTCCTTGGTTCCTCAAATGAGATGGCCGCATCCGAAATGCCAAGCACAAGTGATTCAAAGCATGTAGCCGTTGGCTGATGCCACACATCAAGGTGAATCTGAGGGTGCGAGCTTTCAAACGAGTCGTACCAGTTTTCGGAAAAGAGACGCCCCCGCCCTTGAAGGCAGGGGGCGTAAAGACGGAAGTGGCCGTCGGGCGAGACGCCGTCGTCCCTCGATTGGGCGTACTTTTTAAGATCGTCGACTTGTGCCAGGATCACGCGTGCACGACGCGCAAATTCTCTGCCCGCCGGAGACAAAACAGCCTCCCCCGCCGATCGGTCGAGCAAAACAATCTGATACTCAGATTCCAACTTTTTGATTGCCGACGAAACGGCCTGCGGACTCACATGAACGGCGCGAGCTGCTTTGCGCACGCCGCCATAGTTCGCTACCGCTTGAAGGTATTCGAGTTGAGAAAGCTGCATAGATTACTCCAAAGGCAGCCAAGTCGACGGGCTACGTGTCCTCAGATGAGGTTCTCGCCCAGGTTCTTGCCGCCGAGGACATGCATGTGGAAGTGCATGACGGTCTGGCCGGCGTTGACACCCTTGTTGGAAATGACGCGGAAACCGTCCTCCAGACCCTTGGCCTTGGCGACCTCCTGGACGGCGTGGGCCATGGCGCCCATGGTCTCGGCGGGCACGTTGTCGGCGATGTCGCTGTAGTGCTTCTTGGGGATCACGAGCGTGTGGACCGGCGCCTGGGGGTTAAGGTCGTCGAACGCGATGACCTGGTCGTCCTCGTAGACGACGGTCGAGGGGATATCGTGGTTGGCAATTTTGCAGAAGATGCAATCACACATGGTTGTTCCTTTCTCACAGACCAAGGTAATTATATTTGGTCGGAATGGTTAGAACGAAAGGTTGTCGTCGGTGTTGGCGGCCTCGCCGTCGGCGAGTACGTCGTTGCCGTCGACGTCCTTAAGGAGCACCGAGACCTTCTGCTCGGCATCGGACAAGCGGGTGCGCAGGCTCTTGAGGAGCTCGACGCCGCGGGTGTAGCTCTCAAGCGACTCCTCAAGCTCCATATCGCCCGACTCCAGGCTGCGGATGATGAGCTCCAGCTCCTGTGAGGCCTGCTTGTACGTAAGCTGCTCGACCGGGGTCTTCTCTGCCATAACTGTTTCCTTTCCTAAGGGTCTATCACTGTGAAACGCGGTCTACTCGACCGCGTTGACGGTTGCCGACACGTTGCCGTCTGCCATGCGCACGCGGATGGCGTCGCCGGGCTTAAAGGTCTTGGCGCTCGTAGCAACCCCATCATCGCCGTACGCGATGGAGTAACCGCGGGCAAGTACCTTAAGCGGCGACAGGGCATCGAGCGAAGCCGCCGCACGGCCCAGGTCGGACGCTGGCTTGCTGAGCATCGTGCGCCCCTGATGCTCTAGACGGGAGCTTGCGAGCATGAGAGCATGGCGCTTGCCATCAAGCCCTGAGGTGCTTGCGATCAAGCGCTCGGGCAGACGCTCGAAGTTGGAACGAAAGGACCCGACCGAACGCGTTATGGCGCCAGACAGACGATCGGCCGTCAGGGCAAGCTCCGATTCGCGACGCTCGACCATAAATGTGGGGTCGTTGAGGCACGGGCGACACGCAGCCGCATCGAGCGCATCGCCCAAGCGAGCCGTATAGGTATCCCAGGCACGGCGACCGCGCTGATCGAGCATTTCCAGATCGACCTGATCCGACCCTATCATCGAAGCCATCGCGGCGCCCAGACGCTGATGGCGCGTCTCGAGCACGTCTGCCAACTCCGTCATAGCCGGCGCCACCGATTCTGCCGCTGCCGTGGGCGTGGAGGCGCGACGGTCGCTCACCATATCGCAGATCGAGGTATCGGGCTCATGCCCAATACCCGTCACCACGGGCACGGGACAGGCTGCCACCGCGCGGGCAAGCTCCTCGTCATTAAAGGTCATGAGGTCCTCAAAGGAACCGCCGCCGCGCACCAGCAAAATACAGTCGGGCGCCGGCGTAATGGAAGCGGCGCGGCGCAAGCCCTCAATGAGCTCGGCCGGCGCACCCTCGCCTTGAACCTTGGCGCCCACGCAAACGAGCTCGACGAGCGGGTTGCGACGACGCAATGTACGCTTGACGTCGTCGATTACGGCACCCGAAAGCGAGGTGACGACCGCCACGCGCGAGCAAAACACCGGGATGCGGCGCTTGCGCGCTTCGTCCATCAGGCCCTCTCGGCGTAGCTTTTCGGCCAGTTGCGCCACTTGTTGACGCAGCAGACCCTCCCCCGCCAGCGAAAACGAGCGAGCGACAAAGCTCATGCGGCCCGTGGCCTTATAGAGATTGAAGCTGCCCTTAAAGCTCACCTGCATGCCGTCACGCAGATCGAAGGTACGCTTGAGATAGGCGCCCTTCCAGATGATACAGTCGACGGCGGCCGAGTCGTCTTTAATCTGGAAGTAGCAGTGGCCGCTTCGGGCATTGGGACCACGGAAACCCGTGACCTCGCCCAGGACGGTCAGTTGCGGAATAGCATCGAGCGCACCGGCGGCGATCTCTACCGCCTGGCTCACGCTGAGCTCTTTACGCTCTTGCTCGTCCGAACCGTCGAACTCGGCGGAAACGGCATTGCCGGTTAGATTCCAGCCTGCCACGCAGCCCCCTTTCGTCATCGTGCACAAGGGCTCCGGCCCCGCGCAAATTCAAGTCCAACACATAGTACAGCGCCGCGGGGACACAAATCCCCGCGGCGCCCAACGACCCAATTTGTTATCGGTTGGAGTTTCTGTTGTAGCGAGCCATAAGATAGAGCAGCTGAATAATCGAGGTGAGCGCCGCAGCCACATAGGTAAGCGCGGCGGCCGTCAGCACCTTCTTGGCACCGTTGACCTGTTTGGAGCTCATGCCCGACTGCTCGATATACGCCACGGCGCGGCGGCTGGCGTCAATCTCGACCGGCAGCGTAACGAGCTGGAACAGCACGCTAAACGAGAAGAAGATCAGCGCGAGGGTCGTGAGTCCCGCGATGTTCATGAACAAGCCCATGAGCAGCACGATGGTCCAGGTGTTCTGGGTAAAGTTGACGACCGGCACGAGGGCGGTACGTACCTTCATCATGGCATAGCCGCTTTGACGCTGCGCGGCATGGCCTGCCTCGTGACAAGCGACAGCAACGCTTGCGACCGAACCGCCCGAACGGTTGGAATCCGACAGATACAGGTTGTTGTCCTGCGGGTTGTAATGGTCAGTGAGCTCACCGGCGACGCCCTTGATACCCACGGCACTGCAGCCGTTCGCGTCGAGCATGCGGCGAGCGACCCTGGCGCCCGTGTCGCCGTCCGAGCGAACCTTGGACCACGTCTTGTACGTCGAATTGATATAGCTCTGCGCGGCAAGGCCAAGCACCGTGCAGACAAGAACAACCAGCAGGTACAGCGGGTCGATACCAAAGCCGTATCCATAGTAATAAGGCATGCGAATTCCTCCGAATCGAGTTACACGTTGGAGGCATTCTACCCACTCGCCCAGCAGGCAAGTCAGCATCGATGTTTAGGCATTGTCAGCGAAAACGGCCGAGAGCGAGCAAGGTGACGTGAAAGAGAAGCGACGCGTACTTTGGTACGCGAGCGACGATTGAACGTCAGATTGCCGCTCTCGGCCGTTTGCAGCGTCGAGCTGTTACGCGGTTTGGTAAAACCGCGTAACTTTATAGCTATAGCAATTCAATTTTGCCATCTTTGACCGTCAACCCCATATTGCCCGAGAGCAGATCGTCCAGGCGCGAGCCCACAAGCTCAAAGCGCCAGCCTTCGCGCAGGGGACTCTGCTCGGGATGCTCAATATAGTCGGCCAGGTCATCGCGCGAGGCAATGACCGAGGTCGCTACGCCCGAGCGCTCGGCAACCAAGCGAATAAGCGCATACATAAGGTCGGTCACGCTCTCCAACTCCGGCGAAATCTGGCGATGCCCGCGCACCATGAGCGGCAGGCGGTCGTGCGGGCAGCTCGCGCCGCGTTTGATGGCCATGAGCGCGCCGTCCACGTCGCGCTCCCCCAGCTGATCGGTGCCGCGGATGCTGCGGAACTCCTCGACGCGCACGGGATTGCGCTTGACGAGCGCCAGCAGCGTATCGTCGGACATGACCCACTTGCGCGGGATGTTGCGGCGCTCGGCGCGGTCCTCGCGCCAGGCGGCGAGCTCGCGCGCAATGCCCAGCTGATGGCGGCTGCACGAGTTGATGCGCTTGACCTTGCGGAATGCCTCGTGACGATCGGCGCGATAATGCGACCCGTCGGCCAGCGGACGCAACTCGTCGAGCACCCAGTCCACCCGGCCCAGCTCGCGCAGGCGACTCATCATCTCGGTATAGGCAACAATCAGGTACTTGACGTCATCGATCGCGTACTCGATCTGTTTGTCGGTCAGCGGGCGGCGCGACCAATCGGTCAGTGACTCGGTCTTGGGCAATGAGACACCGCAAAACGTCTGCACGAGCGCGCCGTAGGAAATCTGCTGGCGCTCGCCCAAAAAGGCGGCGGCCACCTGCGTGTCAAAAATGGGACGCGGCAGCACGCCCACGGTATGAAGCATAACCTCCATATCCTGCGAGCAGGCGTGAAATACCTTGGTCACGCTCTCATCGCCCATAAGCTCGGCCAGCGGCGATAGGTCGTCGATCACCAGAGGATCGACCGCGACGCTCTCGGCAGGGGTGGCAATCTGAACCAAGCACAGGCGCGGGTGGAACGTGCGCTCGCGCAAAAACTCGGTATCGACGGCAATCGCGTCGAACTCGCGGGCGCGCTGACAAAAGTCGAGCAGAGCCTGATGTGTGGAAATGTACATATCAACCCATCGAATAAGGTTAGGCCCGAAAAACACGGGTAGGATATCGGCATTGCCCTACAACTATACTCGGTTAGTCACAGAACGGGAACGTAAGTATGCGCTGCCTTATCATCCACAACCCGGCATCGGGCCCCAGCTCAGATGAAATCTACGCGTTCACGCACGCCCTCGCGCAGGGCGGCGACGAGGTCGTGATGCGTTTTATCGGCGATGGCATGGAACCCGAGGACGCCGTGGCAGACGTGCGCGAGTTTGATCGCGTGGTGATTTCGGGCGGCGACGGCACCGTCTCCAACGTGCTCGACCAGATGCGCGGATGCGGCGTCCCCACGCTCGTCTTCCCCTCCGGCACGGCCTGCCTGTTCTTCAACAACATCGGCAATGCCCCCGAGGCCGCGGCGCTCGCCAAGGCCTGCCGCGTCGGCCGCACCGTCAAGGCGGATATGGGTGAGCTCTTTTGGCTCGACGAGAACGGCAACGAAAAGCGCCACGGCTTCATCATCATCGCCGGCTCTGGCTACGACGCCGAGATCATGATGAAGGCCGCCCCCACCAAAAACGACATCGGCGAGATCGCCTACTTCCTATCCGCGCTCGCCACGCCCAACCCCACGGTGGCGCACTTTACAATTGAGCATGACGGCATTGTCGAGGAGCTCGATGGCATCTGCTGCATGGCCGGCAACACCTCGGTCATCCAAAACGACATCAACCTGTTCCCCGACTGTCGCATGAACGACGGCATGGTCGATATCGCAGTCATCGAGCCCGTAAAAACCGTGCAGCTCCTCCCGACCGTGATCACCGCCGCGCTCGACCCCGCCGGCAAGGTGCTCGGCCGTCCGCAGTTTAAGATCATCCAGACCAAAGAAGCCAAGATCACCTGCACCCCGTCGCTGGGCATGCAGTTCGATGGCGAAATCATCTCCAGCAACTCGGGCGTCTTTGGAGCCCGCGCACTTCCGCAATGCCTCGACCTCATCGTCGACGAATTCTCCCCACTCGGAAAATAGGAGGACCCCATGAACGACAATCCCCTGCTCGGCTTTATCGTCATCGTTTTGGCCATGCTCATCGGCTATGCGATTAACGTTATCCACCGCCGGAAGAAGTAATTCCACATTGGTATGATATTCATCCAATCATCGTCTCCCCCGTTGTTTATGCATTTGCCAAACAGCGGGGGATTTTTCTTTGCGCCCCGTGCAAGGTGCTTTATTCAGGTAGAGTAATTGCAGGGTGCCTTTATTTAAGTAAAGCTACATAATGAGTATTCTTATCCGTTCATCGCATATTTTAGGACGCTCATCGAGTATTTCATCGAAATAGATGAATACTCTTTAGACTTCCTATAGGCTAATAGATGTATTTATTAGCTGAGATTCCACATAGCTTTGCGGGGTCTCAACAGTTGGGAGGGATTATGAGGTTTACTCATCCCGTCAACACGCTCAAGAAGCTTGGCTGCGGCCTCGCATTCGGAGCTGCGGCCATTATGGCCATGCCGACCTCGGCGCTCGCTTGCACCCAGATCTACATGGGCAGCAAACTCACGGCGGACGGCAACACGTACTACGGCCGCGCAGAGGACTTTAGCCCGCGCTATATCAAGCACTTTGGCATTGAGCCTGCGCACAAGGACGGCAGCGAGTATAGCTCGCTCGAATCCGGCTTTGAGTACAAGTCCAAGGGCGCGACCTACCGCTACACCTTCGTTCGCGACAACCCCTCTCAGTGGGAAGATCGCTATGACGCTTATTCCGAGGCTGGCATCAACGAGAAGGGCGTCTCCTGCTCTGCCACGCTGAGCACCTCCTACAACGAGAAGGCTGAGGAGGCCGACCCCATTACCGAGGAGACCGGCATCGGTGAGTACAATTACGCCAGCGTCATCCTGGGCGAGAGTGCCACGGCCCGCGAGGGCGTCGAGCTCCTCGGTAGCCTGGTCGACGAGCAGGGCATCTGCACCAACGACCAGGTCATCATCGCCGACAACAACGAGACCTGGCTGTTCGCCGGACTTTCTGGCCATCAGTGGATTGCCATGAAGCTCACCGACGACATCGCCTCGGTCAACCCCAACATCGGCAACCTTAACTACAAGGTCAACCTCGACGACACCGAGAACTGCCTCCACTCCAAGGACATTCAGACCATGCCCGAAGAAAAGGGCTTTGCCAAGTACTTCGAGGACGGCCAGTTCGACGTTGCCCAGACCTACGGTGAGGAAATTAGCGATAAGGCCATGCATTCTTGGTCTCGCTATATCCAGGGCCGCGATTATTTCATGGCTCCGCTTGCCGAGGGCACCGACTACGAGATCGTTAAGGACGAGCGCGAAGATGCTCGTGCCACGACCGGCGCCCTGGTCCACGAGATGCAGCCGCTGTTCTTCCAGCCCGGCAAGTCCGACTGGAACACCTTTGAGATGATCCGCAGCTTTGCTACTCGTGGCGAGAATGTCGCCGGCCTCAACGCCAACACCGACGGTGCCTATGCCATCGGCTCCAACCGTAACACCGAGATCCACACCTTCCAGATCCGTCAGGGCATGGACCCCGAGATCGCGACCATCCAGTGGGAGATGCTCTCCAACGCCGAGTTCTCCGTCGCTATTCCCTTCTACTCCGCACTGCTCACCGAGGTCAGCCCCTACTTCAGCGATCAGGATGTCTCCTTCGATCACTGTGAAGAGGAAGACGTCGTGAACAACGAGGAGCCCAAGAACTCCATCAATTACGTCCTCATGGACATCAACACGCTCGCCGAGGAGAACCGCGACAACTGCGCCACCGGCGTCCGCGCCTATCTCGACGCTCTGCAGAAGGAGCTCATCGAGCAGAACCTGACCGTCGACGAGGCCATGCAAGCTGCCGAGGGCACCGAGGCCCGCACCGCCCTGGCCAACAAGGCTGGCAAAGCCGCGACCAAGAACACCTACGTCAAGTGCAAGGCCATGCTCGAGGAGATGCGCGATTACCTCAAGAAGGGCGACTTCTCCGAGAAGTTCGTCCCGAGTGACTACGATGCCGACAACGACTGCCTGGTCGAGTCCATCACCTACGCCGACGAGGCCCTCTCCGATGAGGACGTTGCCGAGCCCGAGGTTAAGGAAGAGGCAACCGAGGAGAAGTCCGAGGGCAACAACATGGCCGCCATGGCTGTTGGTGCCGTCGTCATCATCGGTGTCTGCGGCTTCGTGCTCTATCGTCGCAAGAAGGCCTAAGACCCTCACGTTCTAAAGGAGGGCGAGACAGCGTGAGCGGCCTTGCCCTCCTAGCCCGTCATCTGGCCGGCGGGAAACGCCGCTGAAATCTTTTCAAAAAAGATTTCCCTGCACATATATCGCTGTGCTATAGTGCAGCGCAACAGCAACTAGGTGTGACCGCGCCACGGCATCACGAAAGGAGTCACCAACATGAAGAACACGATGAAGTCTCTCAACAACTGGTGGTGGCGTGATGCGAATACGATCGGTCGACAGTGAGTCCCTCACGCCTGTTTTTGCGCTCTAGGTGATTGGAAGGCCTCCGGTTTCGACCGGGGGCCTTTTTCCATCTCGAGCCCGATCGCATTCGCATCACGCGCCTCCGCTTTCTTCTCTTGCACTTCCCCTCCGAAAGGATTTTCACCATGTCTCAGAACACCACCACCGCCCAGCCCCGCACCGTCCAGACCGCCGACCGCGGTAAGCTCGATATCCGTGCCCTTGTCCTGCTCGCCATCCTCCTTGCCGCCGGCTTCATTCTCAACTTCACCGTCGGCAAGGCTATCTCCAGCATCTCGGGCGGCATGATTAGCCCCGAGTTCATCATCTCGGCCTTCTGCCTCACCATCCTGGTCGTTCGCCCCAACATTGGTCAGGCGCTCGTCATCGGCCTTATCTCGGCCGCCGTGATCCAGATCACCACCACCTCGCCGTTTGTCGATTTTGCCGCCGAGGGCATTGCCGCCATGCTCATGGCTGTCATTGTCAACGCTGCTACAAAGGGCGGCCAGGTTAAGCCTGCCGTCGCCATCATCGCAACGTTCGTGACCACCTTTGTCTCGGGCGTCATCTTCATGGTCATCAAGATGGCCATGCTCGGCGTGGTGGGCGAGCTCGCCGCAGCCATGCTGCCCGTTGTCGCCATGACCGCCGTGTTTAACGCTATTCTGGTCGGCGCCCTCTATCTGCCCATCCAGAAGTCCCTTAGGCTCAACTAACCCGCTCGGCTTTACGAGCCACCCCATCTTGGCGTTCATTCGTCGCTCGCGTACCCAAGTACGCTTCGCTCCTCTTTCGCGCCAACCTGGGGCCCCTCGCAAAGCCGTCTCCGTGCTCCACCACCAAAGACTGTCCCAGACAACTAGCTCTTGGGGACGTTCTTAAACGACTAGTCATGTAAGAACGTCCCCAATGACTCTGAAAGGTATCCATGGAAACGATCATCAACGTCGACGATGTCTCGTTCTCCTATGGCACGCAGACCGAGCAGGCACTTAAGCATATCTCGCTCGGCGTGAACAAAGGAGATTTTATCGGCATTATCGGTCCTTCGGGCGCCGGCAAGTCTACACTTGCCGCCTGTCTGTCGGGAGCCGTACCCCACCATTACACCGGCACGTTCTTTGGCTCCGTCACTGTCGACGGCAACGACACCTGTGAAGTTACGCTCACCGATGTGTCGCAGATCGTCGGCAGCGTGCTGCAGGACATCGACACGCAGATGGTCGCCTCGGTCGTCGAGGACGAGATGCTTTTTGGCCTGGAGAACTTTGGCGTTCCCCACGACCAGATCGAGCAACGTGTGAGCGAGACGCTCGAGACCGTCGGCATCAGCGACCTGCGCGACCGCGAGATCGCCACGCTTTCGGGCGGCCAAAAGCAAAAGGTTGCCATCGCCGCCATCCTCGCCATGCGTCCGCGCGTGCTCGTGCTCGACGAACCCACCGCGGCGCTCGACCCCGCCAGCTCCACGCTGGTCTTCGAGACCCTGCGTGAGGCCAACCGCGCACTCGGCATCACCATCGTCGTCGTTGAGCAAAAAGTCGCCCTGCTTTCGGAGTATTGCAACCGCGTGCTCGTGCTCAATCATGGCGAAATCGCGCTACAGGGCGAGCCGCACGAAGTCTTCGCACACTCCGATGAGCTCCGCGCCATCGGCGTCGATTGCCCGCGTGTCACGCGCATTTTCAACAGCCTCGAGGTCGATGGCCTGGCCAGCGGCACTCCCTGTTTGGATGTTGATGAGGCCGAGCGCCTGATTTCGGGCATCGTCGACCCCGCACACGCGAGCAGTGACATTCAGGCACCCGCCGGCTCACCGCACGCACCGTCGTTGCGCCCGCACGCCAGGGACGCCGAGCCCGTGCTCACCTTCGATCACGTTGAGTTTGCCTATCCCAATGGCGGCGCTGCCGTCCACGACCTCAACCTGACCCTCTATCCCGGCGAGCTCGTGGGCATCGTCGGCCAAAACGGCGCCGGCAAGACCACGCTCACCAAGCTGCTCACGGGCCTGCTTAAGCCCGCCTCGGGCAGCGTGCGTGTCACGGGACTGGATACCGCAGCCGTTCCCACGAGCCGCATCGCCCGCGAAGTCGCAACCCTCTTCCAAAACCCCGACCGCCAGATCTGCAAGGACACTGTGCTCGACGAGGTCGCCTTTGGCCTGGAGCTTGCCGGCATCGACCGTGCCGAGGCGCTACGTCGCGCCCAGCTCGTCATCGACCGCTTTGGCTTGCCGGCCGACGAGGCGCCCTTCTCGCTCTCGCGCGGTCAGCGCCAGATGGTGGCACTCGCCTCCGTCGTGGTCGTAGAGCCCAAAATCGTGGTGCTCGACGAGCCCACGAGCGGCCTTGACTACCGTGAGTGCATGACCGTCATGGAAACCGTGCGCACCATGGCCGAGCGCGGCTGCGCCGTCATCATGGTCTGCCACGACATGGAAGTCGTATCCGACTTTGCCGAGCGCATCGTGGTGATGGCCGACGGCCGCATCCTCGAGCGCGGCTGCACGCACGAGCTGTTCTCGAACTGCGAGCTCATGCAGCGAGCCTACGTTGAGCCACCCCAGGTCATAGAGCTTTCTCGTCGCCTGGCATCCTCCGTCTCTCCCGCCTTTGCACAGGTGAGCGAGGTCACCGATATCGTTCGCATTACCGAGGAGATGGTCCACCGTGGTTAACGTCATCGACTATATGCCGGGCGATACACTGCTGCACCGCTTGAACCCGGTCGTCAAACTGGGCCTTGCCGCCGCCATCATCATCGGCATCTTCCTGTCCGATACCTACGTGGCTCTGTTGGGCTTTTTGGCGCTCACCCTTGCACTGGGCGCCTACGCCGGCGTCGTCGACCGTCTGCTCTCACTACTCAAGCTGCTGATTCCGCTCGCGCTTATCATGCTGGTGCTTCAGCTGGCCTTTATGCGCGACGGCAACGTGGTGTGGGGCTTTATCACCGACACGGGCCTCATTACCGGATCGAAGGCCTGCCTACGCCTGTTGGGCGTGGCGCTGCCACTCATCCTCATGCTTATGGTGACCAAGCTCAACGACCTCGCCAACGCCTGCGTCGAGGTGCTGCACGTGCCATATCACTATGCCTTCACCTTTACCACGGCACTGCGCTTTGTGCCGGTATTTGGCCAGGAAATGAACGCCATCATGGAGGCGCAGACTGCACGCGGCGTCGAATACGACACTAAGAATCCCGTCAAGAAACTCAAACTCATGCTGCCGCTGTGCGTGCCACTGCTTATTTCGAGTGTGGGCAAGACCGATGCCACCGCACTTGCTGCCGAGCAGCGCGGCTTCTACCTGCGCACGCGCGCGAGTTCGTATAAGCGCTACCCCATCAAAAGCCTGGATATCGCCGTACTCATCGTCAGCATCGCCCTCATCGCCATCGGCTTCCTGTTCTAGTTCGCCACCGACAGCAACCGCCCAACGCAAAAGGCCTCGGCTCGCACCAAACGAGCCGAGGCCTTTATTGTTTCACCAGATAAAACCTACCAAAATTAACCTGTCCCTTTTTGACGGGTGGGACTGCGGACAAAAAGTTGGACCATCAGGTCCGGTTTGGAGTCCGCATGACATACAGTAGAGCCGTAGTGGAGAGGGCCGGGGAGCTACGCCGCTCCGGGCTCTCGTGCAGGGAGATAGCCCGGGAGCTCGACGGGCCGAGCAAGAGCGCCGTCGCGCGCTGGACGAGGGCCGGGGCCGCGGGCGGAACCGTCGGGAGGGCGGTCGCGAAGATGGATCTGCCGAAGGTCGTCGGGGACGGTCCGGTGTACCCCGACATCGACCCGGACGACAAGGACGCCCTGATAGAGCGCCTCGTCCTGGAGAACGCCGTCCTCAGGGCGGTGAACGACGTTTTAAAAGCCGCGAGCCTCGACGGGATGTCGAACAGGGAGAAGACCCTGGTGATAGACCGCCTGAGGCCGTGCGGGAAGTGGTCCTTGAGAGAACTCACGAGTTCCTTGGGGATATCAAAGAGCTCCTATGAGTACCAGCGCCGCGCGATCGCGAGGCCCGACCGGCTCGCGCCCCTGCGCGCGCTCGTGCGCAGGATCTTCACCGAGGACGGTGAGGGGGCGCGGGGGTACCGCTTCGTGACGTGTTAGCGCTACTGTAAAAACAACCATTTTGACCAACGCTCAACAACCAATCACGCCAACGCAATCCCGCCATTTGCGCCAACGCATTTTCACCATTTCCACCAACGCCGGGGCTTACGCTTCGATCGACAAGCGAACGATGCTTTCGGGAGGAGCGGGCCGTGGCGGAGAAGAACCTGATCGGAGAGTTGGACATGTACAGGGAAGCGGGCATAAAGCCCAACTTCAGCGACATAGCGAAGCGCTACGGCAAGGACAGGCACACCGTGGCGTCGTACTGGAGGGCCGAGGGCGGGCGGCCCCACGACGGGCGCGGCGACAGGGCGGGCTCGTTCGACGCGCACATCGAGGAGGTGGCCGCCAAGGCGCAGCTGCCGGGAGTCACCAAGAAGGGCATCCACGAGTGGCTGCTGCACAGGTATCCCGGCGAGGACCTGGCCGGCTACAACGCCTTCACCCAGTTCATGCGCAAGAACGGCATCGCCGTCGGGGCCTCCGGCGGCCCGGAGCCGCACCCGCGCTTCGAGACGCCGCCCGGACTGCAGCTGCAGTTCGACTGGAAGGAGTCCGTCAAGATGGCGAACCGCGACGGAGAGCTGTTCGAGTTCAACGTGTTCGCGGCGACGCTGGGCCATTCCCGCAGGCACATATTCATCCGGTCGAGGACCAGGACGACCGACGACCTGGTCAGGTGCATGTACGCCACGATCGCGAGGCTCGGCGGCGTGCCGCGCGAGTGGGTCACGGACAACATGTCCGCCCTGGTGACGGTCAAGGGCGGCAGGCGCCTCAAGGTCCAGCGCGCATACGAGTTCGCCAAGGCCGCCGGCTTCGAGCTGAAGCTGTGCCGCCCGCGCAGCCCCCAGACGAAGGGCAAGGTCGAGTCGTCGAACCGCTTCCTGTCGCGGCTCATGGCCTACCAGGGCGACTTCGACGGCTGGGACGACATCGACGAGATCGTCGCGCGGATCGAGGACGCCAGCAACTCCGAGCCCAACGAGACCACGGGGCTGCCGCCCTCCGCGCTGTTCATGGAGGAGAAGGACGCGCTGCTGCCCGTCGGCAACCTGCGCGCCCTCGAGGAGGCGATGGGCGACGTGGTGCGCGTGGCCAGGGTGCCGGCCACGATGCTGGTGAGCGCGCACGGCGAGCCCATGTCGGTGCCCGGGCGCTGCATCGGCAGGCCCGCCCGCATCGTCTGCATGCCCGGCGGCGCGATGGACTGCTACGTCGGCGGCGAGCTGGTGGCCACGCACGTGGCGGGCGGGCCGGCCTACGACCCGGCGCACTACGCCGAGGCCATGGCCGGCAAGCGGTGGTTCGGCGACGCCGCCGGCGACATCGAGGCGGCCGCCGCGGCCAACCTCGGCCTGCTCGACTCGATAGGGGGCTCGCTGTGAGCGCCGCCGTGCAGGCCAGCCCCCTCAACCGCCTGGCGGCCAACCTCGAGGAGCTGGGGCTCGAGGGCATGGCGTCGTCGGTGCCCGAGTACGTCAGGCTCGTCGCCGACGGGAGGAAGGGCCTGGTCGAAGCCATGCTCGAGCTCACCGACGCCCAGATAGCCCTCAAGCGGCGCGCCGACGACGAGCGCCGCACGAGGATGGCCAACTTCCCCTACATAAAGACGCTGGCCGACTTCGACTGGGGCTTCCAGCCGAGCGTGCCGCGCGGGCTGGTCGAGCAGCTGGCCACGCTCGAGTTCATCGACCGCGGCGACAACGTCGTGCTCGTCGGCAGCCCGGGCGTCGGCAAGACCCACCTGTCGATAGCCATAGGCCACGAGGCGGTGATGGCCCGCAAGCAGGTGTACTTCGCCGACTGCTCGAGGCTGGTCGAGGACCTCAAGCACGCCTCGGCGAAGGAGGCGCTGGCGCGCAGGATGCGGTTCTACGAGCACTGCAGCCTGCTGATAATAGACGAGCTCGGCTACCTCGACATCGGCAAGGAGGGTGCCGACCTGCTGTTCCAGCTGGTCAACAGGCGCTACGCGCTCAAGCGGTCGACCATCGTCACGACCAACGTGCCGGTGGGCAGGTGGGGCGACGTGTTCGGCAGCAACGTCACGGCCTCGGCGGTGGCCGACAGGCTTTGCCACCATTGCGCGATGATCAAGATAACGGGACGGTCGTACCGCCTGAAGGACGTATCCATCGGCGGTGAGGACGGGAAGGAGGAGGGCGCCTAGACGCCGAAAGCGGCGCATCCGCGTTGGCGAATCCGGCACATCCGCGTTGGCGCGATTGGCGAAAATACGTTGGTGAAAATGGTGAAAATTATATTGACGCTAACATGACGGCGCGCCTGCGCGAGCTCGACGAGCCCGTGCGCGCCTCGGAGAAGGTCGTCCTCCGCATCATGCGCGAGGAGGGCCTGGTCCCCAGGTGGATGAGGAGGAAGAGGAGGCCCTACAGCTCCTATGCGGGCGAGCCGACGCCGGCCCCGCCGAACCTCGTGCGCCGCGACTTCCGCTCGGCCCTGCCGAACTTCCTGTGGCTCACCGACATCACCGAGTTCAGGCTGCCCTCCGGCAGGAAGGTCTACCTGTCGGCCATCAGGGACTGCTTCGACTCCTCGGTCGTGGCGTGGAGGGCCGGCGAGAGACCGGACGCCGCGCTCGCCAACTCGACGCTCGAGGACGCCTGCGCCCGGCTGGCGCCCGGCGAGCGCCCCGTCATCCACTCCGACCGCGGCGGCCACTACCGCTGGCCCGGCTGGATCTCGATCTGCGAGGACAACGACCTCACCAGGAGCATGTCCGCCAAGGGCTGCAGCCCGGACAACGCCGCGATGGAGGGCTTCTTCGGCCTGCTCAAGAGGGAGTTCTGGCACGGCAGGGACTGGTCGGGCTGGGCCCCCGCCCGCTTCATCGAGGAGCTCGGGGCCTGGATCGGCCGCTACAATACGGAGAGGCGCAGCGATGCGCTCGGCGGCCGCACGCCGGCCGAGTTCCGCGCCGCGCTGGGAAGGGCCGCGTAGCGGTCCAAGAAATCGTCCGCAGTCCCGGTCGGAAGCTAGAGGCGGTAGGGGACGCCGCTGCGGATGATGGACTCGCGCACCAGGACATCCATCGCATCGAGGGTGATCTCGGGCATCTCGCGATACTTCTGCAACACCGAAAGCTCCGTGCAGGCCAGGATGACGCGGTCGCAGCCGCTACGGGCGAACTCCCACATCACGCGGTCGAACTTATCCATATCGGGCTCGCGCCCGGCCTTCACATCGTCGTAGATGAGCGACATCACGTCGGCCTGACGTTTTTCGCTGGGATAGACGACCTCAACGCCCGCGGTCCCGCATTCGCGCCCATAGACGCCTGCGCCCACGGTACCGTCGGTGCCCATGATGCCGATCTTGCGCACCGGCTCGGCCGGCATGCTCAGGTTTGGATCGAACTCGCACTCCCCCATCACCGCGCCGGCCAGAGCATAGCGCACCGACTCGCGCGGCATGTGGATAATCGGCACCTTCGTAAACGACTGGATCTGGTCGTAGAAGTAGTGTGACGTGTTGCAGGGAATCGCTATGTGCGCGCAGCCCAGCGACTCGAGTGCCTGGGCACACTCCTTCATGGTCGCCAGCAGCTCGGTATGCTCACCGGTCTTGATGGCCAGCGTGCGGTCGGGCATGGTCGACTTGGAAAGCACCACCATGTCGATATGCTCCTGGTCGCACGTAGCCGCCGTATGGCGTACTACCTGGTCGTAGTAATACGACGTGGCCTCGGCGCCCATGCCGCCGATAACTCCCAGCTTTTCCATCGCCGCCTCCTTGGTGACGCCCACGCAATTGCGCGTATCATACCCGCGCCCGCCCGATACATACCGGACGGGCGCCACGCTCGTCTACTTGTAATACGTCTTGAACAGCTTATAGTGACGCAGCTTGGTGTGCCACATGCGCAACCAGCGGTTAAAGACAAAGTCTCCCTTCATAAACGAGGGATCGGCGCCCTTGCCCTCCTTGGCAAGACGATGTACCTTCGCGCGCAGCTCGGGAGCCTTGACGTACTTGTCGACGACGCCCATGGGAACGACCATCCACAGCGCCTCGTCCTGCGCCGTCACAAACTCCGGCTCAAACGGGCGATTGAACACATACTCGTCCACCACGTACTTGGCAACGTTAAAGCCGCTGTTGGTTACGTAGTAGTTGCTGCGGCCCTGACGGGTGTTGAAGTCAAAGAACTTAAACGAGCCATCGCGCTCGTCATACTTGACGTCAAAGTTGGAATAACCCACAAAGTGAAGGTCCTCGAGCAGCTTGCGCACGCCACTCATAAGCTCATCATTGGGCTCGGTGATGATGCAGGCGTGATTACCGACGCCATGGGGCTGATGCTCCTCGAGCAGCACGTGACCCAAGCACATCATGCGAACCTTGCCGTTGCGATCGGAATAGCTGGTAAGCACACGCATGTACTCGTCGTTGCCGGGCACGCGATCCTGCAAAATCAGGTCATCGGTGTAGCCACTGGCATAGGAATCGCGGATAACCTGCTCCAGCTCGGCGCGGTCGGCAATCTCATAAGCCTTCTTCTGACCCTCGAACTCATGCTGCCACCACATGATGCCGTCGGAAGGCTTCAGGATCATCGGGTAGGGGAAGTCAATCTGGTCGAGCACCTCGGCAGGCGCCTCTCCTTGCGCGTTGAGCATCTGCGCAGTAAAGGTAAACGTATGCGGATAGGGCACACCGTGCTTCTCGCACAGCTCGTAGAAGATCTCCTTCTTCTGGCACTGCTCAAGCATGCTATAGGGCGCGTAAGGCGCAACGATGTTATCCGCCAGCTCGTTGGCATCCTTGGCCTGAGCCACCAGGGCAACATAGTTATCGCCGCAGCCCATCAGGACAATCGTCTTGTCGGCATGTGCCCGAGCGATACCGTTGACGGTCTTAAGCATCACGGGCATAGTGTCGATATCCACGTTAGGCGTGTAGTCGATAATCTGGCTGCGATACGCAGGGCCCGTCTGATACTTGCCAAAGACCAGGCTCTTGACCTGATACTCCTCGTAGAAGGCGCGCGCCACCGAATACGCGTTGATGTCGCCGCCGAGCAGCACGGGAATAAACTCGCGCTCTGTAAACTGCAATGCCATGGAAACTTCCTATCATGAACTGCCCACACGACGGGCGGTCTTTGTGCAACTGATTTATTCTAGCGTGCCGAGCCGCCGGCACCCAAAGCTCCACCGTATCTATGGCAAACGAGGCGAAACAGCCTGGCAACTCCCCCGACACCCATGCCGGGCATTGACGTCGCCAAGTCTCATTTCTTGCCGCCGATTGCATCTTTCCCCACGTGAGGCGACTTTTGATAAACAAAAACCCTCTCGGACAGGGTTCCGTAACGTTAAAGTTGAACTCTATGGTTTCTCAACAATTCACTATAACTGCAGGTCAAAGCCAAAGCCTCAAGTTCAACTTGACCCTTTAGAACCTTTAAGGTTCAAGTTGAGGTCGAAAGCAGTAGTAGAATACAGCTCGACCAATAACCTACGATTGATTGCAGAGGGACTGGATGCAGCATTCGAATCATCGCACCGCAGCGCTCATCGCGTCGAAGCCGGCTCGTATCATCACGAGCGCCGCGCTCGCCGTCGCGCTGACGGCCACGCCGATGCTCTCCCCCGTCGCGGCCTATGCCGCCTCGCAGGCAACGCAGGATCAGCTTTCCGCCGCCCAGAAAAAAATCGAGGACGCTACGAGCGCCTACAACGACGCTCGAACCAAGCTCGAGGATCTGCAAAAGCAGATCGACTCCAATGAGGCGAACATCGATAAGATTGAGGCCGAGCTACCCGAGCAGCAGGCCAAGGCAAGCTCCGCCATGCGCGATCTGTATAAGTACCAGAAGGGCACCAGCCCCATCGTGAGCTTCCTGGTAAACACGCAGAGCTTGGGTGACTTTATCACCACCTGCAAATACACCAACCAGATTACGAGCTCGAGCGTCGACGAGATCGAAGAGCTTAACAAGATGCAAACCGAGCTCGAGCAGAACAAAACCGAGCTCGATCAGGCCAAGTCTCAGCTCGAGGGCGAGCAAAAGAATGCCGAGGACGCGCTAGCCCAGGCACAGCAGCTCCGCAGCGAGGCGCAGGCAAAGGCTGAGCAGGAAAATGCCGCCGAACTGGCTAAGCTCGAGGCCGACAAAGCTGCTGCCGCCGAGAAGATCTCGGGTACCGGCGTGAGTGGCAATAACTCCAGCAGTCAGGCCACCAACTCCAACACCACCATCGACACCACGGTGAACAACTCCAACAGCGGCAATTCCGATTACGACTCGTTTATTAACGAGTGGACGAGCCGCATCGACAACTACCTCGCCGGCTCCCCTATGGCAGGCCAGGGCTATAACTTTGCCGTCGCCGCCTGGAACACCGGCGTCGATCCCCGTTGGTCCCCCGCTATCGCCTGCATCGAGAGCAGTAAGGGCCTCTATTGCGCCGGCTCCTATAACGCCTGGGGCTGGAGTGCCCGCGGCGGTGGCTGGCGTAGCTTTGGCAGCTGGAGCGAGGCTGTCTCCGCCCACGTTGCTTACCTGGGCGCCAACTATGGCTCCACGCTTACCCCGGCAGCCGCCAAGAAGTACTGCCCGCCCACGTGGCAGGACTGGTACAACAAGGTCGCCAATCAAATGAACCGTATTTAAGTGCAACTGCAAAGGGGCCCCAAGCGGGGCCCCTTTTCGATTATCTAAGAGACGACACCGGTCGCATTGCCGATAACAACGACGACGCACATGACGGCAAACATAAACCCGAGCGCCTTGAACCATAGTTCGACAAAAGCACTCCCCCGATACCGATCGAGCACGGGAAAGCGACGCCGAAGCCTGCGGCGGTCGAGCATGCCAAACGTAATAAGCAGCACCAAGCCATCGACCATAAAGAAATACTCAAGTGCCAAAAACCACGTTGGATAGTTTCTGTTTTCGCCCGTCGGCGTAAATACCGCAAAATGGCTGCCCATCAGCAGCAACAATGTTGTCGCATAGACGCATCCGTTCCATATGCGCCCCACGGGCTCGGGGATACGCGAGAGCAGACGCGCGCATTTGGACGTCACGGGGGAGACGATCGAACGCCGGTTTGCAGAAGCCGGAAGCGTGAGGGCAACCGGCTGCTGTACCCGCTGCACCTGCGACGCCACGACCCGGGGCACACTGACAGCAGAAAAGGTCGCGGGCGACGGTGCAGGGAGACATAGCTCATACGCCGCACGCGCAGCATGCCCCAGCGCCTTTGCGCTCGCAAAGCGCTTAGCCGGATCGAGCGCCATCGCCATGCAAACCGCATCGGCAAGCGGGGTTGGCATACCGTGCGACTCGCATTGCTCACGTATGTCCCGCCCCGGTTTGGGGTCAGTTCCCGTCAGGCAAAAGAACAGCAGCGCGCCAAGCGCGTAAATATCGCTCCGGACGCTCGTCTGCCCAAACCCAAACTGCTCGGGCGGCGCATAAGAACGCGTGCCAAATTTGACGGTGTCGGCATCGGCGCCATCGCGCCAAACGCGCGCGATTCCCAGGTCGATAATCACCAGCGAGGAAAAGGTCATGCCGGCATCGGCCGCATACCTCACGCCCGATACAATGATGTTCGAGGGTTTAAGGTCGCGGTGGATTACCGGTACCTCCGGCTCCCCCGCAGCTGCAAAACCAGCATGCAGCTCGCCCACCGCTTCACACAAAACGGGATACAGCCCGCGGGCATAATCGGGCGTCGCCCCCAAGCGTCCCACCAACGCCTCGAGTGTCTCGCCTTCGACATACTCCATCACCACGTCGAGCTCGTCGCCCACACGGCGGCAATCGACGATTCGGGGCAAGTGCTCAAAACGACGACCGGCGCGCTGGGCCGCAAACAGGCGCTCATAAGCTCCGCCAATCTGCACCGAAGCATCGATGCGCTTGCGGACAAAGGGGCCGAGAGACCCGCCACCAGAGCCCTCAAAATAGACGAGTTCGGTCGTCTCGACATCCGAGAGCTTGAGCACGCGCTCCACACGATAGCTGTCATCGCGGTCGAGCGACGCCAAATGCTCGACAAGCGAAGCAGTCAGCTCGTCATCGGAATATGTTGGGCTCTGAGTATCCATAGCGTTCATCATAACGCAGGGTGCGGACACCCCATGTTGTCCGCACCCCGTTCGTTTGCATGGTTGTTCTGGTGACACAACCGACTCAGCCATCGGCCACTAACTCACAGTTTCCTCGCCAAAGCGATACAGTTCTTCATTGACCTTTTGGAGGCTACAGCCACGGTCGATGCAAAAGATAATGATTGCATCGCGACGGTCCTTGCAGTTGAGGACGCTCACTCCGGCAGCCGTCAGGGCGCGGTTGGTCTCTTTCATCGACAGCGCCATTGCAAAGGCAATCTGCAGCACCTTATTGCGGCTCGGATTGCGCGAGCCGGTAAAGATCTGATAGCCAAAGGTCTCGTTGAGGTCGGCCATACGCACCACGCGCGAACGCTCGAGCCCCTTCTCTTGCAGCAACTGCTTTAAGTAATCCGAAAGCGACGGGGCGGCAAAGTCGTGCTTCTTGATATAGCCATCGATACTCGGCGCATCAAGAAGCTCGTTGAGCAACTCGTCCGTCAGCTTTTTATCGGGCACGCGGCCTCACCTCCCATACGGCGCAACGGTAGCGACATGTTAGGCCAGCACCCAGCTTGCAGCGGCAGACTTATCAAACACGTTGGCAAAATAGAGAGCCTTCTTGATGTCACCATCAAAGTAGATATTGCCCGCCACGGAGCCACCGGCGGCAAGGGTACCAGACTGCAGCTCATCGGAACCCTCGCTGTAATAACCCTGGTTCTGCTGCGCACCGTTGGCGTCCTCGCCCTTCCAGTCGTAGATATTGTAATCTGCGCCCTCATCGCCATTGTTGACGTACGTGACGTGAATGCCCGTCATGGTCGAACCGTCATAATTTGTGAGGCCGGGCTGAACGGAATCGACGACGACGGAAAGGCCAGCAGTCGTGGTCACCGTCGTGCCAACAGCCAGGTCAGTCGTAGGCTGTTCTTCCTTCTTCGTCTCTTCCTTCTTGACGCCATCGCCGGCATCCTCGGCGACGGTCGCCTTATCGCTACCGCAACCGGCAAGAAGACTGGCAGTCCCCAAGGCAACAGTGGCGAATGCGCCAAGTGCAGCGCGACGGCTCAGCAGCGCATCGTTTTCGAGCTTTTTCATTATGCATCCTTCCTACGATCCGGCTACCGCGCCGGCACACAGCACATCGTAGGAAGGATTGAATTTGAATTCATTAGCTGAGGGCTAAGGTTGCGGTAAACGGCCAATGCAGTTATCCAAACGCCGAGCAAACGCATTTTGCGCGACCGTCTGCTGGCAGCGCATCAACCCACCGTGACGGATTCCCCGGTAAAGGCACTGATCATCAACAGGACGAAGAACACCAGGTAGCTGACACTCAGCGGGTACGCAATGACCAGGAATACGACCCAGCCGACATTGGTTTTACCGTCGGCACGGCGTCGCTCGCGATTGCGGCAGAGCCAAATCGTCACGCCAATGGCCACAATCAACAGCACAAGCGCTGCCGCGGCCAGTCCGGCAAGCGCAAACATCACGCCAATGCTCACAGCAATAACCGGAAGCAGCAACAAGCCGCATCCACACCCACCGGGACTATAAACGGCAGATTGTCGGCGTCGCTCCATCGTCACTCCAAGTCAAGCAATCGTTTGTAGACATCGAGGCCTTTGAGTAGGATTTCCTCGTCAAAGAGCATGGTATCAGTATGCAGAGCGCTCATGGCATAGGTGGGACAGCCATCCGAATCGCTCGGGTTTTCTTGACCCTCCGGCACGCCCGTGCCCAGCAAGAAGAATACGCCCGGCAGATGACGCTGATAGAACGCGAAATCCTCGGCGATTAGCAGCGGCTCGTCCACAAGTTGCAACTCGGACAAGGCAGGCGCAATGTGGGCGAACAGCTCGGGGTCGTTATCGACCGGCGGATAGCCCTCGGCAAAGTCGAGATCGTACGTACAGCCTGTTGCGGCGCAGGCCTCGTCCAACACGCGGCGCACGCCCTCGCGCGCACGGTCGAACATACCGTCCGTAAACACGCGCAGGCTGCCAGCCACATGGGCCTCCCCCGCCACCGCATTGCAGACGGTGCCGGCCTGCAGCAGGCCGAACTTACCAATGCAGGGCTCGTCGGCACCCAACTCGTCCATGAGCGCGCGCTCGGAAACCAAGAACTTGGCCGCTGCCAGCGCGGCATCATGCGATTCCTCGACCGGAACGCCGTAGGTCTTGGCGATATGGATGCTCGCGCCATGGATATGAATGTGCGTCTCGCTTGAGCGCGCCAGCAGCGGACCGGAACAGCTCGCCAACGTTTTCGCAGGCAGGTCGGGCCATACGTGGAAGCCAAAGATGCGATCCGCCCCGTAGCGCTCGAATACGCCGCTCTCACACACCGTCTTGGCGCCACCGGTCGTCTCCTCGGCAGGCTGGAACACAAAGAGCACGTTGCGCCTAATGGCACCCGGCTGTTCACGAATCGTGCGATCGACAAAGGTCGCCGCCGCAAGTGCCATGGCCATGTGTCCATCGTGTCCGCAAGCGTGCATCTTTCCGGGATGCGTCGAGGCAAAGGCCGCACCCGTCGCCTCCGCGATAGGCAGCGCGTCCATATCGGCGCGAATCGCCGTGGCATGCGCGGTGCCCGTGCCAGCGTCGAAGAAAGCACAGACGCAGCTGGGACACGGATGGATCACTTCACAGGCAAGCGAGGCGAGTACGCCCTCGATATAGGCTATGGTTTGAGGAAGATCGAAATCGAGCTCCGGAATGCGATGCAGGTCGCGACGATAGCGACGAAGTTCTTGGAGCTCGGTCATAAAGGATCCTTTCATGGGGGCATATCCATTCACACACTATTGTGATGCAAAATTGTGACGCCCTTGTTTCTAGCATATCCCTGCAGTTTTTAAACGTTATATACGAATACTCTTGTTTGGTAAAGTGCAACGTGGTAGGGTCGTTACCACTTGATAGAGGCGCGGGCACGAAGAGCCGCGGGCGAGCCGGCAGGCTTTGACCCCGCGGGGAGGCGAAACCCGCCGAACTGGGTTTTTCAGGCACGAACAACCTGGTGGGCCTGCGGGAAACACCCGCAGGACTGTCTGCAGCAATGCGGGAGCGCTATCCGGACATTGGGTCCACGCTATGCGGATTCGATGCGCAGATGGCGCCGTCTGGATAGCGAGGTTTACGGGACATGGCATTGACCCCCAACGAGGCATATGCGGCCAAGCAGCCGTTTGTGGACAAGGAGACGCTCGAGCATATCGTCAAGCAGTTCCCCACGCCGTTTCATCTATACGACGAGGCGGGTATCCGCCGCAACATGCAAGAGGTGCGCGACGCCTTTGCATGGAACCCGGGCTTTAAGGAATACTTTGCCGTCAAGGCCAACCCCAACCCGGCGCTCATCTCCATTCTCAACGAATACGGCTGCGGCTGCGATTGCTCGAGCTATACCGAGCTCATGATCGCCCGCTCGTTGGGCATCACCGGACACGACATCATGTTCTCGTCCAACGACACACCGGCGGCGGACTTTGAGCTCGCCGACAAGCTGGGTGCCATCGTCAACTTTGACGACATCAGCCACATCGAGTTCTTTGAGCGCGTTGCGGGACCCATCCCCAAGACGGTCAGCTGCCGCTTTAATCCGGGCGGCCTGTTCCAGCTCTCCAACGGCATCATGGATAACCCCGGCGACTCCAAGTACGGCATGACCACCGAGCAGCTCTTTGAGGCCTTTCGCACGCTCAAGGCCAAGGGCGCCGAAAACTTTGGCATCCACGCATTCCTTGCCAGCAACACCGTCACCAACGACTACTACCCCAAGCTCGCGCGCATCCTCTTTGAGCTTGCCGTGCGCCTGGAGCGCGAGACCGGCGCACACGTCGCCTTTATCAATCTGTCCGGCGGCGTCGGCATCCCCTATCTGCCCGAGCAGCAGGCCAACGACATTCACGCCATCGGCGAGGGAGTGCACGCGGCATACGATGAGATTCTGGTTCCCGCCGGCATGGGCGATGTGGCAATCTGCACCGAGATGGGCCGCTTTATGATGGGCCCCTACGGCTGCCTGGTCACCAAGGCCATCCACGAGAAGCAAATCTACAAGGACTATATCGGTGTCGACGCAAGCGCCGTCGATCTGATCCGCCCTGCCATGTATGGCGCCTACCACCACATTACGGTGATGGGCCAGCCGGGTGGCTCCGACAAGACCGCGGCGCCTGTCACAAACACGTACGACATTACGGGCAATCTGTGCGAGAACAACGACAAGTTCGCCATTGATCGCGAGTTGCCGCATATCGACATGGGCGACCTGCTCGTGATCCACGATACCGGCGCGCATGGTTACTCCATGGGCTACAACTACAACGGCCGTCTGCGCTCCGCCGAGGTGCTGCTGCGCCCCGACGGCTCGGCCGACCTCATCCGCCGCGCCGAGCGCCCGAGCGACTATTTTGCCACGCTCGACGTGCTGCCGTGCGGCCGCGAGCTGCTGGCCAAGTCGCGCGCCGAAAGTGCCCGCCATCGTGCCCAGGACGAGCGCCTGGCGGTCGCCGCCCAATGGAACAAGCGCATCCAAATCGCGAGAGCGAAGGAGAAGAACATGGACATCCGCAATCTCGAGGGCTCAATCGTCGCCCTTGTGACGCCGTTTAAAAAAGACGGCAGTGTCGACTTCGATGCGCTCGAGCGCCTTATCGATTTCCACCTGCAAAACGGTACCGACGCCATCCTCACCCTGGGCACCACCGGCGAGAGCGCCACGATGACCGACGACGAGGACAACTCCGTTGTCGCCGCGGTGGTCAAGCAGGTTGCAGGCCGTGTCCCCGTCATCGCCGGCTCGGGCTCCAACTCCACGCAGACCATGCTCACCAAGTCGCTCACCTATCAGGGCCTGGGCGCCGACGGCCTGCTGCTCATTACCCCCTACTACAACAAGTCCAACGAAGAGGGCATCTACCAGCACTTTAAGACCGTTGCCGATGCCGTAGATATCCCCTGCATCCTGTACAACATCCCCGGCCGCTGCGGCTGCGGCATCAGCGAACGCAACGTAGAGCGCTTGGCCGCGCACCCCAACATCATGGGTATTAAGGAAGCCTCGGGCAACGTCGCCTACGCGGCCAAGATCGCTCACCTGCTGTCCGACGACTTCCGCATGTACTCAGGCGAGGACGCACTTACCGTACCGCTCATGAGCCTGGGCGCCTCGGGCACCATCAGCGTGTGGGCAGACATTCAGCCGCAGCTCGTGCACGACATGTGCCGCGCCTATCTGGACGGTGACGTGGAGCGCGCCCGCGATATCCAGATTGCCGGCCAGCCGCTCATCAACGCCCTCTTTAGCGAGGTCAACCCCATCCCCGTCAAGGAAGCACTCGCCCAGATGGGTATGATCGAAGCCAACTACCGCATGCCGCTGTGCCCCATGGCAGACGACACGCGTTCCGCACTTACCGATGCTCTGAAGGGAGCTGGTCTGCTTGATTAAGACCGTCATTATGGGAACGGGCCGCATGGGCTCGCTCATCCGCACTACCGCCGAAGGCATTGCCGACGCCTCCGGGCAGCCCGTTTTTGATATCGTGGCCCAGATCGGTTTTGACCTGTCCGAGCTCGAGAGCGCCCCGGCAGCCGACGTCATCATCGACTTCTCGAACGTCGTGACCTTCGATGCCGTCGTCGCCTATGTCGAGCGTACAGGCGCCGCGTTGGTCTCGGGCACCACGGGCTACACACCCGATCAGATGGACCGCCTGCGCGAGCTTGGTCAGAACGTCCGCGTCATGCACTCCGGCAATTACTCCATCGGTATCGCAGCCCTGCGTCATCTGGTAGCACAGGCCACACGCGAGCTGCCCGGCTTTGACTGCGAGATTGTCGAGACGCACCACAACCAAAAGGTCGACGCTCCCAGCGGCACCGCCAAGCTGCTACTCGACGCCGTGGTCGAGGCCGAGCCAGAGGCTGGCTATCATCCCGTCTACGGTCGCGAGGGCATGTGCGGCGTTCGCGATCCCAAGGAAATCGGCATGCACTCGCTGCGCGGCGGCACCGTCGCCGGCGTACACGGGGTGAGCTTCTTTGGCCAGGACGAGGAGGTCACGCTTAGCCATCGCGCTACGAGCCGCCAGATCTTTGTCAACGGCGCTCTGGCCGCCGCTCAAAAGCTCGTCGCCCGTGAACCCGGCTTCTATACGTTCGACCAGGTCATGTTTGCCTAACCAGGTATCAACCGAATCCGCCCAAAGGAGAGATAGCAAATGAGCAACGCAGCCGAGATGGATGCCCAGGAGATTATCAATTACATCGCCACCGCGCCTAAAAAGACGCCTGTCAAGCTGTATGTGCGCGAGAAGCCCGGCATGAAGGTTGCCTGGGGCGATGCGCACGTCTACGGCGGCCGTCGTGGCAAGACCGTCTTTGGCGACTGGGATGAGCTCAAGGCCATCCTCGATGCCAATGCCGATTCCATCGATTACTACGATGTGGAGAACGACTGCCGCAACTCCGCCGTGCCCATGCTCGACCTTAAGGGCATAAACGCCCGCATTGAGCCGGGCGCGATCATCCGCGACCGCGTCGAGATCGGTGACCGCGCTGTCATCATGATGGGCGCCATCATCAACATCGGCTCCGTTATCGGCGAGGGCTCCATGATCGATATGGGCGCCGTGCTGGGCGGCCGCGCCACCGTGGGCAAGAACTGCCACATCGGCGCCGGTACCGTGCTGGCAGGCGTCGTTGAGCCCGCGAGCGCCACGCCCGTCATCATCGAGGATGATGTCATGATTGGCGCCAACGCCGTGGTCCTGGAGGGCGTGCGCGTGGGCAAGGGTGCTGTCGTTGCCGCCGGCGCCGTATGCGTCGAGGACGTCCCCGCCGGCGCCGTCGTGGCCGGTGTCCCCGCCCGCGTCATCAAGATGCGCGACGCCCAGACCGACAGCAAGACCGGCCTGGAAGAGGGCTTACGTCAACTGTAGGGTTACGCGGTTTTACCAAACCGCGTAACTAGTCGGCGCTGCAAACGACCCAGAGCGGCAATCTGACGTTCAATCGTCGGGCATGACCAGAAGGTCAATGCCCTCCTCTTTCACGTCACCTTGCTCGCTCTGGGTCGTTTTCGCTGACTTATGCTCAACCAGTAGCGAAATTAAGCCCCAAGTAAAAAGGCCGAAGCCCTCATCCGAGGCTTCGGCCTTTGTTTTTCTGCAGCGTCCAAGCGCAGTTTATCGATTCTCGATGCTGCCGATATTCTTGAGCTCGATGGAGATGAGGCCGTTGGGCTCGTTGACAAACTCGATGTACTCGGAGTTCGAACCCATCTCGGCCGGGAAGCTGATCTCGATACCCGTATCGGTACGAATCTTATGATTGCGCACCGCCGCGCGCTCGACCTGCTTGCGCTCCACGGGAACGCGCTCGGGAACCTTCTCCTCGGTCAGTGCCGCGCGCACACTTTCCTTGATGACCGGTTCGTCCTCAAAGACCTCATCGACGATATCCCAGGGCGGAAGCTCCTCGTCATCCTCGACCTTCTCGGCCACAGCGGCCTTAACCTTGGCGAGCGCCACGGCCGTGTTGGCGCCGTGCTCCTCGGCGACTTCCTCGACCACACGCGTCACGGTGTCGATGACCTCCTTGCCCGATACGCCCGTGTCGCACTGCAGCAGGCCATCGGGGATAAGCATACGGTCCTCGCCGGCAATCTTGCGCTTCTTGTCCACGTAGCCAATCTCCATGGTACTCGCGCGTACGATGGCATAGCTCGGCACCTTTTGCGAGGGGTTCGGCAGAATGGCGTAGTGGCGCGCGATGTCGTTGCGCACCTCTCCCTCCTCGCGGCCCACTTCGTGCATAAAAGCCTGCTTGGAGCCCAGCAGCATCACGGCAAACCAGCGGGCATCCTCATCGTCGTCAAAATCGGCCACGAGCACGTCGGTGGACTCGGCTTTCTCGGCTTTGGTGAGCTCGGAGGAGATAAACTCCGCAATCTGCTGCGACAGGTCCACGAACTCGCGCTCGCCAAAGAAATAGCCCTTGAGCTCGCCGCCAAACGCAGAGTTCTCGGCAAACGTGGCGCGTTTATTGTCGGCCGAGGTACGTGCGCGGCGCAGATGCGTGGTCACAAAGTTGCGCACGGTACGGCTCTCGATATCGAGCTCGCGCTGGCTCATGACGTTGACGGCAGAGTCAAAGTCCAGGATATGCAGAATCGCGTGATTGATTTTCATATACGGCATTCCGTTCTAGATCGATTTCGGCACGAACCAGTATAGCGGTCGGGCCCGCCCCAGGCGCATCGAAGCTTGATGCATCGGGGACAGGTTGCTTTGCACCAATGGTTAGCGCAGGAGCTCGGACTGCCAAGCCTCGAGCTGTTCTGCCAAACTCTTGCCGGCAGCGGGCATGTCGATCTGGGGTCGTTTAGGCAGCAGTGCGCATTTAAGGATTGCCACGATGGTCTGCGAGACAAAGCGTCGCGTATCCTCGTCAAAGCCTTGCGCAGCCTGGAGCATCACGGGCAGGCTCTCGCGCAGATTCCCGGCGATATCCGCAAACCGCTCAGCACCCGTAGCCTCAAACACGGAGAACAACGCATCTACAAAACGCTCGCGCTCGCTAGGCGACACTGCAAGCAGCATCTCGCGAATGGAGCCATCAACGTATCGAGCACCGGCGGACAGGCGCTCACAGTACACGAAGTCGCGACCATCAACCACCCAGCTAAAGGGATTGTGTTGCAGCAGGCTGAACTCGGTGCTCTCAACGATGGCATAGTCCTCCTGTGTCTCGAACATCATGCCAAAGATCGACGACCGAGGTAGCGTCTTGTCGATTCGACCGGAAAGATCGGCAAAGGCGTTGCCGTTCAGAAACTCCTCGACGAAGCCCGGACCATCATGGGAATACACCCGTTCAATTCGCTCACGGGCGACATCGGAGCACATCGCCGCACCGTACACCGCAAGGTTTCCACCCTTGGAATGACCTCCGCACAAAAGTGGCCCGTCAATCGCATCCACCGCCTCGTCCACATAACGCGCCGCGGATTCCTGGGCCGGCACAGGACACCGGAATGCCATGTTAAAGTCCTCTTTCCAGCCCACAATCGTACTGTCGGTCCCCCGGAAGGAAAGATAACTAAACCCCGCCGGAAACCGGAACGCCATGGCTGCAAACTGCTCTGTCGCCACCACATCGCTCACGGCACGATAGCCGCAAACGCGCACGCCACGGTAACGAGGGCTTGCTGCCACGGCCTCCAACAAGGCCCTGCTCCCCTCTGGGTCCCACAAGTCACCAATCATGTCCCGGTAGCACTCGGCACGCAGCAACTCGCGTACGTCTAGGCCCTGCCAGTTCGTCAGCTCCGCCATATCACCCGGCAAACGCAAATAGGACAACCACGCAAAGACCAGGCTATCCACCGCACAGAACGGCTGCTCCTCAAACGGATAAAACGCCGTCTGGGCATAGGTCAAAAAATTAGGCGAATCCGACATGGCCCTCCCATCAACTATGCTGCATTGGGGTCAGGTTACTTTGCACCAAAAAGGCGCCCGGGCCGTGTGGGCTCGGACGCCTTCATTGTAGCTTTTCGCTCTAGCGAGCTTGATTTAGCAGGAGAAGTCGACGCTGTCGATGATGTCCTTGAGGGCCTTTGCGGAGGCGGTGAGCTCATGCTGCTCGTCATCGTTCAGCGGCACGGGGACGCGGCAGACAACGCCATCGCGGCCGACGACGGTCGGCATGGAGATGGCCAGATCGGACAGGCCATACTCGCCCACCATGAGCGAGGAGACAGGCAGAACGGTCTGCTCATCGCGCATGACGGCAGTGCAGATGCGCTTGACGGCCATGGCAACGCCATAGTAGGTAGCGTGCTTCTTCTCGATGATGGTGTAGGCGGAGTTCTTGACGTCCTCGGCGATACGCTTCTCGGCAGCCTCGTGCTCCAGATGACCGTGAAGCTCGCAGAAGGTGTTCAGCGGAACGCCGGCAACCTGAGCGCTGGACCAAGCGACAAACTCGGAGTCGCCGTGCTCGCCCATGACATAGGCCTGGACATCGCGCGGGTCAACCTCGACGTGGGCACCAAGCATCTGCTGCAGACGGCCAGTGTCGAGCACGGTGCCGGAGCCGATGACATGGCCCTCGGGCAGGCCGGACATCTTGATGGCAGCATAGGTCAGAACATCAACCGGGTTGGAGACGATGAGCAGAATGCCGTCGAAGCCGGACTTCTTAATCTCGGGGATAATGGACTTAAAGATGTTTACGTTCTTGTTGACCAGGTCCAGGCGGGTCTCACCGGGCTTCTGGGCAGCGCCAGCGGTGACGACGATCATGGCGGCGTCGGCGACATCGGAATAATCGCCGGCGTAGATCCTCATTGGCTCGGCAAACGTCATGCCGTGCGCGATATCCAGGGCCTCACCCTCGGCACGGTTCTTGTCCACGTCGATGAGGACCATCTCGGAGAACAGACCACTCTGCATCAGTGCGAACGCCGAAGACGAACCGACGAAACCGCAGCCGACAATAGCGACCTTCTTCTCGTTAACCATTAGAAACTCCCATCTCTCTCCACAAACAAGCCGCCCGGGAACGACCCGAGCGGCTTGCCGTAATCCCAATACATCCAATCGGGACTTTGATTATGCCCCTATTCGCAGCCAAAAATCGACCGTTTACCGAAATTGTTTGCAGTATTCGTAAAATAACTGCACGAAATCGGTTTCGAGCTATTGACGAGTCGAAATACCTTTCTAATACAGGCCCGCCTCACGAATGGCCTCGACAGCCAAAGCAATCTGGTCGGGCGGCAGGACCAGCGCCATGCGCACGTGTCCCTCGCCCGAAGGACCAAAGCTCGCGCCCGGCGTCACCACAACGCCGGCCTTCTCCATGAGCTCCTCGCAAAACGCCATGGAATCGGTGCGACCACCGGGAAGCTTGGCCCACACAAACATAGAGCCATGCGCGTTGGGACGCTCCCAGCCCAGGCCCTCAAGACCGTCGCACAGGGTATCGCGGCGCTCCTGGTACTTCAGACGCTGCGCCTCGACCTCATCGCGCGGACCGTTCAGGCAGGCGATGGCGGCCTTCTGAATCGGGAAGAACATACCAAAGTCGATCTGGCTGCGCAGCTTGGCAAAGGCGGAGACCACGTCCTCGCGGCCGACCAAAAAGCCGATACGCGCACCGGTGACGTTAAACGACTTGGAGAGCGAGAAGAACTCAACGCCCACCTCAAGCGCACCGGGATACTGCAAGAAGCTGCCGCCGGGCTCGCCGTCAAACACGATGTCGGAGTACGCGTTGTCATGAACGATCAACAGATCATGCTCGCGGGCAAAGGCGATAATCTCCTCGTAGACCTCGGGCGTACCCACCGAGCCGACCGGGTTGGCAGGCAGCGACACGATCATATACTTGGCACGATCGGCCACCTCGGGATCGATACCCGCCACATAGGGCAGGTAATTATGCTCGGCGACCAACGGATAGTACTCGAGCTTGGCATCGGCGATCTTGGCACCCGCCTCAAAGACCGGGTAGCACGGATCGGGAACCAGAATGGTATCGCCCGGATCGAGCAGAGCCAGGCCCAAATGACCCACACCCTCCTGCGTGCCGTTGCACGACTGCACCATGGACGGCGTAATGCCCGAAACGCCAAAGCGACGCTCATAGTAATCGCACACGGCTTGCTTGAGTTCGGGCAGGTCGCGCAGGGCGTACTTCCACATCTCGGGATCTTGAGCCGCCTGCGTGAGCGCCTCGACCACGTGGTCGTACGGCTTAAAGTCGGGCGTGCCCACGCTCATGTTGTAAATGGTCTTGCCCTGAGCCTTCAGCGCGAGAAGTTTGTTGTTGAGCGAGGCGAAGACCTCCGCGCCAAAGCGATCGAGACGCTGCGATGCCTGCATGGTGCCACCTTTCGATATAAAAAACGCGGCGCTCCGACAAGAGCGCCGCGCGATACGGGCCATCAGATTGCAAAAGTGTAACGCTTGCAAACCCCGTATTGGTTCAATTTAGCCAACCTTAGTCAACTGGATTGAGCGCGTCGATCTGCGCAAGCCACAGACGCGAGCTAGCGTCACTCGGCATACGCCAATCGCCGCGCGGGCTGAGCGTCACCGAGCCCACCTTGGGACCATCGGGCAGGCAGCTGCGCTTAAACTGCTGGGCAAAGAATCGACGGTAGAACGTACGCAGCCACGTGTGGACGGTCTTGGCATCGTAGACGCCCTCAAAGCTCTTGAGTGCCATGCGGTAGATCTTGCCCGGCTCAAAGCCAAAACGCAGCAGGTAGTAGAGGAAGTAGTCGTGCAGCTCGTACGGGCCCACCAAATCCTCGGTCTTCTGCGCAATCTCGCCGTCGCCCGTGGGCGGCAGAAGCTCGGGGGACACCGGCGTATCGAGGATGTCGAGCAGTGTCTCGGCAATGCGCCCGCCAAAGACATCGGCGGCATAGCGCACCAGATGGCGCACAAGCGTCTTGGGCACGCTCGCGTTGACGGCATACATGCTCATGTGGTCGCCGTTATAGGTAGCCCAACCGAGTGCCAGCTCCGACAAGTCGCCCGTGCCGATGACAAAACCGCCAGCCTGGTTGGCCAGATCCATCAGAATCTGCGTACGCTCGCGGGCCTGGCTGTTCTCGTAGGTCACGTCCTGCACGGTCGGATCGTGCTCTATGTCCTTGAAGTGCTGTTCCACAGCCGCGTGGATCGAAACCTCGCGGAAGCTCACACCCAGGTCGCGAGCGAGCGACTCGGCGTTCGACTTGGTACGATGCGTCGTGCCAAAGCCGGGCATGGACACGGCCGTGATACCGGTGCGCGGCAGCCCCAGTGCATCGAAGGCGCGAACTGTCACGAGCAGTGCCAGCGTGGAGTCCAGGCCGCCCGAAAGACCGATGACTGCAGCCTTGGTACCCGTATGGGCAAGGCGGGTCTTGAGGCCGGCGGTCTGCAGGTCGAGGATGGTCTCGCAACGCTCGGCCAGGTCGCCATGGTCGGCCGGCACAAAGGGCGCACGGGGGAAGACACGGTCGATGCCGAGTGCATCGTGCAGGACAGGTTCGTCTGCCAGCACGCCCTCAAACGAAAATTCAACGGTCGTGGCCTCCGGCGCATCGTCCGCGCGCGTCCACGTCGTCGAGCGACGGCGCTCGGCAACCAGGCGGTCAAGGTCAACGTCGGCGACGGCCATATCGCAGGTGAGGAGCTTCGTGGCGGCGAGCTTAGATCCGTTTTCGTAGACAAGGTTCTCGCCCGCAAAGACCATGTCGGTCGTGGACTCGCCCTCGCTCGCATCTGCATAGGCATAGGCACAGTACAGGCGCGCACTCTGATTGGAGATGAGGCTGCGGCGATAGTCTGCCTTACCGATAATCTCGTCCGAGGCCGACGGGTTGAGGATCACCGTCGCACCGGCAAGCGCCATCTCGGTCGAAGGGGGCGCCGGCACCCACAGGTCCTCGCAGACCTCAACGCCCAGCACCATGTCCTCGGCACCTTCATCACAGCAGCGGTAGACAAGCCCCGAACCCAGCGGAACCGGACCCTGACCGGCAAACTCGACCCACACAGGATCTGCGGGCGCCGGAGCAAACCAGCGGCGCTCGTAGAACTCGCCATAGTTGGGCAGATACTTCTTGGCCGTAAGACCCAAAAGCTCGCCCGCGCAGCACACGGCGGCGCAGTTGTAGATATTCTCGGCGACTGCAACGGGAAGACCGATGGTAAAGACAATCGGCAGCTCGCGGGTTTCATCGAGAATATGTGCCAGTGCGGTCTCGCAGGCATGCAGCAATGTACGGTTATGGAACAGATCAGCCGCGGTATAGCCGGTCAGGTTAAGCTCGGGCAGCACCAGCGCGCGGACGCCGCGCTCGGTAGCCTCGCGAACAGCCGCCAGCGCAACCTCGGTATTGCCCTCGACATCGGCCACGCGAATCCGCGGCGACGCCGCCGCCACACGCAAAAAGCCATCAGACTGAGAAAGGTGAAGATTCATAAGAATGCTCCCGTGCGTAGACGCCATTCACAACAATTAGCAAGCCCTATTGTAGTTCAACCGCCGGGTGTAACCGCATCCCACCAACTTGGTGAGCAATTGATGAGTTGATGATATCTGTTAAATGTCACGTACGATTCACATCTGGTGGGTACCCTGATGGCTACATGAAACGAAGCAGATTTACACCGGGAGGGCCCCGTATGACAACCAAGTACACCGACGCGCCGCGCACGCGCGTCATGACACCAGCCGCGCTCAACAACGGCGTTCACGAAAACCATTCCATCGGACAGACCATGGCCATCGCGCCCAAAAAGGGCCTGTTCGATGACATTTCCATTCCCCAGATCATCGCCGGCGCCGCAGCCGCCGCCACGAGCGTCGCGCTTGCTTCCAAGATTGGTATTGCCGGTTCAGTAATTGGCGCCGCCGTGAGCTCGGTCATCACCGTTGTGTCCTCGCAGGTCTACCGCCACTTTATCTCTGCCAGCGCCAAAGCCCTCAAAGGTACGCACGCCGACGTCGACTACCCCGCCGGCGCCTATGAACCCGTTGAGTTTAATGCCGAGGAGCACTTAGGCGGCGCCGCAACTACCCAGGAGATGCGCCAGATTGCAGGGCGCGCGACCACGGCGCGTGTCGCCCCCGACAGCCTGCGCGCCAAGGCGGCGGCAGAGCGCAGCCAGACGCAAAAGAAGGTCATCATCTTCTCGATCGCCATCGCCATCGTCGCGGTCATCGCCTGCGCCGGCGCCATCCTTATCACCACTGCCGGTGAGGGTCTGGGCGAGCGTCCCGAGCCAATCCTGTCGTCGCGCACGACCGAGAGCGATGCAAATGGCAACACCCAGTCGCAGGATCAGCAGGCACAGACGGACGACACGCAAGACAGCTCTGCCTCTGCCAATTCGTCCTCGAACACCCAAAACCAATCGCAGGGCACCGATTCCTCTACGGCCAACAGTGGCACGCAATCCAGCACGACTGACTCAAGCCAAACGACTGACGGCTCTCAACCGAGCACAGGCGACCAGACGAGCGGCAATGTATCGGGCACGGGATCTACCGACAATAGCAACACCAACAGCTCGAGCGGAACCGCTTCCGGCACGGCATCAGACAGCTCGAGCCAAGACACGGCATCGGGCAACTAAGCACGTTTGTCTCTCATAGATAACCGACCTGCATAACGGGCGCGAACCGGCAACGGTCGCGCCCGTTTACCTTGGGCGACGAGATGGCAAGGACCGTGCGATGGTAAGATGCTTTGGTGTGTAAAGAGGAGATTTGCCATGAGCAAGACAATAGTTACGCCCACGCTATCGCTGGGCAACCACATCTATCTGTATCGTCTGCTGCGCGACGCGATTGGGTGCGGCAAGCAAACGTTTATGACGCAGGTCGAGGAGGCGCTCGCCGCCGGCGACATGACCGCTTATGACCTGGGCTTCGAGTCCACGCGCGAGCTGCTCGAGGAGCTCGACGACTGCATTAGACTGACCGTCTTTAAGGGCGGTCGCCTGTATGCCACCGTCATCGCCAACGATACCTGGGATGCCGCCCTTGCCAAGGGCGAGGACAAGCCCAAGGCTGCCAAGGGTGCCAAGCAGTCCTACAAAAAGAAAAAACGCGGCGAGAAGGACCTCAAGGCCGTGCGCCCTAAGCACGTTAAGCGTCGCGAGCCCGAAGCCATGGTTGAAGCCGTACCGGAACCCGAGCCCGAGACAGAGACCGAAGTCGCCATTGAGGTAACAGCAGAAGCCGAAACCGAAATCGCCGCCACGACCGATCCCAAAGTCATATCAGAGCAGGAAGCCACTGCGGAGCTCAACGAGGCTCCCAAGTCGACAACCGAAGAAGCCGCCAACCAACCCGAGACGCCTGCGTTCCAAAACAGCGATGTCTTTGGCGACGAAGCCGAGGACGATCAACCCGACGAGTCCGCCGATCAAGACGCTACCGAGTCGACGCCGGGACCCGAGACGCCGCAGCCTGCCATCTCGCTTACGGTCGTCTATGACCCCGAGAACGCCAACGCCGGCATCACCACCATGGCATCCACGCCCATCGAAGCAAAGTCGAGCGTCGAGAATGAGAACGCGACGCAGGTTGAGGTTGAAGCCGCAGTTGCAGACGCGCCCGTCACCGTGAAGCCCGCAGATTCCGAGGTCAAGCCGGAAGTAACGCCGGAGCCCGCACCCGTCATCGAATCCGTGCCCGCCGCTGCTTGCGACCAAATTCCCGCACCGGCACCGGCTCCGGTCCCCGCTGCAGTACCGGCCCCCGCACCTGCAGCGCCCGCCATCCCCGAGGACTTCCCCGTCGATTTCGCAACCGAAGTCTTCTGCCCCGGCCCGCTTCTGCACCAGCTGTCGACCTATCTCCCCTACGGCGCCGACACGCTCGGCATCGTCGGCGAGTACTACTGGATCGCCCGCGAACGCGGCACCATTGAGGCCGCGCGAAACCGCGCAAGCTTCCCCCTGCGCTACACGCAGGCCGGCGAGCGCCGCGAAGTCACCGTGCGTATCCGCCGCAACACCACCGGCGGTCTCGGAGCCGCCTGGACCATCGATAAAGTCGACGCACCGGCCGAGTAACAAAACGGCCCCGGATAGCCAATTTGACTATCCGGGGCCGTTTGAAATCAGACTTTTCTAGCTGTCATCGGCGCATATAGACACCAGAGAAGCAAGCTCATCCTCAAGTTGCGGAGCAAAATACCTAAAAGAAACTCGTGCTCCAATTGGTATCGACTCAATCATATTCGCAGCATTATCTGAAACTCGATACGATGCAGTTTCACCTGTCTTCAAATCCTCTATTGAGCAGACAGCGTCTTCAGCATCAATCGACCTAAGCACGCCTTTTCCTTGTAATATCACATCGGCATGCCCGCCAGCTATTTCTAATGAACCTGAGTCTGTCGCAGTCACTTCTCCGGAACCTCCGCGCGATGCCTCTTCCCTTGTCGAACAGCTCACTAATAAAGCCATCAGCACCAAAGACAGGGCTAGACGAATCGCCCTACTTCGAAAAAGTCGTTCCATAAGTCCACGCATAATAACTCTGATCATACTTTAGGAAGGATAAGGATGAATTCCAGCCGTCTGCTATGCCAATCATCTGCCTTGTCTCTCCAGTTTTCTTACCAGTAAGCGTGGCGTAAGCCTCAGCTGTTACAGAATGGGCTGATCCGTTGTACAAGCTCGCATGTAAAACATTCGGTCTATTGGAGTTAATCTCATTTTGAATGCTCGCGATAGCCGGAGAGGAGACAGTGCGAGCGATAAGGGAACTTCCTCTGCTTGCGCAGTAATTTGTAAACCCCGTTGCACAGGTTGAAATCGGCGTTCCACCCAAAACAACACCGGGAACAGTCTGCTCTGCATCGGAAAGAGCATGGGTATTGGTGTAACTCCATATCTGCATATATTGCGAAGGGTCGTTATATAAATTAGCAATGCCATACAGATCGGCAACGTTCGAAAAAGCAGTCACCATACAAGCATAGTGGGCAGTAAGCCGCTCTATCTCGCTTTCATCATATGACATAAACTGAGAAATAGAACGAAATCCAGATACTGCGTAATCCTGCATTTGAGTTGCGTAAATTACGACATCGTTCCAGCTAGAAGGTTTATTCGATAAAACGACAGGACGTCCTTCTATGGAAGCTGCCGGGATTGTTCTTCCGCAATTTGTTGTAATTGAACCGTCCAAAGATTGCACGCCGAACTCGAATGGATTGATCATTACAACTGGGTTATTGAAAGAATAGGACTCAACGCCGAGGTCTCCTCCCCGATCCATGGGGCTGACTAAGCCGTCTCCAAAACGATATCCTGTAAGTACTTCATCATCTGAAGCATCTAAAATCAAATAACCCGCGGCCCTATTGGATGTTATGACCGGAACAATGTAACCAAGCGGAGACCCATCAACGTCTACAAAAGGAATAGGGTCAGAAGGCATATACGAAGAGCCGAGGAGTCCCTTTACATATTTCTCAGCAAGCTCTTGCGCAATTTCAGAAGTAAATAGTATCTGCTCACCATCAATATCGCCCGTCGAAGCAAAGCCCACTTTTGGACGTGCGGTTAAGGCGACAATTGAAGACGCGATAAGTTGCAAAAAACGACGACGCGAAAGCATATGTCCTTCTTTCCAGAGAAGCGACTTATTAGATGCTCATATTATATGACCTTTTTTGTAACGTTACAGTAGTAGTTATATTTTAATTTGATTTGCTTATGTCCTTGTAGCCCAACACATCTTTACGTTTAAGACGGAACTAGAGGATCACTCACAGCAAAAACGGGCTTTACCCCAAAGAGATGCCTTTGTTTTTGAATCAGCCAACAGCCCGGACATAGCTGCAATGCAATTATTACAAGAAAGGCCGCCCTCACTGGCGGCCTTTCTACTTGTTGCTAATCGCGCGTCAGCTTGCGGTGAATACGATGCGGCTGGGCTGCGTCCTCGCCCAGGCGCTCGATGCGGTTGGCCTGATAGGCCTCGAAGTTACCCTCAAACCAATACCAGTTGCCCGGGTTCTCATCGGTGCCCTCCCACGCCAGGATGTGCGTGGCAACGCGGTCCAGGAACATACGATCGTGGCTAATGACCACCGAGCAGCCCGGGAACTCGAGCAGCGCCGCCTCGAGCGAGGACAGCGTCTCGACGTCGAGGTCGTTCGTGGGCTCGTCGAGGAGCAGCAGGTTGCCGCCCTGCTTGAGCGTAAGCGCCAAGTTCAGACGGTTGCGCTCGCCACCGGAGAGTACGCCAGCGCGCTTCTGCTGGTCCTGGCCCTTAAAGCCAAAGCTCGCCACATAAGCACGGCTCGGAACCTCGGTCTCGCCGACCATCATGTGGTCCAGGCCGTCCGAGACGACCTCCCACAAGTTCTTATCGGGGTCGATGCCGGAACGGTTCTGGTCGACATAGGAGATCTTGACGGTCTCACCCACCTCAAGCTCGCCCGAAGTCAGCGGCTCCAGACCCACAATCGTCTTGAACAGCGTGGTCTTACCGACACCGTTGGGGCCGATGACGCCCACGATGCCGTTGCGCGGCAGGGTAAACGAAAGGTCGTCGATGAGCACACGGCCATCGAACTCCTTGTGCAGATGATGGGCCTCGAGCACCTTGTTGCCCAGACGCGGGCCCACAGGGATGCGGATGTCGGTCCAGTCGAGCTTCTGGCTTGCGCGGGCCTCGGCCTCCATCTCCTCGTAGCGAGCCAGGCGGGCCTTGTTCTTGGCTTGGCGAGCCTTGGGCGAGCTGCGCACCCACTCGAGCTCGGCCTCCATGCGCTTGGCGAGCTTGGCATCGCGGTTACCCTGAGCCTCGATACGGGCGGCCTTGGTCTCCAGATACGTGGAGTAGTTGCCCTTGTAGGGATAAAGGTGACCGCGGTCGACCTCGCAGATCCACTCGGCAACGTTATCCAGGAAGTAGCGATCGTGTGTGACGGCAAGCACCGCGCCCTGATAGTTATGCAGGAAGTGCTCGAGCCACAGGATCGACTCAGCGTCCAGGTGGTTCGTGGGCTCGTCGAGCAGCAGCAGGTCGGGAGCCTCGAGTAGCAGCTTGCACAGGGCCACGCGACGGCGCTCGCCGCCGGAAAGCACGTTGACCGGCATGTCGGAATCGGGCAGCTGCAGGGCGTCCATGGCCTGACCGAGCTTGGAATCGATATCCCAGCCGTCGGCGGCGTCGATCTCGTCCTGGAGCTTGCCCATCTCGGCCATGAGGGCGTCCATATCGCAATCCGGGTCGCACATCTCCTCGCCGATCTTGTTGAAGCGATCGACCTTGGCAATCATATCGCCAAACGCCATGCGCACGTTCTCGATGACGGTCTTGTCGTCATCGAGCGGCGGCTCCTGCTGCAGGATGCCCACGGTGTAGCCGGGGGTAAGCCTGGCATCGCCGTTGGAGACTTCCTCGATACCGGCCATGATCTTGAGCAGGGTCGACTTGCCCATGCCGTTGGGACCCACGACGCCGATCTTGGCACCGGGGTAGAAGCTCAGGGTCACGTCGTCAAGGATTACCTTGTCGCCATGGGCCTTGCGAGCCTGATACATCTGGTAGATAAACTCCGCCATATGTCTGTCCTATCCTTTCTACCTGCTGTTTCCCTATTCTTGATTCGCTTTAGTGGAAACGAAATGAGAAAACCAGCTCTGAAACTTAACGAAAAAGGGGCATGGTTGCCCACACCCCCTAATACTACCTGGGAAAAGTCCCCCGGAACATACTATGAACTGCGTACGCTAGTTTTCCGCAACCTTAGCGAACGGCTCGCTGCGATTTACGCCACAGCAGATACGAATAGGCGTAGGCAGCTCCGGCCGAACCAAACGCCAGAGCCGCAATCACCGCGGCGACGACTTCACTCGAAAGCACGCTGCCCGCCACGCCCATCACAATCAGGCCAACACCCAGCACCATAAAGCAGGCACCGCCAAAGCGCTGCGTACGGCGCCAGTTCTCGGGATCGGCAAGCGCCCAGGGCGTCTTGATACCGAGCGTATAGTTCTGCTTCACACGCGGCAAGTAGTTGCCTACGCCGATGAACAGCAAACCGACAGCACCGGAAATCAGCACGTTGACCGAACCGACCGCCGGCACCACGCCCCAGACCGTAAGCTCTCCCAGCCAGCTTATGGCGCACATGAACAAGGTGAAGGCAATTACGAAGCCCTGATAGAACTTACCCGAGATTCGATATGCCTCACCTTTGGGATCGATGCGCGGCACCACGCAGAACATTGCGAGAAGCGCCAGAGGCAGCACGCCGAGCGCGGAGGCCATCCAGCTAGGACCCCAACCGTCGACAGCGCCGTTCGCGCCCCAGTGCGTGGGAATCTGCGCAGGCAAGCTCGGCATCACCATGAGGTGCGCTACGACATTGGCGACGCACAGAGCGACCAGCGCAATCCACACGCGCGACGATACCCCTGTGGGGTGAATGCCCTTGTTTTCGTTATTCATCCTTATCACCTTCATTGTTTGTAAAACCCATAAACCAGCCAATTAAATCCTGCATGACGGTGGTGTTTAAGCTGTATACGATGTTTTGGCCATGGTGCTCGTCGGTCACCAACCCGGCGTTTTTAAGCGTTGCCAGATGATGGCTGAGCGACGGTTTGCTTATGTCGAAATGCTCGGCGAGCTCCCCCGCCGTGCAATTGCCCTCGCGCAGCAGTTCTAAAATGCGCCGCCGCGTTGGATCCGCCAGCGCCTTAAAACCTTCTCCCGGCATAGAACCTCCTCTCGCTATCTCTCGCGACGTGCACACTATACTCGATGTTTAGATGTTTGTCTAATTATCTAATAGCAATGTTATGTATAGAACATTCGTTCGTTTTTAGATACAATGGGTCCAGAAGCAGATGGGCCAGCTCCCTCTTCCCAAGAAGGAGATGGACTATGAGTATTAACGATGTCCTGACGTTGTTGTTGCTTGTAATCGCGGCTGTGGAGCTCGGCATCCACATTGGAGGTCGAATGAAATAGCCGCCCCCGCGTAATGCGAAGACGGCCACTTCTCACGCTACAAACGTGTTTGGGAGTTGGCCAACCCGCTGCAACGGGTGCCATCTGCTTCATCTTATGCGAATCACTGCCTCATTTCAACAAGCCCCTAGGGCTCAAATGGAATCGCGATAATACCTATAATGGCGATAGCTAAAACACGATTCGCTTCCCCATCGGAGGATGTCTATGACCGAAACCACAGCCGCAACTCCCAACGAGACGCGCGATGCCAAGCTCGAGATCATCATGGGCCGCGAGGCACTCGACAAGCTCGCCGATGCCACGGTGCTGGTACTCGGCTGCGGAGGTGTGGGCTCCAACTGCTGCGAGGCACTCGCCCGCGGCGGCATTGGTCATTTTGTAATTCTGGACAAGGACATCATCGCGCCCAGCAATATCAATCGCCAGGCCATCGCCTTTCACAGCACCATCGGCAAGCGCAAGGTCGATGTTATGGAAGCCATGATCCACGATATCAATCCTGCCGCCACCGTTATCAAACGTACCGAATACCTGCTGAGCGACAACATCGATGATTTCTTCGCGAGCGTTTTGGAGCAGACGGGCGGCAAGCTCGACTACGTCGTCGACGCCATCGACACCATCTCGGCCAAGCTCACCATTGCCAAATATGCTCAGGACCACGGCATTCGTTTGGTTAGTTCCATGGGCGGGGCCAACAAGCTCCATCCCGAGTGCCTGCGCTTTGCCGACATCTTCGATACGGTACGTGACCCCATGAGCCGCATTATGCGCAAAGAATGTAAGAAGCGCGGAATCAAGAGCCTACATGTACTGTTTAGCTGCGAGGAATCGGTTAAGACACAGCCCCGCGACCCTTCCAACATCCACGAGCGCACCGAGCTGGGAACTGCCAGCTTTATGCCGCCCATCATGGGTCAGATGATTGCCGGCGAGGTTATCCGCCAGATCAGCGGGCGCGGCACCGAGCGTGTGCGCGCCGATGGTCAGCGCTTGGACTAGCAGGATGCCTTGCGATGGAACCGCAATTCTTTGACACGCATTGTCATCTTGATTTGATGCTCAGCCCCGATGCTGCAGCCAGTGAGTCGGCGGCGTTGGGTCTGGGGCTCTTTGACTGCGGGGTCGACCCACGCGACTTCGCGGCAGCAAAAAAGCGGGCCAGCCGATACCCAAACATTATCGCGGGCGCCGGCCTCCATCCCTGGTGGCTCGCCGACGGCCGCTGCGGTCCTGCCGAAGTCAATCTGCTTTGCGAAGTTGCTGACCAAGAACGCTATATCGGCGAGGTAGGAATCGACTTTTCCGCGCGCTTTGCCGGAAGCGAACCGCTTCAAATACAGGCACTTGACCGTCTCTGCGATGCACTCGTGCAGCACCCTCTCGCCGGGCGCGTGATATCAATTCACGCTGTTCGTTCGGCAGGAACCGTACTGGACGCCCTTGAGTCATATGGATTACTCACCCCAAGCCCCAACTCCCCCGCCATCATCTTCCACTGGTTTAGCGGCACCTCGAACGAGTTCGACCGTGCGCGAAACGCAGGCTGCTATTTTTCCGTGAACGAGCGGATGCTCGCTACCAAGCGCGGTCGTGAATACGCCCGACAGATCCCACTCGACCGTCTGCTGCTCGAAACCGACGCTCCAGCCGAACTGCAAGCAGATGCAAGCGCGCGACAGCTCATCACATCGCTAAAAAGCGCCTCCCTGCACATCGCCGAACTTAAAAACTGCGCCGAGGAGAGCGTCGAATCAACCGTTTTAAGAAATTCGCACTCCATATTTGACTTCAACTGACCCCGGTGGGCAAAAAACGCCAAATATGAGTACTGCTGCAAAGCTAGTAGCATTATATTGTGACAAAAGAACGCCTTGATAATGTACAGATGTTCATTATCAAGGCGTTTTAGCATGGCTAAAGCCATATTTAACAGGTTATAATCGCCCCCAGGCGCTCAACCAGGGCCTTAAAAGCATAATTTCCCTGTTACTAAATTAGTGACAGTACTCATATTTGGCATTTTTTGTCCACGAACCCCTAAAGAGCCTCCAACAGACCCCCTAAGAAAGCTCAAGCAGCTCGGGCAGCTGGTCGATAATCTTGTCCGCGGCATCCTGGCTAAAGCCAAAGCGCTCCTCGCGCTTGGCAACGACCGTCAGGCCGGCTCGCTTGCCGGCAGTGATGCCAGGCACCGAATCCTCAACGCAGCAGCAGCGATTCGCGGGCAGCCCCAGCAGGTCCAGCGCATGCAGGTAGATGTCGGGCTCGGGCTTACTCTCCTTAAACTGCTCGCCGCTCACCACATACTCAAAGGCATCCGACAGCCCGCACGCGTTGAGCACTTCCTCGATGCTATCCATGGGAGACGAGCTGGCAAGCGCCACGCGAACGCCACGGCGCGGCAGCTCTCGAATCGTATCCACAGCGCCTGGGTTAATCAAAGCCTGATAGTCGCGCGGACGCTTATGCGCCCACTCGTCCCAACGGGCCAACGCTTCCTCGCCAGTGAAATGCCCCTTACCGGCGCGCTCAAACCAATCGACCAGCATATGCAGGAAGAACTGATGCGAGGTACCGACTTGCCCATTCAACTCCTCTTGAGTCAGGTTAAGCCCAAGCTCCTTGGCAAACGCGGCAGTCTCGCCCAGGTAGTAATACTCGGTATCGACAATGACACCGTCCATGTCAAAGATAACGGCGTCGAACGGAAATGCGGACACGGCACCCTCCCTAACAAAAGGGCGCCCGCAAGCAGGCGCCCAAACCATGCATTAATCGGCGATTCTAACCCAGCAGCTTATCCAGCGCCACTGCAATACCGTCTTCGTTGTTATTGGCGGTTACCATCTGGGCAACTGCCTTAACCTCATCGACGGCGTTGCCCATGGCAACACCGGTGCCGGCCCACTCAATCATGGACTTGTCGTTCTGGCCGTCGCCAAACGAGACGACCTCGCTGGCATCGATACCGAGCTTGGGCAGGGCACCCTCGAGCGCACGGGCTTTGTCGATACCGGGCGCCGTGTACTCAAAGTACCAGTCGGCCGTAAACATGCCCGAAAGCGTCTGGGTAAAGGGCGCATACATCTCCTCGTAATGCGCCTGCAGGTAGGTCGGATCACCCGCCGTCAGCAGCTTGTCCACGGGATAAGTGTCCACGACCTCATGCAAGCTCTCGACCTCGCGAATCTTAAGATCGCACGCATCGCGCTCATACTTGACGATATTCTTCTGCAAGCCGTCAGGCAGCGTGATCATGCAATGGTACGAGTCCTCGACGTGCAAATCGCGACCGAGCGAAATCATAGGGATCACGTCGAAATTGCGCAGATGATCAATCAGACGGTGCAGCTCGTCAGCCGGCATGGCCTGGTCAAAAAGGACCTCATCGGTCTGAGCGTCGACCACATGCGCGCCATTAAAGGCAACTAGCAGACCGTCATGGTTTTGAAGGTCGAGCTCCTGCGCCAAGGCGTGCAACCCCCATGCGGGACGGCCCGAAGCCAAGATGAGCTTAATGCCCGACTCCTGCGTCGCGAGCAGCTTCTCGCGCGTACGCGGGCTGATGACCTTTTGATCGTTGGTGAGCGTACCGTCGATATCCATTGCGATGGCTTTGATTGCCATATATGCCTCCCTGTCATTGAACAACCTTGTCTGAGCCATCATACAGAACACCCACGGCGGCGCTGTTTGCAACGGGAAAAATGTCATATTGTCCCAAACATGAACGGCGCGCCTTCGACGATTGCGATGCCCGTCGAGGCGCCTCCCGATACATTCCATCCTATCCAAATAGCAAGGGGCTCGTATCCCAACGGATACGGGCCCCTTTCAGCCATAAGCCAACTCAGCCGTAAAGACTACTTGCGATGAGCGCGATAGAACTCGATGAGCGCCTGGGTCGAAGCGTCCTGCTCGGCCTTGGCGGCGTCGTCGTGGAAGGCCGGGGTGATCTGCTTGGCAAGCTGCTTGCCCAGCTCGACGCCCCACTGGTCGTAGGAGTCGATGCCCCAGACCGTGCCCTCGACAAACGTGATGTGCTCGTACAGGGCGATGAGCTCGCCGAGTGCGAACGGGGTCAGCGTGTCGCCGAAGATCGAGGTCGTCGGACGGTTGCCCTCAAAGCAGCGGGCCGGGACGATCTGCTCGGGCGTGCCCTCGGCACGAACCTCGTCGGCCGTCTTACCAAAGGCGAGCGCCTTGGTCTGGGCCAGGAAGTTGCCCAGGAACAGCTCGTGGACGTCCTGGCCGCTGTCGGTTGCGGGGTTGGCAGTGTTGGCGAAAGCGATAAAGTCGGCCGGGACCACCACGGTGCCCTGGTGCAGCAGCTGGTAGAAGGCGTGCTGACCGTTGGTACCGGGCTCGCCCCAGAAGATCTCACCGGTATCGGAGGTCACAGCGCTGCCGTCCCAGCGGACGTGCTTGCCGTTGGACTCCATGGTGAGCTGCTGCAGGTAGGCCGGGAAACGGTGCAGGTACTGGCAGTACGGCAGCACGGCGTGGCTCTTGGAACCGAAGAAGTTGACATACCAGACGTTGAGCAGGCCCATCAGCGCGACGGCGTTGTTCTCGAGCGGCGTGTTGCAGAAGTACTCGTCGATGGCGTGGAAGCCCTCAAGGAACTGCTGGAAACGCTCGGGGCCGAGCACGACGATCAGCGACAGGCCCACGGCGGAGTCGACGGAGTAGCGGCCGCCGACCCAGTTCCAGAAACCAAAGGCGTTGGCCGGATCGATACCGAAGGCCTCGACCTTGTCGAGTGCAGTGGAGACGGCAACGAAGTGCTTGGCCACGGCCTCGGCGTTCTGCTCATCGGAGCCGTCGATGGCGCCCTGGGCCTTGAGCTGCTCGAGCATCCAAGTCTTGACCTCGCGAGCGTTCGTGAGGGTCTCGAGCGTGGTGAAGGTCTTGGAGACGATGATCACGAGCGTGGTCTCGGGATCCAGGCCCTTGAGCTTCTCGGCCTGGTCATTGGGGTCGATATTGGAGATGTAGCGGCAATCGATACCGGCGTCGGCATAGGGACGCAGAGCCTCGTAAGCCATGACCGGGCCCAGGTCGGAACCGCCGATGCCGATGGACACCAGGTGCTCGATCTTCTTGCCGGTAACGCCCTTCCACTCACCGGAGCGCACGCGCTCGGCGAAAGCATACATGCGATCGAGGACCTCGTGCACGTCGGCGACGACGTCCTGGCCGTCAACGATGAGCTGGCCTTTCTCGCTCGCCGGACGGCGCAGCGCGGTGTGCAGGACGGCGCGGTCCTCGGTGGTGTTGATGTGCTCGCCGGAGAACATGGCGTCGCGGCGCTCCTCGAGCTTCACCTCGCGGGCAAGATCGCACAGCAGCTTGACGGTCTCATCGGTCACCAGGTTCTTGGACAGATCGAAGTGCAGGTCACCGGCGTCAAAGCTCAGCTTGTTCACGCGCTCGGCATCGGCGGCGAACCAGGCCTTGAGGTCGATACCTTCGGCCTCGAGCTTCTCCTGATGAGCCTCGAGCGCCTTCCAAGCGGCAGTCGACGTAGCATCGATAGGTGCGGCAACAGTTGCCATAGAGTCCTCCTCAGCATACGAGCGCACGCCTCCATGCGCCCGGACATTCAGATGCCACTATTCTAGCGCAGGTCAAGACTATAATCAGCGAGCGTTGCCAATCGGCCCCCAAACGGCAACCGACCAAAAAGGGACAGGTTTATTTTGGCAGGTCAAACGCTTTACCTACCAAAATAAACCCATCCCTTTATGGTAAATATTAGGCCGCGGCGCACACGCTGCCGAGCAGCTCGCGCAAGGGCGAGCCGATACCCTCCAGCAGTTCGGGGGCGATGATGGCGAAAACGGGAACCTCGCCGGCGCCCACAACGGCGGGCACTTTTCCCTCGGAGACGATGCATCCGTAGGGAACAAAGCCGTCCTCGCCGGCATCGAGCACGGCCATGCGACGAGCGAGTTCGCGCGCAAAGCCCGCCGTATCGGCATCGCCGATCGCCAGGACAAAGTCCACGCCCTCATCGGTCGCCAGGGCTACGGCCTCATCGACCAAATCGTCTCCCCCGTCGCCCCCGACCAAGCCGCAACGAAAGAGCACGCGTTCGAGCAGGGCGCGATCGAGCGAGCCCAGCGCCGCCGAAACGAGCTCATCACGCGTGTGCTTGTCGCCTCCCAGCACGACCAGTGTCTTGGTGCCGCCATAGTGGGCAACCAATCGCCCGCACCAGCGAGCCACGTCCCCATCCGCAACCAAGCGCGTCGGCATACCAAACCCATAGTTAACCATTATCCCCACAACCCTTCCGTGCTTTATGGTGGCATCAATCGTTAGTCTCATGCTACGAAGCAAGCTTTTCCGAGCTGTTTCGCGCTCTTTAGGGCTGCGTTAAAAACCCGATGCAGCCGCACGACCATACCTGCCAAATAGGGACAGATTTTGACGGCGTCCGGTCGAGCAGGTATTATCGAACAGGTATTCGATAAGAACATGTGTTTGATGGGAGGCACGGATGGCGCACGAGCAGCACACCTACATCTGCATCGACCTCAAGACGTTTTACGCCAGTGTCGAGTGCGTCGATCGTGGGCTCGATCCGCTCACCACCAACCTGGTCGTTGCCGACGAATCGCGCGGACGCACGACTATCTGTCTCGCTATCACGCAGGCTATGAAGGATCTAGGGATTCACAACCGCTGTCGCCTGTTCGAAATACCCGATGGTATCGACTACATTAAGGCCGTACCGCGCATGCAGCACTACATGGAGGTGTCGGCGCAGATCTACGGTATCTACCTGGAATACGTCAGTCCGCAAGACGTTCACGTCTACTCAATTGACGAGTGCTTTATCGACGTGACACCCTATCTGGACCTCTATCACACCGATGCGGAAGGCTTCGCCCGTATGTTGCGCGATGAGGTCCTCGCGCGCACCGGCATCACGGCGACGGTCGGCATCGGCCCCAACCTATTCCAGGCCAAGGTAGCACTCGATATCACCGCCAAGCATGTGCCCAGTCGCATCGGCACACTCGACGACGAGACCTTTCGCAAGGAGATCTGGCCCCATCGTCCCATCACCGATATCTGGGGTATCGGCCCCGGTGTGGCAGCCCGACTCGAAAAGTATGGTGTCTACGACCTGATGGGGGTCGCGGCGCTCGACGAAAACCTGCTCTACGACGAGCTCGGCGTCAATGCCGAGTATCTTATCGACCACGCCTTCGGGCGCGAGCCGACAACCATCGCCGATATCCAAGCCTATCGCCCGCAAGCGACTTCGACCACCACAGGACAGGTGCTCTCGAAGGGTTATGCCTATGAGCAGGCCTACACCGTCTTGCGCGAGATGGTCGACAACGCCGTGTTGGACCTAGTCGATAAGCACGTGGTCTGCGACAGCATCTCGCTCTTTGTGGGTTATGCGAGCGAACGAGCCGACATACGCCGCCTCGACGCCAGCGGCACGGCGCAGTATATAGACGGCTGCGGACACCTGCGCTCGAGCACCTCGGACATCGAGCCCGCAGCGACCGACGGCCCCGAGCTCGCGCCCCGTGCGCCCAAGCCCGTCCAGCGCGATGACGAACGGCGCCGCCTGGTGCGGGAGGTGCGGGAGGTGCAGGCAATCGATGGCATCTTTGTGGGAGAGCACGGCGGCAAACCGCGCGGTGGCTATGCTGCACTCTTTGCACACTCAAACGCCTCGCGAAAGCTGCCCGAGCGCACCAATTCGTTTAAGAAGATCATGGGCTATTTCGATGAGCTCTGGGCGCAGACTGTCGATCCCAAACGACCGGTCAAGCGCATCAACCTGGGATTTGGCAACCTCATGCCGGAGGAGTTTGCCACCATCGATCTATTTAGCGATGTCGAGGCCGATGAGCGCGAGCGCGACCTGGCGCGCGCCGTCCTGGCCGTGAAGGGCAAGTACGGCAAGAACGCGCTCATCAAGGGATTAAGCTTCACCGCCGGCGCCACCGCACGCGAACGCAACGATCAGGTAGGAGGACATCGTGCCTAAGTCCCAACAACAGCCGATGCGGCCACCGACGCCTTTTGAACGCCTAGCGGACCCCGAGGGAAGACGTCGCTCCGCCGACCCCAAGCTCACCGCTAACGGCGCCGTCCGTGCCGGCCGTGCCGCGCAGTTTATGCCCTTTGCCGCCCTCACGGGATACTACGAGCTTGTGCGCAAACAAGAGATCACTGTTGAGCCCAAATGCGAACTCACAGAAGAAAAAGCCCTCGCGCTTTCTAAAAAGCTCGAGGGTCTCAAACGTGGCGACTTGATTCGTGTCACCTATTACGATACATACGGCTATCGCAGCCGCACCGGCATCCTCGACGAGGCGCTCCCCGCCTTCAAGCTCCTCAAACTCCGAGACATCGCCATCGACTTCGACGACATCCAAGACATCGAACTGCGCGGACGAGCCTAGCCAAGGCAGCGCATCCAGGGCGGCGCTTACAGCGTCATGACGTAGTAGCCCGCGTCTTTCACGGCCGTCTCGAGGACACCACGATCAACCGGCTGCTTAGAGCGCACGCGTGCCGTGTGGTCCGCATACGTCACCGTTGCCCACACGCCATCCAGCGCATTGAGGGCATTGGCTACGTTCTGAGCGCAGCCGTCACAGCTCATGCCGCCGATGAGCAGCTCATCGCTATAGGGATAGTGTGACGCATCGGTATCCACCACAACAACCTTTTTGGCCTTCTTGCCGCTCGTACCATCGCTGCAGCAACTCTTCCCGTGTGTCGAAGCGGCAATGCGACGCAGTCCAAAAAACATGCCGACGGCAATGACGGCCAGCACGATGAGATTCGCAGGGTTGAGCACGTCGTCCATGCGATCCCCTTTCTCCAAACTCTTATACCTATACCCCCATGGGGTGTTCCCATCTTACTCCAAACTCGTGTCGGTTCGGTCAATTAGTTTCCCGCTTCAAACTTTTTTGTTGACCTTGGCTTACTTTCGTGTATAAGTTTTCCTAGGCTAACAACTGAGGACCCGAAAGGAGCATCGTGACTCGAACCATTGACATCCCAACATACCAAACGGCTGTCGTGCGCAACTGCTCCCCTACGCTCGCAGGTATCAAGCCGGCTTCGCTCTTTACCTATCCCGGCGTTTACGCCAACCAAGGCGGAAAACCCGGCGCCGCCCATATCGAAGAGCGACGCTCTCGCCTGCTCGCGGTCATTGCCCAATGCAACCGCGAACTCCAGCCACTCGGGATCCATATGAGCGTTTTGGTCTGGCGCCCCTGCGGAGCGCTCATCTATGTGTACCGCCCTGCGGACCTCATGCGATACCTCTCCGACCCCCGCGCCACGACGGCGCTTACCGCCGAAGGTTACGATGTCCACAACCTGCCCGCATCCCTGGTGCATCTCGCCGCGCGCATCACGCTGGCAAGCAGCAATGCCGCAGAAAGCGCCTATGACAGCAGCGTCTGCGCACTCGCGCGAAATAGGCACTGCGATACGGGGTGCATGTGCGAGTTCCCCCACGAAATTGGCTATTTTTTGGGCTATCCCTACGAAGATGTCCATCAGTTTATCGTCCAGCACGGCGAAAACTATAAGGTCTTTGGCGCATGGAAGGTATACACAAACGTTGAGCAGGCGCTCACGACCTTCGATTCCTATCGCGCATGCACGCAATACCTTACGTACATCTATCAACAGGGCTGCACCCTGGGACAACTTGTCCAGGCAACCCGATAGAGCATACAAAACGCGGCCGCACGCCGCACAACCGAAAGGAAAACATATGAGCAAGATCGCAGTCGTCTACTGGAGCGGCACGGGCAATACCGAGGCCATGGCAAACCTCGTCGCCGAAGGCGCCACGTCCGCGGGTGCCGAGACCGAGGTCATCCCCTGCGCCGACTTCTCTGCCGACAGGGCCGCCGACTACGACGCCTTCGCCTTCGGCTGCCCCGCCATGGGCTCCGAGGAACTCGAGTACGATGAGTTCCAGCCGATGTGGGACGAGGTCAAGGAGGTTCTCGGCGACAAGAAGGTCGTCCTCTTTGGCTCCTATTCGTGGGCCGAGGGCGAGTGGATGGACAACTGGAAGGCCGACGCCGACGAGGCGGGCGTCAACGTCGTCGATTCCGTCATCTGCTACGACGCTCCCGACGATGAGGGCGAGGCGGCCTGCCGCGCCCTTGGAGCCGAGCTCGCCTAGCGGCAATGAGCTCCGCCCATAACGAGCTCTGCACCAAAACACATTCGCATCCCAACAAAAACGGGAGCCGGATCACATCCGGCTCCCGTTTTCTGTTATGTCAGTCATATAAAGCGGCTACGAGATATTTCCCAAGAACGCCTTGGTGCGCTCGCTCTTGGGGTGGTCGAAGACCTCGCTCGGCGTACCCTCTTCCACGATAACGCCGCCGTCCATAAAGACGACGCGGTCGGCGACGTCGCGGGCAAAGCCCATCTCATGCGTCACGACGATCATGGTCATACCGTCACGTGCAAGATCGCGCATAACGCCAAGAACGTCGCGAACCAGCTCGGGGTCGAGCGCCGACGTGGCCTCGTCAAAGAGCATGACGTGAGGGTTCATCGACAGGGCGCGGGCGATGGCAACGCGCTGCTGCTGGCCACCCGAGAGCTGGCTCGGCATAAAGTCGATGCGCTCGGCAAGACCGACCTTGGTCAGCTCCTCGATAGCGATTTTCTCGGCCTCTTCCTTGCTGCGCTTGAGTACCTTTTGCTGTGCGAGCATGACGTTCTTTTTGACTGACAGGTGCGGGAACAAATTGAACTGCTGGAACACCATACCCAGATGCGTACGTACCTTGTTAAGGTCGACGCCCTTGGCGCAAACGTCCACGCCCTCAACGACGATCGAGCCGCTCGTGGGATGCTCCAGACGATTGATGCAGCGAAGCATCGTCGACTTGCCCGAGCCCGAAGGACCCAGGACTACGACGACCTCGCCCTTGTGCACATCCAGATCGATATCGCGCAGGACCACGTTATCGCCGAAGGCCTTCTGGAGGTTCTTGATGCTGACGACGACCTCGTTCGAGTTATTGGTTTCGCTCATGATAGGACCTCCTTACAGACCGGCGATGTGGTCGGCGGGCGTCGCGACGACCTGTCCAGCGCTCTTGGCGGGACGCTTCTTCTTGGTTTCGGCCGTCCCCAGAAGCCTCGCCTCAAGACCGCTCACCAAGCGAGCAAGCGGCAGGGTGATGACCAGGTAGAACAGGGCGGCAACCACATACGGCGTAATGGAACCCGTCGTGGCCACGATGGTACGGGCGTTCATGACGATCTCGACCACGCCCACGGCCGCGAGCAGCGACGTATCCTTGTAAAGCAGGATGAACTCACTGGTCAGCGTAGGCAGGACATTGCGGAACGTCTGCGGAATCATAACGTAGAGCAGCGTCTGGAAGGCGTTCATGCCCAGCGAGCGCGCGGCCTCGTTCTGGCCCTTGGGGATCGACTGAATACCGGCGCGGAAGATCTCGCACAGGTAGGCGGACGAGTTCATGGCCATGACGATGACGCCCAGCACATAATCGTCAACCTTGACGCCGGCCAGCGGCAGGCCAAAGAACGCGATGTAGATCTGCAGGAACGCCGGCGTACCGCGGATGATATTCACATAGATGCCGGCAAGGCAACGCAGGATGCGCGACTTGGAGATGCGCATGAGTGACAAGGCAAAGCCAAAGGGAATGGCCAACGGAAATGCCACGAGCACGATCGAGAGCGACATGAGGAAGCCTTTGAATACGATCGGCAGGCTCTGAACCAAAATGACCGGGTTCAGGAACAGGCGAAGGAACATGTTGGAATTCCATGCCTCGACCCACGGCTGCTCCTTAAGGTCGGCCAGGAAGTTATCGAATGCCGTCACGCCCTTAATCTCGACGGAAGGAATCTTAGAAATCTTCTTGGTTGAACCGTCGGCGAGCGTATAGGTGCCGCTGAAGGCCTCATCGCCGCCCTCGACGGGAAACGTCACGCCGTAAACCTCGACACGGAAAAAGCCTCCGGCAGGCGCCGTCTCGCCAAAGTCGATCTTGAGCGTCTGGCCGTCAGCCTTGCACGTGGGCTTCATGGGCGTACGATCCATGAGGTCCTCGCCCGAGAGCATCGTCAATCGCGTGTCATCGGTACCAAACGTCGTGCCGTCGACAAACGTCAGCGAAAGACCGCTCAGCTCCTCGTCGGCATCGGCCTGAACTTCCCAGGTAATGCGCGTCTCGGTGCCGCCGACCACAGCGCTGCCCGAACCGGTGTTGGGTCGGGCAGTAATCTTTGCGGTCTCAAGCGCCTGGGCGGTCGTGGGCGCATATGCCCCCGCGCACACCAGCGCGAGCGCCACGGCCATGACGCAGGATAGCTTTTGGAGCAAGGCGGGCAGTGAAAAACGCTGCTCCGTGGCCCCTTTGTTCAGTCGAGACAAGGTGGCTCCTATCGTAGAAGTTGCCGACAAAACGAGACGGAAACGCTCTCCGTCAAGAGAGGCGCAAAGGCCCTCTCCGCAAAACGGAAAGGGCCCGCGCGCAATCAAGCATTAATTTACTTGATGTTGTACTTAGCCATGAGGGCGTCAACGGTACCGTCGTCGGTCAGGTCCTTGATGGCCTGGTTGATGTCGTCCTTGAGCTTGGTGTTGCCCTGGTTGATGGCGATGGCGTACTCCTCGCCGGTGCTGACCTGCTTGATGGTCTGGCAGGTGTTGAACTGCTCGGCGGTCAGCTGGCTGGCAACGGAGCGGTTGGTGACTACGGCATCGCCCTTATCGGACTGCAGGGCGCTGAAGCACTCGGTGGCGTCCTTGTAGGGAACGATCTTAGCCTTGGGGAAGTTTTCCTGAGCAAAGGCCTCGGCGGTCGATCCAGACTGGACGATGATGGTAGCGTCGGCGTTGTTGAGCTTCTCGCTGTAGTTGTCGGCCGTGATGTCGGTGTTATCGACCTTGGTCACGATAGCCTGATCGTCCATGTAGTAGGAATCGGAGAAAGTGACTTCCTTCTCACGCTCGGGCGTGTCGGTGATAGCCGCGATGGAAACGTCATACTTGGCGCCCGAAGCGACACCCGGAACCAGCGTGTCAAAGTCATTGTTGACGTACTCGACATCCAGGCCCAGCTTGTCGCCGATAGCCTTGATAAGCTCAAGGTCAAAGCCCTGATAATCGCCGTTGTCATCCTTGTACTCAAACGGAGCGTACTCGGCAGAGGTGCCGACGGTCAGCGTACCGTCCTTGACGAGCGCGTACTCCTTGGAGCCGTCGACCTTCTCGACCTTAGCGTCGTCAGAGCTGCTGGAACCGGCATCAGAACCAGAGGTGGCGTTGGACGAGCCGCAGCCCGTCAGTGCGAGGGCGAGTGCCATGGCGCCCGTGGCGGCAAATGCGCCAAGCTTCTTCAGCTTCATAATCAGTCTCCTTCCGGTGACCCCGTTTGATTCAGAGGTCTGCAAAAACTGTTGGATATTATGCGCCCGTTTGGAAGAATCCGCAATTAGAAAACTGATTGAAACAAACCCATAACGTGAATGGAACACTCCACTTTATGACAGTCATTACTGCTGCAATGACCTTAACAGTTTGATTTCAGCCGCATAACCTGCAAGTTCGTTCGGTGTCTCCAAAATGAATGGCAATGCGCGCAAGCGGCCATTCGATACAATATTCTGCATAACCTGCATACCGCCGCCAAACTCCTCGCTGCCAAGGTAGCCCTTGCCGATGCACTCGTGACGATCTTTATGGGCACCACTGGGGTTCTTCGAATCGTTGATGTGTACGGCACGCAAGCGGTCGATACCCACCACGCGGTCGAACTCGTCGAGTACGCCGTCCAGATCATGGATGATGTCGTAGCCGGCATCGCTCACATGGCAGGTGTCCAGACACACGCCCAGCTTGTCCGATAGCTCTGGACGCCTGGCGGCAGCACCCTCGATAATGCGCGCCAGCTCTTCAAAGCTACGGCCCACCTCGGTACCCTTTCCCGCCATGGTCTCGAGCAGCACCGTCGTCTGCTGCCCCTCAAACATCACCTGACACAAGGTGTCGACGATCATCTGAATGCCGGCATCAGTCCCCTGCCCCACATGCGCGCCGGGGTGGAAGTTGTAGTAGTTGCCGGGCAGCGCTTCCAGACGCTGCAAGTCCTCGGCCATTGCCTCCAAGGCAAACTCGCGTGCCCGCTCTTTGGCAGAACAGGGGTTGTAGGTATAGGGGGCATGAGCCACAAGCGGGCCAAAGTCGTTTTTCTCCATAAGCTCGCGCAGGGCCGCCACGTCATCCATGTCAAGATCTTTCGCCTTGCCGCCGCGCGGGTTGCGCGTGAAGAATGCAAAGGTGTTGGCGCCAATGGATAGCGCCGTCTCCCCCATCGCCCGATAGCCCTTCGTCGTCGAAAGATGACACCCAATCGTCAGCATCTCCAGCTCCCCCTCATCAGTTGCGGTGAAATAGTTCCTGTCGATGCCCTATTCTGCCGCAAACAGGAACTATTCCACCGCAACTTATAAAAGGGGCATCAGGAACGCGTTTTGCAAAAGGCTTTAAGCGCGGCCGTTACGGGGCCAGGCTGGAAACGTCGGCGCACATCGTCGAGACGCTCAGGAATATCGATGTGCTGCGGGCAGTGACGTGCGCATTTGCCGCATTTGACGCAATTGCTCACCAACTTGGGCTCACTCGTCCGCACCGCGCTCGCCGTAAAATACTGCGACAGGCCCGTAAACCAGCTGTGCGCATAGCTTGCGTTGTAGGCGGCGAAACACCCAGGGATATTGATGCCTTTGGGACACGGCATGCAGTAGCCGCAGCCCGTACAGGGCACGCGATTCGATTTCTCAAACTCTCCCAGCACACGCGCGATGGTATCGAGCTGCTCTGTCGTCATCGAATTCGGCAGTGCGCGATCCGCCAATGCCGCGTTCTCGTCCACCTGCGCGGTATCGGTCATGCCCGAAAGCAGCATCGTGACTTGAGGATGGTTCCACACCCACGAAAGGCCCCAGGCGGCAGGAGTGCGCAAATGCGGGTCAGGGGCGCCATCGAGCACAGCGCGGGCCCGCGGCGGCAGCTTGCCCGCTAAACGCCCACCCAGCAGCGGCTCCATCACAAACACCGCGAGCCCGCGCTCCGCAGCCGCCATGAGTCCCGCCGTTCCCGCTTGGTAGCGCTCTCCAGCGTAGTTGTACTGGATCTGGCAAAAATCCCAGTCATACGCGTCAAGCATCGTGAGGAAGTCCGCCGCACTGCCGTGGTACGAAAAACCTATCTGGCGAATACGCCCCGCAGCCTTTTGGTGCGCAATCCAGTCCTCGATGCCCAACGCCAACACGCGCTCCCACTGGGCGGGCGAGGTGATGTTGTGCATAAGGTAGTAGTCGATATGGTCGGTCCGCAAACGGTGCAGCTGCTCGTCAAAAAAGCGGTCGAAATCCTCCGCACATTTGCACGAAGCGTGCGACAACTTAGTCGCCAGCAACACCCGGTCACGCAGCCCCAAGCGCTCAAGTGAGGCGCCCACGCACACCTCGTTACCGGGATAAAGATACGCAGTATCCAGATAATTAATCCCCTGTTCCACCGCACGGGAAATGATGGCATCGGCCGTCTTCGCATCGGGGTGTCCCGGCGCACCGGGAAATCTCATGCAGCCCAGACCCAGAGCAGATATTCGGTTACCACTTTTGGGGTCAACGCGGTATTGCACGGCCCCTCCTTTCGCCATCAGCGCCCCGGCAAGACGAAACACAATGGTCACGCGGCCGAAACATCGTGGAATCGCAATCGAGAACGTATCGTAACGCAGCAGAAATCGAGCTGTCACGGCACCGCTTTAACATCAGCAAAAAGCCCGATGAAAGGAGCAACAAACAAATACGGCCATCCGGTGCACGCAGCATGGTCCGGCAGCATACAATCCATCAGGCGCCCCTTACGCGGGCGCCTTTTATATGGGGAGATGATTCGCATGCAGATCAACAAGATCGCCTTTATCGGCAAGGGCGGCGTCGGCCTGCTCTACGGCAGCATGATTGCCAAGGCCCTCGGCAATGACGCCGTCGAATACGTTATGGATGACGCCCGTTTTGAGCGTCACGCAAACGATGCGCTCACCGTCAACGGCAAGCCCTGTGCGCTCAAGTCCGTCCGCGCCAGCAAGGCAACGCCCGCCGATCTGGTCATCCTGACGGTCAAGACCACCGGTCTCGACCAAGCACTCAAGACTATGGAGCGCGTCGTGGGACCCAATACGCTCATCGCCTCGCTGTGCAACGGCATCACGAGCGAGCAAAAGATTGCCGAGCGCTTTGGCTGGGAGCATACCGTTCTTGGTATTTGCCAGGGTATGGACGCCGTGTTCCTCAACGGAGAGCTCACCTTTACCAACACGGGCGAAATCCGCTTTGGCGCGGCGGCCGGTACGGACCCCGCAACCATCACCGCAATCGACGAGCTCTACACGCGCTGCGGCATCGCCCATACCGTCGAGAGCGACATTGCGCACCGCATGTGGGCCAAACTCATGCTCAACGACGGCATCAACCAGACCTGCATGGCCTACGGCGGCACGTACGGAAGTGCCACGGAGCCGGGCTCCGAGCAGCGTCGCTGCCTTGTTTCCGCCATGCGCGAAACGCTTGCGGTCGCCAACGCCGAGGGCGTTGAGCTGACCGAGGCAGACCTGACGCAGATGGTGCACCTCATCGAAGGAATCGATCCCGCCGGCATGCCCTCGATGGCGCAAGACCGCGTCGCGCGGCGCAAAACCGAGGTCGAGGAGTTCGCCGGCACCATCTGCCGTCTGGCGGCCAAGCACGATATCCAGGCGCCGCAGAACGAATGGCTCTATCAGCGCATTCGCGATATCGAGGCAAGCTGGTAGCGCCCGACTCACCACGTCAACAGACTCAACAGCAAAGCCGCCGCAAGGGCACTCCCCTTACGGCGGCTTTCATCTTCATCTATAACCAGTAGTCGATGTCCCGACGGTTAGAGCTGCGACTCCGAGGCCTGGCCCTCATCGTCGCGACAAAGGACTACACCCGCGCTTCCCAGCAGTGCGGCTACGATCAGCGCACCGACCACGATTGGAGCAGCCCCACAAGAACCCTGCATGCCCGCGACGAGCGCGGTCGTAGGACCAAGACAACCAAGCACCAATGCGACGGCGGCGACGGCGATATCTCGAGCGTTCACAAGACCACATCCTCCAAGAGAAAGACCTTATTTCTCATGAACTAGTGTGCCCCGCGCCCATATGCGCGGCGTACCGCCACGGTAAGCGCTCTGTTAACTCAAACACGCACAAAAAACGAACGCCCTTACGTTGCCCAAAGGCTCGGTAAAGACGCCCGCCCGTCATGTCCTATTGGCTTATGGCAGATTACCAGCCAGTGTAGTAGTCGGTGGTTCCGGCAGCGCAGCCGGAGTCATAGACCTTGCACTCGCCCTTGGAACCGGTAAACGTAGAGCCTTGGGCCTTATCGCCCGCGGCAACGACGTAGTAACCATCGGAATCGCGCCAAAAGCCCTCGGAATCCTGCGTCCACTCGCCCGTGCGGTGGTGATACAACACGTTGCTGCTGTAATAAGTCTCGCGGCGGCCGTTATAGTTATTGACGCCGCTCAAGCGCGTCAGACCCGAGCCGTTCGCGTAATACGCAGCAGACGCGTAAGACGAGCCGGAGCCGGCGTTGCAATATGAAGCCTGAACGGCCTCGGCGGCCTCGGCTTCGGCTGCGGCAGCCTCGAGCGCCTCGCGCTTGGCATCCTCAAGCGTAGAGCGAAGCTCGTCGAGCTCGGTCGACTTAGCGTCGACCTCCCCCATCGTCAACAGGCTACCCGCACCGTCGATGCAACCCTGCAACACAGCGCGCTCGTCATCGGTAGCATAGTCGCCATACATATTCATAATGATCTGAGCGCGCATCTCCAGGGAATCGCGCTTTGCCCCCATCGAGGCGTTCCACTCCTGCATAGAGCCATAACCGTCGCCGCGGTAGTCGACGGGCTGCACCAGCGTCGCCTCGGACGGCGCAGATCCGACCGTATCGGATAGTGTTGCCGCGTGGGCATCAGTTGCGCCGGCGCCCGCCAAAAGTGCCACGGTCAGAGCGGCGGAAAGGGCGGCGGCTTTCGGTTTTCGTGAATCGATCCTCATGTAGCTGGAAACCTCCGTAGTGCGTTTTTGCTGCGTTTGAGCTGCGTGTGATTTAATCGCGCTGCATAGTACCCCGAGCAAATCGCGACCTGCGGTTTTACTCAAAAGGCGCACGTCAATTGCGTAAAACTCACATCCTCTCAACAGGAGTTTTCCACATCTCGATTGCATAAAGCGTGTCAAAAACCCTGTTTTTGCACCCTCTCTATGCAAAAACGACGCCTGTGCAACCATTGTTCGCACAGGCGCCTTGAGCAGGCATTTTATGCAGTTATACCTATCGAGTCGCAAGGGGTCCTTGCACAAGTCGCCTTACTCGTCCAGCGCGGCAAAGGCCTGCTTCAGATCCCAAATGATATCCTCGGCGTTCTCGGTACCGATGGAAAGACGGATCGTGGAGGGCGTGATGTTCTGCTCGGCGAGCTCCTCGGCAGAGAGCTGGGAGTGCGTGGTGGTAGCCGGGTGCACGACGAGCGACTTGACGTCGGCCACGTTGGCGAGCAGCGAGAACACCTGCAGATGATCGATGAACTTCCATGCAGCCTCCTGGCCACCCTTAATCTCAAAGGTAAAGATCGAAGCACCGCCACGGGGGAAGTACTTCTGATAGAGCTCGTGATCGGGGTGCTCAGGCAGGCTCGGGTGATTCACCTTGGCGACGTGGCTGTCGCCAGCCAGGAACTCAACGACCTTCTTGGTGTTCTCGACATGACGGTCGACGCGCAGCGACAGAGTCTCAGTGCCCTGGAGCAGGACCCAGGCGTTGAACGGGCTGATGCAGGCGCCCTCGTCACGCAGCAGGATAGCGCGGACATAGGTTGCGAAGGCGATGGGACCGGCAGCCTCGGCAAACGAAACACCATGGTAGGAGGGGTTGGGCTCAGCGATCTGGGCGTACTTGCCACTCGCCTTCCAATCGAAGTTACCGCCGTCGACGATCACACCGCCCAGCGAGGTACCGTGGCCGCCGATGAACTTAGTTGCGGAGTGGACGACGATGTTGGCGCCGTGCTCCAGCGGACGGAACAGATACGGGGTGCCGAAGGTGTTGTCGACGACAACCGGCAGACCGTGCTTCTTGGCAATCTCGGAGATGGCGTCGATGTTGGGGATGTCGGAGTTGGGGTTGCCGAGCGTCTCGAGATAGATGACCGTGGTGCCGTCCTTGATGGCACCCTCAACCTCTTCCAGGTTATGGGCATCGACAAACGTGGTCTCGACGCCAAACTGGGAGAGCGTATGCTCGAGCAGGTTGTAGGAGCCACCGTAGATGGTCTTCTGAGCCACCACGTGGTCACCAGCCTGGGCAAGAGCCTGCAGGGTATAGGTGATGGCAGCGGCACCGGAGGCGACGGCAAGACCGGCCACGCCACCCTCGAGCGCGGCGATACGGTCCTCAAAGACGCCCTGGGTGGAGTTGGTCAGACGGCCGTAGATGTTACCGGCGTCGGCAAGACCAAAGCGGTCGGCGGCGTGCTGGGAGTTGCGGAACACATAGCTCGTGGTCTGGTAGATAGGCACGGCACGGGAGTCGGATGCGGGATCGGCGCTCTCCTGGCCAACGTGCAGCTGCAGGGTATCGAAACCAAAGGTGTGCTCGGGGTTGTTGATGAACCGGCTCATGATGATCTCCTTGATCGAACGAAAGTAAGTAAAAAGAGAGAAGTAAGTCGCTGTCTCCTGATCACGCCGACGGGCGCAAACAGGAGCCCGGCATTCGTCTTGGTAAGCAATTCATATGCGGGCCTCCTTTCGCGCCCCGATTCCGTGGTCGGCTTAATAACCTACCGCCTTTGTGTGTTTTGAATAGTACGAGCATTGTCTCCCTCGGTCAATCACTTATAAGCGCTAACTTGTTATCTGTTTTATAGATAACTATCGAAAGGACGGGCACCGATGACCCTTCAGCAGCTTCGCTTTCTGATCGCCGTGGCAGAGTCCGGCTCAATCAACGCCGCAGCTCAGCGCCTCTATACCGCTCAGTCCAACATCTCAAACGCCGTCAAAAGCCTAGAACAAGAGCTCCATCTGGAGATCTTTACGCGCTCCAGCCGCGGCGTCACGCTCACCAACGACGGCACCGAGCTTTTGGGCTATGCGCGCCAGGTCGTAGAGCAGGCCGACATGCTCGAGGCGCGCTACGAGGACGGCGGCACCCCGCAAGCCCGCCTCGCCATTTCCGCCCAGCACTACGCCTTTTCGGTCGAGGCCTTTGTCAACGTGGTCGAGCGCTGCCGCGACAGCAAGTTCGAGTTCATCATGCGCGAGACCACCACATCGCAGATCATCGATGACGTCCGTGCGTTTCGCAGCGATATCGGCATTCTGTATCTGGATGACTTTAACGCCCGCGTTCTGCAGAAGGCCTTCGCCGATGCCCGCGCAAGCTTCCATCCCCTATTCGACGCGACGGTCCACGTCTTCGTTAGCGAGCGCCACCCGCTCGCACGCCGCCCGCAGCTGTCCCTTGCCGACCTCACGCCCTATACGCGCTACAGCTTTGAGCAGGGAACCTCAAACTCCTTCTATTACGCCGAGGAACCTTTTAGCTATATCCCTTGCGACCGCAACATACGAATCTCGGACCGCGGAACACTTACTAACTTACTTATCACGTCGAACGGTTACACCCTGTCGACCGGTGTCCTCTCCAATGAAATGCAATGGGGCATGGCATCGATCCCGCTAGCAGACGCCCCAACGATGCACGTTGGCTACATCATGCACGACGAGCGCAAGCCCTCTCTCCTCTTGCAGCAATACCTCGACGAGCTCAACCGCATCATCCATGCCAACTAACTGTCGGAAGACGGGGTAGAAATCGTAGATTGCTAGCCCCCGGCGGGCATGGCGCTACAATGGTCACTCACACGAAACGTACCCAACGAAAGGAACCATGTGAAGGTCATCATCTATACCGACGGCTCGGCCCGATCAAATCCGGGACGCGGCGGCTACGGCGCCGTGCTCAAATACACCAACCCCGCCGGCAAGACCTTCACCTCCGAGCTTTCACGCGGCTACGCCAAGACCACCAACAACCGCATGGAGCTCATGGCCGTTATCGTGGCGCTCGAGGCACTCAACCGCCCCTGCGAGGTCGAGGTCCATTCCGATTCGCAGTACGTCGTCAACGCCTTTAACAAGCACTGGATCGACGGCTGGAAAAAGCGCGCGTGGAAAACTGCCAACAAGCAGCCCGTCAAGAACCGCGACCTGTGGGAGCGCCTGCTTGCCGCAAAGAGCAAGCACAAAGTGGAGTTCATCTGGGTTAAGGGCCACGCCGGCCACGAGCTCAACGAGCGCTGCGACGAGCTCGCCACCACGGCGGCCGACGGCAGCAACCTCGATATCGATACCGGCTTTAACGAGAGCGACCTGTAACGGCGTTTTCGCACGCTATTTCCTGCCCCCTCGCGCTACACTCATCCTGTAAACCGAACGGCACGAGGGGGATACATGCTGCGTATAGCGACCATCGGCACATCCATGATCACCGACGACTTTATCCAGGTCGTCAACGCCAACGACCAAGCCGCGTTTGTGGGCACGCTCTCGCGCGATGCCGAGCGCGGCGCCGCCTTTACCACCGAACACGGCGGCGAGCGTAACTTCACCGCACTTGACGAGCTTGCGTCCACCGACGACGTCGACGCCGTCTACATCGGCAGCCCCAATGCGCTCCACTACGAGCAGGCCCTTGCCTGCATCGCCGGTGGCAAGCACGTCATCGTCGAGAAACCCTTCTGCGCCACCGAAGCGCAGGCACTGGAAGTCTTCCGCGCTGCCGAGGCAGCAGGTGTCGTGGCCCTCGAGGCCATGCGTCCCCTCCACGATCCCGCCTTCCACGCCATCGAGGACGCCCTGGGCGAGATCGCCCCCATCCGCCGCGCCTCATTGCGCTTTGGCAAGTATTCCTCGCGCTACAACGAGATTCTCGCGGGACGCGCCACCAATATCTTCGACTGCAATATGGCATCGGGTTCCCTCATGGACATTGGCGTCTACACCATCGAGCCCATGGTCGAGATCTTCGGCATGCCCTCCGGTCTCACCAGCATGACCACGCTGCTCGATCCCTCAACGCAAGAGCTCACCCATGGCCCCATCGACGGTTGCGGCTCCATTCTCGTCAGCTATGGCGGAGGCCGCATCTCCGTCGAACTTGCGCATTCAAAGATCACCAACGACCTGCTGCCCTCGCAGATCGAAGGCGAGCGTGGCACTATCCAGATCGACCATCTGTCCACGCCCCGCAACGTCCGCATCGACTATCGCGGCGACGTCGTACGCGGATCGGCAACCGAGGCGCCGCGCGAGCAAGGCGACAACGGCCGCGTGCTCGACCTGCCCAAATCGAGCAACACGATGGAATACGAACTCGCAGACTTTATCACCGCCATCGGCGGCATCGATAACGTTAAGGAAGAGATTTGGGAGACCCCGGCGGGACGCCACGAGCTTGGCCACTACCGCGATGTCACGCTCGTCTCGCTGCGCATCATGGATGCCGTGCGCCAGCAGGCCGGCATTACCTTCCCGGCCGACGCAGACAAGCTGGCCTAGCGATGGGCTTCCTCGATACGTTCTTCTCCAGCGTCACCGGCGGCAGTCGAGAGCCTCAAAAACCATCAAACGTCGAGCTCGAGCTGCGTCGCAGGCTTACTGTGCTCGCAAGCGACGAGGCCACTCAAGACACTCCCCTGCGCTATTTCCTGCGGTGGGAGGGGCAGGTCCAGGGCGTCGGTTTCCGCTTTACCAACACCAACCTCGCACAGGCACGCGCACTCACCGGCTGGGTGAGTAACATGGAAGACGGGTCAGTCGAGATGGAGATACAGGGAGCTCCGGCAAACATCCTGTCTCATCTCGAGGCGCTTCATGCCTCCTATGAGCGCATGGGAACGCGTTTTCGCCTCGTAGACGCCCAGACCCGAGCCCCACTTGCCAATGAAGACGGTTTCATTCCTCGTTATTAGTATTGTGTGCTAAATACGGTATCATTTACCTACGACCGTTGATAGAAAAGAGGCGAGGCGCATGGCGGTGCAGAGAAGGAATACCAAGCAGCGAAAGCTGGTTCTTGACGCTGTGCGCCAAAGCTATAACCATCCCACCGCCGACGAAATCTACAACGCCGTACGCGAACAGGATGACAAGATCAGCCGCGGCACGGTCTACCGCAACCTCAATCTCTTAGCCGACGCAGGGGAGATTCTCTCTATTAAGACGCCGGGCGGCAGCCGCTTCGATCGCACCATCGAGCCGCACGCACATATCATCTGCACCTCGTGCAGCCGCGTCATCGACGTACCGCTCCCCTTCGATGCCCAGCTCGACGCCAAGGCGTCCGAGCAAATCGGCTGGCGCGTCACGTCGCACTACACCATCTTTGAGGGCCTCTGTCCCGACTGCCGGTAGATGTTTGGGACATGCCTTAAAATCCACCTTTCTGCACTCTGCAGCAAAAAGTAGATTTCTAGGCATGCCGCATATATCTACTCGGCGAGTAGGCGATGCAGTTCCTCTTCGACCGTGCGCACGTAGCGGACGCGGTCGTTGATGCCGCGCATGGTGGGGTTGCAGCTCTCCATCAAATAGGGATGGCCCACGACGTTGAGCATGTCGCGATCGTTCTCATTGTCCCCAAACGCCATCATCTCATCGGGCGAAACCCCCAGGGCACGACCGTAATCGGCAAGCGCGGAGCCCTTGCCCGAACCGAAACCGATAAAGTCCGTCCATTCGGTTCCCGACGTCATAACGTCAACACGGTCGCTAAAGAGGCGCTCGAAATACTCCAGCGCCGCCGGCTGCTCCGCCTCGGGTGTCTGGAAGGCAATCTTAATGACGTCCTCGTCGATGTCCTCGGGACGGTCGACTACCGCCACATCACAATGGACCTCATAGCGCAGGTGGTCAACAAACGCATCGTTGCCGCTCATGGTATAGAGGTGCCCCTCACACGACAGGGTCACGTCGGCACGGGGTACGCAACCACGGCATTCGCGATATCCATGGCCAGGCCACGTTCCATAGAACGCTTGACCACGGCACGTCCCTCGCTCATCACCAGGGCTCCGTTTTCGCATACATAGGCGAGCTCATCGGCCACCGGGGCAAACAGGTAGCGCAGACTCGCATATTGACGGCCACTCGCCGGCATAAACACGATACCGCGACGATGCAGCTCATCGATAAGCTCAAAGGCCTCGGGACGCGGCTCGCGCTCCCCCGGATGCAGCAACGTGCCATCCAAATCGCATGCAATCAGCTTGATTCCCTCAAGACCCATATGCTTCCCCCAAAGCATCTCATCAACAGCAAGACGGGCCTTGATCGGTCGCCCCTCAAAGCCCGTCTTGCGCATACGCGCGCTTAGCCGCGCGTCTTTTTTACGATGGTAAAGTCGGGAGCCATGCTCACGACAACATCGGCCGCACTCGACGCAAAGCGTCGGCCCGCATCGAGCTCGCGCGAAACGATCGAGATTCGAGCTCCCTCGACACCCCGGAGCATGCGGCCCAAAACAGGCTGCACCGGCGTATACATGCGCACGGTATGCTCGTCCGAGTCGCCCCGAAAGAGCGGCGCATGCATGTTGCCGATCTCCCAACACGCATGCGCGAGCGCAATCGGATCCATGCGGTCGACTTCGACCAAATAAACCTCGGCGCTGCGCAGGCGCACGACAACCGCCACGGGCACCATGCCCGAACGGTCGATGGCGAGCACGTCGCCATCGGCAAGACGACCGCCGTCGGCAGTATCCAGCCGAACATCGATCGTGCGCCCCAGCTCCGTCACGCCCACAAACGCACATACATCGGCCTGGTCCCAATCGAGCAGTAGCTCGTCAACTTCAAAGACGCCGCCCAACTTCCGGCGAAGCAGGAGTTCATAGGACGGGTCGTTGAGATTTCCGAGGCACGCTGTCGAAACCAGATTCGCAGGCATGGCCTAGTCCTCGACCTCGACGAGCTCGATATCAAAGTTGAGATCCTTGCCGGCGAGCTCGTGATTGGCGTCGAGCGTCACGGCCTCGGGCGTCACGTCGATGACCACGGCGGGGACGGGCATGCCGCTCGGCGTGGACAGGAAGAGCTTCATGCCCTTCTCGATCTGCTCGATATTGGGAACCTGCTCGGCCGGGAAGGTCAGAACCATCTCGGGATTGTGCTCGCCGTAGGCATCGGCAGCAGGAATGTGCACGGTCTTCTTCTCGCCCACCTGCATGTCGACAACAGCGGCGTCGAAGCCCTTGATCATCTGACCGGCGCCACAGGTGAACTCCAGCGGCTCGCCGCGATCGTAGGAGCTATCGAACTGCGTGCCGTCATCGAGCGTGCCGCGATAATGGGTCTTGACCTTCTTGCCCTGGTTGGACATGGAAACCTCCGTGATAGGGGCGGCGCACAACGCGGACCGCCGTGAACATATGGCGCTAACTATACCCTAGTCATACAATTCAAAGACAGTTTGCAAAGAAACGGTGCAACCGGAGGAACTATGGCATATCCCGTATTTGACCTACATTGCGACACCGCCGACCGCATCGGCTGGGCCACGCTCGATCTCGACCTGCGCTTTACCGCCGGCACCGACGGTTATTTCCCCGGCGACGAAACCCATCCGCAAGATTTCGACCTCATCGAGGGCAACGCCTGCGCCATCTCGCTCGCAAAGATCGGCAACACGCCGTGGGCACAATGCTTCGCCACGTTTGTCCCCGACGAGATTCCCACCGCTCACGCCGCGCGCTTCCAGGCGCAGATCATGGCGCACATGAGCGGCCAGGCAATGCTCAACCACGACAGCATGGTCAACGTACGCAGCGCCGCTGACATTCGCCCTGCGCTCAAAGACGGCAAGGTCGCCTGCATCCATACCATCGAAAACGCCACGTTCTTTGCCGAGGACCCCGCGCTGATCGAGGTGCTCAAGAGCTTGGGCGTACTCATGTCATCACTCAGCTGGAACGCGCAGGGGCCGCTCGCGAGCGGCCACGACACCCACGCCGGCCTCACCGCCGCCGGCATCGAGGCGCTCACGCAGATGGAGCACGCCGGCATGGTGCTCGACGTCTCCCACCTCAACGATGAGTGCTTTGACGAGGTTGTCGCCCACGCCACGCGCCCCTTCGTCGCCAGCCACTCCAACTCCCGCGCAGTCTGCGGCGTCAAGCGCAACCTTACCGATGACCAGTTCCGCACCATTCGCGACATGGGCGGCATCGTCGGCCTCAACTACTGCAGCGAGTTCCTTTCCAACGACGCAACCGACAAAACCGCCGCAGACGTCACCTTCGACCAGCTAGCGGCACATATCGAGCACTGGCTCGACCTGGGCGGCGAGGACGTCATCGCGCTCGGCGGCGACTGGGACGGCGCAACTGTGCCCGCCTTCCTCTCCGATGCCAGCAAGATGCCCGAGTTCCAGAACATGCTCTCCAAGCACTTCGGCAAGACCGTGATGCAGAAGCTCTGCAGCGACAACGCGCTCGCCTTCTTTGAGCGTTATTAATTTCGCATCCCTTGAGCAGGCCGGCATGCCGAACGGTCGACATGCCGGCCCGTCCCCAATCCAAAGGACCGCTTTTGACGCAGCAATTTACGATTTCCATATCCCGACCGGATGGGACGCCCATCCCCGTCGTCGTTACCAAAAAGCGCGTCAAGAACTTCAACCTACGCGTCACATCGAGCGGCGAGGTCCACGCCAGCGCACCGATCGGCGCCAGCCGCGAGCGTATCGAAACGTTTGTGAAGCGCAACAGTGCCTGGATTATCAGCCGACTTGCCCAGCGCGAACAACGTCAGGCGACGGCGCGAGAGCCGCTCAGCCCCTCGTCCATCATTGCACTTTGGGGCAAGCCCATCACGGTACAGGACGCACTCGATCACAACTTTGCATCACCCGCACCGCGGCCCAAGCAGGCCACTTTCGCAAGTTTTATGGGTACCGACGAGCCAAGTGGGCGCGCGCAGGCAAAGCAGCGCACAGCCCTTGACGGCCTAACGCCCAAAGAACTCCAGACCCGCATCGACCAACTCTATGCATCCGAGGTCACCGCAGCGCTACGCGACATCGTGCACGCGTACGAAATCGCAATGGGCGTCACCGTGGCCCGCGTCTCCGTGCGCAGTATGAAAACGCGTTGGGGTTCCTGCACGCCCAAAACCGGCGCCATTCGCATCGCGCGCGAGCTCGCCGCCTACCCCGTCGAATGTCTCGACATGGTTGTCGCCCACGAGCTCGTCCACTTGCTCGAGCCAAGCCACAATCAACGGTTTCACGCCCTGCTCAACACATACTGCCCCAACAATAGAGCACTGTCTCAGCGGCTCAAGCAGCCACCCATAGAGTCGTATTAGAACCGGTTAGCGCACGCGCTCGATCTCGACGCCGCAGCTTGCCAGGGGCAGGCCAACAGGAGCCCACGGCTTATCGAGCTTGATGCGCACACCAAGCAGCAGGGGGTAACGACGTAGCAGCATCTGGGCCACACCCTCGGCTGCAGCCTCGATGAGTTTAAACGTATGCTCGCGCAGATAGCCATCGACATCGTGGCACACCGAGCCATAGTCAATCGAGGCGTCTAGGTTATCGTGCTCCCCCGCCGCGCGCAGGTCGGCATAGAGCACTAGAGAAACGATGAACTTCTGGCCCAGCGCATTCTCTTCGGGATACACGCCATGGTTGGCAAAAACCTCAAGGCCGTCAATGACAATACGGTCGGCATGGCGCAGGTCGTCATAGCTCACGTGGGGCACCGCCGTTGCGGTGGATATTTCGCCCCTTCCACGGCGGGCGAGCTCGGCGCCTTCAGTCTTGGTTGCGTTCTCGGGCAGCTTCTTGTTACTCATCGCGATCGTCTCCTTCGTTTAGAACCCCGACCGCGCAAACTAACTACACGCGAATCGACAGGTTCTTTTTATCATCGCTCCAGTTGCAAGCATTGCGCGCGGGGCATGCAAAGCAGGCGCGCGACGCTTTGTCGGCCGCATAGAGCAGACGCTCAAGCGGTTGGCTGTTCACGCGCAGCTTTCGATGGCCCAAAATGGCCGTCTTAATGGCTGCGGCATCGGCCGGCTCAAACGCCACGTCATCGGGCATGCCGCCGAGAATCGCATCAGCGACGCGTTCGCTTGCAACATCATGGGATATACCCGATTCATACTGTTCATCTTTGCCGATATCGTGAAGAAGTGCCGTGGCGTAGATAACCTCGCGGTCAAATTCGAGCTGTTCCTCGAGATTCTTGATCCACATAATGCGAGCGACATCGAGCAGATGGTCAATACCGTGGCGGCAGAAAATGCGCCCCGATTCCAACTGTGCAATGTTGCCCAGGTGCCGCCGGAACAGCCCGTTGGAACAGATGTAATCGATACGAGGCATGACGCCAAAAGGCGCCAGGCCCGAAGCCATAAAACCGCGACGCGGCGTTCCCTCATCGGTCTTCGATGCAAAGTCGTTAACGGCTCTCATGGTTAGCGGTCCAGCATCCTAAAGAATCGCTCCTCGAGCGCGGGATCAGTCTCAAAGACGCCGCGGCGAGCGAGCGTCACGGTCTTGGTGCCGGGCTTTTGCACGCCGCGCATGGTCATGCACATATGCTCGGCCTCCATGAGCACAATCGCTCCCTGGGGAGCAAGATATTCCATGAGAGCGTCGGCAACCTGCGCACACAGCTGCTCCTGCAGCTGCAGACGACGGGCATAAACCTCAACCGTGCGGGCGAGCTTGGAAAGCCCAGCCACCCGACCGTTAGGGATATAACCAATGGCGGCCTTACCATAAAACGGCAGCAGATGATGTTCGCACAGCGAGTAGAACGTGATGTCGCGCTCGATAACCAAATCGTTCGAAGCGACGGCAAAGGTTTTGGACAGATGCTCCTCGGCACTCTGGTCCATACCGCCGGCAATCTCGCCATACATACGGGCAACGCGCGCCGGGGTCTCCAGCAGGCCCTCACGAGTTGGGTCCTCGCCTATGCCCTCAAGCAACAGCTTAATGGCGGCCTCGACTTTTTCCTGATCGACCATCTGGGCCTCACTTTTCCGATTTCACGTTCGCGCAATGGTACCACGCCCTCCGGCATCGACCACAAGCTACATAGTATGGGTCGAGTAGACCGGATCGTCCCGCCAAAGTTCAACCGCATCACAAAGCGCAACACCCTCGCGCTCAGCACGGGCGCGCGTAGCGTTCATATCGATCACGCGCTGGTTGCTCGAGCCCCTAAAGCGCAGCGTGATATCGTACAGGTCCTGAACAAACGGGCCGTCCACCAACATGTCGAGGCAGGCAAGGATGCGGTCCGTCACCTCGGTATGATGACGACCGCCCGGCATAAGCTCCTCGAGTACATCGCCAGTAAAGCACCAAATGGTCTTTCCTGACCCCGCAGGATAGGCCGCACGCACGCGTTCGATAAAGTCAACAAGCCCCGCCTGATTCTCGGGCTCCATAGGCTCGCCGCCCAGAATCGTCAGGCCATCGATAAAGGGATGGTCGAGACTCTCGATAATCTTATCCTCGACGGCGCGATCAAAGGGCTCGCCCGCAGCAAAGTCCCACGCGACAGAGTTAAAGCAGTTCTTGCACCCACGACGGCATCCGCTCACAAACAGAGAAGTACGAACGCCTTCCCCATCAGCAATGTCGAAATACTTTATGTTCGCGTAGTTCATAGGTAACTCTCCTGGGAGGCCGGGACATATCATCCCGTCCTCAAACATTCTCGGCCTGCGGCCTGCGAAACTGCGGGCGGGACGATATGTCCCGGCCTCATGCAAAAGGTAACTCAATGAACGAAGCGAACATCGAGCATAGGATTCGAGGTCCAATAAAAACTGGGTTGCGGCTCAACCGCCATCGCAAGTAAATCGCAGCTGCAGCTCGAATTATATCCGCTAAGAACTTCGAGGAGTGAGCAGACCGCATGCCGCATCTCAGCTACATCAACTTGGCTGCCCCGTAGCGAGGCCCCGGACCTTTGCTCGATATGAGTTCCGCACGAACAGGAGGCGCCAGTGGCGCCTCCGTCGTGAGCCAGGACTGTCCGAAATAGCGAGCAAAAGTCCGGGGCCTCGCTACGGGGCAGCCTGGGATGGTTATTAGAGATGCAGCACGCGGTCGCGGATCTCCTCGGTTCGACCCTGGTTCCAGAATTGGGTACCGATGTAGCCGCACGTACGACGAGCGACGTTCATCTTCTCCTGGTCGCGGTTGCCGCAATTGGGGCACTCCCACACCAGCTTGCCATCGTCCTCGACAATCTTGATCTCGCCATCGTAGCCGCACACCTGGCAGTAGTCGCTCTTGGTGTTGAGCTCGGCGTACATGATGTTGTCGTAGATGTACTGCATCACGCGAATGACAGCCTTGAGGTTGTCCTGCATGTTGGGAACCTCAACGTAGGAGATAGCCCCGCCCGGCGAAAGCTGCTGGAACATGCCCTCAAACTTAAGCTTGTCGAAGGCATCGATCTCCTCGGACACGTGGACGTGATAGCTGTTAGTGATGTAACCCTTGTCCGTCACGCCCGGGATAATGCCAAAACGGCGCTGCAGGCACTTGGCGAACTTGTAGGTCGTCGACTCCAACGGCGTACCGTACAGCGAGAAATCGATGTCGCTCGCAGCCTTCCACTCCGCGCACTTGTCGTTCATACGCTGCATGACGGCCATGGCAAACGGCGTGCCCTCCTTCTCGGTGTGGCTATGGCCCGTCATGTACTTGACGCACTCATACAGACCGGCATAGCCCAGGCTGATGGTGGAATAGCCGCCCACGAGCAGCTTATCGATTGTCTCGCCCTTCTTCAGACGCGCCAGGGCACCGTACTGCCAAAGAATCGGCGCGGCATCCGAAAGCGTGCCCATCAGGCGCTCATGACGGCACAGCAGGGCGCGGTGGCACAGCTCAAGGCGCTCGTCGAAGATCTTCCAGAACTTGTCCATGTCCTGATGCGAGCTCAGCGCGACATCGGGCAGGTTGATGGTCACAACGCCCTGGTTAAAGCGACCGTAGTACTTGGGTTTGTTCGGGTCATAGTTCAACGCGTTGGCCACGTTGTTAAATCCGTTACCGGAGCGGTCGGGCGTCAGGAAGCTGCGGCAACCCATGCAGGTGTAGCAATCGCCGTTGCCGGCGGTCTCGCCCTTCGACAGCTTGAGCTCGCGCATCTTCTTCTCGGAGATGTAGTCGGGCACCATGCGCTTGGCGGTGCACTTGGCAGCCAGCTGGGTCAGGTAGAAGTACGGGGAATCCTCGTGAACGTTATCGTCCTCGAGTACATAGATAAGCTTGGGGAATGCCGGGGTAATCCAAACGCCGGCCTCGTTCTTAACGCCCTCGTAGCGCTGGCGAAGCGTCTCCTCCACAATCATGGCAAGGTCGTGCTTCTCCTGGGGCGTGCGGGCCTCATTGAGATACATAAAGACCGTCACGAACGGCGCCTGGCCATTCGTGGTCATAAGGGTCACGACCTGATACTGAATCGTCTGGACGCCGCGACGGATCTCATCGCGCAGGCGATCCTCAACGACCTCACGGACCTTCTCGGCAGACGCAGAGACGCCGAGCTCCTCAAGCTCGCGAGCGACCTCGCCGCGAATCTTTTGACGGCTCACCTCGACAAAGGGGGCAAGATGGGTCAGCGAAATAGACTGCCCGCCGTACTGGGAGGAAGCAACCTGGGCGATAATCTGCGTCGCGATGTTGCAGGCAGTCGAGAAGCTGTGCGGCTTCTCGATCAGCGTGCCCGAGATAACGGTGCCGTTCTGGAGCATGTCCTCCAGGTTCACCAGATCGCAGTTGTGCATGTGCTGGGCAAAGTAATCCGAATCGTGGAAATGGATCAAGCCCTCATTATGGGCATCCACGATCTCCTGGGGCAGCAGCACGCGCTGGGTCAGGTCCTTGGAAATCTCGCCGGCCATATAGTCGCGCTGAACGGAGTTGACGGTCGGGTTCTTGTTGGAGTTCTCCTGCTTGACCTCTTCGTTATTGCACTCGATCAGCGACAGAATCTTGTCGTCGGTCGTGTTCTTCTGGCGCTTCAGGCTCTGAACATAGCGATAGATGATGTAGTGGCGGGCAACCTCGTAGCAGTCGAGACGCATGATCTCGTCCTCGACCAAATCCTGAATCTCCTCGACCGAAACGGTGTGGCCCGCGTTCTCGCATGCCTCGGCGACATTTTGTGCCGCGTAAACCACCTGGCGGTCGGTTAGACGAGAGCTCTCCTCGACCTCCAAGTTTGCGGCGCGGATAGCATTGACGATCTTATCGATGTCAAAGACAACCTCGGTGCCGCTGCGCTTGATGATCTTCATCCTCTTGCCTCTTTCACGTCGTAGTCTCATTGCGTTTCAGAGCCAAACGATGCCCGACAGGGCTTGCCCCTGTCTTGCGGCGCCGTCGCGCAATCTTTGTTCTCGATAAACCATAAGCCTCCATGCGGACATTCCCTGGAGCCGATCAAGCGGCTCAAGGACACGTTCAAAAGAGGCAGTTAAGGTCTTCGTTCTCTGTCCGCCATCTATCATACGACAAAGACGCATCTATATCCTGTATTCTTTTTTTAGGTCAAACACAACATATAGTGTTTCAGCAGGTCAAAGCAATTAGTCATTTTGCAGACGCATTAAAAATGAGGGGTATTTGACAAGTCGGTAAAACGTTACCAACACGGCTACCTGCATGGCAGTTATAAAACCCCCTTAGTCAAGCCGCTGACAAATCCTACCAAAACCAAGCCGCTCACACCAAAAGAATCCAAAAGATTATGCTTGACCAACATGTTGCGGTCGTGCCTTGCCGAGCCTCATGCAACCGCGGCACGAGTCCTTGAAAGATATGTGTATGCAAACGGAGAAGATGAGAGTTTTCTCGGATGACTACTGAGAAGCATCCTAGAAGATCAAAAAACTCGAAATTTGGCGACACATTTGGCAACCAAAACAAAACAGCCCAGAGACATAGCCTCTGAGCTGCGAACATTTGGTGGGCGTTAGAAGATTTGAACTTCTGACCTCTTCCGTGTCAGGGAAGCGCTCTCCCCCTGAGCTAAACGCCCAAATGGAGCGGACAACGGGGCTCGAACCCGCGACCCCAACCTTGGCAAGGTTGTGCTCTACCAACTGAGCCATGTCCGCCTGCGAGGATTTAATATACGGGATAATCCACCCAAATGCAAGAACTTTTTTTGAAAAGTTTTGCGACACCCTCGCGAACCTCGCGAAGACATCAGCCACCACGGAAAGCGCAGGCAAACGCAAACTCGCCGCAAGAGGCCCCTACAACTCAGCGAGCATGATCCAGGCAGAACTGTCCTGCGCGAGCTTGCCGTCTGCAAGCGGTGATGAGGTGAGCAGGACCCTGCCCGCCGGCAGCTCCACGGGTGCTGCACCGAAGTTCGTCACACACGCCCAGCCGTTGTCACGGCGATAGGCGATGACGCCGCCCTCAGCGCCCTCGGCACCATCCGCAAGGCCGGTGCGCCCGTCAAGATCGAGCCACTTAAGATCGTTGGCGCGCCCGCGCAGCTTGCGCCGCAGCCAGAGGGCGTCACGATAGAGCGCAAGCATCGATGTCGGGTCCGCTTCTTCCCTATCGGCAGCGTAATCGGAAAACCATGCAGGCTGCGGCAGATGGGGCGCCGCATCGGCGTCCGCCGGTGAAAACCCAAACGATCCGCCCTGCACGGGATCGTCCGCTGCCACCCACGGCAGGGGCACACGGCAGCCGTCGCGCCCCTTCTCGCGCTTCGGTCCGTGCGTATTGGTCGCAGTAGGATCTTCGAGTGCGGCCCACGGGATATCGGCCACCTCAAAAAGGCCGAGCTCCTCACCCTGATACACGTATGCCGAGCCCGGAAGCGCCAGCTCAAGCAAAAGGGCCGCCCGCGCGCGGCGCTCACCGAGTTCACGGCCCTCGTCATAAGACGACCCGTCGCGTAAGAGCCAGTCGAGCGCAATCTGATGGTAGCGCGTCGCCTTGATTTGCGGCAGGGCATAGCGTGTCGCCACGCGCGGCACGTCGTGGTTGGAGAGTACCCAGGTCGAGGCAGAATTGGATTCGATAGCCGCCTTCAAGCCCTTCTCGATTGCAGCGTGCATGTCATCATAGGTCCAAGTGGCCTTGGCGAACTCAAAGTTGAATGTCTGGCCAAGCTCGCTGGGGCGTGCGTAGAGATACTGGCGCTCGGGCAGAACCCACGCCTCGGCAACGGCGCTGCGCGGCGGATCATAACGGTCGAACACGCGGCGCCACTCGCGATAGATCTCATGGACCTCGTTGCGGTCCCACAGCGGATGGGTGCCGTCCTCAACCATGTCATCGCCCTCGGCGAGATGCCACCGGTCGAGGTCATCGCGGTCGAGATCCTTGGCGAGACCGTGCGCCACATCAATGCGAAAGCCATCGACGCCTCGATCGCTCCAAAACGCCAGGACGTCGCAAAAGAACGCATGAACCTCGGGACACGACCAGTCAAAGTCCGGCTGCTCGGGCGTAAACATGTGCAGATACCACTGACCGTCCGCGACGCGCGTCCAGGCGGGGCCACCAAAGTTGGCATTCCAATTGGTGGGAGGCAGCTCGCCGTGCTCGCCGCGACCATCGCGGAAGATATAACGGGCGCGCTCGGGCGATCCGGGGCCGGCGGCAAGAGCGGCTTTGAACCAGGGGTGCTGGTTGGACGAATGGTTGGGCACGATGTCGACGATGACCTTGATGCCGTGCGCATGAGCCGCGGCGATCATGTCATCGAAGTCGTCAAGCGAGCCGAGACGTGGGTCGACATCGCAGTAGTCCGCCACATCATAGCCGCCATCGACGAGAGGCGATGGGTAAAACGGGCTCAGCCAGATGGCCTCGATACCCAGCCGCTCAAGATAGTCCATCTGCTGGGTAATGCCCGCGATATCGCCCAGACCCGAACCAGTCGAATCCTTAAACGAGCGCGGGTAGATTTGATAAATCGCGGCATCGGACATCCATGGGCGCGAAGAGGACTTTTCTGTAGCCATGGGGTGCGACTCCCTTGCAACGAGGTTTTGCGAGATGTCCACGATGATACGCCCAAAGCGGACATTCGCGGCAAACAACGCCACAGCCACGCCCCAAAACGCTCGCTCCCCCTCGGGTTCGAGCCCAAGCGACGGGTACGAAAAAGCCCGGCTACCGTAGTAGTCGGGCTGCTGCGTTTGGAGCGGACAACGGGGCTCGAACCCGCGACCCCAACCTTGGCAAGGTTGTGCTCTACCAACTGAGCCATGTCCGCATATGTAAAACAAAACGGGCGCCGGAGCGCCCGGATGTTGCCTGGAGGCGAAGCCCGGATTCGAACCGGGGGTAAAGGCTTTGCAGGCCTCTGCCTTACCACTTGGCCACTTCGCCGAAAAAGGACCGCCTAAACGGTCCGGAAATGCAATGGAGCGGACAACGGGGCTCGAACCCGCGACCCCAACCTTGGCAAGGTTGTGCTCTACCAACTGAGCCATGTCCGCTTGCGGGTTATTAATTTACGCGAGTTGTCCAAAAGACGCAAGTACTTTTTTCAAAAAACTTGTCTGCCGCATGTTCTTAGTAGCTAAACGCGCTAAAGCGATTGGCTAGGCACACGATTCCAGCGCTCCGCTAAACAGCTTCACCATCTGCACGCGCGTGCCGACGCCGTCCGTACGACGAGCAACCTCCACGTTATCGACGAGCATACGCATAAGCTTGATACCACGGCCGCGCTCCTCAGATGCGACCGGTACGCTCGTTTCATCGATAGAATAGCCGGCACCTCGATCAAGCACCTCAACCACAACGCGATCGCCATAGGCCTGAACCGTCAGGACGCACCCGATACCGCCCGCATGGTCATAGGCATTACCCAGCGCCTCCCCCGACGCCAATGCGACATCGTAGCGCTCGTCACGGCGCAACGGAAGCGATTCAAGGAGTTCGGCGATGCGATGTCGGTAGTATGGAAGATTCTCGATACCCTGACGGACCTCGACGCTCTTACTCCAGCGAGGCAGCTCCCCCACCGGAATGGCGGGAATAGACTCCCGTGTCGGCCCCGCGACATGAAGGATATCGACAAGACGAGCAATCTCCAAAAAGCGAACAACTTCACCCGATGCATTGACGAGCGAGAGCAGGCCTTCTCGCCTCATGAGCTCACGAGCGCGCGTAAGCAGGAATGCCAAGCCCGTCGAATCGATAAAGCTAACAGCCTGACAGTTGATGACGACACGACGCACGCCGCGGCCAATCAAAGCATCCAACCGCCGACGCAGCGCAGGCACCGTGGCGATGTCGATATCGCCTGGTGGCGTCAAAACCGCTATGTCATTCCACTCATTCATACGACCATGGTTCCCCAAAAAAGCCCACTCGATGCATTCGTTTCCCCAACCGTACGGATTCAGCCCGCCCAGCGTCGTCTATGAACGACCCCGTAAAAACTCAAGGGACACCAATGCAATGTCATCGTCCAGCGCCGATTCGGTAAATCGGTCAAGCTCGCCCAAGACCTTGCCGCAAATGCCCGACACGCCCTCACCCGAGACAGAGAGCAGAAGGTCGCGAAGGCGCTGCTCGCCAAAGAAAGCACCCGAGCGGTCACGCGCTTCGATTGTTCCGTCGGTGTACATAAATAGCATGTCACCAGGAGCGAACGTAAACACGCCTGTCTCGTACACCATGCTCTCAAAGGCACCGATTACCCCCGATTGGCATCCAAGCAGCTCGACCTCTCCCCCACGGGCCTCGCCGCCACCCAGCGGCATCGACTCTGGCCTGATGACCATGGTCGGAGGATGGCCCGCCGAACAATACGTTGCGCGTCCGGCTTTAAGGTCAATCTTGGCGATAAAGGCCGTCACGAACGTCTCGACCCTCGAAAAGCCCATAAGCATGCTGTTAAGGGAGCGTGCCATGCGGGCCGGTCCAGCGCCCTCCCAGGCATATGCCGTCAGGGCCGTCTTGACGAGTGCGGACATCGATGCAGCCTCAATGCCTTTGCCAGACACATCGCCCAGAATCATGACGGCGCAATCGTCGGGAAGACGGATGAGCGTATAGAAATCGCCGCCGACCAACGCCGAATTCGTGGCCGACAGGTACACCGAATCGGCGGCGATTCCCGGAACATCCCCCAGTGAATTTCTCATGCCAATCTGGAGCGTCTGAGCGATATGGCGCTCCTCACGCTTTTGAGATTCGCCTTCATAGATCAGTTCAAAGTCATGAGCCAAGTGCACCAAGTAGTCATATTCAAGGTCATCAATCGGCTCTTGGCTACCATCACGAAGCAGCAGCGCGCGCGTCGTCGGGCCCTTCGCAACAGAAGCAGGAACAATCGCGTCGTTACTGTGCTTGCCATCGCCCTTAGAGCGCGGACGCCCCGCCTCGATGCCGGCGTCGACGTAGAGACCCTGGCAAGGCAAGCCATGCGCCCTAAGCCAGCCTCCCATAGGCATCGATTCGTCAACGCGAGTTATACGGACGTGTTTAAGGTCCTCGGCACTCGTGCCGCCCAAAACAGATGCCTCAAAGCCATCAGGGCCAGCCCCCAGACGTGCTGCTGGCGCCGTCGTGGAAAAGAAAAGCTTCTCGGGATCGTCCGGCAAAGCAACGCGGCTGCCGCCTTCAAAATCTATGACGTAGGAATCCAGACTGGCGTCATACTCAATAGGGCAAAAATGGCAGTTGAGCATATTGCAGATCTCGGACGATACCGCCTGGGTAGCCGCGGCGGAATCGTCTAGAAAGGTAAACAACTCATCACGCAAGACATTGAGCGAGCGGCCAAGCTCGGCCGTGCGACGGGAGCGAAGGCTCGATGCCATGCCGACCAGCTGGATAGACAGGTAATCGCAAATGACCTCGAGCACATTAACGTCATAGGCGAGCGGTGCCTGAGGGCGTTTCCAACCAACTTCCAGCACGCCAAGGATCTGCGTACCGTAAAAAACGGGAAGACAGATCTCGCTGCGGTACGGAGGCATATCCTGCATGCGCAACAGGTGCTTAGAACGATTGTCCAGATCCATGAACATACCGGAGGCGACCTTATCACCCTCAAGGTCCTGTTGAATCGACAAGCGACAGGCACGCGACTCACGAAGAACATACGTCGGAATGCCAGCGCCATACGGCAAAAACTCAGGCAGGTAGCTGTCGTACAGCTCCTTGGAAACACCGCGAAGTTTAAAACCACCGCTCTCAGAAAAATAGATAGCGGCACCCGAAGCATCGAGCGTTCCTACAAGCTGGTTCAAAACGGTATCAAGTAGGCTGGGCAGCTCATCGGAGCCCACGGTACTCATAATGACCGAGAGCGTGCCAGAGAGGCGCTTGTTCGCCACTCTAAGCTCCGAAAGCGCACGCTTGAGTTGCCGGTCGTGAGAATACTGTTCCTCGATACTGTGAAGCGCCACCAGGACACGTGGTGCGCGGCGCCCAAAGATGTGTGGAGGCGTTACGGAGCCCGCACGAACCAAGACGGGAATAAAAGAGCCGTCACTCAGCTTGAGCATCAGTTCGTTCTCGGAGCCATCAGTTTCAAATGGCAGACGATGTTCCGTCGCACGTTCAAAAGCGGACGAGTACAGGACGTCTTTAACATCTCCGCCGATGACGTCGGCGCGTTCCTCGCACATCAAACCAAGTAAGCGATTATTCACATGCAGAATGGTTCCGTCGAGCTCGCAGATGATGACAGCATCGCTCGTGATCTCGACTAGTTGGGCAACGTCTGCCCACTCGTTGCGTTCAAGCGTTTCCATCGTGGACCTCACCGTCTATCGGTAACAAAAAAGCCTCCGAAGAGGCTTCTCAAATGCGATGGTGTCGGAGGCGGGACTTGAACCCGCATGACCAAAAAGCGGTCACTAGCACCTCAAGCTAGCGCGTCTGCCAATTCCGCCACTCCGACATGCTATGTTGTTGATTCGCGGTTCGTTTTGTTGGACCCGCGCGTTCAACGAGGAAGATAATAACCTATGATTCGAGAACTGTGCAAGCACTTTTTTGAAAAAAGTTTACGAATTTGTAAATGCGCAGGTAGATCTGTATATCCGGTTCGGAATGGGGGCAGCTTCCCAGCGCGTCCTCGGGCATGCGGTACATTTTGATCCGCGCTTCGCGCTACAAAATGTACCGCCCCCTGCGGAATGCGCTGGGAAGCTG
>CABJBO010000006.1 GCA_902363875.1 Coriobacteriaceae bacterium | reverse complement strand
ATGCCGAAATGGCGCGAAGCACGCGGTTGACAAAACCATAGAGACACGTCCCAAATTGACTGCTTTTGAGTTGCGGTGATATACGGACTGTTTGAGGCTTCCGGCTTGTAAAACAGTCCGCATTTCACCGCAACCGCTGAGGGGATGGGTTAGCGCAGCAGGCCGGCTACTTCGCCTGCTAGGGTGATGGTGCCGGCTGCTACGAAGGGCTCGCCCGCGGCATCGAAAGCCGCGAGGGCCTCGGATACGCTGGGGTACACGCCCGCGAGCTTGTCGGCGTCCACCAGGGAGGCAAGCTCCTGTGCGGGCAAGGCGCGATCGGAATCGGTCTGGGTTACGACCACGCGGGGGAACGCCGGAACCAGAACGTCAACGATACCCGCCACGTCCTTATCGGCCAGCGCGGCGCACAGCAGCGTGGGGCGGTTCTCCACGCACGGATCGATCTCGTCCAGTGCGCTCACAAAGTTCTCGCAGCTCTGGGGGTTATGACAGGCATCAATCAGCTTGAGCGGATCGGTCCCCAGCACGTCAAATCGGCCCGGCGTGGGGCAGCCCATAAGCGAAGCGTCGAGCGCCTCATGGTCGAGCTCGCGACCCAAATACCCCTCGCACAGCATAATCGCGCACGCAGCATTCTGCGGCTGATAGGCCGGCTTAACCATGCTCGACGTATAAATCGCACGCGGCGTGGTGCAGCTAAACTCCACCGTATCGCCCACGTGTGCCGGAAGTTTGGTCGTCGTATGGCTCACCACGAGCGGCACAGCGCCGCACTCTCGGCAACGGGCATCCATCACACGCTGAACGCTCGGCTCATGCGTGCCCTCGCCCAGCACAACCAGGCGCCCGGGTTTGATGACCGCGGCCTTCTCCCCCGCAATGGCCTCGAGCGTGTCGCCCAAAATACGCGTGTGATCGAGCCCAATGCCCGTAATGGCAACGGCGACGGGATCGGTCGCACTCGTGGCGTCCCAACGGCCGCCCATGCCAACCTCGAGCACGGCAACATCCACGCGAGCCTCGGCAAACACCACAAGAGCAGCAGCCGTCAGCAGATCAAACGGCGTGATGGTATAGGCGCGCTCCCCCGCCGTCACACGACGGGCATTCACGCGATGCCCCGCCTCGACGGCGGCAGAAACGCCACGGGCGAATGCCTCATCGCTCACGACACATCCATCGACTTCCATGCGCTCGGGATAGCGTACCAGCTGTGGCGACGTATACAGCGCGGTCTTGAGCCCCTCACCACGAAGAATGGCAGCCGAAAAACGCGTAGTCGAAGTCTTGCCATTGGTGCCGGCAACCTGAATGCAATCAAAGTACTCGTCCGGACGTCCCAGCTCATCAAGCATATCGACAACCGTCTCGAGCAGAGGCCCAGCATCCCCAGAAATCCGCCCCGTATCAGCAGCCAGCCCAACAGCCTCATCAAACGAAAGCAAATCAAACTCAAAAGGAACGGTATACAAGCCGGAACGCTTAGGCATTTTTAGAACCGCCATTCATAGAAAAATAAAACAGTATAGGTTGAGGATAGTCAGCGAAAACGCCTCTGATGAGCCAAGGTGCCGTGAAACAAGGGCGCATAGGGCTTATGCCCATGCGCCCGAAGTTGAACGGCAGATTGGCCATCAGAGGCGTTTGCAGCGTCGAGTCAGCCGCCGTTCGTTAGAACGGCGGAATAAGTGTCCGCAGTAGCGAGCAATGCCCCAAACCGCGTCCCTCAGTTACGCCTACGAGAAGTCAGCAACCTGAGCAGTCAGCGCCGCCAGGATCTCCTTGAGCTCAGCTGCACGGTCCCTCTTCTTCTGGACCACCGCGGGTGCGGCCTTGGCCACAAAGCCCTCGTTGGCAAGGGTCTTCTCGCAGCCAGCAAGCTCCTTCTGGGCCGCGGCGATCTCCTTCTCCAGGCGTGCCTTCTCGGCCGAAAGGTCAACCTTGCCCTCGAGCACCACAAAGACCTCGACACCGCTATCGACCACGGCAATGCTCGCAGCCGGCTTCTCAACATCGGTGCCCATGACCAGCGAAGCGGTGTTCGCCAGCGGCTCAATCGTGGAGCGCAGGCTCTCGAGCTTCTCGATGTCCTCGGCACCGGCGCGCACGACCACGTCGAGCTCCGCCTTGGGGCTTAAGCGATAACGCGAACGGGTGGCACGGGCGGCGGAAACGACGGCACGGCACAGCTCAAACGCGCGCTCGGCGGGCTCGTCGACGTACTTGGCGTAGTCGGCGGGCTCGGGCCACTTGGCGATCATGAGCGCCTCGGCGCGGTTCACGTTGCCCTCGGCGTCCAGGTCGAGCACGCTCGCCGGCATGTTGTCCCAGATCTCCTCGGTGACAAACGGCATAAGCGGGTGCATCAGGCGAATGGAGGTGTCGAGCACAAAGATCAGGTTGCGCTGCGCCTGTAGACGGCCCTCGCCCTTCAGACGGGCCTTGGTGACCTCGACGTACCAGTCGCAGACCTCGTTCCAGAAGAACTGCTGCACGCCGCGGGCCATGTCGCCAAAGGTGTAGTTCTCAATACCCTCGGTGACCATCTTGACGGCCTTTGCCAGGCGGCTGAACATCCAGGCGTCGGCCGGCGTCTCAACGACGGGCTCGCCGGGCGTGTAGCCCTCCATGTTCATGAGCAGGAAGCGGCTGGCGTTCCAGATCTTGGTCACAAACGACTTGGCCTGGTCGGTACGCGGGCTGTCGATGAGCTTCTTGGTCTTCTTGTCGATGTTCGCGTCAAACTTAACATCCTGGTTGTTGGTGCACAGCGTGAGCAGGTTGTAACGCATGGCATCGGCACCGTACATGCCAATGAGGTCCATGGGGTCAACACCGTTGCCCTTGGACTTGGACATGCGGCTGCCGTCCTTGGCCAGGATCGTCGGGTAAATGACGACGTCCTTAAACGGCACCTCGTCCAGGAAGTACAGCGAGCTCATGACCATGCGGGCAACCCACAGCGCGATGATGTCGCGCGCGGTGACGAGCGCCGTCGTGGGGTGATGTCCCTCGAGCAGCTCCGGCTTTTGCGGCCAGCCCTGCGTGGCAAAGGTCCACAGCTGCGAGCTGAACCAGGTGTCCAGCACGTTCTCGTCCTGATGCACGTGATGGCCGCCGCACTTGGGGCACACGTCGGTGTCCTCGGTCAGGGCGTCCTCCCAGCCGCAGTCCTCGCAGTAGAACACGGGGATGCGGTGGCCCCACCACAGCTGGCGGCTGATGCACCAATCCTTGAGGTTCTCCATCCAAGTGGTGTAGGTCTGCGTCCAACGCGCGGGGTGGAAGGTGACCTTGCCGGAGTTGACGGCGTCGAGCGCCGGTCCCTTGAGTTTGTCGACGGCCACAAACCACTGCTCGGACAGCCACGGCTCCAGGGCGGAGTCGCAACGGTAGCAGTGCATGACGGAGTGGTCGAGCTCTTCGACGTGGTCGAGCAGGCCGTGCTCGTCGAACCACTTGACAACGGCCTCGCGGCACTCGTCGCGGTTCATGCCGGTAAACTCGCCATAGCCCTCGACGACCACCGCGTGCTCGTCGAAAATGTTGATCTGCGGCAGGTCGTGGGCCTGACCCATGGCGTAGTCGTTGGGGTCGTGAGCCGGGGTGACCTTAACGAAGCCGGAGCCAAAGTTGGCATCAACGTGCCAATCCTCAAAGATGGGGATCTCGCGGTTGACGATCGGCAGCATGACGGTCTTGCCCACGAAGGCGGCCTTCTCGGGATCCTTCGGGGAGACGGCGACGCCCGTGTCACCGAGCATGGTCTCGGGGCGCGTGGTGGCGACGACGATGTAGTCCTGGCCGTTGACCGGCTCGGTCAGCGGGTAGCGCAGGTGCCACAGGTGGCCCTTCTCGTCCTTGTACTCGGCCTCGTCGTCCGAGATGGCGGTGGTGCAGTTGGGGCACCAGTTGACGATGCGCTTGCCACGGTAGATCAGGCCGTCGTGGTACCAGTCGCAGAAGACCTTACGCACGGCCTGGGCGTAATCCTCGTCCATGGTGAAGCGCTCGTTGTCAAAGTCGACGGAGCAGCCCATGCGCTTGATTTGCTCGACGATGATGCCGCCGTACTCGTGGGTCCAGTCCCAGCAAGCGTCGACAAACTTATCGCGGCCAATCTCCAGGCGGCTGATGCCCTCGCTCTTGAGCTTCTTGTCGACCTTGGTCTGTGTGGCGATACCGGCGTGGTCGGTGCCCAGCACCCAGCGCGTGGACTTGCCGCGCATGCGGGCCATACGGATGATGGCGTCCTGGATGGAGTCGTCGGTGGCGTGACCCATGTGGAGCTTGCCGGTCACGTTGGGAGGCGGAATGGTGACGGTGCAGTCGCCCACGCCCTCACGGCGCTTGTAGTAGCCGCCGTCAAGCCACTTCTGCAGGATCGCCGGCTCGTTGGTCGACGGATCGTAGTTCTTGGGCATTTCTTCCATATATCTCCCCCTGTCCCATCGGGGAGGAATGTAGGCTCGCTAGGGTCTGCATTCCTCCCCTTAGGTATCGATTACTTCAGTCTGATATGACTTCGCTGAGGCTTAAACAAACACACAGAATAACACAGGTAGTTGGGGTTATTGCGTATATATAAAATAGCCTCCGACCGCGGATGGTCGGAGGCTATTTGCAAGCACGTTTTTGTCAGGTTTACCCGTAGATGCGTCGGGGCTGTTCTTCGCCCTTTACGGAGGCTTCGGTCACAACGACCTTGGAAACGCCCTCCTCGCTGGGGAGGTCGAACATCGTCTGCTGCAGCACGTCCTCGCAGATGGCGCGCAGGCCGCGGGCGCCGGTCTTGCGGGCGAGCGCCATGCGGGCGATCTCGTGCAGGGCGGCGTCCTCAAACTCAAGCTCGACGTCCTCGAGCTGGAACATCTTGCGGTACTGGCGCACGACGGCGTTCTTGGGCTCGGTCAGGATCGACACCAGGTCGTCCTCGTCGAGCGCCTGCGTCTGGGTGACGACGGGCGTACGACCCACGAACTCGGGGATCATGCCAAAGGCGTTGAGGTCCTGCGGGAGCACCTGACGCAGCAGGTCGTTCTCGTCGACCGAGGTGGGACCGGCGATCTCGGAGTTAAAGCCCACGCCCTTGTTGCCCACGCGGTCGGCGATGATCTTATCCAGGCCCACAAAGGCACCGCCGCAGATGAACAGGATGTTGGTCGTATCGATCTGCAGCAGCTCCTGCTGAGGATGCTTGCGGCCGCCGGTGGGCGGAACACTTGCCACCGTGCCCTCAAGAATCTTAAGCAGCGCCTGCTGAACGCCCTCGCCCGAGACATCGCGAGTGATGGACAGGTTCTCGGCCTTGCGGGCGATCTTGTCGATCTCGTCCACGTAGATGATGCCCACCTGCGCGCGCTCAATTTCGCCATCGGCGGCGTTGATGAGCTTGAGCAGGATGTTCTCCACATCCTCGCCCACGTAACCGGCCTCGGTGAGCGCGGTGGCGTCGGCGATGGCAAACGGCACCTCGAGGATGCGCGCGAGCGTCTGGGCGAGCAGGGTCTTGCCGGTGCCGGTGGGACCGAGCAGCAGGATGTTGGACTTGGCGAGCTCCACCTCGTCCATATCGTCGTCGAGCTGCGAGTCCAAACCGTCGTCAAAGGCCGAAAGCGCAGCGCCGCCCTCGATCACGCGACGATAGTGGTTGTACACGGCAACCGACATGGCGCGCTTGGCGTCCTCTTGGCCCATGACATAAGCCGAAAGCTCGTCATAGATCTCGTGCGGCGTCGGCACGTGCGTGATGACCTGGCGGTCGTCCTCGAGCTCAAAGCCCTCGGTCTCGGGGTCCACAGCGGGCTGCCCGGCAGCCTGGCCGTGGTCGTTGAGGAAGCCCGGCAGCTTGCCATTGCGGGCAGCGTCCATAAAGTCCGAAGCCAGCGACTCCTCCAGAATCTCGGAACAGGCGGCGACGCACTCGTCACAGATAAAGATGTTGGTCGGGCCCTTTACGAGGCGACGGACCTGGCCCTGCTCTTTTCCGCAGAAGGAGCAGCGGATGGGATTGCCGTTCTCGTCAAAGTTGTCCTGCATGTTTCCTGCCATCCTAGGCATCCTTCGCGGCAAGATCGCGCGAGGTGACGATACGGTCGATCAGACCGTAGTCGAGGGCCTCGGCAGCCGTGAGGTAGTTGTCGCGCTCGGTATCGGCCTGGACCTTCTCGATGGGCTGGCCCGAGGCGTCGGACAGGATCTGGTTGAGCTCGCGGCGGGTCTTCTTGATCTCCTCGGCCACGATCTCGATCTCGGTCTGCTGACCCTGGGCACCGCCGCTGGGCTGGTGAATCATGACCTTGGAGTGCGGCAGGCAGAAGCGCTTGCCCTTGGCGCCGGCCGAAAGCAGCACGGCAGCCATAGACGCGGCCATACCGACGCAGATGGTGGAGACCTGCGGCTTGATGAAGTTCATGGTGTCAAGAATCGCCAGGCCAGAGTAAACCTCGCCACCGGGCGAATTGATGTAGAGCGAGATATCCTTCTCGGCATCCTGGCTCTCAAGATGCAGCAGCTGGGCAACGACCAGGTTGGCGCTGACGGAGTTGATCTCCTCGCCCAAGAAGATGATGCGGTCGTTGAGCAGGCGCGAATAGATATCGTAGCTGCGCTCGCCGCGCGGCGTCTGCTCGATAACGTATGGCACGAGTGCGGAATCGAACTTAGCGATCATACGCATCTCCATTTCTCTCTTGCGGACCAAATTGGTTCTAGATAAACGTACGGTGCCCGCATGCTATGCATTGGCTGGCACCGTACGAAGCAACCGGATAATCGGCTTATAACTTTACCCCATCACGGGCGCATGCATGCGCTCGTGGGCAAGGTGGCGAGAATTACTCGGCGTCCTTGGCGGTCTCGTCGACCTCGGTCACCTTGGCGTTCTCGACCAGGTGGTCGACGGCCTTGGAGCGACGGATGGACTCGCGGACGGCAGGCATGCGGCCATCGGCGATGAACTCAGCCTTGGAAGCCTCGACGTCCTTGACGCCGGCCTTCTCGAACTCGGCGTTGATGTCGTCCTCGGTGACCTCAATCTTGAGCTCGCGGGCGAGAGCGTCGAGCGCCAGGGACTCACGGGCAACGTCGTTGGCCTGCTTGTGCAGGTCGCCGATGAACTGCTCCATGGTCAGGCCGGAAGCGGGCAGCCAGGTGTCCAGGGTCATGCCGCGGGCAGCGAGGTTGGACAGGAAGTTCTGGCCAAGCTCCTCAAAGACGGACTGCTCGTAGTCGGCATCCATCTCGTCGAGCTGCAGGCGCTCGGCGAGAGCGGAGACGCAACGGTTCTCCTTCTCGGCCGGGAGGCGGGAAGCCTTGTCCTGCTCGATCTCGATCTTGATGGCGTCGCGCATAGCGTCGATGCTGTCGAAGCCAAAGTCGGACTTGACGAGCTCGTCGGTGAGCTCGGGGGTGTTGCGGACCTTGATGCCCTTGACGGTGACCTCGACGGTGTGGGTCTCGGCCTCCTCGCCCTCCTCGGCTTCGTCGGTCCAGGTGACGGACTTGACGTCGTCAACGTTGGCGCCGATCAGAGCCTCGTTGAACTCGGCGGGGTTGCTGTCGCTACCGGCGATGAGCATACGGCCCTCGGCGGCGAAGTTGTCGGCGTTCTCGACGGCCTTGAGGTCGACGGTGACATAGTCCTCGGCCTCGACGGCGCGACCCACGACGTCCTCGAAGGTGGCACGGTAGTTGAGGAGCATCTCGACCTGGTTGTTGATCTCGGACTCGGTGACCTCCGCAGGGGGCATCTCGATCTCGACAGCGTCGAAGGAGGAGAGCTCAGCGGCGGGACGCAGGGAGAACTCGACGGTGTAGGTGTAGTCCTCGTGATCCTTGGCGAGGTCGAGCTCCTTGTAGTCACCGCTCTTGGTGGGGACGATGTCCAGCTCGTTGAGGACGGCGGGCTCGTTGGCGGCGATCAGGTCGTTGGTGGCCTGAGCGAGGGTAGCCTCGGCGCCAAGAGCAGAGTCGATGACCGGACGGGGAGCCTTACCGGCACGGAAGCCCGGGAAGCGGTACTTCTTGGCGGTGTCCTTATAGGCCTTCTTGATCGCGGCGTCGACGTCGGCGGCCGGGATGGTGACCGTAGCGGTGAGCTTGGCGTCCTTGACGTCAGAAGCGGTGATGTTCAACACGTTCCTCCTCATACTGCCCAGCTTATCTGAGGTGCTGGTACCTTTATGCAACAAAGTGTCGCGACGGCCGAAGCCGACGCAGATGCGTTGGTGCGGGCGAAAGGACTCGAACCTTCACGGGAATCCCACCAGAACCTAAATCTGGCGCGTCTACCAATTCCGCCACGCCCGCATGAGCGCACAGACTAGGAATGATAGCAGATACGAACGACAAGCGCACGCACACGTTTTACAGGCTCACGACCTCACCACGAGTGCGAAAGGCGGGGCGAGTTGCCCCGCCCCGCCCATTACGACTTGTTCGCTGACCCGCTACTCCCCCAGCAGGGCCTTCTCGGGCGTGATCGGCAGCGAGCGCACCTGGTGGCCGGTGGCGTGTGCCACGGCCGATGCAACAGCGGCGAGCGGCGTGTTGATGACGACCTCGCCGATCGACTTGGCACCAAAAGGACCCGTCGGCTCGTAGCTCGGCTCAAAGGCCACGCGAATGCTGCCGATATCCAGGCGCGTGGGCAGCTTGTAGCTCATAAAGTTGCCGGTGCGCAGGCGGCCGCGGTCGTCGTGCTCGACGATCTCGTAGAGCGCGTGGCCGATACCCTGGGCAATGCCGCCCTCGGCCTGGACGCGCGCGAGTGCCTCGTTGATCACGGTGCCGCAGTCGACGGCCGCCGCGTAGTCCACCACAGTCACCTTGCCGGTGGCCTTGTCGACCTCGACCTCGGCAATGCCGGCCATAAACGGCGGAGGAGAAACGGGCAGGCAGGCAGAAGCATGCGAGGTCAGTGCGTCGCCGCCAGCGATGTTCTTGACGCACAGGTTGGCAAAGTCGCGCAGTGTGAGGTAGCGGTTCTGCTCACGAGCGGCACGCTCGTCGGACAGGCGCACGTACTGGCCGTCGAAGACCACGTCGGCGGCGTCAACGTCCCACATCTGAGCGGCCTTGGCGCAAATCTTCTCGCGCAGCTCGGTCGCGGCGTTCTTGGCGGCAAGGCCCGTCACGTAGGTACCGGAGCTCGCGTACGAGCCGGCGTCGAACGGCGACACGTCGGTGTCCACGCCGCGCACCACGATCAGCGAGCTCTCCACGCCCAGCTCCTCGGCGGCAATCTGCGCCAAGATCGTGTCGACGCCCATGCCGTTATCGGTGGCGCCGGTGCCGATGGTAATGAAGCCGTCCTCTTCCAGGCGCATGTCGATGCCGGCGATGTCCACGTTGGAAATGCCCGAGCCCTGCATGGTGAGCGCACAACCCAGGGCGCGCACACGGTCGCCCAGGTCCACGGCCAGCGGCTTGTCGCGCCAGCCGATCATGTCCATCGCGCGCAGCAGGCAGCGGTCAAGCGCGCAGGCGTTGAGCTTCTCGTTGTAGTACTGCGGCATGGTCTCGCCCTCGCGCACGATGTTCTTAAGGCGCAGGTCGGCGGGGTCCATGTGCAGCATGTCGGCGAGCTCGTTGACGGCGCTCTCCACGGCAAACTGGCCCTGGGTGGCACCGTAGCCGCGATACGCGCCGCCGCGGTTGGTATTGGTGTAGACAGCGTCCCAGCTAAAGCGGCTCGCCTTCACATGGTTGTAAATCGGCAGGCTCTTGTGGCCCGAAAGGCCGATCGTCGTGGTGGCGTGCTCGCCGTACGCTCCGGCGTTGGACAGCGTGTGCAGGTCGATGGCCGTGATGGTGCCGTCGTTCATGGCGCCCAGCTTAACGGTCATCTGCATCTGGTGGCGCGAGTTGCCCGCGGTGATGGTCTCCTCGCGGGTGTAGCAGCAGTAGCTCGGACGGCCAGTCTGCTGGGTGACGAACGCCACGAAGATCTCGCAGCAGCCCGTCTGCTTGGAGCCAAAGCCGCCGCCGATGCGCGGCTTAATGACCTGCACCTGCGACTGCGGAATGTCGAGCGACTGCGCGACCATGCGGCGCACGTGGAAGGGCACCTGCGTCGAGGTGGTCACGGAGATGCGGCCGAACGCGTCGGTCGTCGCGAAGGCGCGGAAGGTCTCCATGGGCGCGGTCTGCGTGGCCTGGCTGGTGTAGGTGCGCTCAAAGACGATGTCGCTCTGGGCGAAGGCCTCGTCAAGGTCGCCAAAATCGCTGGTACCGCTGCACACCAGGTTGCGCGGGACATCGCCGCCCTGCGGGAACATAAAGGTCACGTCGCCCTCGGGGTGGACCACGATATCGTTATCGAGTGCCTGGGTAAAGTCGAGCAGGGGCTCGAGCACCTCATAGTCGACCTTGATGAGCTTGAGCGCCTTGTCGGCAGCCTCCTCGGTCTCGGCAGCGACGATCGCCACCTCTTCGTTTTGGTAGCGCACAAGGTTCTCGAGGATCAAGCGGTCGTAGGGACTCGGCTGCGGATAGCTCTGACCGGCGATGGTAAAGCGGCGCTTGGGCACGTCCTCATAGGTGTAAACGCCCACCACGCCGGGCACCTTCAGGGCGCGCGACGTATCGATGGAGCGGATCTTGGCGCGGGCATAGGGGCTGCGCTTGAGTTTGACGATCAGGGCGCCGGCGGGCACCATATCGCCGGTGTAGACCGGACGACCCTCGAGCAGGGCCTTCGAGTCCTTCTTGGGCTGCTTGTGGGTGATCTGCTTGTAGGTGACGCCGTCAGAGCTGGTGTTATTGACCGGCAGCTCGGGCATCTCGAAGCCCACCTGCACGCCGGACTCGTTGAGGAAGCGCACAATGGCGCGCAGCTGGCTCTCGTAGCCGCTGCAGCGGCAGAGGTTGCCGGCCAGCTGGCGCGAGAGCTCCTCGCGCGTGGCGACGAGGCTCGGGTCCTCCTTGGCGGCGCGGGCGAGCGCCAGCACGTTCATGATGAGGCCGGGGGCGCAAAAACCGCACTGCTCGGCGCCTTCGGCAGCCATCGCACGGGCAAGCGCCTCGGACTCGGCCTTAAGGCCCTCGAGCGTGGTGATGGTGTGTCCCTCAACACGGGCAGCGGGAACCGAGCAGCTCAGCACCGGGTCGCCGTCGAGCCACACCGTGCACAGGCCGCAGTTTGTGGTCTCACAGGCGCAGCGCACCGACGCACAACCCTGCTCGCGCAACAGTGCAAAGAGCATGGTGTCGGGGGCAATCTGAACCTTGACCTTACGGCCGTTGAGCGTAAAGGAAAGATCGATGAGTTTGGCAGCCATTAGCGCACCTCGCTAGAATCGACGCCGGGCACGCGGCGGCAGGAATACTCGTCCGTGGCAAACTTAGGGGTCTGCACGGTCTCGAGCTCGCGGGCAAGCGCGGCAGAAAGCTCGATGCCGGCGGCACGGCGCACGGCCTGGATGGCGAGCGGGGCCGAGATGCGGCGGCGGTAGTCGGCCGAGCCCCACAGGTTGGTGCCGTAGCTCAACGCGCGTACGGACGCGGCCAGGGCGCGCAGCTCGTCCTCGGAAGGCTGCTCGCTGGTGAGGCCACATGCCTCGCCCTGCAGCAGGGTCGCGCGCAGCGGGCGGGCGCCCACGGTGACGTGCCAGCTGTTGTCCCACCAGGCGGCGGTGACGTTGAGCGAGGGGAAGTCGGTCGCAGCCTTGCGCACGGCCTCATAGCTCGCGCGGTAATCGTGCTTGACGACCACGACATGCTCGATCACGTCGCGCACGTAGCCCATATCCACGAACTCGGCGAGCGGCACGCGGCCGGCGCCCGTCAGCTCAACATAGGAATCGAGCGCGAGGAAGGCAGAGAGAACGTCCGAGAAGCCAAAGCGACCGTAGATGCTGCCGCCCACCGTGGCGGTATTGCGCAGCTGCACGCCCACGATATCGTGGACGGCGAACTCAAAGACATTGTTGACAAGCGCGTTGAGCCCGGCATGACGCTCGAGCTGGCGCAGGGTGCACATGGCACCGATGCGAAACTCGGTCTCGGTCTCCTCGATCTGATCGAGTCCGCAGGCCGAAAGGTCAATCGCCGTCGCCACGCGACGCGAACCCAGACGCATCCAGATGCCGCCGCCCACAATCTTGTTGTTGCGGTTCTTCTGTAAGAGCTCATAGGCTTCGGCCGCGTTTCCAACACGGACGTAGGTACCGAACTTGAGCACGTTCTCCCCCATCTCTTCACTTGTCCAGTACCTTTAAGTGTACCAAACGAGGGGGCATAGCTCGTGTCGGGACAAAATGAACCGTTTTCCTCCGTCGCATGCGGATCAAAAAAGGCTCCCAGCCAAGATGACTGGGAGCCTTCTGCGATGCTATATCGAGCGAAGATTTAGCAGACGCCCTGGGCGAGCATGGCGTCGGCGACCTTCAGGAAGCCGGCGATGTTGGCGCCCATGACGAAGTTGCCCTCCTCGCCGTACTCCTTGGCGGTGTCGTCCACGTTGTGGAACATGCCGCGCATGAGCTGCTCGAGCTTGCCGTCGACCTCCTCGAAGGTCCAGGACAGGTGCTCGGCGTTCTGGCTCATCTCCAGGCCGGACACGAGCACGCCACCGGCGTTGGCAGCCTTGCCGGGCATAAAAGCGACGCCGTTCTCCTGGAAGTAGGTCGTGGCCTCGATGGTCGTGGGCATGTTCGCGCCCTCGCCGACCACCTTGCAGCCGTTGGCGACGAGCGCCTGGGCGTCCTCGAGCAACAGCGTGTTCTCGCGAGCGCAGGGCAGCGCGATGTCGCAGGGCAGTTGCCACACGCCACGGCCGTCGCCCTCGTGCCACACGGCATTGGGCTTCTCGTCGACGTACATAGCGAGCGTGACGCCCTTGTCGTGGCCGGAGCGCTTCTTGTTGTAGACATGCTCGAGCACGGTGTAGTCGATGCCGTCGGGATCCTCGACCCAGCCGTGGGTGTCGGAGCAGGCCAGCACCTTGCCGCCGAGCTGGGCAACCTTCTGGACCGCGTAGATAGCGACGTTACCGGAGCCGTGAACGACGACGTCCTTGCCCTCGAAGGAGTCGCCGCGGCTCTTGAGGTACTCGTCCACAAAGTAGACCAGACCGTAGCCGGTGGCCTCGGTACGGGCGAGCGAGCCGCCAAAGGAGAGGCCCTTGCCGGTAAGGACGCCGGTCCACTCGTTGGTCAGGCGCTTGTACTGACCGAACATGTAGGCAACCTCGCGGCCGCCAACGCCCAGGTCGCCGGCGGGAACGTCGGTATTGGGGCCAATGTGGCGATAGAGTTCGGTCATGAAGGACTGGCAGAAGTGCATGATCTCGTTGTTGGACTTGCCCTTGGGGTCAAAGTCGGAGCCGCCCTTGCCGCCGCCCATGGGAAGGGTGGTCAGGCTGTTCTTGAGGATCTGCTCCAGGCCCAGGAACTTGAGCATGCCCAGGGTGACCGTCGGGTTAAAGCGCAGGCCGCCCTTGTAGGGTCCAATGGCAGAGTTGAACTCGACACGATAGCCGCGGTTGACCTGAACCTTGCCCTGGTCATCGACCCAGGGGACACGGAACATAACGATGCGCTCGGGCTCGACGAGGCGCTCAAGCAGGGCGGCCTCCTCGTACTCGGGATGGGCGTCGAGCGCCGGCTGGATGGTGCCGAGGATCTCGGTCGCGGCCTGGATGAACTCAGGCTGCTCGGGATAGCGGGCCTTGAGCTCGTCGAGAACTTTCTGCGTGTAGCTCATGCTTCCTCCAATTGATGGAAAAGAAAGGTGTCGTTCGCGGCGCCCCATGCGCCGCGAGCTTTATCGAGTATGGATAATATCGCACTGTTGCAGCAAAGTTTCGCATAAGCCGACGAGCAGATGTTTCGTTTTGATTACGATGCAGGTAGAAGCGTTTTTGAGCACCCGACGTACAAATCGCGTGTTTCGAAGCTGTTTCGTCCACATGGTCCATACCACCACAAAGAGGACAGGCACCTTTGTGGTGGTTGGCAGGATGCGTTGGCGGGAACGTATGTGAATCGAACACATCCAAGACGTTTTGCACGCCTCACAACGGTTTTGAGGACCGCGGGGCCCACCGGAGCCCATCCGTTCCCAAACGTGGCGGTATTTTACCAAACGCGCAGTGTCGCGCCACGAAAACGGCCCATCTACTACGTTTAACCAGCAAGGGTTAGCCATACCCACTTTTTCGTAACATCGGCAAGTCATCTACCTGCGGTTTTGTTTTTGCGGTTTTTGAAATGGTCGAGGGTACTCACTTAAACGTAGTAGATAGGCCGGTTTTGTGGCCCGCGGCGATTCGGAGCCCTAGCGCAGGGATCTGAGACCGCCGGCCTCCTTGTTGAGCGTCGTAAAACGCACCGCATCCAGGTGCTCCAAGATGCTAATGGCTCGTTTGCGCGACACGCCTAAGGCCTCGCGCAGCACACTCGTCGTGGCAACGCCGCCAGCAGCCTCGATAGCCGCGGCGACGACCTCACGTGCATGGGCCTCGGCGGCGGCAGACAAGGCAACGTCGCGTTCGATCTTAACGATCGCGCGGTTGAGCGAAAGCTCGCGCAGGGCACGCGTCATGGTGTCGCGATCGAGCTGCAGACGCTCACCCACCTCGGGCAGCGTCGCCGCACCGAGACCCGCCTCGTCGAGGGCGGCCACGATGCGCTGGCTCGCCTCGCGCACCACACGTATCGCCGCAGCGGCAGAGTGCGGGTCGAACACCTCGGCACCGTCGACGGTGCACACGCCGCGCGCACAGCCCTCGAGAACGAGCGCGGACGCGACGTCTTCGCCCGCTGTCGGCCAGGCGGCATGCGCGACCTCGCCCGGCGTGAAACCCGTCTGCTTGGGCGCGGCCCCGTGCATGGCGGCCAACGTGACGGAGAGCGTGGCGAGGGCGGCATCGAGCACAGCGGGGGCGGCATAGAGCTCCTCGGTCGAGCGCTCGGCACGAAGCGCCACGGCGTGACCCGAGGAAACCGCCCCGTGCAGGAGCGCAGCCGCCTCGGCACCCGAAAGATCGAGAGCACGGGCTGCGGCCGCGGCAGGCACGGGCAGGCGCTGCAGCCCCAACCATGCGGCAACGGCGGCGGCGCGGTCGTCGGCATCCAGGGCCCCGAGCAGCGCACACTCGCCCGCGGAGAGGACGCGCGAGCGGCGACACCGCGAAAGAAGAACACGACCGCCGCCGATAAGCACCACCGGCGAGAACGCGAGCACAATGAGGCCGTCGCCCGATCGCACGGGAAGGCGCTCCTCCAGACGGACCTGCACGATGCGGGTCTCGCCAACCTCAATGGGTCCCTCACCCTCCATGAGCATGATACGGCCAAGGACCTCCGCCGTACCCGCCATCACATGAACGCGCGTACCGGACCCGAAGGGCGCGGGCTTGGTGCCCTCGCGCCCCAGATACGTGAAGCGGGCGATGAGCCTGAGCGTCGAGCCCTCAGCACCAGACCCGCAGAGGACCTCGCCACGCGGAAGGTCGCCCGCACCGTCGCCCACGATGTTGAGCGCCGCGCGCTGTCCGGGCAACGCCCGAGGAGTATCACCATGCACCTGAATCGCACGCACGCGGCAGCGCACGCCCGCGGGACATGAGACGAGCTCGTCGCCCACCGCTACGGGGGCATCGTGAAGCGTGCCCGTGACGACCGTCCCGGATCCCTTGATGGTGAAGCAGCGGTCGATGGGCAGGCGCGGGGCCAGACCGGGGCGCACCGGGCGGGATGCGGCATCGGCCAGGAAAGAGTCGATGGCGGCATCGAGGGCAAGGCGAACGTCCTCGATGCCCACGCCCGTGCGCGAGGAAACAGGCACCACGGGCGCATCGGCAAAGACGGTATCGCTGAGGAAGTCCATCACGTCGAGCTCGGCGAGCTCCGCCGTCTCGTCATCGGCCAGATCGCGCATCGTGAGCGCCACCACGAGGTGCCTCACGCCCAACAGCTCCAACACGTACACGTGCTCTCGCGTCTGCGGCATCACGCCCTCAACGGCAGAAACCACCAGCAACGCAACGTCCACGCCGGTGGCACCCTGTACCATCGCGCGCAGGTAGTGCGCATGCCCGGGCACGTCAACCAAGCCGACAAGCTTGCCGCTGGGAAGCTCGAGCTCGCCAAAGCCGAGCTCAGTGGTCATGCCTCGGCGCCGTTCGACCTCCAGACGGTCGGGATTTTTGCCGGTCAGCGCCTCGATAAGGGCCGACTTTCCGTGGTCGACGTGTCCTGCTGTTCCAACGACAACGGGACACTCGACAAGCTCACGCGCAGTCATCGACGCAAACCCGCCCGCACGGCATCCGCCAACGCAGACGCACACAGGTCAAGGTCGGTGTCGTGCAAAAGCGTGCGAACGTCAAACAGCACCTGGTCGTGGCGCACGCGTGTCACAACCGGCGTATCGGGCTCCTGTACCATAGCGCGCTTTAGGCCATCGGCGGATAGACGCCCATCGACGGGACAGACGGCAACGCAAAATGTAGGGAGCTCGACAGTCGGCAGCGATCCGCCGCCGGGAGTAGAGGCGCCCTCGACAACCTGCAGCTCCACGGCCTCCTCGCACTGAGCCTCGCGAAGCTTGCGCAGCATGCGGTCGTGCAGGCGCTTGGCCTGGCGCTCGAGCGGAGCCGGCGCGCCGGAAAGCATGTTGAGTACCGGGATCTCCCGATGCGCCGCATCGGGACCGGTCACATACAGTCGCAAAGTGGCCTCGAGCGCCGCGAGCGTGAGCTTACCGGGGCGAAGCGCGCGCATAAGCGGATGAGAGGCGCAGGCGGCAATTGCCTGGGCGTTGCCAAGGATGATGCCCGCCTGCGAAGCACCGAGCAGTTTGTCGCCCGAGCACGAGACGACGTCAACGCCGGCGCCAAGAGACACGGACGCGGGCCTCTCCCCCGCATCGGCGAGTACCCCATCTGCAAGCAAAGCGCCTGAGCCTTGGTCCTCGTAAAGCAACAGGCCATGTTCATGCGCCAGCGCAGAAAGCTCCGCCACGGAAACCTCCTCGTGGAAGCCCTCGATACGGTAGTTGGAAGGATGGACTTTGAGGATCATCGCCGTGTTGGGCGTGATGGCGTTTCGATAATCATCCAGATGTGTGCGGTTGGTAGAGCCAACCTCGACAAGCTTGGCACCCGAAGCCGCCATGATGTCGGGGATGCGGAAGCTGCCGCCCACCTCGACAAGCTCGCCGCGGCTCACGATGACCTCTTTGCCGAAGGCATGCGCGGCAAGCACCAACAGCACCGCGGCGGCATTGTTGTTGACAACTAAGGCGTCCTGCGCCCCCGTGAGCGTGCGCAGCAGACGCGCGGCATGCTCTTTGCGGCCCCCGCGAGCGCAGGTTGAGACGTCATACTCAAGCGTGCTGTAGCCTCGGGCGACATCGGTCACCGCCTGCACCGCCGCGGGAGCGAGCGGAGCGCGGCCCAGATTGGTGTGAATCACAACGCCCGTCGCGTTGACGGCAGGGCGCAGGGTCGGCAGCGACAGGCGATGGGTCCGCTGCTCAATTGCCAAGGCGAGCTCGCGCTTGTTCCTTGCAGGGGCGCCGGAGCGAATCGCCGCGCGCTCGGCATCGAGCTCGGCGTCAATCGCCTCGCGTACCATCGTGTCGCCTGCATCGCCAGCAGCCTTCATGACCGGCCACTCGGCAAGCAGCTCGTGAACGGCGGGAATGGAACGCAGGCGGCCGCGCACCTCGGCAGACATGGATTCGCAGTCGCTCATGAAAAGCCTTTCGACATGTTCAATAAAAAGCTGGTCCCCCGCGATCGTCATCGGGCAAATAAATACCGGCGCGCACGCAAAAGGGACAGGTCCATTATGGCAGCTCGTGACAAGACGTCGAAGCGCCTCGTCTAAAACCTGCCAAAATAAACCTGTCCCTTTTTGGTCGGTTATGGCTTGGTGGCTTTAGGCCTCCTTATTGGCGTAGATAAACCAGTAGCCCAGCGCCACGATCAGGGCGCCACCCACGATATTGCCCAGCGTGGCGACCGTAAGGTTGAGCGCCAACCCGGCAGCGTTGAGGGCATCGGCGCCAGCGACATCGGCTCCATAGCCGCAGGAGTGCATCAAAATACCCATGGGCAAAAAGTACATGTTGGCGACGCAGTGCTCAAAACCGCAGGCCACAAAGGCAGCGATGGGCAGCAAAATGCCCACGACCTTGTCGACCACGGTCTTGCCGGCAGTGCCGATCCATACGGCCAGGCAGACAAAGATGTTGCACAAAATGCCGCGGAAGAAGATGGTAACGGCGTCGATCGCAACCTTACCGGCGGCGACGCTCACCATGGTATTGGCGACGGCCTCGCCGTTGAGCTTATAAATAGCTGCCATGTAAATCAAAAAGACAACGAACAGGGCGCCGGCAAAGTTGCCGATCCACACAACAGCCCAAGCCTTGAACATCTGGACGAGCGTAATCTTTTTGCTCTTAAGCGCGCATACCATAAGCGAGTTACCGGTAAACAGCTCCGCGCCGCAAATGAGCACGAGCACCAGTCCCAGGCAAAAAGCAAGACCGCCCACGAAGCGCTGGGCGCCCCAGCCAAGCGTGGGATCGCTCAGAAAGACCGTGAAGAACAGGCCGCCGAAGGCGATAAACGCTCCGGCGAACATGGCGAGCAAAAAGGCCTTCGAGACCGGCAGGTTGGCCTTGGTAACGCCGGCGGCCTCGGACTTAGCCTCGATCGCGGCGGGCGCCAGGCAGTCGGGGGTGGGGTATTCTGCCTTACTCTGTGCCATGGCAATCACTACTTTCTTACGATGTGGGACAAACGCTCTTGGTTCATTTGCCCCGCGAGGTCGGACGGTATAAAAATAAACGCGAGCCAAATTAGCATATTGGCCTGCGATTATATAGCTTGGAGCGGGCGACGGGAAGTCCAAGGATTTGCTTCGCAAATCCTTGTTTCGCTGCGGGCCTTCGGCCCTTGCGTGCTGCGCTGGAAAATGCTCACGCATTTTCTCAGCTCCGCACCCTGACGGGTTCGATTCCCGTCGCCCGGCGCGTAAACGAAAACAGCTCTGATTCCCAAAGGAAACCAAAGCCGTTAAAACAATTCTTATGGAGCGGGCGACGGGAATCGAACCCGCGTCATCAGCTTGGAAGGCTGGGGTTCTACCATTGAACTACGCCCGCAAGATATGGTCGGGACGACAGGATTTGAACCTGCGACATCCTGCTCCCAAAGCAGGCGCGCTACCAAACTGCGCCACGTCCCGAAGGTGTTGAGCAGCTAAGGCATAAACCTTGCGTGTCCCAAAGCGAAGGAAATTATAGGGGAGACTTCCCGCCTGTGCAAGCGGCGATATTCTAGCTCCTCGAATGTGCGACAAACCGGCTGTGGAGCAGGCCTATCACAAACGCCACCACGGCGACCGGCGCCCACGCGGCACCGATATCCGCCAGCGGCAGCGCATCGAACGGTAGCCACGCGCCAGCAAAGAACGCGTCGCGGACCGAGGTGATCACGCTCTGCACCGCGACGACGCCGCCGACCCAAACCCATACCTGCGGATGCACATCGCAAAAACCGTGCACCAGGCCCATAAGCACCAGCACAATGGCAACGGGATACAAGGCATTGAGCATGGGCACCGAGAACATAAGAATCACGTCGAGGCCCACGTTGGAGAGCACGCACGAAAACGCTGCGAACACAAAGGCGAGAACCGCAAAGGGGCGGCGCATGGCCTCCTCAGAGGCCTCCGCTCCCCCTTCGACCACATACGTCTCGCAGAAGTAACGCGAGCAGCAGCTGATGAGGCCGATGCACACGTTCATGCAGGCGAGGAAAAAGATCGCAAAGACCACGACCGTGCCGGCAAGCCCAAAATGCATGGAGGCCGAACGGGCGAGGATGGCGGCGCCGTTGGTAGCGTCGGGCATCACGGTGCCGAGCTGCATACCGGCAAGGCCCAAGCCGCAGTAGATGATGGCCATGAGTACGCCGGCGATCACACCGGAACGCGAAATCTCGAAGGCCACGCGCTTGTCATCGGTAACACCCAACTCGTGGATGGTCTCGGCGATGATGATGCCAAAGGCGAGCGACGCGAGCAGGTCCATGGTCTGATAGCCAGTCAGAAAGCCCTGCACGGCAGCGCCAGCATCGTAGGGGGCCTGCGGCGCGGCAGCGGGACCCAGCGGCGAGATCACGGCAGCACCAACGACCAGCACGATGAGCGCAATGAGCGCGGGGCCCGTAATGCGGCCGAGCACGCGTGTGATGACGCCCGGGCGCAGCGTGAGCGCAAACGCGACGACAAAGAAGCCGACGGCAAACACCAGGCGCGCCGTGCCGAGCGAGACGCCCTCGGGCAACAGCGGCACCAGCATCTCGAAGGCCGTGGAGCTCGTGCGCGGAATGGCCAGGCACGGGCCGATAGCCAGATACACCGCCGCGACAAAGAACTCGCCGAACTTGGGATGCACACGGCCGGCAAGCTCGCGCGCCGTTCCGGCAAGTGCCACGGCGATAAAGCCCATGACGGGCAGGCCGATGGCGGCAATGAGAAAGCCGAGCATGGCGACCGGCGTGGCAGAACCTGCCTGCAGCGCCAGCAGCGGCGGAATAATAAGGTTGCCGGCGCCAAAGAGCATCGAGAACAGGGCGATACCGACGGTAACGACATGGTCGGAGCGCAGGCCGCGCGGGGCGGATGAGGCCATGGGACCACCTTTCGGGTCGAAACAAAAACGGGACGGGCAAAAGGCCCATCCCGCAAGTATATACGCTTTAGCAAGCTAAATCGCGCAAAGCTTCAATCGCGGCGTCAACTTCCTCGTCCGTGTTGAAATACCCAAACGAGAAGCGAACGACACCCTGGCGCTCGGTCCCCAACGCGCGGTGCATGAGCGGAGCGCAGTGGGCGCCGGGGCGCGTCGCAATCCCCCACCCTTGCATGAGCGCGTCCGAAATCTCGGCCGAATCGATATCGCCCACGTTGAGTGAAACGATCGCCGAGCGCACGGGCTGGTCAAAGGCACCGTAGAGCTTGATCTCCGGGATTTCGCGCACGCCAGCGAGAAAGCGATCCGCCAGTGCTCGCTCATGCGCCGCAATCGCCTCGACCCCACCTTGGGCCTCGATAAAGTCGAGGCCGACAGAAAGGCCGGCGACACCGTGGCCGTTGAGCGTGCCCGCCTCCAGGCGCGTGGGCCACTCAAGCGGCTGCAGCGGATCAAAGCTGTGCACGCCCGTACCGCCCATGGCCCAGGGGGCCACGTCAATGCCCTCCGCCACGGCCAGGCCGCCGGTCCCCTGCGGACCCATGAGCCCCTTGTGGCCGGTAAAGCACACCACGTCGAGCCCCATGGCCTGCATATCAATATGCGCCGTGCCGGCAGACTGCGAGGCATCGACGATCACGAGCGCACCGGCCGCATGGGCCATGGCGGCCACGCGCGCAATGTCGACCGCGTTGCCGGTCACATTGGAGGCGTGCGCCACCACCACGGCACGTGTGCCCGGCGTCACCAGCCGCTCAAGCTCTTCGTAGTCGAGCGCACCGTTCGCGTCGCAGCCCGCATGCTCAACGGTCACGCCCTGCTCTGCCGCCAGGCGGTTGAGCGGACGCAACACGGAGTTGTGCTCGAGCACCGTCGTGACCACGCGGTCGCCGCGGCGCACCACGCCATTGATGGCGGTGTTGAGCGCCGCGGTGGAGTTGGACGTAAAGCACACATGATCAGCCCGCGGGCAGCCCAGCAAGCGCGCGAGCTTGGCACGGCAACCGTGAATCGTACGAGCGGCATCGAGGGCACCCGACGTGGCGCCGCGCCCGGCATTGCCGAGCGAGCACATCGCCTGCGTCACGGCATCGATGACCGTCTGCGGCTTGTGCATGGTCGTCGCCGCGTTATCCAGGTAGATCATCGCACGACCTCCCACATATCAATCACGGTATAGCCCTCGGTGGGAACGCCCGCCGCGGCGAGTTCGCCGCGCAGCAGCTCCTCATCGGCAGGCAACGCTTTCCACGCCAGACCACAGCCGGCAGCGACCTCCCCGGGCACGGGAATCGTTCGCCCGGGAAGGCCACGCTCAACGCACAGGGACTCGCAGCCCATGGCGGCCGCCGTGGTGGGAAACGTGATGACAAGCGCCGGGCGCTTCTCCCTCATGGCAACTCCAACCAATACGCTACGGGCGCACGACGCGCACGGCCTGCTCCATCTTCTCCACGATCACGTACATGTTGGTGACCTCGCCCACCGCAAGCTGGTCTTTAATGCCAAAGTGATCCAGGCAGGTACCGCAGGTGAGAATCTCGACGCCCTGCTCAGCCAGCCCCTTCAGGTCGTCGAGCACCGGAGAGCCCTCGACGGTCAGCTTGGCGCCGCCGTTATAGAACAGCATGGTCGCGGGCAGCTCCTCCTGCTGCGTCACGGCAAAAATGAAGGCCTTCATGAGCTTGTGGCCCAGCTCGTCGTCGCCGCGGCCCATGCAGTCGGTGTAGACGGAAATGACGAGCTTGCCCTTGCCGGCGCTGGCGTCGCAAAAAGCGGCACCGTCCTGCTCGGGGTCCGCAACTGCCACGGCACCGGCGGTCGCGACAATCACGTGCCACTCGGCGTCCGAGATCTTCTCGACCGAGGCCGTGCAACCCTTCTCCTGCGCCATCTTGGAGATGTTCTTGACGGCCGTCTCGTTGTCGACCGAGGTCACGACAGCGCCCTCGCCATCGAGCTGCTTGAGGGCCTTGAGCGTCTTGACGACGGGCAGCGGGCAGGCATCGCCCATGGCATTGACTTCAATCTTGGTAGACATAGCTACATCCTTTCAAAAGGGACCGCCCAGAACAGTAGGCGGTCGCATAAACGGTTTTCTTTAATGCACAACGCGAACAGCAGGACCGCCCGGCATCGCCTCGCACACGCGCCCGATAACGGCGGCGATGCACCCCTCGGCATCCAGGCGACGCGCAAGCTCATCCACATCCGCCGCGGGCGCCGCGATAAGCAGGCCACCAGACGTCTGCGGATCGTACAGCGCGTCGAGCATGCCCGGCTCCAGGTCCTCGTCGGCAGCCACACGCGGGCCAAAAAAGTCCTGGTTGCGGTAGGAGCCCGCTGGGATAATGCCCAGACGTGCCATGTCGAGCACCTGATCAAAGAGCGGCACCGCCCCCGACGCAAGCTCAACCTGCACGCCCGAGCCCTCGGCCATCTCGCACGCGTGCCCGATCAGGCCAAAGCCCGTGACATCGGTGCAGCCGTGAAGCTCGAGGCCCTCGGCCAGACGAATCGGGGCCTCGTTGAGGGTGCGCATCGAGTTCCACATCGGACAGGCCTCATCCTGCTCGATAAGCTCGCCCTTAATGGCCGTGGTGATGATACCCGAGCCGATCGCCTTGGTCAGCAGCAGGACATCGCCAGCGCGCGCGCCGCTGTTGGCGAGCATGCGGTCGAGCGAGACAAAGCCGCTCACGGACAGGCCGTACTTGGGCTCGTCGTCGTTGATGGTATGGCCGCCCGCGATGGAGCAACCCGCCTCGACGCACTTATCGGCGCCGCCTGCCAGAATCTGACCGGCAACCTCAACGCCCAGGCAACTGGGCATGCAAAGCAGGTTCATGGCATGGCTCGGCCGCCCGCCCATGGCGTAGATGTCCGACAGCGAGTTGGCCGCAGCGATCTGGCCAAACAGGAACGGGTCATCGACCATCGGTGGGAAGAAGTCGATGGACTGCACGAGCCCCAGGTTCTCCCCTACGCGGAAGACGCTCGCATCGTCGGAGGTATCGAACCCCACGAGCAAGTTGTCGTTATGCACATTGGGTAAGTCGCCCAGGACCTGGGCGAGGGCTCCGGGAGCCAACTTAGCGGCTCAACCGCTCGCGGCCGTCATGGACGTGAGCTTAATCTGATCGTCAGGCATCGATGCCCCCTCTCATCGGTCAATCATTTTCTCTCAGTATACGCATGAATACGAGCCCAAGGCGGATGCATTAATTGAGCGCCTGTTCGCGAATCGCCGCGCCGATCGCTCCGGCAAAGCGAGCCTGGGGCGAGGTGGTCACCGGCGACCCCAGTAGCTCGCCCAACCGCTCCACCACGAAGGCGTTCTCGCACAGGCCACCGGTCAGGTAGTACGGGGCGCCCGCGGCCTGCCCGGCCATGGTCGCCACGCGCGAGACCACGCTGTCGATCACGCCGCGCGCATTGTTCTCGCGCGGCTCGCCACGACCGATGAGGCTGATAACCTCGCTTTCGGCAAACACCGTGCACATGCTGCTAATCTTGGTAGGCTCGCCGGAACGCGCCAGGTCGGCCATCTGCTGCTGGGAAATGCCTAGGCGGTCGGCCATGATCTCCAAAAAGCGCCCCGTGCCGGCGGCGCACTTGTCGTTCATGGCGAACTTTACCACGCGGCTGCCCTTGATCTGAATGACCTTGGTGTCCTGACCGCCCACGTCGATCACGGTGCCGTGGTCGCCAAACAGGCACACGGCACCGGTGCCGTGGCAGGTAATCTCGGTCACGACCTTGTGCGCATAGGGCACGGCAACACGGCCGTAGCCAGTCGCGACCACGCGAACATCATCGCCCGTCACGTCATAGCCGGCTGCAGTGAGCTCCACGCGCAGGCGCTCGGCCGCATCGACCGACGAATACCCGGTTGGCTGCACGCACGTCCACGCCACCGAACCCTCTCCATCGACCACAGCGGCCTTAGCCGCCGTAGACCCGATATCGATCCCGACCCCTATCATGGCTCTCTCCTAATCGGCAAACTAATCAAACGATCAGACACCACTGCAACAACGGCCCTCTGGCGTCTGAGGTGCCCGAGATTCCGAGCGACAAGCCCGACGAAGCGTACTCAAGGTACGCGAGGAGGGTTGGAGCCGGAAGGTCGGGTGCCTCAGACGTCAGAGGGTCTCGATAAAGGCGGCAATGCGCGTCTCTATCTGGCCCATGTCGCCGTTGCTGTAATCGGTCTCAATCTTCATGTACGGAATGCCCGCACCCTCGACAGCCTCCTGCATGCGCGCACTCTCCACGTTAAAGGTGTGGCACGCCTGTAGCACGCTCTCCACCACGCCATCGACGTGATACTTCTCGCACATGGCCAGCGTGTTTTCCATACGACCATCATTGGGCGTCATGACCGAGCAGTTAATGTCCAGGTAGCGGTCTGCGATAGCGCGCAGAATGTCGGGTGCGTCCGGGTCAATCATCATGGCCGCCGTGCGCTCGCCCGAGCAGTCGTCCATGCACACGACCACGCCGCCGTTGGACTCGATGGTGCGGCCGATCTTGTTGATCACGCCGCCCACCGGGCAGCCGGTGATCAGAATGCGCTTGGCATCCGCCGCAACCGGGCGCTCGCCCGCGTCGTAGGCCTCGCGCAGCTTGGCGACCTTTTGCTCCAGCTGCTGCGTATAGGCCTCGATATCAAAGCTGAACGTACCGGCAAACATGGTGCTCATCAGGTCGACGCCGCTCATGGCCGCCGGCTGGTTGGCCTGCAGCGCAAACATCTCGAGCTGGGCCGCACGCAAGCGGTTGCGACGACGGACGGCGGCGCGCAGGTCATCGTCGGTAATCGTGATGCCGTAGAAGCCCTCGAGCTCCTCCTTGAGCAGGCGGCACTCCTCGTACCAGCCTTCACGCTCGTAGGCACGATCGCGACCCTGCGGAAGATGCAGAATGTGCGTGCGCTTGAGCTCGTTGAGCAGTTCGTACATCTTCTTCTTGCCGTCGCAGGTGGTCTCGCCGATGATCATGTCGCTAAAGTACGTAAACGGGCACTTTTGCGAATAGGCAAAACCATACGTAGACTTGATGAGCGGGCACAGGTTTGCCGGCAGCACCTTCTCGGCCTCGCGATCACCTCATCGGACGTACCGCACAGAGCGACACTTGCGGCCCCCGCGGCATCGATAATCTCGAGCGGCGTATAGCTGCACAGATACCCGATCAGGCGATTACCGGCCTGCTTGTAATCCTTGACGCGAATAAACGCGGCCTTGCGCTGCTCGTTGAACTCCTCAAACGTGCTGGGCAACTTGACCTCTTCGATTGCTTCAGCCATGACGGTTCCCCTCTCGAACCAAAAACGGATAACAGCGGTATCGATGCACGACGGGCGGCGATTGCCCGGCCGTGCTCAAAACCGGATTTTTAGGGAACCTACTTTGCGGTCGATTATTTAGTTGTGCGTCGTCTCTCCCGGAGCCGTGAACATACCTGCTCATATGCGGCTCCGAGCCATATACAGGGCGCGCGCCGCAATACGACACGAATATGTCATCTGCGGCATCGACGCACCCTCCTATTTCTTATCGAAGGCAATTATACCGGCGGTCGTCGTCCAGACGAACACCGCCGACACACGTACGACAGCATCGGAGCACAAGATGTCTAATGCCCGAACCTACCCTCTGATAATTATTTATCATATTGATAAGGTTTTGTCAGTCTAGATTCGGCAAACGGTCACGCTTCTAGGCGACCGAGGTCCCGCATGTGACAAAGGGACTGTCCCTTTGTCACATTATCGACAAACCAGATGAATTCTCTTGGCATCGAAGTGCATGCGCAGGGTCTCGTCGGCCTGCGGCAGCTCGTCGGAAGCCACGCTCACCTTGTTGACCTTCCACTGCAGACGCGTGGGCGCATCGACACGTGGCACGTCCAACAGCACCAGCCGCTCAAAGCGCGAATCGCTCACCCGGGCCACGTGTAAGTCGTAGCTGTTACGACCCCGCCCGGCACGGTTGTCAACATGGAAGTAACTTGCGCGAATCCCCAGGTACGCCACATCATCAGGAACCTCGCGACCCACATTAAAGGTCATGCCCCAGTCGAGAGCCTCAACTTCTTCGTCGCCGATCTTGCACGCCCGGCTTGTGTTCTTGCAGCCCGTCAAGCGCAGCGCGGCCAAGGTTTGCGGCCGGCGGACCACATCTTCGACGGAGCCGATCTCCTCCACATGCCCGTTATGCATCACGCAAATGCGCTGGCACAGGCGACACGCTTCGTCGATATCGTGGCTCACGTAGAGCACGGTGCGGTTGCACACGTCGAACAGGTCGAGCATGTTCTGCTCGAGCGCGCTCTTAAGGTAGGCATCGAGCGCGCTCATGGGCTCGTCGAACATAAAAATGCCCGGGTGTGCCGCCACCATGCGCGCAAGCGCCACGCGCTGCTGCTGACCACCCGAGAGGCGTGCGGGATAGCGGTCGGCAAAATCGGCCAGACCAAAAATGCCCAGATAGCGCTCGGCGAGCTTTTTGCGTGCAGCGACGTCACCCGCATCCTGTACGCCGGCGCACACGTTATCGGCCACCGTCATATTGGGAAACAGCTGATAGTTTTGGAACAGCAGGGCGCATTTACGCTCCTGGGGCGATAGGTTGATGCCCGCCGCCGAATCAAAAAAGGTCACGCCGTTGACGACGATCTTGCCCTCGTCGGGCGTCTCCACACCGGCAATGCAGCGTAGCGTACAGCTCTTGCCGCACCCCGAGGCGCCCAGCAGCGCCACGCGCTCCTCTCCAGCCTCAAGCTGCATATCGAGCGTAAACCCGGGATAGCGCTTTTTGATATCCAGAACGATCGACATGGCCTATCGACCTCCCTGCAGAGTGGCATCATCGCGCATGAGCTCGGCCAGCGCCTCGCGATCGATACGCAGGGCATCGCCGCCCACCGGGTCGAGCGAATCGGCCGTATCGGCGAGTTCTTTGGCCCGCTTGCGCTCCGCACGGGAAAGGCCCCGCTCGCGATACTTTTGCGAATGCGCGGTGTACATGTTGATAAACAGGATGACCAGGAAACTAAACGCAATCACGACGACAACCCAAAAGAGGGCAACTGAGATGTTGCCACCCATCCACTCAAAGTAGATAGCGATGGGGATGGTCTGCGTAATACCGGCATAGTTACCCGCAAAGAAGAGGGTGCAACCGAACTCACCCATCGCACGGGCAAAGGCGAGCACCGTACCGGCGGCGATCGAGGGCCAGCCGAGTGGCATCATAAGCTTGGCAAAGATACGGCGCTCGGACCACCCCAGGGTTCGCGCGGCGTCGAGCATCTGCGTGTCCAGGCTCTCAAAGGCGCCGAGCGCCGTACGGTAGACCAGGGGAAACGACACCACCACGGCAGATATCACCGCCGCTGGCCAGGTAAAGACGATCGAGATGCCGTGCGCGATAAGCCACTGGCCAACCCCGGTCGAGCGGCCAAACAGCATGAGGAGCAGAAAGCCGCACACCGTGGGAGGCAGCACCATGGGGATGGTAAAGGCCGAGTCGAGCAGGCCCTTCACGCGGCTCGTCGTGCCCATAGTCTTCCATGCGGCAAACAGGCCCAGCGCAAAGGCAATCACCAGGGCAAGGCCACTCGTTTTGATAGACACCCAAAGCGGGCGATAGTCGATGCCGGTCAAAAAGGCGACAAGGGACGCCAAGGGCTCCTGTTCATCTTGCATCATAACAGATGATGCTACCACGATTTGAGCGCTATCAAGCCAACGCGCGCCGCCCTTGGCATCACCCGAGGCTGATGCGATGACCACATAGCGGTCCCCATTCGCACCGCGCTCATCAAAGGCATAGGTATACCCACCGACATTAAACGCCGCTTCCGTCGTGGCATACCAAGGAAGTTCCATGTCTTCCAGCCGTGCGCCTCCCATGCAGTTTGCGCTGTCGAGCTCACAGACGAGAGCCTTGAGACCCGATGCGCACTCGTTGTCCTGCGGATCCAATCCATACTTCTCGACCGCCTTGGGCGATACCCACACCACAACGCGATCGGCAGCAGGCGCCACTACAAGGTCCACGTCCTCGTCAACGGGAAACCGGTAGCCCTCAGGCTGGCCCTCCATGGCACGAGCGGTCCCCCTGGCCAACCGCTCAAAACCCTCGATCCCATAGGAAAGCCCATGAGCGGTCGCAGCAACCTGAGCCCCGTCCTCAGCTTCCCCAGCAAACGCAAATCCTGGCACCCAGCAAAGCGCGAAGGTCAAAGCACAGGCGACAAGCATGCGGAATCTATTAAGCACGAAAAGCTCCAAGAGAATACAAGGACGGAGTTAAACACAAAACGATGGAATTATCGCGCCAGGCCGCACTACGCGGAAAGCTCAAATCCGTACTTAGCCCAAATCTTCTGCGCCTTCTTGTTGGTCAGACAGAAGTCGATGAACGCCTTGGCCTCGTCGGCGTGCTCGGAGCTCTCGGCAACGGCACCCGGATACACGATGGGCTTGTGCGAATCCTCGGGGCACACGAAGGCCTCCTCGATGCCGTCGTAGCGGAAGATGTCGGAGCTGTAGACAAAGCCGGCCACGCAGTCGCCCGTAGAGACGTAAGCTGCGGCGGTGCCGACCTTGTCGGCCAAAGCCACCTTGTCGGCGAGCTCGGGTGCATACTCACCGTCGTCGCCCTCGGTACCGGTGTAGAGCCCAACAGAAGCCAGCGCCTGGTTGGCATACTTGCCGGCGGGAACGGTCTTGGCGTCGCCGATGGCGATTTTGCCGTCCAGGCTCGCGACGTCGGCGATAGCCTCGACCTTGGTGTCGGAGCCCTCGGCACGAATAATCACGAGGTCGTTGACGAACATGTCCTCGCGCGTGTCGGCATCGACGAGCTCGGCGGCCTCGGCATCATCCATAGTGCCCTTAGAGGCCGTGATGAGCACGTCCACCGCAGCGCCGGCGCGCATCTGCTCGACAAGGTCGCCGGACGCCTTAAACTGCGTGTCGGCAAAGGTGGTACCGGTCTGATCGGTGTAGAGCTTCTGAACCTCGGGCAGAGCTTTCTCGAGCGAGTTGGCGGCAAATACCTGCAGCTCGACAGCCTTCTTGAAAGAAGTCTTGGCAGAACCCGCATCGGAGCCGGCCGGCTCAGACGTCTTGTTGCCCGAGCAGCCAGCAAGGCCAAGGCCGGCAGCGGCGACAGCAGAAAGCGAGACGAATCCGCGGCGAGAAACCATATCGAACATGTTCAACCCTTTCGAGCGCTACGCCCGGGCACCCCGCCGCGGGCTTTATCCTGTAATTGAATTATACTTTAGCGCGAATAATGCTTGTGATAAGAAATTATCGTTTGATAATTTCTTATACCGATAGCCGCAAGACGCTCGCGTTGTCGCCGCTTAAAAAAGCGGAGCGACCCATAAGGTCACTCCGCTACAGGCAAGCAGTTTAGCGAGCGTGTCCACCGCCCGCCGCCATGTGGGCCGCGTGCTCCAGCTGGTCGCTCACGGCCTCCCAGCTTTCGCGAGCCGCCTTCGTGGATCCCGGAAAGTTGATGACAAGCGCAGCCCCACGCTGCATGCACACGGCGCGCGAAAGCATGGCACGGCGCGTCTTGGTCATAGAGTATGCACGGATCGCCTCGGCAATACCCGGCACATCGCGGTCGCAGACGGCACGCGTCGCCTCGGGCGTCACGTCGCGCATCGAAAGCCCCGTGCCGCCGCAGGTGATGACCACGTTGGCCTGGCAATCGTCGGCCGCAGCCACAATGGCAGCACCGATCTCGTCAACATCGTCATGCACCACCGTATGCGAGGCAACCGTCCAGCCCTGCGCCGCGACGAGCTCCTCGAGTGCAGCGCCTGCTTCGTCCTGGGCAAGATCGCGCGTATCCGAGCACGTCACGATCGAAATCTTCAACTCCATAGCATTCCTCCTACAGCACGGCGCCCTCGGGCAGATCGACACGGACGACATCCACGACGTCGCCCGGCTCAAGATCGCACGGACCCTCGTTGATGCGCAACAGGCAGTTCGCACGCTGCATGGTTCCGAGCAGCGCCGAGTTCTGGCTGTGCGCCTCGGTGACCGTAAGCTCACCCGTCTGCGCATCGCGCGCAACCGTGGCGCGATCATAGAAGCGTCGGTCCTGTCGCTTCTTCACGCCGTGGGTAAGAACCGCCTGCTGCACGGGACGCGCACCCTCGGCAAAGCCGCGCATCTTGCGAATCGCCGGGCGGGCGAGCATCTCAAAGCCCACGTATGCCGCCGCGGGGTTGCCCGAAAGCCCCAGATAGGGCTTGCCGCCGAGCAGGCCAAACGTAATGGCTTTGCCGGGACGCAACGAAATGCGATCGAACAGCACCTCGCCCTCGCGCTGAACCAGCGCCGTCACGTAGTCGTAGTCGCCAGCCGAGGCGCCACCGCTCGTAATGACAAAATCGCACTCTTGCGCGGCGCGGTGCACAAGCTCGGCAATCGCCCGCTCGTCGTCGGGCGCAATGCCGTAGAACACCGGGTCGGCCCCAGCATCGAGCACCTCGGCCATTAACGCCGAGGAATTGGAATCGCGAATCTGCCCACGCGCCGGCAGTTGGCCGGGCGCGACCAGCTCCGTGCCCAGCGAGATAACGCCCACACGCGGGGCGGCGTGCACTCTAACGTTCGCGTAACCGGCGCTCGCCAGCAAACCGGCGCCGGCCGGGGCCACAACCTCGCCAGCGTGCATCACAACATCGCCGGCATGGGCCTCCTCGCCTGCAGCTCGAACGTTCTCCCCCACCTTAGCCGGTGCCGAGAAGCTCACGTGTGAACCCTCGTTGCCGTCGCCGTCGAGCACCTCGACGATCTCGTATTTCACAACGGCATCCGCACCTTCGGGCACCGGTGCACCCGTCATGATACGGACGGTCTCGCCCGCGCCAATCGCGCCCTCAAACACATGGCCCGCCGCCTCGTGCCCCACGACGGAAAGCGTCACGGGCGTATCGGAGGACGCTTTGGCGAGGTCGTCGGCACGCACGGCATATCCATCCATGGCGCTGTTGGCAAACGGCGAGATATCGATATCGGCCGTGGCATCCTCAGCCAGGGGAAGACCGGCCGCCTGCCAAATCGGGATCTCGACGAGCTCGGTCCTGCGCACCTGCGAAAGGACGATTGCCTGCGCGTCCTCCAGCGGGATGAGCGTCTTAGCCATATACACCTCTTACATGCCACGGCGCGCAACAGTGGCGCCGATTCTTTATGTTTGGTTCAGTATAATCCCCCGCTGCCCGCTCAAGACATGGCCCGCAACGGCAAATACACCTGTCGGCCACGCGCCTTTCGTAACAGAACCGAAACCTGTCAATTGCCTTAAGGCACGGGGTGCCGTCTTATAATGCATGCATCGCAACAATAAAGAGGACGTTATGGCTTTTATCGATAAACGTGAAAATACACTCGACCCGTCTGATGACACCCGTCAGGACACAGACGGCAGGTCCTTCTCTCCGGCCGACTTGATCATCAGCGGTCGCAACCAGCTCACCCGCTCCGAACAGCTCTTGGCCGCCGACACGCGCCGCAATGCCCACAACATGCTCGCGAGCGCCAAACTGCTCGCGCTCGTCGTTGTCGTTTCGCTCGCCATGGGCGTTGCCGCTTGGGCGTTTTTGGCCTCGCTGGATATTGCGACCGATTATCGCGAGAGCCATGCGTGGATCTACGCCCTGCTCCCCGTCGTGGGCGTGGCCACCGCGTGGGTCTACAAGAACCACGGTCTCGCCGCCAAGCGCGGCAACAATTTGGTCATCGACTCCGCCCTGGGCACACGACTCATCCATGCGCGCATGGCCATCCTCACCTTTGTGTGCTCCACGCTCACGCATCTGACGGGCGGCTCGGCCGGCCGCGAGGGCGCCGCGGTGCAGATCGGCGGTACCATCGCCAGCAATGTCTCGAGCCTTGCCCATCTCAAAAAACACGACCACCACGACCTCATGCTCGCCGGTATCTCGTCTGCCTTTGGCGCCGTGTTCGGATCACCTCTCGCCGGAGCTTTCTTTGGCATGGAGATGTGCTTTATCGGCAAGATCGACTACACCGCGGGCATCTACTGCCTGGTCGCCTCGTTTACCGGCTACTTTACGTCACTCGCCCTGGGCACCCAGTACGAGAGCAACGTCATCGCCAGCGTTCCCGACATGACGCCCAGAACGGTTGCCATCGTCGTTATCGGAGCCATTGTCTTTGGCCTGACGGCGCGCCTCTTTGCCTGGTCGGTCCGCACGGTCAAGAACCTGTATGCGCGTTTTATCACCAACTATCTCGTCCGTGCGCTCGTCGGCGCACTCGTGGTGCTTGCGGCCTATGCGTTGCTTGACGCCTGGGAGTATGCCGGCCTTTCCACGTGGCTTTCGGGCGCCGGGTTTGCCGGCACCACCACCCTCGCCGACGCCGCCATCAAGCTCGTCGTAACGGCGCTCACCCTGGGTGCCGGTTTCCAAGGCGGCGAGGTCACGCCCCTGTTTGGCATCGGTGCGGCGCTCGGCGGATGGATTGGCTGCCTCGCTGGACTCGACCCGAGCTTTATGGCGGCCCTCGGCATGCTCGGCGTCTTCTGTGCCGGCCTCAACGTGCCCATCACCACCTGCATGATGGCCATCGACTTGTTCCACGGCACGGCCGCCGGGTTCTTTGTCATCGTGGCCTTTATCAGCTATCTCGCCGGCGGACACCGCGGCGTGTACCCCGCCCAGCGCATCATCTCACCCAAGCGCCGCTCGCTTATTGTGGATGAGGGAGGTACGGTAGCGGATGCTATCGAGCGCCACAACGACCTGATAGAGTAGATGTAATAATCGCCGTGCAGCCACAATCGGGGCTAATTCGACCTGAGCGCGACCGCACTGTCATGTCACACGCCGGGAGTCGCCCCATGCACGCAACTGATTTTGGTCGCACGCTCATCATCGCCAACCCAGCCGCCCAGTCGGGTGCGGCACGCGAAGTTGCCGAGCGCCTGCAACGCTTTTTGGACATGACTGCACGCGCATCCCAGTTTGACCTGGTGTTGACCGAGCGTATGGGACACGCCAAGGAGCTGGCCGCACAGGCTCAGGGCTATCGCACCGTTATCGCACTCGGCGGCGACGGCGTGATTCACGAGGTCGTCAACGGGCTTATGACGCAAAAGGAGGACGCCCGCCCCGCTCTTGCCGTCCTGCCCGTGGGCTCCGGCAACGATTTTGCCCAGACGCTCGGCATCGACGATTTCTCCGGCAAGGATTATGGCGCGCTGCTCACCTGCGAGCTGCAGCGTCAGGACATCGGGCGCATTCGCTCGTGGAGCCCTGCGAGCGGCAGCGGCGAGGCTACCGTTGAGTACTACGACCAGACGCTTTCGGTCGGCATCGATGCCGCCATCGGCCTGGGCACCACCGAGCTGCGCAAAAAGACCGGCTTGACGGGCGCGCCGCTCTACACCCTTTCGGGACTTGAGCAGTTTGGCCTGCGCTACCGCAACTACCCCATGACAGTCAGCTTTGACGGCGCGCCCGCCGAGCGCGTGAGGGCGATCATCATGGCGATTCAGCTTGGTCCTACCTATGGCTCGGGCTATCGCATCTGCCCCGATGCCGACCCCTGCGACGGCATGCTCGACGTCTGCTACGCCTGCGGCCCCGTCCCTCGCGCGGTAGCCCTGCCTATGTTCCTTTCGGCCAAGGACGGCCACCATACCAAGTTGCCACCGGTTCGCATGCGCCGCTGCCGCCATGCCGAGCTAACTTTTGAGGAGCCCGACTACCCCATCCAGGCCGACGGCGAGCCCGTTGACGCCTCGCGCATCGAGGTCGACGTCCTCGGCAGCGCCATCCAAGTTTGGCACCCTACCCGCTAGCAAGGCCAGTGGAACAAACGACTACTCGTCGCTGCCCGGCTTGCGTCGGTTGGCCTTTTTAATGGCATTGAAGTGCTTGTCATTGAGTCTGCGCTGACGAGAGCGCTGGGGCACCTTGGTCTTTACACGTCGACGCGGTGGACGTCCGCGTCGCTCGAGCTCGGCGTGCAGCTTGCGCAGGCAGCTCGCGCGATTTTGGAACTGGCTGCGGCTCTCGCGCGCCGTCACGGTAATCCCTGTGGGCACGTGCTTCATGCGCACCGCCGAGTCCGTCGTGTTCACGCCTTGTCCGCCCGGACCCGTCGCGCGAAACACCTGTACCTCGCAATCGCGCGCCAACTCTTCGGCCGCCATCGCGGCATAGCGCGCATACTCGCACCATCCCATCTTGTTCTCATCCATATCAATACCTCCCCTCATACAAAAAAATGTGACAAAGGGACAGTCCCTTTGTCACATCGCATACCAATCGCTTGTGTTGCGCGCTTAGGCGAAGGTGATCTCGCCGGTCTCGCAGTCCATATCGGCGATACGGGCCAGGCTCTCAACGCGGAAGCCACGCTCGCGGAGCTTATCGCCACCGCCCTGGAAGCCCTTCTCCACCGCAATGCCAATGCCGGATACCTCGGCACCCGCAGCCTCGCAGATCTTGATAAGACCCTCGAGCGCGCAGCCGTTGGCCAAGAAGTCGTCGATGATCAGGACCTTGTCGCCCTCGGACAGGAAGCGCTTGCCCACGATGACCGGATACTCCTTCTGCTTGGTAAAGGAGTAGATGGTCGTAGCATACTGCTCGCCGTCGAGGTTGATGGACTGTGCCTTCTTGGCAAAGACAACCGGCACGCCACCAAAATGCTGGGCTGCGATGCAAGCCATACCAATGCCCGAAGCCTCGATCGTCAGAATCTTGTTGATCTCGACATCCTTGAACAGACGGGCCCACTCAGCGCCCATGTGGTCGAACAGCTCAACGTCGCACTGGTGGTTGAGGAAGGCATCAACCTTAAGGACGTTACCGGCCTTTACGATGCCGTCATGGCGAATACGATCCTCAAGCTCCTGCATGGCGCAACCCCTTCTCGCGGCAACGATGCCGCGCGATTAATAAACGTTGTTCGATAGTCTACCACGGACCGACCCCCGCCCGCCCCACAAGCCGCATCGCACCACAAACCGGTCTTTTTGGGACGGCGCGAATCGTGGCAGACAGTCTCTCAACACACTAATGGCGGGCGCGCATCCTCACCAAACGCACCATGGCGAGCGCAAAACCCACAGCGGCCACAGCCATGAGCACATAGAACACCGAGCGAAAGCCGAACAGGAACACATCCGGACGGCCTGCAACGAAACTGGTCACGGACTCGCCCATCGCCACGCTCATCTGCCCATACAGGATATGCGATGCCGCTGTAATGCCCACTGCCATACCCGCATAGCGCGCCAGGCTACCCAGGCTGCCCGCAAAGCCGAGCGCTTCGCGCGGAGCCGAGCCCATATACAGCGAGTTATTGGGGCTCTGGAAAATCGACGTACCGCACGACATAAACGCGACGCAACACACGATCACAGGGATGGAAGAGTGCTCGTCGAGCGTGCTTACCGCAAAAAGACCGCATACGTACACGCCTAGGCCGACCGCCGTGGGGCCCTCGCAGCCAACGCGGTCCGAAACCGTACCCGAAAGCGGGCCGATAAAGGCATTCACCATCGGCAGCGCCAAAAAGAGTAGTCCAGAGATGTCGGAACCAAAGCCGTGAGCGTCCTGAAAATAGAACGGCAGGATAAACTCGGATGCGCCAATACCAACGAACACGATGAGCATGCAAGCAAGGTTGATGGTGAAGGCCGAATTTGCAAAGCAGCGACGAGCAGCCTCAATCAGGGACATGGGGCGCTCGCCGGCCTCCGGCTTAACATGCGGTAGTGTATAGAGTCCCACGATAAACGAGATGACGCCAATGGGCAGGTTGATGAGGAAGATGCTCTCCCAGGGAAAGCTTGCCACCAGCATGCCGCCGAGCACGGGGCCGCACATCATGCCGAGGGCCACGAAGGTCGCGAGAATACCCATGGCACGACCGCGCTCGCGCGCCGGAAACGACTCGGTGATGATACCCATGTTGTTAGCCATGGCCGCCGCGCAGCCGACGCCCTGCACAATGCGTGCCAGAATAAGAACTTCGAGCGAACTCGAAAGGCCGCAAAGCAGCGAGCCGGCCGTAAAAACGATGACGCCCAGCTGGAATACGCCCACCTTGCCGCGCACGTCGCCCAAGCGGCCAAACGGCAGCATAGCCACGCATGTCGCAAGCAGGTACACCGAGCTCACCAGCTGGATGCGGTCGAGGCCCACGCCCAGCTCCTTTTGCATCACGGGCAACGCCACGGTCACGACGGTCGAATCCAGACACGACATAAACGTCATGATGAGCACGGTAAACAGAATCGCCCATTTGTTCTTGCCATGGGTGTCGCCCTCAAGGGCAAGGTGCTCGCGGCGCAGCTGCTCTGCGGTTTTCTCCATATCCATCCTTTCGAGTGGCACAACGCAAAAAACGGGGCCCCAATCGCCTGCAAAAACGCAATTGGGGTCCCGCCTACGGAATCGGAACTGAAGGTCGCCGAAGCTTTCTGCCAGCATCGGCGCCTTATGCGAACGCTAGCCTAGCACTGCTCGAGCGCCTGCTCAAGGTCGGCAATCAGATCGGCCGTATCCTCGAGGCCGCACGACAGGCGCACCATGTCGGCGGAGATGCCACAGGCGATGAGCTCCTCATCGTTCATCTGGCGGTGTGTGGCATTAGCGGGATGCAGGCAGCAGGTGCGGGCGTCAGCCACATGCGTGGCGATCTGGGCAAGTTTAAGGCTCTTCATAAAGGTCTCGGCCGCCGCGCGACCACCGTTAAAGCCAAAGCTCACGACGCCGCAGGTACCGTTGGGCATGTACTTCTGAGCCAGGTCATAGTACTTGTCGCCCTCCAGGCCCGGATAGCTCACGAAGCGCACCTTGGGATGGCTCTGCAGGAACTTGGCAACGGCTAGGCCGTTCTCGCAATGACGCGGCATGCGCACATGCAGGCTCTCGAGCGAGCTGTTCAGGAAAAACGCCGCCTGCGGGTTCTGCATGGGGCCGAGGTCGCGCATGAGCTGAGCGGTTGCCTTGGTAATGAAGGCACCCTCGCGACCGAACTTCTCGGCATAGGTCACGCCGTGATAGCTCTCGTCGGGCGTGGTGAGACCCGGGAACTTGTCTGCATGGGCCATCCAGTCAAACTGGCCGTGGTCGACGATCACGCCACCCAGGTAGGCCGCATGCCCATCCATGTACTTGGTGGTAGAGTGCGTGACGATGTCGGCGCCCCACTCAAAGGGACGGCACATCACGGGCGTCGGGAAGGTGTTGTCGACCATCAGCGGCACGCCGTGGTCATGCGCGGCCTTGGCAAAGCGCTCAATATCGAGCACGGCAAGGGCGGGGTTGGCAATCGTCTCGCCAAAGACGAGCTTGGTATTGGGCTCAAAGGCTGCCTCCAGCTCCTCATCGGTGCAGTCGGGGGCGACAAACGTGCAAGTCACGCCCATGCGGCCCATGGTGTGGGCGAGCAGGTTATACGTACCGCCGTAGATAGCAGAGCTCGCGACCACGTGATCGCCGGCACCGGCCACGTTAAAGATCGCGAGGAAGTTCGCGGCCATGCCCGAACTCGTGAGCATCGCAGCGGTGCCGCCCTCCATCTCGCAGATCTTGGCGGCGACCAGATCGCACGTGGGGTTCTGCAAACGGCTGTAGAAGTAGCCCGACTCCTCCAGGTCAAACAGCTTGCCCATGTGCTCGGACGTGTCGTATTTCCACGTGGTGGACTGGTAGATGGGCACCTGGCGCGGCTCCGCATCGCCCGGATGATAGCCGCCCTGAACGCACGTGGTACCGATAGTCTGCTCGCACATATCCAACTCCCTTACTTGGGTTTTGTTTTATTCGGTTCACAATACCGCTACCCCGCACCCCTCTCAACCCATCCCGCCGATAGGTTATGGGACAAATTAATCAGGTTTATTTGTCCCAAATCTTAAGAAAGTGTTCGATGGCGAAAAACAATGAGATATGCACTGCGGTCTCGATAAGCGAATGCGCCGGCAAGGGTACCATAGGCGGGTACACCATGAACAAGGAGACAACGATGAAGCAAATCGATACGGCCCAGCTCGACATCACCGCCTGTCAGGCTCAGGCTGCCGAATACCACGCCCGCGGCTTTAACTGCGCCCAGGCTGTCGCTTGCACGCTCGCGCCCGCTGTGGGGCTCGACCCCCAGATCGCCTTTACCCTCACCGAGGGCTTTGGCGCCGGCATGGGCGGCATGACCGAGACCTGCGGCGCCATCTCGGGCGCCGTGGCCATCATGGGCTTTGTGATGAGCGACGGTATGGAGAACCCCAAGACCAAGGGCCAGACCTACAAGCTGTCGCGCGAGATTGCCAAGCGCTTTGGCGAGAAGAACACCACGACCGTCTGCGGCACGCTCAAAGGCGTCGGATCGGACCAGGGTCCGCTCCGCAGCTGCCCCGGCTGCATCGACGACGCCGTCGACATCGCCTGCGATGTGCTAAAGCAGCTCGCCGAGTAAACGGCGACAACATAAAACGACGGCCGGCGCGCTTGGGATTCATCCAAAAGCACGCCGGCCGTCGTCGTTAGAACTCGGCAAATTCGGGAGCGCCGACCTCAATCTCCTCGCGCCCCGCCATAAGCTCGCGCATCTTAACGCAAAACGGCTCCTGCTCCCCCGCCTTAAACACCAAATGAATCGTCACGGCATCCGCGTACTCGGTATCCGAAACCTTGGCACCGGAATCCTGGGCCAAGCGAAGCACCTGCTCATACTGCGGATAGGCCACATGCACGTCAACAGGCACGACACTCGTCATCTCAACGATCTGCCCGGCCTCCTGAGCCGCGGCCACCGCCGCCTGCGTCGCCGCGGTATAGGCGCGTACCAAGCCACCGGGCCCCAACAACGTACCACCAAAATAGCGTGTCACTACGCAGCAAACATTTTTGAGCTCCGCACCGCGCAACACCTCGAGTGTCGGCATACCGCTCGTGCGGCTCGGCTCACCATCATCGCTCTGGCGCTCGCGTCCATCGACCAAAATCCACGCGGGAACATTGTGTCGAGCGTCGTAATGACGCTTGCGAACCATCTCGATAAAGGCATTCGCCTCGTCCTCGGACTCAATATGGACCAGCTGGGCAATAAACCGGCTCTTGCGGTCCACAAACTCGCCCGAAACCTCAATATTCGATTGCAGAGTAAAATAGCTGTCCAACAAAGCCCCTCAACAACAAGCAAAGCAACAAACAGCTTCAATAATACGGCAAAGGCCGTACCGATTGTCAGGGTAACAAAAATGCCAAGTGGGCCTGTAAGCCGGGTTCTGTCGTGAACGGTCATTTATCTTGTCTGCACGTTACCGTGCAGCTCCACGCACGCTACCCGAACGCGAACCGGGCCGGCCCATAGCGTTCCTATTCGCGCTTGCTCCGGATGGGGCTTGCCAAGCCGCCATGTTGCCACGACGCTGGTGGTCTCTTACACCACCGTTTCAGCTTTTCCCTTTACGCCTTGCGGCGCAGGTGGGAGTCTTCTTTTCTGCGGCGCTTTCCGTCGGATCACTCCGCCCGGCCGTTAGCCGGCATCCCGCCCTCTGGAGCCCGGACTTTCCTCACGCGTACTGCAAGCAGCACATCGCGCGACCGTCTGGCCCACTCAGCAGTGCAAGAGTGTAACACACCGTTGCCGCAGGCAATGGCACAACGCAAACGCTCGACACGATAAACCAAGAACCGCCATGCGCTACAATGGTCCTGTCGATGGGCAACGTCGTCAGTCGAGACGCGACCGCGCTCCGCACCCCTCCGTCTACTCGGTGCGTTCCCGCCTCCTCCCCGAGGCGGGATGTCGGCATTTTTTCATGCACCGAAAACCTAATAGCCTGTGGACAGCTCGGACAGCATTGCGCGCGGACGACATCGCGCACCTCAGCAGCAAATGCAAAAAGGGACCCGTCCATTACGGACGGATCCCTTAAAACAAGTGATCGTCAAACCGATTTACTCGGCGTCGGTCTCCTCGTCCTTCTTCTCGGAAGGCAGCGGGGTAACCTCGATCTCGACGCCCAGAGTCTCAGCAGCAGACTTCATGGACAGGGAGATACGACGACGGTCGAGGTCGATTTCCATGACCTTGACCTGAACCTTGTCGCCCACATGGGTGACCTGAGAAGGCTGATCGACGTGCTTGTTGGCCATCTCGGAGATGTGCACCAGGCCCTCGATGCCCTCGCCCAGATCGACGAAAGCGCCGAACGGGACAAGCTTGGTCACAGTGCCCTCGACGATAGCGCCGACGGGGTACTTCTTGACCAGTGCGCGCCACGGATCCTCGGTGGTCTGCTTGAGACCCAGGGAGATGCGCTCGCGGTTGAGATCGACGTCGAGAACCTCGACCTCGACCTCCTGGCCGACCTTGACAACCTCGGAAGGATGGTTGACGTGGTTCCAGGAGAGCTCGGAGATGTGGATGAGGCCGTCGATACCGCCGAGGTCGACGAAGGCGCCGAAGTCGACGATGGAGGAAACGGTGCCCTGGAGACGCATGCCAGACTTGAGCTTGGACAGGATCTCGGAGCGCTCGGCCTTACGGGACTCCTCAAGCACGACGCGACGGGAGAGGACAACGTTGTTGCGGTTGCGGTCCATCTCGATGACGCGGGCCTCGATGCGGGTGCCCATGTAGGAGGTGAGGTCCTTGACGCGACGGAGGTCGACGAGGGAAGCGGGCAGGAAGCCACGCAGGCCGATGTCGAGGATCAGGCCGCCCTTGACAACCTCGATAACCTCGCCCTCGACGTTCTCGCCGGAGTTGAACTTCTCCTCGATGCGGTTCCAAGCACGCTCGTACTCGGCACGCTTCTTGGACAGGACCAGACGACCGTCCTTGTCCTCCTTCTGGAGAACCAGAGCCTCGATGGGATCACCGAGTGCAACGATGTCTGCAGGGTTAGCGTCCTTGCGGATGGACAGCTCGCGGACCGGGATAACGCCCTCGGACTTGAATCCGATGTCAACGAGCACCTCGTCATGCTCGATCTTAACGACAGTGCCGTTAACGAGATCGCCCTCATCAAAGTCGGTAATCGTACCGTCGATGAGGTTGTTCATCTCCTCCTCGTTGACATCGTCAAGAGAGAAAATGGACGAGTTCTGAATCTCACTCAAAGGTGGACCCCTTTCGAACTACGGGGCCCCGATTGCTAGGACCTACAGAAGGGTGCGACAAGCACACAACGTTTAGGAACACTCGGGAGCCGACAGATACTAATGTGACGCTTATGCAATCACGTTCGTATAGGTTACGGGGAAATGAGTTCGATTTCAAGCGTGAACTGCGATTTTTTACTCGTGTGGAGACTTTTTCGTAATCTTATGAACACACGTCTCCGCAACTTGACGATAACCAGCCAGGCATTCGGCTTTGGGGTAAAGTATCCGGAGCCAACGATTCTAGATCGATTTTTCGAGAAAGGTGCCCGCGTGCTCAAAGCAGTCGTTTTCGATATGGACGAAACGCTTCTTAGCATCAACCTCAACGCGTTCATCCTTCGCTATTTTAAGGATGTCTCTTCGATGCTCGCGGATATCGGGCGCCGCAGCCGCGGTGGCACGATGGCACGCCTCGGCACCATCCTGGTCGACCTCAACGCCAATCGCCGCAGCAGCACGGACAATCGCACCAATCTTGAGTTTTACCAAGAAGAGGTCGAGCGCCGATGCGGCATTTGCCTCTCGGACCCACTTATCTACGAGGCGTTTACCTACTACGACCGCGAAGTTCTTCCGTACAAGAATGACGAACTCATCAACGCCCATGCCATGCCGGGCGCACACGCCGCGCTTCAGGCCGTACAGGACGCAGGGCTGCGCTGCGCGCTCTTTACCAACCCCAGCTTTCCGCAGGGGGCCATCGAGTGCCGCATGGGTTGGGGCGACCTGGCCGACGCCCCCTTTGAGCTCGTCACGCACATGGGAAACGCCACCCGCTGCAAGCCTGATGCCACCTACTATCTAGAGCAGCTTCAGGTGATGGGGCTCGAACCGCACGAGGTCCTTATGGTGGGCAACGATCCCAAACGCGACTTCCCTAACCCCGCCTGCGGCATTCAGACTGCCTATGTAGGCCAGGGCAAGCCCAACCGAGTCACCTGGCGCGGAACCATGGAAGGCTTCGCCCGCGACTTTAACGCCGTAGTAGAAGCCTTCTACGAACACCAAGTAGCCGACGAACTGTCCTAGCACACTTGGGTTTTGCCGATCATGATGTTGAGGATCTCGACGTCGGTGTCCTTCATACCCACACGGCCCACGTAGCCCATGCTGGCAATCGTCTGCTCGACGGTATCCTGGATCAAACCCTCGCCGGCACGGAAGCCACGCCCCTGCATGGCCATGTCATGTCCCAGAATCGCCGCATCGACGGCAGCCGAAATCTTGGCGGCACAACTCGCCTTGGCGCCGTCGCACACGATGCCGCCCACGTTACCGAGCGTATTCGAGACCGTCGCGCCAATCTGCTCGCGCGTGCCACCGCACAGCCAGGTAATCGCAGCGCCGGCGCCGCACGCGGCGCAAATAGCACCGCAAAACGCCGAAAGCGCACCAATATAGCTCTTGATATGCACGGCGATAAGATCGGACAGCATCACGGCGCGTACCAGACGCTCGTGGTCGCAACGCAGGTACTCGGCATACTCCATGACGGGCAATGCGCAGGTAATGCCTTGATTGCCCGAGCCGCACACAATGGCGACCGGCAGCGCGCAACCGTTCATGCGGGCGTCGGACCCGGCGGCCGCACGGGCACGGGCACGGCAGGCGACGTCATCGGCACGAGCACCCAGCAGCGTACGACCCACCTCGGCGCCCCAAGCGTGCGCAAGGCCCTCGGCACTGATTGCGCCATTCAGCTCAATCTGACGCTCAACGGCAGCGCGGGCGCCCTCAATGTCACCGTCCTCGATAAAGTCGATGATGGAATCAATGGACATGGGCGTATCGGCGTTATCTGCCGCACGCTCGGCCACCACGCGCTCGGCGCAGGCGGCGCACTCCCCCGCCGACTTGCCGCATACCGGAATACCGTCGAGCGTATGGCACGTGACATTAGTGTGGTGATCGGTAATCTCGACGACCGCGGTATGGCCCCCGGCCGTCGCAGTCACCTTGATGTAGAGGTTGGGCACACCCTCGACAAGCGACACATCGCAGTAGCCGGCGTCGGCGAGGAGCTCGGCCACACGAGCGCGGTCTTCATCGTTAACGCTCTCGAGCACCTCAAGCGCGCTCTTGGCGTCACCGCCCACGGCACCCAGCACGGCTGCAGCTTCAATACCGTGCATACCGCCCGAGTTGGGCACGGTCACGCTCTTAACGTTCTTGATGATGTTGCCCGAGCAGGCAACGTCCATATAATCGGGTTCGCAACCGAGCGTCTGGCTCGCCAACGCCGCTGCATAGGCAACGGCAATAGGCTCGGTGCAGCCGAGCGCACAGACAAGCTCGCGGTTCAAAACATCGCAAAACGCGGCATCACGAAGGGAATCGGTAGGCATAGGTATCTCCTGCTTGCATAACGGGCTGGTCTCTCAAAAAAGTTAGCTCCTTTATTTGATAACAATGCATCAAAAACCGCAACCACGGTTCCGGCGGACGGCGCTCAAGCACAAACTGGCGGCATTCATTCATGAAAAGCAGGTCTTGTTGCATGCTTAAGCGTTTGACCAAAAAACGCCCGAGCGTTTACACAAAAGTCGCGCTATCATGCAGTCGAACGCGGTAAAACCTTTAGCAATTCCGCCGCACGGACCAGAGAGGAACCACTCATGAAGATCGGTATCGGTAACGACCACGCCGCCGTCGAGCTCAAGAACATCATTTCCGAGCACCTGAAGGAGCGCGGCTGCGAGGTCGTGAACTATGGCACCGACACCTCCGAGAGCTTCGACTACCCCATCGCCGGTTACAAGGTGGGCAAGGCCGTGGCCAACGGTGACGTCGACCTGGGTATCTTGATCTGCGGTACCGGCGTCGGGATTAGCCTGGCTGCCAACAAGGTCGAGGGCGTACGCGCCGTCGTGTGCTCCGAGCCCTTCAGCGCCAAGCTCTCCCGTATGCACAACAACACCAACGTGCTGGCCTTTGGCGCCCGCGTCGTGGGCTCCGAGCTCGCCAAGATGATTGTCGACGAATGGCTCGACGCCGAGTTTGAGGGCGGCCGCCACGAGCGTCGCGTCAATCTCCTCAACGAGATCGACCAGACCCGCGGACTAAAGATTGTCGACGAGGCCTAAAGACTTACAAAGCCATACGCTAGCGCCAGCCCCCGCCCGGAAGAAACATCCGGACGGGGCTCTTTAGTAGTTTTCTATGCGTTTACCAAAAATCTACCGGAATAAAAGGGCGCCGCGGTTGGAATTCCGCGGCGCCCAAGCCACACGCTAACAGCTTTAAGGAGTCAAAGCTGGTTTAGCCAAAGAAGCGCTTGATCTCGATCTCGGCGTTCTCCAGGCAGTCGGAGCCGTGGATCACGTTGGCGTTGACATCGACAGCGAAGTCGCCGCGAATGGTGCCGGGCGCAGCATCAAGCGGGTTGGTAGCGCCCATAAGGGTGCGCATCTTGGAAACAGCGGAGAGACCGGAAACGACCATCTTGACGACCGGACCGCTCGTCATAAAGTCGCAGAGACCGCCAAAGAAGGGCTTGTCGGCCAGATGGGCGTAGTGCTCCTCGACGGTAGCGCGCTCGAGCGTGGTCATCTCCATGCGCTCGATGACAAGGCCGCTGCGCTCAATACGAGCAACGATCTCGCCGATCTTGCGGTCGCGCACGGCGTCGGGCTTAATCATGATGAAGGTCTTCTCGATAGCCATAAGGTAGCCTTTCAAGTAGGTTCGCGCGTGCCCAAGTCCCATTCCGGCACCCGCCTGGACTGCATCGTAACAGAGTTTTAGCTGCAGTTAAACAAAAAGCTGTTTATTGAAACGCTGCAATTTATTAAAGCGCTCCATATGTGTCACTTCTGTTTCGAAGCCCGATTAGAGTACCATCCGACCGCTCATCAACCACATCGAACAGAGCGGGCGGTCGGTTGCCACCCGCGAACGTACCCCCTTCACAACCTGCCCAAAGGTCCTACAGAAGTTCTCGACAAGCCCCTCCCCCATAGCAGCAAAATAGGGGCGCCCGCATCAGCAGACGCCCGTAAAGCAAAAACGATTTATCAATAAATGGACAATACGTCTTCAGCCAAACCTCTACTTTGCCCCGTGACCCATCTCGACAACCTTGGTCAGCGATCCAAACACGCCCTCGTCGGCCACGAGCTGCGCCTCGGCACGCTGCAGCTGCACGGCAACGGCGGCAGGAGCGGTGCCGCCCTCGGTCGTGCGCGCGGCAACGATCGACGGGATGTCGAGTGCCTCGGTAATATCGCGCTCAAAGAGCGGGCTTGCCTCCTGGAACACCTCAAACGGCAGGTCCTCAAGATTGCAGCCGCGCTTCTCACACATCAGGACCAGATGGCCCACCACGGCATGCGCCTCACGGAACGGCAGGCCACGCTTGGCCAGGTAATCGGCAACATCGGTGGCGGCAAGATGACCCACACCGCACTCGCGCGCCATGGCATCCTCGTTGACGGTCCAAGTCGAAATCATACCGGCCATAACCGACAGGCACTGCATGAGCGTGTGGGCGGTATCGAGCGCGCCCTCCTTGTCCTCCTGCAAGTCCTTGTTATAGGCCAGCGGCAGGCCCTTCATGGTCACAAGCAGCTGCACCAGGTTGCCATACACACGGCCGCTCTTGCCGCGGATAAGCTCGGCAAAGTCGGGGTTCTTCTTCTGCGGCATGATGGACGAGCCGGTGGAGTACGAGTCAGAAAGCGTAATAAAGCCAAACTCGGAGCTCGACCACAACACGATCTCCTCGGAAAGACGCGACAGGTGCATGGCCATGACGGAGCCGGCGTAATGCAGATCGAGCAGGAAATCACGGTCGGAAACCGCATCGAGCGAGTTGGGAATCACACCCGCAAAGCCAAGCTCGGCAGCCGTCATCTGGCGATCGAGCGGATAGCTCGTACCGGCAAGCGCGGCAGCACCCAGCGGGCAGTTGTCGGCGGCATCAAAGGCGGCCTTCAGGCGCGTAAAGTCGCGCGCGAACATCCAGGAATACGCCAGCAGATGATGTGACAGCAGCACGGGCTGAGCGTGCTGCATATGCGTGTAGCCCGGAAGAATCACCTTGTCGTACTTCTTGGCCGCATCCACCAGCACATGGCGCAGCTCAAGATTGGCCTCCATGAGCTCCTTGGCCAGCGCCTTGACGCCCAGGCGCGTATCGGTCGCCACCTGGTCGTTGCGCGAACGCCCAGTATGCAAGCGCTTGCCAGCCTCGCCGATACGACGCGTCAGCTCGCTTTCGATGGACATATGAATGTCCTCGTCGTTGATATCAAAGGTGAAGTTGCCGGCATCGATATCCTGTTCGATTCCGGTCAGGCCCTCGGCAATCGCCTGCTCGTCCTCGGCGCTGATAATGCCCTGGGCCGCCAGCATCTTGGCATGTGCCTTAGATCCGGCGATATCCTGCTTATAGAGATGTTTGTCAACCGGCAACGACGCGCCAAACTCCTGCGTGACCTCGGCCACGCCTGCCTCAAAACGACCGCCCCAAAGAGCCATGGAACCGTCCCCTTTCATCAAATCCCAAAACAAGCGCCCAAAGCAATGCGCCCTGTCGCTAAAGCGATTTCTCAACCGCTAGTTTTGCATATTCCCCACCATGTGCGAGGCCATATAGCTAATTTGCAAAGAAGTGACGCGCCATGCACTTGGCGCCCAACGTCTCCCTCCGAATGTTGCCCTGCGAACCATCGATCCAGGCCTTTAGGCTCATAGGAACGTCCTCGACCTTTGCAGCATCGAACTCGGGCGCGAGGGCAAGTAAAGCATGCGCGATAGCATTGAACATAATGGATACTCCCCATATATATAGGCGCAGGGCCGTCAAATTGATAGGAGGAGCCCCGCCGGACAACCCCGGCGGGGCTCGGACTCAGCCGCAGACGCGGCATCATATATGCGGGCGGAACGTAGGGGCCACCGATGTTAAGAAGTGTCAGCAAGCATAACGAAAGGTAGGGACCCCATGCGCCCGTTATGTATCACGCGGATGGGCCGCGCGGATACCAAAGGAAGGAGGCGCTAGGCCTGGGCGGCAGCAGAGCTGGGGCCCTGGACCTTAGCCCACGTCTTGAGCGACAGCGTATCGATCTCGATAAAGCCGGCGCTGGCCTTCTCGTCAAACGTAGTGTCGCGGTCGTAGGTAGCCAGACCGTAGTCATACAGGCTAAACGGGCTCTTGCGGCCGACGACATGGCAGTTGCCCTTAAAGAACTTCAGACGGACGGTGCCGGTCACGAACTTCTGGGTGTCGGCCATAAAGGCATCGAGCGCGTTTTTGAGCGGGCTGTACCACTGGCCGTTGTACACGGCGGTGGCCCAATCCTGCTCGAGCTTAATCTTGGTCTTGAGCAGGTCGCCCTCGACGCAGATGTCCTCGAGCGCCTTGTGGGCGGTGATGAGCGTCAGGGCGCCAGGAACCTCGTAGCACTCGCGACTCTTGAGGCCCACCAGACGATCCTCGACCAGGTCGAGACGGCCAAAGCCGTTGTCACCAGAGATCTTGTTGAGGGCGATGACGATCTCGGAGAGTTTCATCTTCTTGCCGTCGACGGCGACGGGCTTGCCCGCCTCAAACTCAATCTCGGTGTAGGTCGGGGTGTCCGGCGTGTCCTCGGGGTTCTTGGTCATAACCCAGGCGTCGTCGAGCGGCTCGTTCCAGGGATCCTCCAGGTGACCGCACTCGATGGCGCGACCCCACAGGTTGTCGTCGATGGAATAGGGGTTGTCGTTGGCGCCCTCGGGAACCGGCACGTTGTGGGCGTGAGCATAGGCAACCTCATCGGGACGGCACTTCAGATCCCACTCGCGAACCGGGGCGATAACCTTAAGCTCGGGGTCGAGGGCCTTGACGGCAGCCTCAAAACGAACCTGGTCGTTACCCTTGCCGGTGCAGCCGTGGGCGACGTAGGTCGCGCCAAACTCGTGAGCGACCTCGACAAGCTTCTTGGCGAGCAGCGGGCGGGACAGGGCGGAGAGCAGCGGATACTTGTTCTCGTACATAGAGTTTGCGGCGATGGCCTTAGTCAGGAACTCATCGGAGAACTCGTCGCGCAGGTCGAGCACCTGGCAATCGAGAACGCCCAGGTCGAGGGCCTTCTGCTTCTTGGCGTCCAGACCGGTCTCCTCCTGGCCCACGTTGCCGCAGACACAAACAACATCGAGATTCTTCTCGTCCTGGAGCCACTTGACACATACGGATGTATCAAGACCACCGGAATATGCGAGAACGACTTTTTCCTTGCTCATGGCTGTTTCCTTTCGCCCTTGGTAGCTAGTTAGAACATCGGTCAGTTGCAAGTCATTTCGAGGTCAAAAAACCGTGCAATATCAGGTTAAATAGCAAAAAGCAGCACAGCATGCCCTAGAAACATGCAGCAATGTCGTGCTAAAACCCAACGACCTCAAAATGACTCTGTTGGGGCATTTAGCCCCATGCGGACAGAGACGATTGTTATCGTCGTCGGGAAATTGCGCGCTGGCGTCGGATGGCATTGTCTGCAGTAGTGATGATCTTTACGAACTGCATCTGCCTCTCCTTTCACCTATCGCCGGGCGCAATTCTAATATCGCAAACGGTACCTTTTCCTCGGTAAGCGGTGCTTTTGCCGTCTCCGTTTTCGATGGTCGCTATATTACGCTAAAGTGCCTGCTGTACAAGCGACAAATTCAAATTTCTGAAAAGTTTTTTCATTAGTTTGTGAATTGCAGTGCAAGTACGCACCATTCCTGCGAAAATACGCTCGATTACATAGCAGAGGGTCATTACGCCCGAAACAATCTGGAAACGGAAAGGCGCATTTATGCAGACTTATGAATCAGACGCCAACATCGGCAACATTAAACTCATCGCCGTCGACATGGACAAGACGCTGCTCACCGACGAGCGCGTGTTGCCGCAGGGTCTTGATGAGCGTCTGGACAAGCTCGCCGACGCCGGCATCGTATTCTGCCCCGCCAGCGGACGCCCCGCCCCCAAACTCGAGGAGATGTTTGAGGACATCAAGAGCCGCATCGCTTTTTGCCCCGATAACGGCGCGTGCGTTATCTACCGCGGCAACTATATCTATAAGAGCACTATCGACGTGGCGCTGTATCAGCAGGTCTTGAGCCGCGCCTCGGAGGATTCGCGCGCTGTCCCCGTCCTGTGCTGCTTCGACGAGTTCTATGTACTTGCCCGCGATCATCAATACCACGACGAGATCAGCGTCTACTACAACACGATCAACTACGTCGATAGCTTTGAGGGCATTGACATCGAGTCTAACAAGATTTCGATCTTCTTCCCCGCCTACGATGCCGAGCCAGCGTTTCGCGAGGACTACAGCCCGGCATTCTCGGACCGACTCTATGTCACCAATGCTGGCCGCGAGTGGATCGACTTTATGAACCTGGGCGTCGACAAGGGGTCGGGCGTAGCACATCTCTGCGAGCGCCTGGGCATCGATATCGCCGACGCCGCTGCCGTGGGCGATACGTACAACGACATCCCCATGCTGGAGCGCGTCGGGCATAGCTTTATCGTGGACAATGCCGAGGAGCACATGAACGCGCATGCCAAATGGCGCATTCCGAGCAACAACGACGGGGGCGTACTGACGCTCATCGACGCCATCCTGGCGGCTCGGTAACGTGGCTCGTCGGACCTGGCCGGGCGGCGCGGATTAGTTTTTCGTTCGGTCAGGTCCTGGGCTCGCTCGGAAAGCACATTAAGTGCTTTCCGGCTCGTGCGGAATCTACGAAAAACTAATCCGCGCCGCCCGGCCAGGTCCTAGGTTTACTTTCCTGCCGCCAAGATGGCGTCTTGAGTGTCTAGATACTTAGCTGAAATGATTTGAGCAGAGGGGAGCTCCTTGTTGGGAGGGGCTCCCCTCTGTTTTGGTTACTGTGGGTCAAATTAATCAGTAGTGTTTGTCCCAAATCTTAAGTATGTGGGGGCTTGCGTCTTGGGCGAGCTTGCCTTACGGAGTGCTTCCCTATTTCGCGTCGGCCCAGGTTATGCCGGTGCTGGCTTCGGCGATCAACGGTACGCGGAGGTCTACGACGTGTTCCATGACGTCGCGGACCATGGTGGTTAGGCGCTCGACTTCGTTGACGGGGCACTCAAAGTCCAGTTCGTCGTGTACCTGCAAGATCATGTGGGCGGCAAAACCCTCTTCTTCCAGGCGGCGGCTTACGCGGGCCATGGCGATCTTGATGATGTCGGCGGCGGTGCCCTGCATGGGGTGGTTCATGGCCGTGCGCTCACCAAAGCCGCGGAGCTGTGGGTTTTTGGCCTTGAGCTCGGGAATATGGCGTCTGCGGCCATACATGGTCTCGGCATAGCCCGTCTGCTTGGCTCGCGCCACCACATTGTCGAGGAACGTGCGCACGCCCGGGTAGGCCTCGTAGTAGCGATCGATCATATCGCGCGCCTCGGCCATCGAGATGTGCAGCGACTGCGACAGACCATAGGCCTGCTGACCGTACACGATGCCAAAGTTCACGGCCTTGGCGCGGCTACGCAGGTCGGGTGTCACCTCGGACACCGGCACGCCAAATACGCGCGCGGCCGTCTCGGCATGGAAGTCCTCGCCCTCGTTGAAGGCGCGCACCAGGTGCTCGTCACCCGAAAGATGCGCGAGCAGGCGCAGCTCGATCTGCGAGTAGTCCACCGCCAAAAAGACGCTGCCCTCGCCCGCCGAGAACGCCGTCTTGACGGTACGCCCCAGCTCCGAGCGCGTCGGAATGTTTTGCAGATTGGGGTCGCTCGAAGACAAACGCCCCGTCGCGGTGATGGTCTGGTTGTACGTGGTGTGCACACGCCCGTCACCACGGCGCAGCGGGCCCAGCGTGTCCAGATAGGTCGACTTAATCTTGGACTTCTCACGCCAGTCCAAAATCAGGCGCACGATCTCATGGTCGCGGGCAAGGTCGCTCAGCACCTTGGCGTTGGTCGAATAGTAGCCGCGCTTGGTCTTTTTGAGGCCCTTGGTCGGAAGTCCCATAACATCAAACAGCACGTGCGAGAGTTGCATGGGGCTGCCGATGTTAAAGGTCTCGTCGCCGGCCAGGTCGCGAATGCTGCGCTCGACATCGGCAATCTGGGTCGCCAGGCCCTCGGACAGACTGTGCAGGCGGTCGGGGTCCACGAGCATGCCCGCGCGCTCCATCTTGGCAAGCACCGGCACGAGCGGCATCTCGATCCCATCGAACACGTTGGCGGCGTTCTCGCGGGCCATGCGGTCACGCAGCGGTGCAACCAGCGCCAGCGTCAAGGCCGCCGTGCGAGCGGCGGGCGCAGGAGCGTCCTCGCCAGCACCCTCTGCGCCGCGCGCCGCAGGCAGCGCCATCTGCAGATACGTATCGGCCAGATACACCTCGTCAAACTCGGAGCGGTCGGAATCCAACAGGTAGGCGGCAACAACGGTATCGAAGATGCGCGTGGAATCGACTGCCAGCGGATCCATGAGCTCGAGCTCAGAAGAATCGATGGGCGAAAGCTCATGCAGAAGCGCCTTCATATCCGGGCTCGCCACACGGCCTTCCATAAACAGACGCGCGAGCACGCCGGCAATCACGCCGTGGGCGAAGTTGAAGCCCTCAACCTCAGCCGCCGCACCACTGTCGCCCTCCTCGAGCGCAAACAGGCCCTTGGACGTCGCCAACCACAGCGTGCGCGTCAGCCCAAAGAGCGCGCCCTCTTCCTTGTCATCGTCCACCACGGCGGCGACCCACTCGCCGGCATCAATCACGCGGGAGACCTCAGCCGCAACGGCACCAAGCGCGCCAGCATCGCCGGCGGCTGCGCGCAAAACGGCGGGAATCTCAAACGTGCTGGCAGCTGCCCCGCCCTCGCCGCCGATCAGCGCCAAGAAACGGTTCTGCATGGCGGTGATACCAAGCGTGCCCAGCGCCGCGGAAACCTCATCGGCGGAAAACGCCGGGAAGGACGTCGCCTCAAAATCGAGCTCAACGGGTGCATCGGTGCGGATGGTCGCCACCTTACGGCTCAGCAGCGCGTCGTCGATGTGTGCGCGCAGGTTTTCTCCCATCTTGCCCTTGACCTCGTCAGCATGCGCGATGACCTCGTCAAGGCTGCCGTACTGCGCGATGAGCGCACTCGCCTTTTTGGGGCCGATGCCCGGTACGCCGGGAATGTTGTCCGACGTATCGCCCTTCAGACCGTAAAAATCGGGCACGAGCGCCGGCGTGATGCCGTGATACAGGTCGTCCACGCTCTCGGGCGTCATGATCGCCACGTCGGACAGGCCCTTGCGAGTCGAGACCACGTTGACGTGCTCGGTCACGAGCTGATACATGTCGCGGTCGCCGGTCACCAGCAGCATGTCGCAGCCGGCCTCCTCGCCCAGGCGCGCCATGGTTCCCAGGATATCGTCGCCTTCCCAGCCCTCGGACTGCAAAATGGGCACGTTGAGCGCGGCGAGCAGCTCCTTGATCATGGGGAACTGCGCGTGCAGGTCGGGGTCCATGGGCGGGCGCTGCGCCTTGTACTGCGGCAGCATCTCCATACGCACGCGCGGCTTGCCCTTGTCAAACGCCACGACAACGCCGTCGGGATTAAAGGCATCGATCATCTTGAGGAACATGTTCAGAAAACCAAAGATCGCGTTGGTGGGGCGACCGTCCGGCGCGTTCATGGTCGGCGGCACGGCGTGGAAGGCGCGATGCATGAGCGAGTTGCCGTCGATGACGGCAAAGGTACGGCGCTTTTCAGACATATTGAATACCTCGCTTTGGGCTGGGCACGGTTTGCTCACACCAGTTTACACGCTCCCCGCCCCGCGGCCACCGCACATCAGGCTTCCCTGCCGCCGCGGGCCCGCGCGTGATACGATGGCTCACGGTACATCAACCAGCACGATCGATCCGAAAGGAGCCTGCGTCATGGAGCGTCCCAGCGCATGGAAAAAGTACACGCCACAGCAGATCGAGGAGCTCGAGGAGCTTTGCCGCGGCTATAAGCAGTTTTTGAGTGAGAACAAGACCGAGCGCCTGTGCGTCAAGGCCGGTATCAAGATGGCCGAGGAGGCGGGCTACGTCAATCTGGAGACCGTGATCGCCGAGGGCCGCGCGCTCAAGGCCGGCGACAAGGTGTACGCCGCCAACCACGGCAAGGACCTCATGCTCGTCAACCTGGGCACCGCCCCGCTCGAGCAGGGCTTTAACATCCTGGGCGCCCACGTGGACTCGCCGCGCCTAGACCTCAAGCAGAATCCCGCCTTCGAGGCCGGCGACATGGCCTACCTCGACACGCACTACTATGGCGGCGTCAAGAGCTACCACTGGGTCGCTTCCCCGCTCGCACTCGTGGGCGTCATCTGCAAAAAGGACGGCACCACCGTCGACATCAACATCGGTGACAAGGCCGACGACCCGGTCTTTACCATCTCCGACCTGCTGATCCACCTCTCGAGCGAGCAGATGGCCAAGCCCGCCAAGGACGCCGTCGACGCCGAGATCCTCGACGTGATCGTGGGCGGCCGCCCCGTCAAGTTTGACGAGGACGACAAGGACGCTCCCAAGGAGCCCGTCAAGCAGATGTTCCTGGATATCCTCAAGGAGCAGTACGACGTCGAGGAGGAGGACTTCCTCTCCGCCGAGATCGAGGTCGTGCCCGCCGGCCCCGCCCGTGACATGGGCCTCGACCGCTCCATGATTCTGGGCTATGGCCACGACGACCGTGTCTGCGCCTATCCGTCCATGCTCGCCCAGATCAACGTCGCCAACATGGAGCGCACGAGCATCACACTCATCGTCGACAAGGAGGAGATCGGTTCCGTGGGTGCCACCGGCATGACGAGCCGCTTCTTCGAGAACACCGTCGCCGAGATCATGACGCTCGCCGGCGAGGATAGCCCGCTGGCCCTGCGCCGCGCGCTCGCCCGCAGCCGCATGCTCTCCTCCGACGTGTCCGCCGGCTTCGACCCGGGCTACGCCGGCAAGTTCGAAACCAAGAACGCAGCCTTTATGGGTCGCGGCCTGTGCTTTAACAAGTACACGGGCAGCCGCGGCAAGGGCGGCTCTAACGACGCCGACGCCGAGTATGTGGCCCTCATCCGCGACATCATGGACGAGGCCGGCGTGGACTTCCAGACCTGCGAGCTCGGTCGCGTCAACGCGGGCGGCGGCGGCACCATCGCATACATCATGGCTAAGTACGGCATGAACGTCATCGACTCTGGCGTTGCCGTCCTGTCCATGCACGCCCTGTGGGAGGTCGCTAACAAGGCCGATATCTACGAGGCCTATCGCGGCTACAAGGCCTTCATCGAGCGCGCGTAACCAACCCTTCATCAGTTGCGGTGAAATACAGACTAAACTGGCCCATAAACGGCCAAAACAGACCGTATTCCACCGCAACTTCCTTTTTGGCAGAGGAGAGTCCATGCTGCAGGTCGTCATTTCGCCCGCCAAGCAGATGTGCGCGGCCCAAGATGCTTTTGAAGTCCTGGGCATTCCACCCTTTGCGCGCGAGACGGCTCGCCTCCACCGCGCACTGCTAGATATCGAGCGGAATGAAGGCAGCGACAGCCTGCAGGCGCTATGGAACGTGAGTGACAAACTGCTGGGGCCTTGCCTCAACACCCTGCATGAGTTCGGGCCCATCCTGAAAAACGGCGATCTCGACAATCCCGCACTCGCCTGTCACCTCTCCCCTGCCGTCATGTCCTACCACGGCATTCAATACCAGAGCATGGCGCCCGAGGTGATGGATTCCGCGCAGCTCGCATGGCTGCAAAGCCACCTGTGGATCCTCTCTGGCCTCTACGGGTGCGTTCGCCCCTTTCATGCCGTCGAACCATATCGGCTGGAGATGGGCGCGAAGCTCGCCGTTGACGATGCCCGAGACCTCTATGCGTTTTGGAGCGACAAGCTCGCGCGGGCTATCGCCCCGGCAGGCTCAAACACCACGATCGTCAACCTCGCCAGCGTAGAGTACGCCAAAGCCGTTCTGCCCCATCTCGCGGGCGACGCCACGGTCGTCACGTGTCTCTTTGGCGAAGGCATCCGCAACGGTAAGCCCATCCAGCGCTCGACCGCCAGCAAAAAGGCACGTGGTTCCATGGTGCGCTGGATGGCAGAAAACAAGCTCGAGGATGTAAGCGGGCTCACCGCGTTTGACGTTGGTTATCGTCACTTTCCCGAGCTTTCAAATAAGAACACTTTGGTCTTCCTGAACGAACAGACCTTGTAGGACCACCGCTACTTTTGAATGTGCTGCCTAGGCACGGCGTCTATTCCGCCAAGCCGTCGGCTTTGGCAACTTCGTTTGTCGAGCCATCTTGGTAGGTAATCTTAACGTGCTCTACCTCGGACACCGCAGCACCCGATGGGGGCTCCAAGCGCCATTCCGTCAGCGCGATATCCATAGTCGTAGGCACGTCGCCCTGATTCTTGAGCTTCACCGTCAGCGTTTTGAGCGCCGCATCATACGTCACGCGTTCGATTTCCTCACCAGGAATAGACCCACCGCTCAGCTGAAGCTGGACAAATCCATCGCGCGAATACCAATAGTCGCCCGGCGCGGCAACGGTATTGCCGCCCGTAACCTTCACTGTCATGATCGGCAGGGCATCGTCGGCCTCGAACTCCCATGCTGCGCCGCCGTGACCGCCAAACGTCCAGATACAAAAGGCAATCACCAGCACGGCAAGCACCGCAAAACCAATCGCGACAAGGCCATGGTGCGCACGGCTTTCCTCGGCCGATACATCCCATTGCGTCTCTCGATATAGATGCTTGTCTTCCATGTTCGCCTCCCCACAGGCACGCTCGTTATGCCAATCGTACCCATTCGAGCTATACTTGAGCCCATTACATAAACGGGGAGCTTGCAGGACAAGACGGCAGGCTGAGACTGGGCGCGCCCGCCCTGACCCGCAAACCTGATATGGGTAATGCCAACGAAGGGAGCCGTGCCAATGAGCACACAGACCGAGCCCAAGCTCGTCACGCAAATCGACTTCGCCCGCGCCGGGCAGATCACGCCGCAGATGAAGGAAGTCGCCGAGCGCGAGCATCGCGACCCCGAGTACATCCGCGAGCGCGTGGCCGACGGCCGCATCGCCATTCCCGCCAACATCGTGCATATCAAAAAGGGCATGCGCGCCTTTGGTGTCGGCGAGGGCCTGTCCACCAAGGTCAACGTCAACCTGGGCATCTCGGGCGACAAGGCCGATGCCGCCGAGGAATGGAAGAAGGTCAAGATCGCCGAGGACTTTGGCGCCGACGCCATCATGGACCTTTCCAACTCGGGCAAAACGCGCCAGTTCCGCCAGCAGCTCATCGACGAGACGCCGCTCATGGTGGGCACCGTCCCCATGTACGACGCCATCGGCTACATGGAAAAGCCGCTGGTCAAGCTGACCAAGGACGACCTGTTCGAGGTCGTGCGCGCGCACGCCGAGGATGGCGTGGACTTTATGACCATCCACTGCGGCATCAACAAGTCGGTCACCAAGACCTTTAAGGAGACCGGCCGCCTGATGAACATCGTCAGTCGCGGCGGCTCGCTACTGTTTGGCTGGATGGAGGTCACCGGCAACGAAAACCCCTTCTACGAGTACTTTGACGAGCTGCTCGAGATTTGCCACGAGTACGACGTGACGATTTCGCTCGGCGACTCCTGCCGCCCGGGCTGCCTCTACGACTCCAACGATGCCACCGAGACCGCTGAGATGATCGAGCTGGGCAAGCTGTGCAAGCGCGCTTGGGCCGCCGGCGTCCAGGTCATGGTCGAGGGCCCGGGTCACATGGCGCTCGACGAGATCGCCGCCAACATGAAACTGCAGAAGCGCCTGTGCCACAATGCCCCGTTCTATGTGCTCGGGCCGCTGGTGACCGATATCGGCGTGGGTTACGACCACATCACCGCTGCCATCGGCGGCGCCATCTCCGCCAGCTCCGGTGCCGACTTCCTGTGCTACGTGACGCCGGCCGAGCACCTGTGCCTGCCCAACGCCCAGGACGTGCTCGATGGCCTCATGGCCACTAAGATTGCCGCGCACGCCGCCGATATCGCCAAGAAGGTGCCGCACGCCCGCGACATGGACGACAAGATGGGCCAGGCACGCCGCAAGCTCGACTGGGATGCCATGTGGAAGTGTGCTCTCGACCCGGTCACCGGCAAGAAACGCTACGAAGAATCCCCCGCCGCCACCGAGGGCACCTGCACCATGTGCGGCAAGATGTGCGCCGTCCGCACCGTTAACAAGGTGTTCGAAGGCACGACGATCGACCTCGGCATGGAGGACTAACTCGTCACCGGAGCCACAATCGGTAACATGGTGTTCGTCAATTGTTGACGTGTGAACATTTGCTTACATTTGCGTAAAGATTGCATCGCCCGCCCGGGTTCGACATAGAGTCGGCCCGGGCATCTTTATAATGCTGGCTTAAAGACCCATTTGATTCCGACCGAACAAGGGAGCAAACATGGATCGCAGTAAGGTACCTGCCGTCCTGTCCATCGCAGGATCCGATTCCAGCGGTGGCGCCGGCATTCAGGCCGACATCAAGACCATCACGGCGCACCGCCTGTATGCCGAGACGGCCATCACCGCCATCACCGCACAAAACACGCTCGGTGTCACCGCCGTGCAGAATATCTCCCCTGATATCGTCGCTGCGCAGATCGACGCCGTATTTGACGATATCCGCCCCAGCGCCGTCAAGATCGGCATGGTTTCCTCTGCCGAGATTATCGAGGTTATCGCCGACCGCCTGAGCGCCTGGAACGCGACAAACGTGGTCGTCGACCCCGTCATGGTAGCCACCTCGGGCGCACGGCTGATTGCCGAAGATGCCGCCGAGGCGCTCACCCGCCGCCTGTTCCCGCTGGCGACCGTTATCACGCCCAACATTCCCGAGGCCATGGCCCTGCTTGACTACGAGGTCGACTCCGAGCGCACACAGCAAAATGCTGCCATGCTCCTCACCCGCCGCTTTGGTTGCGCATCCCTCGTTAAGGGTGGGCATCTTGTCAACGAGGCCAACGATGTATTGGCCGAACCCGCGCCACTCGATGACGAGGGCAACCATCTGGGCGATCCGCTCACCACGTGGTTCCGCCACAAGCGCATCGAGACCGACAACACACACGGCACCGGCTGCACGCTTTCGTCCGCCATCGCCTGCGCGCTGGCCCAGGGCATGGATCTTGCCGATGCCGTCAATGCCGGCAAGGCATACCTGACAGGCGCTCTGGCCGCCGGCCTGAACATGGGCAAAGGCTCCGGCCCTGTCAACCACATGTGGCAGTATTAAGATTCGCAGCCCAAAACCGCCGCAAAGGACACCTTTGTGGCGGTTCCTGCATATATCTCGATCTGTAACAGATAGGGATGATTTAGCCGCCCAGATGTTACAGATCGAGACAAACGACCGATATCGACCTAAATAATCTTAATCTGTAACATCTAGCCCGTTTCCGGCCTTGGAACTGTTACAGATCAAGACAAAGCAGCGAAACAAGCCGCCGCAAGGGAAACTTTTGTACCGCTTTGGGTCGCGCTACTCACCGAGCATCTCTTGGAGCTTGGCTGCCACGGCATGTCCCAAGCTCTCGTGGCTTTCGGGCATCATATGCAGATAGTCGATATCGCCCGGCTCGGCAAACTCGGCGGCATTCAAAAAGTCGCAGCCAAACTGCTCGGCCACGTGCGCATAGTACTCGCCAAAATGTTCAGATGCCTCGACGGAACGCTCGTCAAAATCGGTCATATATACATCGGCGATCTGCGGCTTGATCTTGATAGGAGCCATCAGCAGGATGCGCGGGCAAGGCGCAGCGTCGGTCCACGGAAACGCGCGGACGGCGCGAATCAGCGCCATGGCGCCACGGGCGATATCGGAAGCTGTCACGTTAAAGACCGTCTTACAGTCGTTGGTGCCCAGCATGATCACAATGGCGTCCAGCGGCTTATGAGCCTCGAGCAGCATCGGAAGCGCGCGAATGCCGTTGAGGTTAGTGTCCAGATGGCACATGTCGTCGCGTACCGTCGTGCGGCCGTTGAGGCCTTCTTCAATTACATGCCAGCCCTCGCCTAAGTCACGTTGGACCACGCCACACCAGCGCACATCCTGCGCATAGCGCACCGCGGTACCGTCGCGCATGCCCGCCGGATCGTAACCATAGGTGTTGCTGTCACCAAAGCACAGAACGTTTTTCATCGTAAGCTCCCCACTCAATAAAAAGCCGACAGGAGCAGCCTCTCCCGTCGGCTCGGTATATCGCATCACGAGCACCGTTTACAGGTACTTGCGCCAGTCGTCGTCATCCTCGTCATCCTCGGCAGCGGCCTGAGCCTGCTCGGCGGCACGGGCGACTGCGGCGCGGGCGGCAACCTGAGCATAGGACTCCTCGTTTCGCTCGGGGAAGTTTGCCAGCACGTGCTCGAATTTGGCGAAGTCCTCGTCCCAGCGCGTAGAGGGCACGGCAAAGAAGACCTGCTTGACCTTGAAGTCGCCCGATGCGAGCTCCTTGCGGAAGAGCTCGGCCACGGCCTCGGCATCAAAGCCGTTGTTGTCGCAGCCCCATGCGCCCAGCACGAGCTTCTCGCGACCCAACTCGTCGCAGATGGCGAGCACAAAGCGAATGCGGTCGCGCAGGGCATCCAGCAGAGCATCGTCGCTCACGCGATACTCCTGGCGGGCGCGCTTAACGTTGGGCGCGGCGGCCACGATCACGTCGGCGTATGCATGCACGTGGTTGCGGTCGAAGCGCACCGCAGGCACCACTAGGGCACGGTTACGATAGAGCTCGCAGTTGATGTTGCGGCGACGGTTCTCGCCGTACCACTTACGCTGCCTATCGAGAACGTTGTACAGATACGAATCGGCGCACAGCGTGGCCTCCTGGCCCAGATAACCCTGAATATATCCACCGCCCGGATTGGTAAACGAGGCAAAGGCGAGCACGGCCATGTCGCAGAACTGCGCATAGCCGCGACCGTTATCGAGGATTGCCTGCGTGGCGGAGGCATCAAGCACAGTGACCTCGGGCAGGACCGGAGCGGGCTCCTCAGCAGGCGCGGACTCAGCTTCGGCGATTTCCTCGGCAGGCTCCTCGACGGGCTCGGGCGCCGCCTCGGTCTCGGGCGCTGCCTCGACCTCGGCAGTCTCCGCGTTCTCGACGTCCTCGGCGACCTGCTCTTCGGGGGCCACAGCAGTCTGAACCTTGGCCTTCATCGCCGCGACAAAGCCGGCGGGCATGCCGTCAAACTCGCGAACACCAGCAAGCGAACGCTCGATATCCTTGGCGCAGGCCTCGGACACAGTCATCACATGGCGCTCGGCGGCCTTGGCACGGGCCTCGCGCTTGGGATTGGGCTGACCCGCTCGGTTGGACCTGCGGTTACGGTTCCTGTTGTCGACGTCTGCCATACATGGCCACCTTTCCTGTCGCTGCCGCTATCGGCTTTTCCCATCCATGATACCCCGCCGCGCACAAAAAAGACGGCCCCGAAGGACCGCCTTTCGCATCGTTTTACCGTGTCCGGCAGAAAGCATCGCAATGCCGCGCTTTAATCGCGACGGCCGAGGATGTTCAGGATGCGTAGGAACACGTTGATAATGTCCACGAACAGATTGGACGCCATGAGCACCGCATTGGGCAGCGTAGGCGGCACCGTCGTGGCCACATAGGTGTCGTAGCCAATAAAGCCGGCAAACACCACAATCACGATCAGGTCGGTGATGGACTGCGAAACGCCCATGAACATCAGCACGATCTCGACCAGAATCGTGGCAAGCAAGATGCCAAAACCAATGCCATACACACGCTGGAAGAACTTGGGGAAGGTCACGCCCAGCGCACCAAAGACAAAGGTGATGGCGGCCGTGGCGATAAAGGCGGTGTTAATGGTAGGCAGGTCGTAGTTGGCAAGACCAAACGACGCCGTCAGGCCAAAGGTGCTCGCAAAGACCACGTAGCCCACGAGCGACAGGCCCACGGACTGTTTGCTGGCAGCAGCCGACATCATGACCATGCCGACGATGGTCAAAATAAATGAGCCAAAGACCAGCGGCAAAGCGGCGCCGCTCATCATCATGCGCGCAAACGACATGGTGCTCGTAAAGTAAGCACCGGCGCCCATGGCGCAAAAGCCCAAAAAGATCAGAGCAGACATGACAAGATTGTACGCGCGCGGCGACATCTCCTTGGCGCGGCTTGCGCCGGTCTCGATGGGGCCGTTCTGATAGCCCTGGATATCGTTCATACTTCGTCCTTTCAAAAAGCGCCACAACAGCGCCGTAGGTGACAAGATTCCTGCCATTGTACCCGAATGCCGCGCGCTCTTACCTGCGGCGCTCGCCCTCGAGCGTACGATCAAAAGCCCAGACCCACCAACGCATCACGTGCGCCTGCGAGCCGTCCGCCCGCTCACGCGTTTGGTCCTCCAGATACAACTCGGTCGCATGTCCGCCAAAACGTACCTTATAGGTTGCCGTACGAATGCCGTGAACCGTCAGGCCAAACCCGGTGGTCGAGATAATTTCGTCGATCGTAAAACAACGGCCGTCGACCCAGCAGACGGTGACCGGCACGACTTGTCCGCCCGCAAGGATGCGAGCCACGACGTCCACATACTGCTTGTGCACGCGTCGAGTTTTGCCGTCTGTCTGTCGATATTCCATGGCCCCTATTATCGAACGCATGTTTGTATGTTGTAAAGCGAACAGACTGTGGTTTTGGGGTGTTGGGACGCGCGCACGTGTCCTCATGGCGTGTTAGCAAAAAGAACACCCGCGGTCAACAGGGCTAATATTCAATGTTAGTGCCAAAAAATTCACTTCTCCCATCAGAACTCGGTAAAGAAACCCGCAGGAGGTGATACGATTTATCATGTTTTTGTAACGTGTCTGCAAACTTCGAGAAAGCCCATATATGGACGTAACGTTCTCAACCTTCCTCGGCCAGCTTGTGTCGAACCCAGTCCTTGCCGTCACCGTGATCCTCGCGCTCGGCGCCATCTTCGTCAACGGATGGACCGACGCGCCCAACGCCATCGCGACCTGCGTCACCACGCGCTGCATGCCCGCCCGCGCCGCCATCCTCATGAGCGCCGCATTCAACTTCTTGGGCGTGCTCATCATGACGCACTTTAACGCGAGCGTCGCCAACACCATCTCACATATCGTCGACTTTGGCGGAAACAGCACCATGGCACTCGCGTGCCTCTGCGCGGCGCTCTTCTCCATCGTCGTCTACGGCGCCACAGCGTCGCGTTTTGGCATCCCCACCTCGCAAAGCCACAGCCTTATCGCCGGCCTGACCGGTGCTGCCATCGCCCTCGGCGGCGCGAACAGCGTCAACGTCCACGAGTGGATGAAGGTCATCTACGGCCTGGCGCTCTCCATCGGTCTGGGCTTTGTCATGGGCTGGATCCTGTGCAAACTCGTCTCGATTCTTTTCGCCGCCGCCAACAGGCGACGTGCCAATGTCTTCTTTAAATATGCTCAGATTGCGAGTGCCGCGGCCATGAGCTTTATGCACGGCGCGCAGGATGGACAGAAGTTCATCGGCGTGCTCTTTTTAGGTGTCGCCTTCGCCAACGGCCAGACTAGCGTCGGCGACGCCGGCATCCCCATCTGGATCATGCTGCTGTGCTCGGCCACCATGGGCATCGGCACCAGTGTGGGCGGCGAGCGCATCATCAAGTCCGTCGGCCAGAGCATGGTCAAGCTCGAAAAGTACCAGGGCTTCTCCGCCGACCTGGCGGGCGCCGCAAACCTGCTGCTTGCCACCCTTACCGGCATCCCCGTGTCCTCCACGCACATCAAGACCTGCGCCATCATGGGCGTCGGTGCCGTCAAACGCCTCTCGGCCATCAACTTCGGCGTCGTCAAGGACATGATGTTCACCTGGTTCTTCACCTTCCCCGCCTGCGGACTCATCAGCTTTGTCATGGCCAAGCTGTTCATGATGTTCCTCTAGCCACACCGAGCGTCCATCCGGACCGCAAAACTTCGCCCACCCGTCTTCGCCTCGAAAGGACCCACTCATGGCAAAGAAACCCGATTCATTCTACTTTGACAACTACGTCGCCTGCGCCGACCTTGCCGTCCAGGCCGCCGAGCTGCTTACCAAGATTTTCGAGAACTTCGATCCCGCGAAGATTCACGATATGCTCGACAAGATGCACGCGATCGAGCATGCGGCCGACAAGAAGCACCATGAGCTTGAGGACGCCCTGCTCACGGCCTTTATCACCCCGCTTGAGCGCGAGGACCTGGATCTGATGAGCTGCTCGCTCGACACCGTACTCGACCGTATCGAGGGCGTCGTGCAGCGCGTCTACTTCACCAACATCCAGAGCATCCATCCCGACGCCATCGTCATCGCCCACAAGGTGACCGACGCCTGCCGCGCCATGAAGGACCTGATGGTCGAGCTGCCCAACTACCGCAAGTCCAAGACGCTGCGCGAGCTCGTCATCCAGATCAACACCATCGAGTCCGAGGCCGACGAGCTCTATATCAACGCCATGCGTAACCTGCACGTTAACGGCAAGGACCCGCTCGAGGTTATCGCCTGGCGTGACGTGTACGCCTTCCTGGAGTACTGCGCCGACTGCTGCGAGAATGTGGCCGATGTCGTGGATTCGATTGTCATGAAGAACAGTTAATTGGGGGTACGTGTCCCGGCGGCGAAGGGCCGGCCACGGTTTGCTTTCTCACTCCGGCTGCTTTGCAGAGTCGTTCGAAAGTAAACCGTGGCCGGCCCTTCGCCTTACGTACCACCATTGGGAACTTTGGCTGATAGATTTAGCGCGATGGGGGTTTGGCTGAAGGGACCTTTGGTATCCGTTCGGACACTTTGGCCCTTGATGAGCGTTTGGCTGATTGCTGCTTTGGGTACTCTTTGGGTTACTTTTGGTTTGTTTGATTTTTAATTATAGGAGGGCTTGTATGTCTTATTTGGATCTGGCTCGTGGTCGGTATTCTTGTCGTTCTTTTGAGGACCGTTCTGTTGAGCAGGCTGTGGTGGATGCCATTGTTGAGGCTGGGCGCATTGCTCCTTCTGCTTGTAATAATCATCCTTCTCGTGTGATGGTGTTGGATACGCCCGAGCTTCTGGAGAAGGCTGCTGCTTGTCAGCCTCGGTTTGCTCGTGATGGGTCTATCTTTGGCGCTCCGCTCATCTTCCTTATTTGCAGCGTTACCGATGATGCTTGGGTACGCCCGTATGACCAGATGAATTCCAGTGAAATCGATACATCCATCGTGTGTGATCAGATGATGATGGAGGCCACCGAGCAGGGTCTAGGAACGTGCTGGGTGTGCCATTTTAAGCCCGAGCTAGCCCGCGAGCAGTTCAACCTGCCCGAGGGTGTCTATCCCTATCACATGCTCGTCTGTGGCTATCCTGCCGACCACATCGCAGACCCCGAGCATCGCGAGGCCCGCACCATTCCCCTCTCCGACTTCCTCCTCAAGTAGATTTTTGGGACATGCCTTAAAACCTACCCTTGACCGCTCACCCGTTCGCCGAGTTCTGCGCCACTATGTGCAGGGCTCGGTTTTTTATGTTACGCACCCCGGCACAGTCATAAAAAAGGACCCGCAAGCTGCGGGTCCTTTCTAGGCACTAAATTGTAGGCCGAATGTTAGTCCAGGTCGTCGGCGGCAAAGTTGTCGATCGGGGCGAAGGGATCGGCCACGGGGACAACCGGGTCAGCGACGGGCAGCGGCTCGGCGGGAACAGTCACCGCAGGAGAAGCGGCAGAACCGACCGGCGTGGAGGCCATGAGGTCGGCCGGGAAGGAGTTCTGGGCATCGTCCATGAAGTGCTGGATGAGCTTGAGGTACTCGGCCTTGAACTCCTCGCGGGAAGCCTTGAGACGATCGATTTCCTCGAGCTCGGCCTGCTTCTCGGTCAGAGCCTGGCGGATAACCTCGCGTGCCTTAGCGTCAGCCTCGTTGCGGATACGCTCAGCGTTCTCGTTGGCATCGTTGACGATGGTCTCAGCGGTCTGCTGGGCAGCGATCAGGGCAGCGGAAATCTGGCGCTCCTGAGCGGAGAAGTCAGGGGCGGGAGCAGCCACGGGGGCGGCAGGAACGGCTTGGGCGGTGGCATCCTGAGCCTGGGCAAGCTGAGCCTGCGCATCGGCAAGCTGCTGCTCGGTAGCAGTCAGGCGACCCTTAAGGTCGACGATCTTAGCGAGCATAGCGTCAACCTCGGAGGACAGCGTCTCCAAGAAGACGTCGACCTCGGCGGGATCGTAGCCACGCTTGGCCTCAGAGAAAGTCTGAGCCTGGATGTCTGCAGGGGTAATAGCCATAACAAGTCTCCTTTTTCATCGCCTCGGCGCTACACGCCCGACGTAAGTTACTAAGTCAGTTCTATACGAGTATACCTATAAGAAGCTGCAGAACCAGCCTCTGCACCAACTGCAACGCAATAATCGCAACGACCGGCGAAAAATCGATACCGCCCATCGGCGGGATGAAACGACGGAACAGGTTGAGCCACGGACCGCACACGCTATCGAGCACCGCAGCAATATCCTGAAGCAAACCACCCTGCTTCATGGGAATCCACGTCATAAAGCAGTAGACGACAATGAGCGTGGAATAGAAGTTGAACAGCGTGTTGACCAGCTGGACGATAGTGTAGATGTTGATGGGAATCTCCTCGTCTTGTCTTTACTTAAGGTAGCCGTCGGCACGAAGCTTCTTGAGATCGGAATCTTTGACCTCGCAGCCGGCGGGCAGCACCATGAACACGCGGTCGCCCACCTCCTTGACCGTGGCACCCAGACCGCAGGCAAAGCCGTAAGAGAAGTCCAAGACGCGCTTAGCAACTTCGGTGCGTACGCCCACAAAAATCAGTGCGACAGGCTGCTTGGTGCGAACGCGGCGCACCACGGTCTCCACGTCGTCATAGCTCTCGGGGCGCAGGACATAGGCCGGCAGCTGCGGCGTGGCGTTGATGATATTGCTCGCATAGGCCGAGGCATCACTCGGTGCAGGCGCGGGCGCAGCGGCGGCACGGGCGCGGGTGTTCTCGGCGTAGCTCGACGGCGTGTCATAGGCACCAGGACGATAACCGCTCGCAACACTGTCCTGCGAGCGCGAAGGCGGGTTATACGTCGTGGCATGGCGGGAGTCATCGCCGACCAGCTGACCGGAGCGCGTATACACGGCAACCGACTCAGCTTCACCGCGGCGCGTCTGACCAAGCAGGCCGTTGCTCGGCTCGTCTTGGGTGTAGAAGCCCTCGCCCGAAGCACCGCCGTAGCCGTTGCCCTGATAACTATCGTCATAGCCGTCATCGTAGCCGTAGTCGTCGTCCTGGCCATAACCCTGGTCGTAACCCTGCTGGCCGCCCAGGTGCATCTTATTTTTAATCTCGTCAAGGAAGCCCATGGTTGTGTCCTCTCGCGGTTTAGTGCAGGCGCCCCGATAATCAGTGCGCACTTCAGAGCCTTATTTTACTGCAAACTCCGGGCTAAATACTACCCTGCCCAGGCGAACGAGCGTAGAGCCCTCCTCAAGGGCAGGCTCAAAGTCCTCGCTCATGCCGCAGGAAAGCTCAGGCAGGTTCAAATCGGGATGCGCAGCCTCCAGCTCATCCCTCAGCTCACGAAGCCCCGCAAAGGTGCGGCGTGCCACATCCTTATTCCCCCGGGGCGCCATAGTCATAAGCCCCTGTACGCAAATTCCCTCAAGTTCCGCAAGCTCACCCGCGGCGGCGCGAATCTCATCGGGCGAAAAGCCTCCCTTCGACTCCTCACCACTCACATTGACCTCGATGAGCACACGCTGGGGGCCGGCGAGCTCGCCTGCCTCAATCTTGCGGACAGCACGGCTCGAGATCGCCTGTGCCAGATGCAGCGAACCCACCGAGTGAATCAGCTCGGCTGAGCCCAGCACCGCATTGATCTTATTGGTCTGCAGGTTGCCGATCATATCGAAGCGCACCTCGGACAGCTCCGGATGCTCCGCCAGACCCGTGAGCTTGCGAACCAGCTCCTGCGGGCGGTTCTCGGCAAAATGGCTATACCCCGCCTGGATGGCAGCAACAGTCTCATCGACACCAACGGTCTTGGACACGGCAATGAGGCGCGCGGCGTCGTGGGGGCGGCCCGCGCGATCGAGCGCCGCATAAAAACGTTCCAGAATCTGCTCGCGGCGAGCGCGCATCAAATCCAAATAGTTATCCATTGCCAATCGCCTCCGCTGACAGCCAAACAAGTAGTCCCATGCTAACGCAAGAGCGCGGCCCCGCATGTGCAAGGCCGCGCTCACTTAGGTATTTACAATCTTTCGACGAACGGGGCTACTTACTCCTCGTCGTCCTCGCCATCGTCCTCGTCCTCAAGATGATCGAGCAGGTAGCGAAGACCCTCGCTGACCTCGTTGGCGGGCACCTTGGCAACGTAGCGCGCGTCGACGGCGGGCCTCATGATAACACCCTCGCCCGAAGGCACGCGCATGCTCTCGAGCTCATCCTCGTCCACACGGGCGATATCGCCGGCGTTCATACGCTGACCAGTCAACAGGAAGGTCAGACGGCAAGCGGCATCGATGGAAATGGAAGCGATGCGATCGAGGTAGCGCGAAACCATGATGGCGCGGCGCAGGTCGTCATAGTTGCTGTCGTCGTCCATAAAGTCGCCCGTATCCATACGGTTAAAGGTGCGGAAGAACTTCTCGTAGGCGGCGTGCACTGGCTCGTCCTCGACGGCCAGGTTGCAGATGATGGACATGTCATTGGTGACGAGCGCAGAAAGCGAAGAGCCCAGCACCTGGTAAACAGCTTCGGCCTCGGCCTCAACCGTACCGACGAGCTCCTGGGGCAGCGAGATGTCGGCCTTGATCATATGACGCGTGGCACGGCAGATCTGACGGACCTTATCGGTCATGCGCTGCAGGTTAAAGTCGACGTAGATGATCGTCTGAAGCAGGCGGAAGTCGGAGGCGACCGGTGACTGCGTGGCGATCAGGTTGTAGCAGACGGCCTCCAGGTTGGCGCAGCGCGCGTCAATCGAAAGCGTACGTTTCTTGGTCTTGGTGGCGAGCTTGCGGTCGTCGGTCACATAGGCCTTCACGGCATCGTGGAGAGCCAGATCGACGGCCTCATAGATGCTCAGCATCTCGTGACGGGCCTCGACGAGCTGACGGGAAAACAGTTTGCGCATGGTTCACTCCAATCAGTTGGGTGCGGTCATGCAGCCCGCACAGTGAATACGCACCGGACCAGGTCCGATCGGCTTGGGACTAGTCGCACCGATCAGCCAAAGCGGCCGGTGATATAGTCTTCCGTCCGCGAGTCCACCGGGCTGGTGAAGATCGCGTCGGTTTGACCATACTCGATGAGCGTGGCGGGCTCGCCGGCAACTTCCTGCAAGAAGAATGCGGTGTAGTCGCTGATACGAGCTGCCTGCTGCATTGAATGCGTGACGATGATGATCGTCATCTCGGGCGCCAGCTCGGCCATCAGATCCTCGACCTTAGAGACGGACGTGGGGTCGATGGCGGAGCAGGGCTCGTCCATCAGAAGGACATCGGGTTGCACCGCAAGCACGCGCGCGATGCACAGACGCTGCTGCTGACCGCCCGAGAGCGCCAAACCATCCTTGTTGAGCTGATTGGATACCTCTTTCCAGAGGTTGGCGCGCTTGAGCGATTCTTCCACGATGTCATCGAGGTCGCTTTTGCTAGTCACGCCCTGCAGACGAGGGCCAAAGGCGACATTCTCGTAGATGGATTTGGGAAACGGGTTGGGCTGCTGAAAAATCATGCCCACGCGGCGACGGAGGTCGACCGGGTCGACGCCCTCGGCATAGATATCGTTGCCGTCGAGCGTCATGGTGCCCTCGACGCGCGTACCCTCGATAAGATCATTCATGCGGTTGATGCAGCGCAAAAACGTCGACTTACCGCAGCCCGAAGGGCCAATGAAGGAGGTGATGGCGTTTTTAGCGATGTTGAGGTCGAGCCCCGTCAGCGCATGAAAGTCACCGTACCAAAAGTTGAAATCCTTGGCCGTAATGGCCGCTTGCTCCAGCGTGGGAGCGGACTGATAAACGGACATGGGACTCCTTAACTAGCGACGCTTGCGCGACAGGAAGCGCGCAAACAGGTTGAAGGCCAGAATGATCACCATCAGCAAGAGCGCGGTGCCGTAGGCTGCGTTCATGTTGATGCCGTCGTTGGCAAGCAGGTACAGGTGAACGGTCATGGGGCGGCCGGAATCGAGCGGCGAGATAGGTAGATTGATGGCCTGGCCCATGGTGTAGAGCACCACGGCGGTCTCGCCAATGGCACGGCCGATGGCAAGGACAATGCCCGTGGCAATACGGCCAAAGGCAGAAGGAAGCACAATCTTGGAGACAACCTGCCACTTGGTGGCGCCCAGGCCGTACGCGCCCCAACGGATATAGCGCGGGACGGCGCGAATGGCCTCTTCGGTGGTGCGCATGACGATGGGAAGCATCAAGAGCGCGAGCGCCAGAGCGGCCGAGACCATCGAAAGGCCCAGGCCCATGGCCTCGACAAACAAGGCGTAGCCAAACAGGCCCATAACGATGGAGGGCACCGAGGCCAAAGCGTCAGCAGCGTAGCGAATGAGCTCGACGATCTTGCCCTGCTTGGCGTACTCGGCCAGATAGACGGCTGCCAGCACAGCGATCGGCGTGCAGATAAGCATGGCGAGCGCCGTCACATAGACGGTCGAGACGATCGTGGGCCAAATACCGCCCTCGGCGTTGACGCCCTGGGGCCAACCGAAGATAAAGTCGAGCGAGATGTGTGGCAGGCCGTTGATGACCACGTAGGCGATGATAGCGACCAGCACCAGCGTGGTGATGTATGCCGCGGCACGGAACACGCCAAGCATGATCTTGTTGGACAGGTCCTTGTTGATGCGGCCCTTCTTGCCGTGGGAAAGGGCACGCTTGATGCGCTCGCGCGACGAGGTCGTATCGACCGTCGTGTCAACGGAATCGGACATAGCCTACCCCCTCTTCTTCTTGGAAACCAGGCGGACGATGCCCACCAGCGTGGCGGAAATGATAAACAGGACCACGCCCATGCCGAACAGCGCCGAGCGATGCAGACCCGAGGAATAGCTCATGTCGAGCGCAATCTGGCTCGTGAGCGTCGAGATGGGGCTCGCAATGCTGTCGGGAATAACCGGGGCGTTACCCACGACCATGAGCACGGCCATGGTCTCGCCGATGGCACGGCCCATACCCAGCACGATGGCATCCACGATACCCAGCTTGGCGGCAGGTAACACGACCTTATAGATAGTCTGCCACTTGGTGGCGCCCATGGCATACGATGCCTCGCGAATGCCCATGGGAATGGAATTGAGAGCATCGATGGTAAGCGTCGTGATGGTGGGCACGATCATAATGGCGAGCACGAACCACGCCGTCAGCGCGCCAAAACCAAGACCGCCGGTCAGTTGTGCGATAAACGGGCGGATGATGATCATGCCAAAGAAGCCATAGATGATAGAAGGGATGCCGGCCAACAGGTCAACGGCAGGGCTGATGAGCTTGCGCACGCGCTTGCTGGCGATCTCGACCAGATACACGGCCGTGCCCACGCCTAGGGGCACACCCATGGCGAGCGCGCCGACGGTCACCAGACCCGAGCCGGCAAGCAGCGACACGATGCCGTAGTGACCCTCAGAGGGCGCCCACGTAAAGCTAAAGAAGTCCGCCAGACCGATGTCGGTAAAGACGGGCAGCGCCGAGTACGTGGTAAAGACAAAAATCAGGATGACGGTAACAACCGCCAAGAACGCGCAGGCAAAGAAGATCCGCTGCAGCGCCTTCTCCTTGATATAGGTGCTGCGCGATACGAGCGCCAGCTCGCGCTTCTTGGGCGCCTGACCATTCTGCTCAGTCTGGGAGTTTTCCTGTGCTTCCATGCTACTCACTCCCCTTCTCGTCGTTGGTGACGGGGATAAAGCCCGCCTCGCGAATCTGCTTGTCCATCTTTTCGGACGTCACATAGTCGATGTAATCCTGCGCCTGCTGCGAAGGCGCACCCTTCACAAAGAAGTAAAGGTCGCGTGAGATGGGATAGCCGCCGCTCGCGACCGTCTTCTCGGACGCCTCAACATGATTGACCGAGACGGCCTTGACCGAGGTCTTGGCGTTGAGGCTATCGACGAAGCCCAGCGAAATGTAGCCAATGGCACCGTGCGAACGAGATACCACGTCGCGCACCTGGCCCGTGCCCGAAAGAACGGCCGAGCGGCGATCGAACGGGGTGCCGTCCATCACGATGGTGCGGAATGCTTCACGCGTGCCGGATGCCTCGTCTCGGTTGATGACCTGAATCTTCAGGTCCTCGCCACCGACCTCTTTCCAATTAGTAATCTTGCCGGCATAGATATCGCGGAGCTGCTCGGTCGAGAGGTTATCGACCGGGTTATCGTCGTTCACGATGACCGCGATACCGTCGTGGGCAATGACGATGGGAGTCAGGCCCAGATCCTGTTCGTCGGCATTGAGTCCACGGGAGGAGCTGGCGATATCGGCCGTGCCAGCGCTGACGGCTTCGATGCCAGCGGAAGAGCCCAAACCGGAAACGAGCACGTCGATGCCGGTCTCCTCCTTAAAGCCCTCTGCCGCAATTTCGGCGATAGGAAGGCAGGTCGTGGAGCCGGCCACGGTAATGGAAGAGGTAGAAGATCCCGAAGAACAGGCGCACAGCGTAAGCGTAAGCACAGCGGCGCTCAGGACCGATACGATCTTTCTCATAGCATCACGCCGATCGCAGCATGGCGCCCACAGGTGCCGTCCTCGTTACGGTAGGAATAAAAGCGGTCGTTCTGGCGCACAGTCGAAAGCTGGGTATCCACGATATTATCCGCGTCCACACCGGCATCTACCAGCGCCTCACAAATGGCAGCGGAAAGATCGAGCATGCGAGAGGCACTCGCATCGATGCAAGAGAACTCGACGGCAAAGCGATCCATGAGTTCCTGGGATACCTCATATTCGTCAGCCAAGATATGGGGGCCGATATAGGCGGAAACGTCGCTCGCATCGCAGCCGGCAGCATCGCAAAGCGCCTGGCACGCCTTGGCAGAAATACGTGCAATCGTGCCCTTCCAACCGGAGTGCACCACGGCAAATCCGCCAGGGGCCACCAGCACCACGGGAACGCAGTCGGCAAAGCAGAGCAGCACGGGCACGTCATGGGCCGTACAGACGATGGCATCGCAGCCCTCGGCAATCTGCTCGCGAACAGCCTCAAGATCGTCGGCGCCGTTCGAAGTCACCGTAACGATATGGTCACCATGTACCTGATTGGGCACGAGCAGATTATGCTCGCACTCAGTGGCGCCCATAGCTTCGAGCGCTCGACGACGATTTTCTTGAACAGCAAAGGGGTCATCGCCTACATGCGAGCCCAGGTTGAGCGAGGAGTACGCATCTTCAGAAACGCCACCGGTGCGCTCGGTAAAGGCAAAGCGGACATCGGATGTCGCGCCCTCCACCAACGTAACTCCATCATGGTCGACACGCGAAACGTTGTCCGCACGTGCTGCCATACTAAAGCCTCCTAATAACACAAGTACCGCGGCGTCGCCGCGCAGTCCGCGTTTATACGGCTGTCATACTTCCTTAAAAGGATACCCGCAGCGGTAGGGACCAAACGTAAAGGGAACGTAAGGAGATTGAAGGCTTTCGTTTACAAACGAGAAACAAAACGGGGTGCATCCAAATGGACACACCCCGTGCAGGTCGTTGAGAAAAACGAACTAGAAGCTACCGCGCTTCAGGAAGTCGGGAAGCTCGAACTGGTCGTTGCCAAAGTTGGGCAGCTCGGTACCACCGACGTTGCGGGTCGGAGCGGCCTGAGCCGGGCTGGCAGCCGGAGCGGTGCGCTGCGGCTCAGCGGAGGCAGCGGCCTTGCTCTGAGACTGCTGAGCAGCAAAGAGCTCATCCTGACGGTTGACGTTGGAGTCGGAGAAGCCCGTAGCGATAACGGTGATGCGCACCTGGTCGCCCAGGGACTCGTCAACAACGGTACCGAAGATGATGTTGGCCTCAGGGTCGACGGCATTGGCGACAACGTCGGCGGCGTCGCTGATCTCCTGGATGCCCAGATCCTTGGAGCCGGCGATGGAAAGCAGGACGCGCGTGGCGCCATCGATGGAGCTCTCGAGCAGCGGACTGGAGATAGCCTGCTGGGCAGCGTCGACGGCACGGGTGTCCCCAGAAGCGGTACCGATACCCATCATGGCGGTACCAGCCTGCTTCATGATGGTCTTAACATCGGCGAAGTCCAGGTTGATGATACCCGGGACGGTGATGAGGTCGGTGATGCCCTGGGTGCCCTGGGAAAGGACGCCATCGGCAATCGCGAACGCCTCGAGCATCGTGGTCTTCTTCTCGGCGATGTCGAGCAGCTTGTCGTTAGGGATAACGATCATGGTGTCGACGCAATCGGAGAGGGTCTTGATGCCCTCCTCGGCGCTCTTCTTGCGCTTGCGGCCCTCGAAGGTGAAGGGCTTGGTCACGACGGCGACGGTCAGCGCGCCGACCTCGTTCATCGCGATATCGGCAACGATGGGAGCGGCGCCGGTACCGGTGCCACCGCCCTCGCCGCAGGTGATGAACACCATGTCGGCGCCAGCGAGCGCCTCGGCGATATCGTCGCGGGACTCATCGGCAGCCTTGCGGCCAACCTCGGGGTTGGCGCCGGCGCCCAGGCCGCGGGTAAGGTCGGTGCCGATGTGCACCTTGATATCGGCATCAGAGATCGCGAGCGCCTGAGCATCGGTGTTGATGGCAACAAACTCGACGCCGCGGATGCCCTCTTCGATCATTCGATTGACCGCGTTGGTACCGCCGCCGCCGACGCCGACCACCTTAATGACGGCAAGGTAGTTGTTGATCTCTGTCTCGTGCATGTCGGTCCTCCGAACAAAGGTTATAGCCATAGCATGGGTTGACCCCTGCGCACATTAACCTTCAGGTTGAAAGTAAATGCAAAGGTAAACCGTATTATGTTTGCACATTATGAACGTATCAGTCAAATAATTGACCGTGAAAACCAAACAAACCAGATAAACGGCGTGGTATGGCCCCTCAACAAAGCCATTTAGGATGCTAGGCGGTCGGTGCGTTCCTAAACGTGTAGTTGCCCGGAGAGCGCACATTAATATAAGTTACGCCCTCTACCTGCGAAAGTAGTTTGGTCACGATGCGTTCTTTCTTGGCGATATCATCCGAATCGCCCAGCGACACCTCGACGCCGTTGTCGAGATTTGCCGAGATAGCCTCAACGGAAGGCGTGGAAATATCCTTCACCTGGTCCAAGAACTCGCTCGAAAAACCGCGTGCGTAATCCAGGCCGGCCTTGACGGCCTTGGAGCTCACCGCCTGGCCGGAAACTGGAGCGACATCCGCCGAGACATCAGTCAACAGCACCGCGCCATAATGCTTAGCGAGCGCCAGCGCGGCATCGATTCCGGTCAAGGTATTTGAACCCTGCCCTGTCGTGATGACGTTGCCCTGGTCGTCCACTTCGACCGACGTCGACAGCGGGGCGATCCAGGTGTCATCATCCCCGATGGCCCAGGCAAGGTCATCGGAGCTGATATAGGCAATGGCGATGACCTTGCGCTCCATCGGCGTAATGATGAGCGTATGCGGAAACTGACGCTGGACATCCACGCCCGAGACCCACGGGTTCTGCTTGAGGTCCTCGGTAATCTGGTCGGGATCGACGTTAAAAAGCGACGTTCCCTCGGGCAAATCGATCAGCTGGATAGCATCGTGCTTCGTCACATGCTCGCTGCCTTGAATCTGAATATCAGTGGCGGTAAACAATCCAGAGTTGATCACCACGATGGCAACGACGACGAGCACGACCAAGACGGCCAGAACGCCGCCCACGATTTTGCCTTTGCCCGCAACGACAGAAGCGGCGTCTGATGTTTTATTTGCCATCGCCCCAAGTGAAGACAACGGGTTGACGCCTTTTTTACCCGAAGGCTTCTTGGCGGTAGCCGGCACCGATGTCAGCGAGCGCGGTTTCGATGCGCCCAGCGTGCGACCCGGACGCGCCGCTTTAGTTCCCGTCGAGGGCTTAGGAGTTGCCATGGGACGGGCAGGCTTGGCGCCCATAACAGGCTTTGACGATACCGAGGGACGCGAGGACTTTTTTGCGGCCGGACGATTACCGAGCTGAGAGCCGACGACCGGACGACTGGCCTGTCGAGCATGCCCGACAGACTTAGAGCGCGCAACGGTATTGCGTTGAGGTTTGGCAGGCGCGCCGGAACGCCCTCCGGCGCGGCGGAAGGTGGGTTTCGATGCTCTAGAAGCCGAGGAATTTAACTTCCGGTCTGAGCTCGATGCCATACGCCTCCCTCACCTTTCCGTGCACATGTCTAATAACCGCGGCAACGTCATCGGCCGAGGCAGTTCCGTTATTAACGATAAAATTAGCGTGAACGGGCGAAACTTCCGCGCCGCCAATCGAAAAACCCTTTAATCCACAATCCTCGATAAGCTTGCCCACACTCGCATCGGGCGGGTTGCGAAAGACAGACCCGCAGGATGCGCGACCCATGGGCTGCGTACGCTTGCGCCTTGTAAGGTACCGCTCCATGCGCTCGCGAATGTCGGCCTTGGGCGCCGGTTTAAGCTTGAACACGCACTCGAGGATGATCTCATTGCGGGGAAGGCTACATTCGCGGTAGTCCCAAGTGATCTCGGACCCCGCATAATGCTTGATACCGGATGCCGGGTCAAACGTTACGACATCCTCAACCAGCGAGCCAATCCACTCGGTCCGTGTGCCGGCATTCATGGATATCGCACCGCCGACCGAACCAGGAATGCCAACGGCAAACTCAAGGCCCGAGAGGCTACGCGACAGGGCATCGTTGACCAGGCGCGCAAACATCACGCCCGCACCGACCGTCAGCGTACAACCGTCATCGGCAACAACCGTGCGCTGAAACTCACGTCCGAGCGAAATGACGGCACCGCGATAACCGCCATCGGCAACCAGCAGATTGGAGCCCTTGCCGATGATGACCCACGGCACTTGCTCGCGATCGAGCACCGCCACGGCGCGGCGGAGGGCATGATAGCTATGGCACGTCACAAAGAGGTCGGCCTTGCCGCCGATACGATAGCTCGTATGACGCGCAAGGCGCTCGTCCTCGATCACATCCGTGTCGATCATGCCCGAGAGCGCCATGACGGCGTTAAACAGACCCATTAGACTTAAGCGTCTTTCTTGGCAGTCAGATACTCAATGAACTCGGGACCGACGGTCGTAACGTCGCCGGCACCCATGGTGAGCAGCAGGTCGCCCTCGCCCACCATCTGCTCGAGCTCCTGATTGAGCTCAAGACGGCTGGAGCAGTACACGACCTCCTTGCCAGGATGCTTGGCGCGCACGGTATCGGCGAGCATCTTAGAGGTGACACCCGGAATGGGCATCTCGCCAGCCGAGAACACATCAATCAGCAGCAGTTTATCGGCATTGGCAAATGCATCGGCAAAGTCGTCGCACAGGGCCTGCAGGCGCGAATAGCGGTGCGGCTGGAACACGACATCGACGTGCTTGTAGCCCAGCGAGGAAGCGGCAGCAAGCGTCGCCTTGATCTCGGTGGGGTGATGGCCGTAATCATCGACCACGGTGATGCCATCGATATCGCCCACGTGGGTAAAGCGACGGCGGACGCCCTCAAAGCTCGAGAGCGCCTTGGCGGCGGCGTCGATGTCAAGGCCCAGGACATGGGCGACGGTGAGCACCGCCGTGGCGTTGAGCATGTTGTGGCGACCGGGGTTGCTCTTGATCTCCACAGCGTGCTCAGTGCCGTCCTCAAAGCGAACGATAAAGTCACTCTGGATGCCCTTGACATCCGGGTGCACGCAGACGATGTCGTTGCTCTCGGCAAAGCCGTAGGAAAGCACGTGACGGCCCGTCGACTTGGCGAGCTCGACCAGATGCGGGTCCTCGCCGCAGACGATGACGGTGCCGTCCTCGCCCACCAGGCTCATGAATTTGGCGAAAGTTGCCTCGATCTCCTCGATACCCGAGTAGTGATCGAGGTGGTCGGCCTCGACGTTGGTCACAATGACCACGTTGGGGTTCAGGAACAGGAAGGAGCTGTCGGACTCGTCGGCCTCGGCGACAAAGTAGTCGCCCGAGCCGTTCTTGCCGTTCGTGTCATAGCCCTCGACGATGCCGCCGATCAAGAAGCTCGGATCCAGACCCATGCGGTCGAGCATGGTGGCGCACATCGAAGACGTGGTGGTCTTGCCATGCGTGCCGGCAACAGCGACGGTGGTGTAGCCGTGGCCCAAAGCAGAGAGCATCTTGGCACGGGGCCACACGGGAATACCCAGCTCGCGAGCGCGCACGAGTTCAGGGTTGGACTCCGGAATAGCGGTGGACACAACAACCACGTCGGGCTTGACCTCGTCGATCGTGGCGGCCTCATGGCCCACATGCACCTTCACACCAGCGCGGGTAAGCTGGCGGATATAACGTGACGTCTTAAGGTCGGAGCCGGTAACGGCATAACCGCGCTCGTGCAGAACGAGGGCGATGCCGCTCATGCCGGCGCCGCCGATACCGATAAAGTGGGCGCTCTTAAACTCGGGCGCGAAGGTTGCAGTCTGGGAATCAGCCATGTGCTCGTGTACTCCTTGCGTAAACACTGCCTGTAACCCGTTAACTGTACCGCACCTACCGCATCAGCGCGAGGGCGACCGACGATATCCCGTCTAACTAACGCAAACCCTCTACCGCATCCGCCAGAAGAGCGGCGGCCCTATCCCGAGCCAGACCACGCGCCGCCTGACGCATGGCGTCGCGTGCCGCCGCGTCATCGACCAGGTGCAGCAGCTCATCGGCAAAGGCAGAACCGTCGATATCGGCATCGGCACAGAGCACGCCGGCCCCGGCGTCGACCAGATAACGGGCATTGGTGGTTTGGTGGTCGGCCGTCGCATGCGGGTACGGCACGAGCACCGAGGGCACGGCGAGCGCAGCGATCTCGGCCACGCTCGATGCGCCCGAACGCGATAGCACCAAATCGGCAGCAGCCAGCATGTCGCCCATGTTGTCGATGTAAGGCTGGACGCGGTAACGCTTCGCCCCCTCGGGCGTCAGCGCCAAAGCGCGCTCGGTTTCCTCAAAGCCGTCGGCACCCGTCGAATGCAACACATAGAGGTTCTTGCGCGAAAGCAGCTCGTTTTTGAGCGAAGCCACGCGCTCGTTGAGGTGCTGGGCGCCAAGTGAACCGCCAAAGACGAGCAGCAGCGTAGCGTCCTCGGGAACGCCAAGTGCCTTGCGGCCGCGAGCGCGATCGCCCTCGATCACCGAGCGACGTACGGGGTTGCCGGTCATGAGCACGTGGTCAGGGTCACCTTCGCGCTCAAAGACCGAACGCGCTGCCGGCACCGAGATGCACACGCGAGCGGCGTGGGAGTTCATCATCTTGTTGGCCAGGCCCGGAACAGAGTTCTGCTCATGCAGCAGATACGGAACGCCTGCGCCCTTGCACCACCCCAGCAACGGAACCTCGACATAGGCACCAAAACCGATGGCGGCATCGGGCTTGCCGACCTTTGAGAAATGACTGGCGAGCGCACGCTTGGCCTTGTTGACACGCCACAGCGAGGTCAGCGCCGTCCAAGGACGGGAGCGGTCGAAGCCCGTAACCGTAATGGGCACAAAATCAAACCCAGCCTCGGGGACCAGACGACCCTCGAGCTTGCGCGACTGGCCCACGAACACAACGTGGTGGCCACGGTCACGCAGCTCTTCGGCCAAGGCGAGCGCGGGGTTGATATGCCCTGCCGTGCCGCCGGCTGCAATAGCAACGGTCATCTTATCGGTCATGGTAGTCCCTTCGTACACGCGGTCCCTGGTCGTCGGTGCGCAAACGCGCCGACGGGTCCGAGTTCAAATCGATTCGATTATATCCGCCGCCCGCATTGCGAGGAGTTGGGCGCTGCGGACGACCTTGCGGCGCCGTTCGCTGACGCGGACGGGCTGCCGGCTCGGTCGCAGAGCCATCCAGAACGGTAAAGCCGTTACGCGAAGACCGCTCGCCGCGCACGTGGGGCACGCCGGCGGTACTCTCATCCATAACGGCAAAGCTCTCGCGGCGACGGTCGTACTCATCGCGACGGGCGCTCTCGTACGAAACGCGTAGGATCAGACCGGCAAGCATAAGCGACACAATAATCGACGAACCGCCATAGCTAATAAACGGCAACGGTTTGCCCGTCATGGGAAACACGTTGAGGATGCCCAGCGCATTGATCAAAAACTGCACCGCGAGAATGACCGCAGAGCCAGACGCCATGAGCGCGCCCCGACGATCGGTCGCCTGCTCGGCAATGCGAAACGCCGAGTAGATCAGCATCGCAAACACCAAGAAGAACAGGACGGTTCCGACAAAACCGACTTCCTCGCCAATGATGGCCAGGATGTAGTCATTGTGCGCCTCGGGCAGATACGAGTACTTCATGGTTGAGTTGCCGATGCCACGGCCGAACAGACCGCCCGAGGCAAAGGCCATGATGGCAAGCGTGGCCTGATAGCCGTCACCATACTCGTCGGCCCAAGGGTTCAAGGCAACCTGAATACGCACCATACGGTATGGCTCTGCGACAAGCGCAATCACGATCACGAGAATGCCGAAGATTAGCACGCCGATGATAAATCTGGGGTCGAGACCCGCAAACAACGCCATGCACATGAGGGTCAACAGGATGATCAGGACGGTACCGAAATCGGGCTGGATAAAGATCAGAAAGAGCGAAATGCCCAGGTAGATGCCCATCTTGCGAAGGAATTCGTTGATGTTGCCACCGGGCGAAAAGAAGCGATCGAGCATGATGGCCGAATACGCAATGGCAAATGGCTTTAAAAACTCGGAAGGCTGGAACTGAATGCCGGCGATGTTGAGCCAGCGCGTGGCGCCACGGCTGCCGCTGCCCACCAAGAACACCAGAAACAGTAGCCCTATCATGCCTATGAGGAAGATCCTGAGCACATCCTCCCCAAACCAGCTGTCCGGCAAAACGCGCACGATGGCAATCAGCGCCAGAACACCGACCACGGCAAACGCAGCCTGTCGACCCAGAAAAAACGTCGCTGAGCCATTCTCGTGCAGCGCCTCGACCGAAGACGCCGAGTACACCATCAGCAGGCCAAAACACACCAAGATAAACAGACAGGCCATGAATATCAGACGGGGGCGCATGATGCGGGCGGGAACGCCGGCAATATAGCGTTCGCTAAACGACCGCCCGCCGCGACCGGAACGCGGTGTGCTACGCCGCGAGGAAGCACGGTCCGAGTCGGGCCTCCTCATACCTTGTCGGGGGCTCTCCTCTCTCACCGGCAACCCCTATTCCATTTGCGATTTCGCTGCAGCGGCAAGCTGGGCCACATAGTCCTTAAACACGCGGCCGCGCTCCTCATAGCCCGAGAACTCATCGAACGAAGAGCAGGCAGGAGAAAGTAAGATCACGTCGCCACGGCTCGACAGCGAACGGGCAACGTCCACGGCATCGCGTAGGTCATCCGCCTGGGCGATATCCACATCGCCATCGACATCGGCCTCGTCCATAGCGGCGGTGAAGCGCTCGCGCGCATCGCCAAAGCAGACGACCGAGCGCACGTTATCCATAACAACGCGCGCGAAGTCCGTGAGCGGCGTGCCCTTATCGTGGCCGCCGAGCAGCAAGATCACGTCGTCATCGGGAAATGCCGTCAGCGCCTTCTCGACCGCGTCGGTGTTGGTCGCCTTGGAATCGTTGACGTAGCGCACACCGTCAATCTCGCCGCACGGCTCCACGCGATGCTCGAGCGGCTGGAACGAGGCCAGACCGCGGCGGACACCATCGACATCGGCACCGACGGCCAGAGCAGCCGTGGCGGCGCATAAGGCATTGATGACATTGTGGTGGCCCGAGATCTTGAGCTCGGACGTGGCGACAAGCTGAGTCTCGACGCCCTTCAGGCGCACGACCATTTTGCCGTCGCGCACAAAGGCGGCGTCTGCACCCTCGGGCTCGTCAAAAGCGACCTTGCAGATGCGGCGACCCGGCGTATAGATGTACTCATCGAACTCGTGAATGCCGGCGTCTTCGACGTCGACAACCACCAGATCGTCATCGACCATATTGTCAAACAGCTTGATCTTGGCAAGCGCATAGTTCTTATGGCTCTTATGCCAGCCCAAGTGGTCGGGAGTGATGTTGAGCAGCACTGCCACGCGAGGGTGGAGCTCGGTGGTCGTAGCAATCTGATAGCTCGAGAGCTCAGCCACAAACCACTCGTTGTGGGCTCGGCCGTCAATCTCGTTGATAGGCGGCTCACCGATGTTGCCGACAGCTACGCTGGCCTCGCCGGCAGCCTTGAGCAGATAATCAGTCAGCGACGTGGTGGTCGTCTTACCGTTGGTGCCCGTGATGGCAATCCAGTTATCGGGCGACAGGCGATAGGCAAACTCTGGCTCACCCATAATCTGGGCGGCATGTTCGCGCCCGGCCTTAAAGAAGCCCGAGAACTCCGAGATGCCCGGGCACGTCACGCATACGTCATAGGCGCCCTCGACCTGTTCGGTCCCATAGACAAACGACGCACCAGCAGCCTCGAGCGCACGCGTGGCGTCATTGGGCTCAGAGGTGCCGCCGCCATACACGGTAACGGTGCTTACGCGCTCGGGATGTGCCAGCGCCCAGCGGGCGACATCGAGACCGGATTTGCCCTGACCCAAAACGAGCAGGCTAAAGACATCAGCAAGAGGCATGAAAGACCACTATCCCAACTGGAAGAACAGAGCAAGGCCAACGGCACCAAAGGCCGCAGCGATAATCCAAAAACGGATGACGACCTTGGTCTCGGCCCAGCCCTTCTTTTCGAAATGATGATGGATGGGCGCCATAAGGAAGACGCGCTTGTGCGTAAAATGGAAGTAGACAACCTGAATCATGACCGACAGGGTCTCAACGATAAACAGGCCGCCGATGATGAGGGAGACGACCTCGGTGTTGGTCATGATGGACGTGCAGGCAAACGCGGCGCCCAGAGCAAGCGAGCCGGTATCGCCCATAAAGATGCTCGCCGGATAGCAGTTGAACCACAGAAAGCCCAAGCAGGCACCGGCACACGCGGTACAGAAGATGGACAGATTCACGTCTCCGTGCAAAAACGCCATGGCAGCCATGGCGAGCATGGCGATCATGGAGGTGCCGCCAGCAAGACCGTCAAGGCCATCGGTCAGGTTCACGGCATTAGAAAGACCGGCAATCATCAGCCAGCAAAAGACAATATAGAGCCACGGGAACGAATAGCCGCAGATGGTGGTCGAAAGCACGCCAAGGTCGATCGTCAACCCACCGGGAAAACGAATCTCGGGGGCGACGCCGCACCAGTTGACGGCAAGTACCGTAAAGGTGACACAGATAATGGTTAGGCCGATCATCTTGGCATGAGGCGTCAGACCGAGCGAGCGCCCATGCGTAACGGAGGTCAGGTCGTCGATCAGGCCCAGCACGCCGGTCGCCAGCGTGGCGAGCAGTACGAGTACGAGCTCGGTGGTGAGCTTGCCCATCAGCAGGCAGGTCAGCGAGATCGCGACGAGGATGACAACGCCACCCATGGTGGGCGTTCCCTGCTTAACCAAATGACGCTTGGGGCCGTCGGCACGAACCTGCTGGCCGATACCCTCGACCTTGAGCAGCTTGATCCACCACGGCATGAGCAGCAGCGCAATGGCTGCGGCGATGCCAAGCCCCAAAAAAGCCTGATACGTTGGATACGAGGGATTGCCGAACATGGGCTAGCACACACCTTCCACAAAGCGGTCGAGCTCAACAAAGCGGGAACCCTTGACCAGTACAACATCATGTTTTTCAAGCGCGCCGCCCATGCGGTCGAGCACCTGCTGATAATCGGAGAACACCTGGATGCGGTCCTCGTCCATGCCCATCATGCGTGCGGCATCGGCCATAAGCTGGGCCAGCTCACCACCCACGCACGCCAGCATGTCGAGCTTCTTGGCGGCGGCATAGGCGCCCACGAGCTCATGCATGCGAGGAGCCTCATCGCCCATCTCGCCCATCTCGCCCAGGATCGCCATGCGAGACCCCGTGCACGAAAGCGAGCACAGCAGATCGAGGCCAGCAGCCATGGATTCGGCACTGGCGTTATAGGAGTCATCGATGACGCGTGCACCGCTCTTGGCGCGCTTGATCTCCTGGCGGTGTCCGGTGATCGTGAGACCCCTAAAGGCAGCATCGATCTGCTCGGGCGTCACGCCCAGGCGATAGGCAACCGCGGCGGCCTTAACGGCATTAGGAACGGACTGCACGCCGGGGATGGCAAGCATGGTATCGATCGTCTCACCCTGGCCAAAATCGAGCGTAAAGACCGGACGGCCTTCGTCATCAACGCGAACGTCGCGGGCACGGACCTCATCATCGTCCGAGACGCCGGCCAGCATCACGTCGATACCAGCAGGTTGGGCGAACGTGTCGCGAATGAACGGCGTAAAGTCGTCCTCACCGCCCAAAACCAGCAGCGGCAAATAGTCGCCAGCGGCGCACATGCCCTGAACGATCTCGGCCTTAGCGCGGGCGATGTTCTCGCGGCTGCCCAAAATGCCGATATGAGAGGTGCCGATCTTGCTCACGATGGCAAGGTTGGGATTGGCAGACTGAGACAGGCGCTCGATCTCGTGGAAATGGTTCATGCCCATCTCGAGCACCAGGACCTCGGTATCGGCCGGAGCGGAAAGCACCGTGAGCGGCATGCCGATCAGGTTATTGAAATTGCCCTTGGTGGCCCAGACACGATAGCGCTTGGCGAGTACAGCGGCGAGCACGTCCTTGGTCGTCGTCTTGCCGATGGAACCGGTAATGCCAACGACCAGGCAGCCAAGCTCCAGGCGGTACGCGTGCGCCAAACGAAGCAGAAACTCCTCGGGATCATCGGTCAGCAGGATGGCGCATCCCTTGTCCTGCGCCAGCGAGACCAACTCGGCATCGGGCTCACGCGTCATCACGACGGCGCCGGCACCCGACTGGACGGCACGGGAAGCAAAATCATTGCCGTCGACGTTTTCACCGGGAAAGGCGACGAAAATCGTCCCTTCCTCGACCTGGCGCGAGTCGATAACGCACCCGCGGCATACCCGATCGACTTCTCCCGTCACGGTTCGGGCCCCTGTTGCGGCCGCGAGGTTGTTGACGGCGATCTCTATCATTGCAGCTCCCCTGTAAACCTAATAATGCTATCGGCGTATTGTATCCCAGCGCCGCGCATGCGTGGTGCAGGGCATGCGAACACCCCTCATATGGGACAACAAACCACGCCCCAAAGATTGTAACCCCCTACTTCGTGCGCGGGATGCCCAGCACGTCGAGCGCGTTGGCCATAATGGACTGGAACGGCACCGCAGCGGCATCTGAGCCGCTCGGCGTTCCGTCGAGCGTGATATAGCACAGCACCTTGGGTGATTGTGCCGGCGCAAAGCCCATAAAGGACGACATGTAGTTCTCCTTGAGGTAGCCGCCGTTCTCGTCGGCACGTTCGGCCGTGCCGGTCTTGCCCGCCACGTCATAGCCGTCAACCGCGCCGCCAACGCCCGTTCCCTCCGACACGACCGTCTGCATGCACGATGTCACCTGGGATGCTGCATCCTCAGAAATCGCACGCTCGCCTTCGCCCCAGTCCTTCTCGTCGCCTTTGCTGGACTTATAGAAGTGCGGGGTCATCATCACGCCGCCGTTGGCGATGCCGCCCACGGCACGTGCGATCTCAATCGGCGAGACAGACAGCGCCTGTCCAAAGCTCATCGAGCCCAGCGTGGCGCCGTCATACTGGTCACGCTCCTTGACGATGCCCAGGCTCTCGCCCGGAAAATCTACACCAGAGCTGTGACCGATGCCCCACTTGTCCACATAGGCGGCAAAGTCGTCGGCACCGATCTTGCGCCCCACCAGGACAAAGCCCACGTTGGACGAACGGCGCATCATCTCGCGCACATCCATGGTCATGGCATAGTCGCGCTTGTCGGCATCGGTGACGGTATCGTCGCCCACCTTGATGCTCGCCGGCACCTCAAACGACGTACTCGATCGCACGACGCCCAAGTCGAAGCCGGCGCCCGCCACGAGTGTCTTAAAGACCGAGCCGGGCTCGTAGGCGTCGGTAACCAGGCGCAGGTTCATATCCTCGGTCTTGGCGTTTTCCAAATCGGTCTGGTCGTAGGTCGGATACGAGCAGGCTGCCAAGATCTCTCCTGTCGTAGGATCGGTGACCAGCGCCGAGCCGTTCTTGGCCTTAGTCTTCTCAACTGCCTCTGCCAGGGCATCCTCGGCCGCACGCTGGATATTGACGTCGAGCGTCGTCACGATATCAACGCCGTCGACCGCAGCCACCTTTTTATAGGCACCGCCCGCGATATAGCTGCCGTCCCTCGCGCGCTCGCGTACGAGAGAACCGTTCGTGCCGGTCAGAAGCTTGTTGTATTGCTTTTCGAGACCAGTCAAGCCGTCGTTGTCTACATTCACTACACCCAGCACCTGCGATGCCAGATTGCCGTATGGATATACGCGCTTCATGGCCTGCTCAAAAAGCACGCCGGGCAGGTTCTTCTTCTCCAGCGCCACAGCATCGTCTTCGTCCACCTGGCGCTTGATATACACCCAGGTTCCATCGGACTCGACGAGCTTGCGGCAGGTCTTTTTATCGATTCCAGTTGCCTTGACCAGCGCCGACACCGTCTTGTCAACGTCCTCGACAAGCTGCGGGTTCACGGCGATGTTGCGACATTCGACCGACGACGCCAGCACGTTACCGTTGCGGTCGTAGATGGTGCCACGTTTGGCATAGAGGGTCTGCGCAAGCAGGCGACGCGCATCGGCACGCTCGCGCAGTTTATCGGCTTCGACAATTTGATAGTCGGCAAGGCGAAAGACGCCCAAGCCCAAGCCAAGCCCGATGAATCCCATGACGGCTTTGCGGCGAGGCAGCGGCGTGCCCGTGAGCCATTCGGTCGACGAACTCTTGCGCGACCTGGTGTTATGCACTTGAGGGCCACCCGAGCCGCGAAGTCGCGACGCCGGGTCGTTGCCACGGGACCGCCCGGCGTTGTAAGATTGCCGACCCGTTCCTTGATAACCAGAACGTCCCCGCGACGAGGGACGTCCAGAACCGCGGCCCCCATCGGAACCGCGGCGATAGTCATTTGTCATACTCAGCTACCGTCTTGCTACTGAGCGGTCGCGGTCGCGTTGGCGCCCGCGGCTGCATCCTGCGAAAAGTCAAGTGTAACGCTCTCGCTGGGCTCCACCATGCCATAAGCGCCCGCAAGGTCGCGAATGCGCGTGTCGGCGCCATAGACCGAATGCATGACCTCCAGGTCGGAGCTCTCATCGGTCGCCTTTTCGAGCGTGTTGGTAAGCTCGGCGTTGCTGTTGAGCACCTGGGCCGTAACGCCGGCGAGCGCCACGCGGGCGACGCCGATCGTCATGAAGATAGCCGCAATGATGCAAAACGTTTTAAGAACGCTCATGAAAACCGGGCTTACCGCCTGGTTTGCCTGACGGCCCGCGCCCGTGTAGACATCAAAGCGCGGCGTGCGCTGCTCACGGGGAGCAACGGGGGCCTGCGGTGTCTCACGATAGGCGGGCATGGCGTTCATATCATAGGCGAGTGCTGCGTTTGAGGTGTTGTAGCCCATGATATGCCGCCTCCCATCCCGAGTACGTTGGTAGTGTGTTTAAGCTTCGTTTATGGTGCGAGCGGGAGGTCCAATATCGCGCGGTCGCGTCTACAGACGCTGCGCCACGCGGATCTTGGCTGATCTCGCCCGAGGGTTGCGCGCAACCTCATCGGGTTGGGCAACCAGGGGTTTGCGGGTGATGACCTTGAGTATCGGCACGTTGCCGCACACGCACACCGGAATCTCCGGCGGACACGTGCACCCCTGGCTCATCTCCTTAAAGTGGTTCTTTACGATACGGTCCTCGAGCGAGTGATACGAGATGACGCAGATGCGTCCGCCCGGGTTGAGCCACCTTGTGGCGGCGTCTAGCCCTCGCTCGAGCACATCGAGTTCGTGATTGACCTCGATGCGAATGGCCTGGAAACTTTTCTTGGCTGGGTGTCCGCCATGCCGACGAGCGGCAGCGGGGATACCAGCCTTGATGATCTCGACAAACTGACCGGTGGTTTCGATCGGCTCATGCTCGCGGCGGCGCACGATCTCACGCGCGATCTGCGAGGCGAACTTCTCTTCGCCGTAGACGCGTAGAATCCGGGCGAGGTCGTGTTCGTTATAGGTGTTGATGACCTCAGCTGCGTTTAAGGTGTTGTTACCCGGATCCATCCGCATGTCCAATGGGGCGTCCTCGTTGTACGAAAAGCCCCTGCCAGGGATATCGAGTTGCGGCGACGAAACGCCCAAGTCGAACAGGAAGCCATCGACCCCGGGCACCTCGGCCGAGCAAAGCAGCTCGTCCAAGTCGCCGAAGTTGCCCTTCAGCAGCTGGTGCGGTACGCCGGGAACCTCGCGGTCCAGACGGGCGCCAGCGGCCTCGAGGGCCATGTCGTCCTGATCGACGCCGAGCAAAAGGCCGGTCTCCCCCACCTGCGCGGCCATCTTTACCGAATGGCCGGCACCGCCAAGGGTGCAGTCGCAGACGACGGAGCCGCTCTTTAGCTGCAGCGACTCAAGCACTTCGCCGAGCATGACAGGTTCATGCCGATATTCTTGTGTCAAGATCCCACGCTCCATCCGTTACTCGTGCCTTGCCCTTACGAGAAGAAGAGGTCCAGCAGGGCCTCGTCATCATCGTCCTCATCGGCCGTAGCGCGGTCCCAAACCTCAAGGTGGTCGTAGTTGCCCACAACCGTGACCTCGCGGTCGAGGTTCGCCTGCTTGCGGAGAGACTCAGAAAGACCGATACGACCCGCGCTGTCCACATCCATCGACGTGGTGCGCTTGTTGATCGCCCTCATGAGCTTCTGGTCGTTGATGTCACGCGGGTTAAAACCCTCGTGGCCCTCACGACCCGCGAAGAGTCCTTCGACCCACTTATCGAAGGCCTCGGCAGAGAACACGTACAGAGCATCGACATCCAGGGCTTTAAACACGCGAACGTGCTCTCCAAGCTCCTCACGAAGGGGTGCAGGCAGGGACAGACGACCTTTTGCATCGAGATTGCGCTCGTATGCACCCGTCATTCCCATGTGCGCCCTCCCCTCGGTTACTCAGATGGCACGTACGCGGGGAACCACCCCGCCTGTCGACGTCATCAATAATATGGGGAACCGTCCCATTTTTCAACACCTTTCCCCACCCCTTCCCCCACCCCGCCCACCATATATTGCAAAACACCCCCAATCATATGTTCGAAAACACAATATGTTGTGTTTACAGCAACGGCGGGATGCCACCTGTGGCACCCCGCCGTTCAACCTCAACCTTCAAGTTGACCTTGAGGCGATTTTTGCGTCCCTTTACATGCCGTTCACATCGCCCCCAAACTCCCCCACCCAAGGCACATGCGGCCCACCACCGCGACGACAAGTGGCAAAAAATGGGACGGGCCCCAGATTGCCCATGCGCGCGCAAAAGCACGCCGCGGCAATCTGGGGCCCGTCCCCAAATACCTATAGATATGCAGGCCAGCGATGTGTTAACGATGTGCCAGCGGGTGCGCCGCCAGATAGACCTCGGTCAGTTGCGTACGATCGACATGCGTGTAGACCTGCGTGGTCGATATATCGGCATGTCCCAAGATCTCCTGTAGCACACGGAGGTCTGCACCGCCCGCAAGCATATGGGTGGCAAAGGAGTGACGCAGCGTATGGGGATGGAGTCCCACCAGCCCCACCTGGCGCCCGTAGCGCTCACAGATGGCATGGATGCCCTGGCGCGACAGACGGCGGCCGTTCTTATTTAAAAAGACCGCCGAGGTCTCGGTTCCGTGGGCATGGGCCGCCAAGCGAGAACGCCCCTCAGTTAAATAGAGCGTCAGAGCTCGCGCCGCGCTTCCCACCAGCGGGGACAGGCGTTCCTTTGAGCCCTTACCGCGAACGAGCACAAAGCCATCGTCGATATGGATATCGCCCACATCGAGCCCCACCAACTCGCTCACACGCAAGCCGCATCCGTAGAGCACTTCCAAGATGGCATGGTCGCGCAAGCCCATCTCGCCCTCGGGGAAGTCTTGATCGAGCAGCGCCGAGACATCCTCCACCGATAGATACTCCGGCAAACGCTCAGCCTTTTTAGGCAGGCGCAACGCCGCCGTTGGATTTTGGGCCACAATCCCATCGCGCACCAAAAAGGCATGCAGGCCCTTCACGGCCGCAAGCGCACGCTCCACCGAGGCATCGGAATAGCCCCCATCGCGACGGTCGGCGACAAAGCCCTCCACGACCTGACGAGTCGCCTCATCAAAAGACATGATGCCCGCCCGCTCCAGATAGGCGCAGTACGTCGTCAGGTCACGACGGTAGGCCGCAATCGTGTTGCGCGCCAAACCCCGCTCGACCGCGAGGTAATCGAGATACTCCCCCGCCGCCACGGCGAGCGACGAGGGAGTAGCTTCGGTATGTTCTTTGTTCGCCGGCACCCTTAGTCCGTAGCGAGGTTCATGGGCGTCACCTGTAGGCGATCGACACCCTCGTGCTGACCGATCGAGGCACGCACGAACTCTCGGAACAGCGGCTGCGGGTTGGTCGGACGGCTCTTGAACTCGGGGTGAGCCTGGGTTGCCACATACCACGGATGCACGTCGCGCGGCAGCTCGACCATCTCGACCAGGCGCTCGTCGGGTGAGAGGCCAGAGATAACCAAGCCGGCGTCCTCGAGCTGGTCGCGGAAGGCGTTGTTAAACTCAAAGCGGTGACGGTGACGCTCGTAGACGAGATCCTCGCCATATGCCTCGCGAGCGAGGGTATCGGCGGCGAGCTTGCACGGATAGGCGCCCAGACGCATGGTGCCGCCCTTCTCGGTCACATCCTCCTGCGAGCTCATCAGATCGATGACGCTAAACGGACCGTCCGGGTCGAACTCGGAGGAGCTGGCGCCGGCAAGGCCGACGACGTTGCGGGCGAACTCGCACACGGCTACCTGCATACCCAGGCAAATGCCCAGATACGGAATCTTGTGCTCGCGGGCAAACTCGGCCGCGAGGATCTTGCCCTCCAGGGCGCGCTTGCCAAAGCCGCCGGGGACCAGGATACCCGAAGCGTCGCCCAGAACTTCGGAGACATTCTGCTCGTCGAGGCTCTCGCCGTCGACCAGCTGGACGTCCACATGGCGATCGTAGAAGACGCCCGCATGGTGCAGGGCCTCGATAACCGACAGGTACGCATCGGGCAGCTGCGTGTACTTGCCAACGACGGCAATCTTCACCTTGTCGGCGTGATGGTTGGCGTGATTCTGTTTGCGCAGGAACTCGTTCCACTCGCTCATGTCGCGCTCACGCGGGTCCAGACCCAGGCGCTCGCAAATGCGCAGGTCAAAGTCCTGCTCGGCAAGCAGCTGCGGAACATCGTAAATGCTCGCGCAGTCCTCGTTGGTAAAGACGCAATCGGTGTCGACGTCGCAGAAGCTTGCGATCTTTCCGCGGATAGCGTCATCGATATGGTGGTCGGAGCGCAACACGATAATATCGGGCTGGATGCCAAAGCTGCGGAGCTCCTTGACGGAATGCTGCGTGGGCTTGGTCTTGACCTCGTGGGCGGCGGCGATATAGGGAACGAGCGACACGTGGATGTAGCAGACGTTCTCGGGGCCGGCCTCCTTGCGGTACTGACGAATGGCCTCGACAAACGGTTGGGACTCGATGTCGCCGATCGTGCCGCCCAGCTCGGTGATGACTACATCGGAGCCGGTCTGCTCCTCGATGCGGCGGAACTTATCCTTAATGGCATTGGTGACGTGAGGAATCACCTGCACGGTGCCGCCCAAAAAGTCGCCGCGACGCTCGCGGGCGATTAGGCTTTTGTAGATGGCACCGGTCGTAAAGTTGGAATCGCGGGTCAGGTTCTCATCAATAAAGCGCTCGTAATGACCCAGGTCCAGGTCGGACTCGTAACCATCCTCGGTTACAAAGACCTCACCATGCTGGAACGGGCTCATGGTACCGGGGTCGACGTTCAGATACGGGTCGGCCTTCTGCATCGTTACTTTGTAGCCACGCGACTTGAGCAGACGGCCCAGCGAGGCCGCGGTGATACCCTTGCCCAGGGACGAAACCACGCCACCGGTTACGAACACATGCTTGGTCATATTGAGTTACCTGCGCTTCCCGTAGAAGTTGTTTATCCACATCTTACGGGTCTTCATTGTAATACTCGCGCCGCGGACCGTTCGCAATTTTTCTCGTGTGCGATTGCATTTCTCAATCTTGAAACAAAACGCCGCCCGGTTTCCCAGGCGGCGTCGCTATGGCAAGGGTTACATGCTGCTATCGATCAGCAACCTCGTCCTCAAGCATTTCTTGAACGAGCATGCCGGTACGGACGCCCTCAAGATACCACTCGCCACGTTCGGTGAGGCAAATGCCATTTGCAAGCTGACCGCCGTCATCGCTATAACGCGAGACGACATCAATCATGCCTTCGGAATCCAAGCGATCGATTGCGGCGCGGGCACGATACGGCGAAACCCCCACGCGCTCGGCAAGCGTTTTGCGCGAGAAACCATACGGCCCGCCATTGTCTTCGGTTTGCTGGTCGATCTCCATCAACACCAGCACCTCGACACGCTTCATATCGTTGACACTCGCACGACCCTTGCCCGCCATGGCAGCCTCCTCAAACCGAGCACGAGCATCTAACGCGCCGTGCGCGACCGACACACCTCACGATGGCAGGTAATATCCATCATGCGGCATCCCGCTAAGGATGAAACAGTTACGGTTATTGTATACCGCTCAAATTGTTTCTAGGCAGGTAAACGACTATTTTTCGCCGAAATAGGCGCTTTATTGATCAAAAAGCCGTACCGGGCGCTAACCCGATACGGCCAAAATGCAATGCAATTACCGCGGTGCTTCAAACTTAGCGATGGAAGAAACCGCGGCGCTCAAACTTGGGCTCGCAGCACACGTTGATACCCAGTTTGCGCAGTACCGTCTCGTCCGTCGGCGAGATAATCACGCTAAAGAAGGCGTCGCAACCGCGCAGCTGCTCCAGGCCCGAAAGGACGCGAGCGGCCGTCTCACTCGTGGCCGAGGTGATCGAGAGCGCCATAAGCGTCTCGTCGGTGTGCAGCCGCGGGTTCTTGCTACCCAGGAAATGCGTCTTGAGCTTGCTGATAGGCTCGATCGCCTCATCGCTGATGACCTCGAGCTCAAGATCAACGCCCGAGACATGCTTAAGCGCGTTCATGATGAGCGAGCTCGCGGCGCCCAGGCGCGTGGAAGTCTTACCGGTCACCACGGAGCCGTCGGGCATGACCATGGCGCCTACGGGGCCACCCGTCAGCTGCTCCCTGGTAAGGGCGGCCGAGCGTGCCGGCGAGTAATTCTTGTCGATACCGGCCTTCTTCATAATGAGCTTGAGACGATCAACCTGCTCATCGCCCACGCCGGTGCGGCGCACGGCCTCGACCGCAGAAAAGTAGCGGCGGACGATCTCCATCTTGGAGGCATCGCGACAGGCATCGTCATCGGTGATGGCAAAGCCGACCATATTGACACCCATGTCGGTGGGGCTCTGGTAGGGGCTCTCCCCCAGAATCTTTTCCATCAGGGCACGGACCACCGGGAAAGCCTCGACGTCACGGTTGTAGTTGACCGTGGTCTTGTTGTAGGCCTCCAAGTGGAAGGAGTCGATGATATTGGCATCGTCGAGGTCGGCCGTGGCGGCCTCATAGGCGATGTTGACCGGATGCGTGAGGGGCAGATTCCAGACCGGGAACGTCTCGAACTTGGCGTAGCCGGCAGCGGTGCCGTGTTTGTGCTCGTGATAGAGCTGAGACAGGCAGGTGGCGAGCTTGCCCGAGCCAGGGCCGGGCGCAGTCACGACGACGAGCGGACGGGTGGTCTCGACAAACTCGTTCTTGCCATAGCCGTCGTCGGACACGATCAGGTCGACGTCGTGCGGATAGCCCTCGATGGGATAGTGCAGCTTGGCGGGAATGCCGAGCGCATTCAGGCGATTACGGAACACATCGGCGGCGGGCTGGCCGGCGTACTGGGTGATGACCACCGCCGCGACAGCGAAACCGTTGCCGCGGAACAAGTCGACCAGGCGCAAAACGTCCTCGTCATAGGTAATGCCCAGGTCGCCACGGGCCTTATTCTTCTCGATGTGGTTCGCGTTGATCGCGATGATGACCTCAACGTCATCGGCAATGCTCTTGAGCATGCGAAACTTGCTGTCCGGCTCAAAACCCGGCAGCACGCGGCTGGCATGATAGTCATCGAACAACTTGCCGCCAAACTCCAAATACAGCTTGCCGCCAAACTGCGAGATGCGCTCCTTAATATGAGCGGCCTGCAGCTCGATATACTTCGCGTTGTCGAAACCCTGGCGCATGTATGGCTCCCGTCCCGTTTCGTAAATTAAGTTCCTACGCGATTATAACGGAGCCTGCCCTCCCCGATGCCCAGGCCATCAACAGGCACCAACCAAACACGCCATCGATAAGTTGCGGTGAAATAGCTCCTGTTTAACCCCTCAAGACGGCCAAACGGGAACTATTCCACCGCAACTTCCCCTTTTGGCGCAAAGTAACCTGACCCCTTTGCACCAACAGCAGAAACGTCGCGGGCAGAGAACGGACAGCGAACAGACACCAGAGCGAGCAAGCCGCCCCCTGCGCCAACAATGGCAGCGCCGCAGGTTGAGCATAAGTCAGCGAAAGCCCACCAGAGCGAGCAAGGTGACGTGAAAGAGGAGGGCATAGGCCTTTTGGCCATGCCCGACGATTGAACGTCAGATTGCCGCTCTGGCGGGCTTGCAGCGTCGAGTGGTTCCGGCGTTTGGTAAAACGCCGGAACACAAGAGCGCCCCCTCCCGCGCACGGAACGGGAGGGGGCTAAAGGTAGGAGTCTACCGGTGGGGTTACCCCACCGGACAGACGATGACCAGGTGATCCGTTATAGGATCGTCATGGTTTCCGTGGGGTACCCAAGGGGTACTTAGAGCATCACGCAAGCGACGGTCAGAATGACGGCGCAGACGACGGAGAGAGCGACGATGAGCTTAAGCGCAAACTTGAGCCAGGTCGTCCACTCGATCTTGGCCAGGGCAAGACCGCCCATGATGGCGCCGGAGGTCGGGGTGAACAGGTTCACGACACCGATGGCGGCGGAGAAGATCATGACCATGACCTCGGGCGAGAAGCCGAGCTTGACAGCCAGCGGTCCCATGATGGGCATGGAGACGGTGGCCATGCCGGAGGTCGAGGGGATCAGGAAGGACAGGCCGAAGTAGACCAAGAAGCTCATGGGGGCGAAGATCACGCCGGACAGGCCGGACAGAGCATTGGCGGCAGCGTCGAGGACGTAGACGTCGAGGCCGGTGCTAGCCATGAGGACGGAGATACCACGGGCAAGAGCGATGACGAGGACAACGGACATCATGTCGGCAGCGCCGGTGATGAAGGTGTTGACGATCTGCTTCTCGGACAGGCCGCCGATGATACCGATCAGGACAGCCATGAGGAAGAACCAGGTGGAAGCCTCGTCGAAGTACCACTGGCCAATGGGCAGGCCGGTGATCAGGGCAGACCAGCCCTGAACGATGGCGTTACCGTCGGCGTCATAGACAGCGCCAGCATCGAAGAAGTTGGCGACGCCCTCATTGAGGTCGGCCAGCGGGATGAAGCCGACGATCATGACGACGAAGGTGAAGGCAAAGGCGATCAGAACACCCTTCTGACGACCGGTGAGCTTGACCTCCTTGTGAACCTCGGAAGCAGCCTTGCCGTGAGCCTCTTCGGCGTCCTTGAGCTCCTGCATCGAAAGGATGGTGGAACCCTTGTCAGCCTTGACCTTCTTGGCATAGCTCATAACGAAGAGGATGGACATAACAGTGGTAACAATCCACAGGACGGCACCGAGGCCGATGATGATGGACTGGTTGACCTCAATGCCAACGCCGGTCAGAGCGTCAACGGCAGCACCGACGGCAAACGGGTTAACCGTGGAGCCGAGGCAGCCGCAGCCAGCGCCGAGCAGGACGGTAGCAGCGCCGACCATGGGGTCGAAGCCAGCAGCCATCATGGTGGCGGCGAGCAGGGCGTAGAAGGGAACGGTCTCCTCGCACATACCATAGGTGGTACCACCGAGGGAGAAGATGAGCATCAGCACGGGAATGAGCATGATCTCATTGCCCTTAAGCTTCTGCACCAGAACGGCAATGCCGTTGTCCAGGGCGCCGGTCTCGGTCATCATGCCGAGGAAGCCGCCGAGGATCATAACGAAGAGGCAGACGGGCAGAGCGTCAGCGAAGCCCTTGACCGGGGCGGTGCAGAAATCGCTCAAGCGGGCAGCGGTAACCGCGCCACCGGACGTACCGGAGACGATAACGGTGATAACCGCGACGATTGCCAGCAGAGCAAGAAGAATGGTGAACGATGAAGGCATACCGCGCTTTTTCTTAGCGGTCTCAGTCATAGTTCTCATCCCCCCTTCATAAATCAATTACTGATCTCGCCCGAAGCGGCTCTTCCGTGCCGTGCATGTCGCTCTGTGCGAGATTTTTACCAGACAAAAGCGCTCGGGGTGCGCAGCAATGCACCCCGAGCGAGATGCTAGATGCTCTTACTTGAGCGTAGCGTACATGACAGCCTTGATGGTGTGCATGCGGTTCTCGGCCTCGTCGAAGACCTTGGAAGCGGGGCTCTCGAAGACCTCGTCGGTGACCTCCTGCTCGGTGATGCCGAACTGCTCGCACTTCTCGGCGCCAATCGTGGTGTTGGTGTCGTGGAAGCTGGGCAGGCAGTGCAGGAAGATGGCACCCGGGTTGGCCATAGCCATGACCTCGGAGGTAACGCGATACGGGGTGAGCTGAGCGATGCGCTCGGCCCAGACCTCGTCGGGCTCGCCCATGGAGACCCACACGTCGGTGTAGAGAACGTCAGCACCGGTGACGCCGTCCTTGACGTCGGTGGTCAGCTTGATGGTGCAGCCGTTGGCCTCAGCGATGGGCTTGCAGGCCTCGATGACGTCGTCAGCGGGCATGCACTCCTCGGGGCCGCAGGCCACGAAGTTCATGCCGAGCTTGGAGCAGACGACCATGAGGGAGCGAGCGACGTTGTTCTTGCAGTCGCCCATGAAGACGAGGGTCTTGCCCTTGATGTCGTAGTTGAAGTTCTCCTGGACGGTCAGGATGTCGGCGAGCATCTGAGTGGGGTGCCACTCGGTGGTCAGACCGTTCCAGACGGGCACGCCGGACTTAGCGGCAAGCTCCTCGACGTCGTCCTGGGCAAAGCCACGGAACTCGATGCCGTCATACATGCGGCCGAGAACGCGGGCGGTGTCCTCGATGGACTCCTTCTTGCCCATCTGCGACGAGCCCGGATCGAGGTAGGTGACGCCCATGCCCAGATCCATGCCGCCGACCTCGAAGGCGCAGCGGGTACGGGTGGAAGTCTTCTGGAAGAGCAGGACGATGTTCTTGCCCTCGAGATAGCGGTGCGGAACGCCAGCGCGCTTCATGTCCTTGAAGTTCTTGGAGAGCTTGAGCAGGTACTCGATCTCCTCGGTGGTGAGGTCGAGGAGCTTGAGGAAGCTACGGCCGGAGAGGTTAACACCCATGGTTCGAATCCTTTCGAAGAAATGAATTACGTAAGTATTAGTGTTGCCCGTTTAACGGGCGAAGCCGGTGCGGTTGTAGGGGGACCGCACCGGAAACGGAAAGACTTAGAGGTCCTCGCGCCAGAAGGGCATGCTCATGCAGCGCGGGCCGCCACGGCCGCGGGAGAGCTCGGCGGAGGGCACGACGAGAAGGTCCAGGCCCTCCTT
>CABJBO010000005.1:15095-105009 GCA_902363875.1 Coriobacteriaceae bacterium | reverse complement strand
TGAGCGAAAACCCGCCAGAGCGAGCAAGGTGCCTTGAAACGAGGCGGCATTGATCTTTTGATCATGCCGCCGAAGTTGAAAGGCAGATTGCCGCTCTGGCGGGTTTGCAGCGTCAACTGGTTACGCGGGCTGGTAAGCCCGCGTAACCCTAATAGTTGGCCTCGTAACCGTTGCCGTCGCCGGTGGGCTGTTCGTAGTAGTCCGAATCGCTCGAATCGCTTGAGCCATCGGAATCGTCAGAGCTGACCGATGAGGTTGCGGTGCCGTTTGCGTAGTCGTCAGACGTGTTGTTGCTGAGGTCGCCGATCGTAGAGCTGGAGCCGTCGGAAAGACCCATGGTGTTGGGACCCTTGGGATCCTTGCCGGCATCGACGCGCTCCATCATTTCCTTGAGCTCGTCCTCGTAGACAAAGACGTAGCTCACACCGTCAATCATGGTGCTGTCGTCGGCGTACGAAGGCAGGTTGGCCGAGTAGATACCGTCGACATCCATACCGCGCATGGCGTTGACCGTAGCCACGATATCCTGAACGCTCATATCGGTTACGAGCATATCGGACAGCGAATTAACCAGGCCAAAGATCTTCGTGGCATCGAAGTTATTGAGAATCTGGTTGGCAAGGGCGCCAAGCACCTGACGCTGGTGGCGCATGCGCGTGTAATCGCCGTCGGCATAGGTGTAGCGGCAGCGGGCATAGGTAAGGGCGGTGGCACCGTCCATATGCTGCTGGCCAGCGGTAATCTTAATATCCAGGTGCTCGGGGTCGTCAACATCATCGGTTGCGTTAATGTCGATACCGCCAACCGAATCAATCAGCGCCTGCATACCGTCGAAGCTGACCTCGGCATAGTGGGAAATCTGAACACCGCACAGCTCGTTGACCGCCTCGACCATGGCCTCGGCGCCGCCAACGGTATGGCAGGCGTTGATCTTCATGGTCTCGCCCTTGTACTCGACCTTGGTGTCGCGCGGAACGGAAATGAGCGTCGCCTGCTTTTGCGTGGGGTCGATGCGTGCCAGGATAATCGAGTCGGCACGATACGTATCCTCGCCCGGACGGCCGTCGGTACCAAGAAGCAGCACGTAGAACGGATCCTTTGCCTCATCGGTGTCAACCAGAACCCGACGCAGATTGTCGGTAATGACATTAGAATCGCCGAGCTTGCCCATAATGGTGGCAAACCACAGGCCGGCAGCGGTAGTGGCACTCAACAGCACGCCAAGCACGACAATGAGCGCGACGTGACGAATCGTGTGGCTACGACGACGTTGGCGAGCGCGCTCGGAATAGCGAGCCACGTTATCGCGACTGTAGATCTTGGCCTGCGCACCAGTTGAGGGTCTTCGGGTGGTGGTATCTGCGAGGGGCTTTTTATTAAACATAGGCAACCTGTATTAGTAGATGACGGGATCGGGGACGGTAGCATGCTCGACATGCGCGCCGAGCGCCTGCAGCTTTTCGACAAACTGCTCGTAGCCGCGCTTGATGTGATGGATAGCCGAAACCTCGGTCGTCCCGTCGGCGATCAAGCCCGCTACGACGAGGGCCGCTCCGCCGCGCAGATCGGGCGAGGTAACCTGTGCACCCGAGAAGCCCTTGACGCCATGAATCATGGCATGATGGCTCTCGATACGAATGTCGGCACCCATGCGCACCAGCTCAGAGGCAAACATAAAGCGATTCTCGAAGATGTTCTCGGTAATAACGGAACTGCCGTCGGCAAGGGCGGAGAGCACCATAATCTGCGCCTGCATGTCGGTCGGGAAACCGGGGAACGGAAGCGTCTGGATGTCGACCGGCTTGATACGCTCGGCACGGTTCACATGGACGCCATCCTCGACGCGCTCGCAGTCGATACCCATGAGCTCCATCTTCTTGAGCACCATGCCCAAATGAATGGGGCAAAAGCCCGTGACATCGACACCGCGATCGTCTGCCATCAACGCACCGGCGACGATAAAGGTACCGGCCTCGATGCGGTCGCCCACTACGCGATGGGTAACAGGATGCAGCTCTTCCACGCCCTCGATGGTCACGACAGGCGTACCGGCGCCAACAATCTTGGCACCCATTTCGTTGAGCATGTTGGCGAGATCGACGATCTCGGGCTCGCGGGCGGCATTGTCGATAACCGTGGTGCCCTGCGCGCGCACGGATGCCATAATGAGGTTCTCGGTCGCACCGACACTGGCAAACTCGAGCGTGACGGTGGTACCGCGCAGGCCCTGAGGCGCGCTGGCGTTGATGTAGCCGTGGGCGGTATCAAACTCGACGCCCAGGGCCTCGAGACCCAGAATATGCATGTCGATCTTGCGGGCACCTAGGTTGCAGCCGCCCGGCATGGCGATCTTGGCGCGATGGAAGCGACCCAGCAGGGGCCCCATGACGGCGGTGGAAGCACGCATCTTAGCGACGAGCTCATAGGGAGCCTCCCAGGAATCGACCTGAGAGGTATCGATCTCGAGCGTGTGCTCGTCGAGAACATCGATCGTAGCGCCCATGCCCTTGAGCACCTTGCCCATCACGTGGACATCGGAAATATCGGGCACGTTCTGCAGCGTCGTCTTGCCCGGCGCCAGAAGCGTTGCCGCCATGAGTTTGAGCGCGGAGTTCTTAGCACCCGAGACGGGCACGGAGCCTCCGATGGCGTGGCCACCCTCAACGCGGATAATATCCAAGGTCTACCCTTTCAAAAAGCATGCCCGGGGTGGCCAAGCCATCCCGGGCATGATGTGTTCGCAAATGGTCGAACGCTAAATCGTTTGACTATTGGGCAAGCTTGAGCTTACACCATGCGATTTCATTATAGAGGTAGGCGCGGCGTGCATCATCCTCCGACAAATTACCCAGCTTCTCTTCAAAACCTTGAATATCAGCTTTAAGCTTGTCGGCATCGACGGTCGCCAAATCGCAAGCGCGCTCGGCGAGAACGGTCACGACATCGTCCGCAACCTGGGCATAGCCGCCGGCCACGGCAAACGTGTGGTCGACAGTGCCCATGGCCTTATCGGAAACGCGAACGTAACCGCGGTCGATCGTGCAGATCTCGCTGGAGTGAGCAGGCAGAACGCCAAACTCGCCATCCGTGGACGGAATCGACACAAACGCAGCGTCGCCCTCATAGGCGCAGCTCACGGGGCACACGATGCGGATACGCATAACCTACTTCTCCCCCATCTTGCGGGCGCGCTCGCGCACGTCCTCAATCGTGGAAGCATAGCGGAAAGCCTGCTCGGGCAGGTCATCGGCCTTGCCGTCGACAATCTCGGCGAAAGAGCGAACGGTATCCTCGACGCGGACGTAGACACCGGGGTTACCGGTGAACTTCTCGGCGACGTGGAAGGACTGCGAGAGGAACTGCTGAATCTTACGGGCACGGTTGACCGTAAGGCGCTGTTCCTCGGACAGCTCGTCCATACCCAGAATGGCGATGATGTCCTGAAGGTCGGAGTACTCCTGCAGGAGCTCCTGGACCTTGACGGCGACACGGTAGTGCTCCTCGCCGACGATCGAGGGATCGAGAGCGTCGGAGGAAGACGCGAGCGGGTCGATAGCCGGGAACAGGCCGAGCGACGAAATGCTACGCGAAAGAACCGTGGTAGCGTCGAGGTGCGTAAACGTCGTGGCAGGCGCCGGGTCGGTCAGGTCGTCTGCGGGGACGTAGACAGCCTGGACGGAGGTAATGGATCCCGTCTTGGTCGAGGTAATGCGCTCCTGGAGGTCACCCATCTCGGTTGCCAGTGTGGGCTGGTAACCAACGGCGGACGGCATACGGCCCAGCAATGCGGAAACCTCGGAACCCGCCTGGGAGAAGCGGAAGATGTTGTCGATGAACAGCAGGACGTCCTGGCCGCGATCGCGGAAGTACTCAGCGGTGGTAAGGCCGGCCAGACCGATGCGCAGACGCGCTCCAGGCGGCTCGTTCATCTGACCATAAACCAAGCAGGTCTTGTCGATAACGCCAGACTCGCTCATCTCGAGGAACAGGTCGGTGCCCTCGCGGGTACGCTCGCCGACACCGGTGAACACCGAGGTGCCGCCGTGCTCCTGGGCGAGGTTGTTGATAAGCTCCTGAATCAGAACGGTCTTGCCGACGCCGGCGCCGCCGAACAGGCCGGTCTTGCCGCCACGGATGTAGGGCTCGAGCAGGTCGACGGCCTTGATGCCGGTCTCGAAGATCTCGGTCTTGGTGGTGAGCTCGTCAAAGCGGGGCGCTGCATGGTGGATGGGGTAGAACTCCTCCACCTCGGGCATGGGCTTGCCGTCGACGGGCTTGCCCATGACGTTCCAAATGCGACCGAGCGTCTTGGGACCAACGGGCATCTTCATGGGCTCACCGGTATCGGTGGCGATGAGGCCGCGCTGCAGGCCATCGGTCGAGGACATGGCGACCGTGCGGACGACGCCGCCCGGAAGCTGGCTCTCGACCTCAAGGATCGTGCTCAGATGACCGATCGGGGTCTCGGCCTCGACCGTGAGCGCGTTGTAGATCGGGGGCACCGCGCCGTCAAACTTGACGTCGACGACAGGGCCGATGATTCGCACGATGCGACCATCACCGGCAGTCGTCTTCTTGGTGGCTTCCTCGACCGCAAGCTTTACGGTGTTATTAGCCATTACTGTTCCTCCAATGCTGAGGCTCCGCCGACGATCTCGTTGATCTCGGTCGTGATCGAAGCCTGGCGCACGCGACTATACGTGCGGGTAAGGGTCGAGATGATCGCGGTGGCGTTTTCCGTCGCGGAGTGCATGGCCTTGCGGCGTGCACCCTGCTCGGCAGCCGCCGAATCGATCAGGGCCTGGTAGATGACCGTCAGGATATAAGACGGCACAAGCTTGCCGAGAACATGCTCAGGAGAGGGCACGAACTCGAACGTGGACGAGATGCGCTTAGGGGCGTCGGTCTCGTTCTTACGCGGACCGTGGGCCATAGCGATCATCTCGGGGTCGAGCGGCAACAGATGCTCGACGCGAAGCTCCTGATCCACGCGGTTCTTGGCGTGGTGGTAGACAAGCTCGACACGGTCAAGCTCACCGGCACGATACGCATCGCAGATATGAGAGGAAATCATGCGGGCCTGATTGAAATCGGGCTCAGAGGAGTTGCCCTCAAAGTGCATGACAACGTTTGCGCGGTCACGGAAATACGTGGCCGGCTTACGCCCGCACGCGATGATCTCGCACTCGATGCCGTCGTTCGCCCAAGAAGCGGCGAGCTTTTCGGCCGTGCGCTCCACCGTCGTATTGAAACCGCCGGCAAGGCCGCGGTCCGAGGCAATAACGACAATCAGGCCATGCTTGACGCTCTCATGCTTCTGCAGCATGGGATCGGTGCCCGAACAGGAGGCGTCGCCGGCGACCGTCAACATGACGTCGGTCAGCGCCTCCTTATAGGGCTCGGCCTGCTTGGAGCGATCGAGGGCACGACGGATCTTGGCCGTAGAGACCATCTCCATCGTGCGCGTGATCTGCTTGGTCGTGGTAACCGAGGAGATTCGCTTCTTAATGTCGCGAAGGTTGGCCATGGGGCTTAGTTCTCCTCTGATCCAGAAACATCCGAATGGTGCTTGGCCATGAACTGCTGCTTGAAGTCGCCGATGACGCGCAAGAGCTCAGCCTTGATGTCATCATCGATCTTCTTGGCGCGAACCTTGTCGAGCAGCGAGCCAAAGCCATTGTCCATGTACTCGATGAGCTCGGCACGGAAGGGCAGCACGTCGGCGATCTCCAGGTCATCCAGGAAGCCCTCGTTGCCAGCGAACAGCGTAACGATCTGCTCGCCAACCTCAAACGGCTTGTAACGCGGCTGCTTCAGGAGCTCGGTCATGCGAGCACCATGGGTCAGCTGCTTCTGAGTAGCCTCGTCGAGGTCGGAGCCGAACTGCGTAAAGCCAGCGAGCTCCTGGTACGAAGCGAGGTCCAGACGGAGGTTGCCGGCGACCTGCTTCATGGCCTTGGTCTGCGCATCGCCACCGACGCGGGACACGGAGATGCCCACGTCGACTGCCGGGCGCTGACCCTGGAAGAAGAGCTCGGACTGCAGGTAGATCTGACCATCGGTAATGGAAATGACGTTGGTCGGAATGTAGGCCGAGACGTCGCCGTCCTGGGTCTCGATGATCGGCAGTGCCGTCATGGAGCCGTAACCGTTCTTCTTGGACATCTTGACGGCACGCTCGAGCAGACGAGAGTGCAGGTAGAAGATGTCGCCAGGATAGGCCTCGCGTCCGGGCGGACGATGCAGCGTCAGCGACATCTGACGGTAGGCCACAGCCTGCTTGGACAGGTCGTCGTAGATGACGAGCACGTGGCCGCCGGGGTTGGTCTCGCTGGCGGGCTTGCCGTCCTCGCCGTTGTACATGAAGAACTCGCCGATAGCGGCACCGGCCATAGGCGCGATGTACTGCATAGGGGCGGAATCGGCAGCGGTGGCCGAAACGATGATGGTGTAGTCGAGCGCACCGTGCTGAGCGAGGGTCTCGCGGATGTTGGCAACCGTGGAGGCCTTCTGGCCGATGGCGACATAGATGCAGACCATGCCCTTGCCGCGCTGGTTGAGAATAGCGTCGATGGCGATGGCGGTCTTACCGGTCTTACGGTCGCCGATGATGAGCTCACGCTGACCGCGGCCAATAGGCACCATGGAGTCGATAGCGAGCAGACCGGTCTGAACCGGCTCGCACACCGGGGTACGGTCGATGACGCCGGGGGCCTTGAACTCGATGGGGCGACGGTGCGTAGCGACGATGTCGCCTAGGCCGTCGATGGGCTGGCCGAGCGGATTGACGACGCGGCCGAGCATGGCGCGGCTCACGGGGATATCCATAATGCGGCCAGTGGTGCGGCACTCGTCGCCTTCCTTGATGGAGTCGACGGCACCGAACAGAACGGCGCCGACCTCGTCACGGTCAAGGTTCTGGGCAAGGCCGAAGACGGTCTCACCGGTATCGGAGCTCTTGAACTCCAGAAGCTCGCCTGCCATGGCGCTCTTGAGGCCGGAGACGCGCGCGATGCCGTCGCCTACCTCGTCGACCGTTGAAACCTCATGCGTATCGACCGTCGCGGAGAGGCTCGTGAGCTGCTCCTGCAGTTTCTTGGCGATATCCTGGGCATTGAGGGTTTCGGACATTAGGCTTCACCTCCGTACGAATTAGCAGAGTTTGCGAGGGTCTCCTGCGCGATGCGCAGCTGCGTCTTGACGGAAATATCACGACGCTCGCCGCGGGCCTCGAGCACCAGGCCGCCCACGATAGACGGGTCGACCTGCTCGATAAGGAATACCTTGCGGCCGAAGTCCTGCTCGCATTTCTTAGTGATGGTTTGACGCAGCTCGTCGTCGAGCGGGATCGCCGTGGTGACGGTCACGCCCACTACATCCTCGTCTTCCTCGGCAACATACTTAAAGGCAGCTGCCACCTTGGGAAGAAGGTCGAGCTGGTCGCGCTTGGACATGGTGTCGAGCACGGCGATGATCTCGGGGCTGGCAGAAGCCAAGCGCTCGATCATCTCGAGGTCCTCGAACACATGGTTCTCGGCCTTAGCGGCTTCCAGAAGGGAGCGCGCGTAGGTCTCGAGCACCTTGTCCTGATAGCGGCTAGTCGGCATTCAGGCTACCTGCTTCCTGGATGTAGCGCTCGATGAGCTTCTTCTGCTCGGTCTCGTCCTCGAGTGCCTCGCCCACGATCTTGGTGGCGACGGCAACGGACAGGTCGGCGATGGAGCTCGCGGCACCGGCGTAAATGGACTTGCGCTCGTCCTCGACGGTCGTATGGGCCTTGGCGATGATCTCCTCGGCCTCCTTGTGAGCAGCCTCGATGATACGGGCGCGCTCGGACTCGGCGTCCTTACGGGCCTCGAGAACGATGTCGGCAGCCTGACGACGGGCGTCGGTGACGATCGAGTCGGACTCAGCGCGCTTGGCGATAGCCTCCTGCTTGGTCTTCTCGGCCTCGTCGAGGCTCTCCTCGATCTTCTTGCCGCGCTCCTCCATGGTTTTCATGATGCCCGGCAGGGCGACCTTGGCCAGCACGATCCAGATAATCAGGAAGGCGATAAGCGCCGGGATGAACTCCGCCATCTTAGGGATGAGGATGTCCGCACCGGCAGCGCCGTCCTCGGCGAACGCGGAAACCGGCATGAGCAGCGCGGCCGCGGACGCGGAGAGTGCGATCGCGCTCTTCTGGGATGAAAGATTCATACTTGACGCTCCGTGCTATTTAACGATCAGCGCGACAACGAAGCCGATCAGAGCCAGAGCCTCGCCGAAGGCGGAGCCCATGATGAAGACGGTGAACACGCGGCCCTGGACCTCAGGCTGACGGGCCATAGCACCCGTAGCACCCAGAGCAGACAGGCCGATAGCAAGACCAGCGCCGATAACACCGAGACCGTAACCGATAACTCCCACGATTCCTCCTTTGTCGTGCGTGTCTTATTTCACGCAGGATAACCTTTTTATAACTGCCGGGCTCCATGGGTACGGGCACCGGCGGTTTAACGAATTGCCTTACCTTGAAGACGCGAACGGAAGCCTACTCCTCCTCCGCAACCTCCTCTGCCTCGGAGACATACACGGCGGTAAGGACCGTGAAGACGTAAGCCTGGATGGCGCCGACCACAAGCTCGATCGCATAGATCAGGATGAGGATGGCAAGCCAGGCCAGCGAAGGCAGGGCGCCGACGGCGTGCGCCGCGGAAACCTGCTGAAGCAGCGGCTGCATGAACATGCTCGCCATGATGGCGAACGAACCCATGACCACGTGTCCTGCGAACATGTTGCAGAACAGACGGACGGCGAGCGTGATGAGGCGCAGGAAGGTCGAAAAGAGCTCGACGACCCACACGAGCACGTTCATCGGGAAGCTCACGCCCTGCGGGGCGAGGCTCTTGATGTAGCCGATCACGCCGTGAGCCTTGCATCCGTAGTAGATGAAGTACACGAAGGCGAAGATGGCGAGCGCGGCGGTGGAGCCGATTGCGCCGGTGCCGGGCTTCATTCCCGGGATCAGGCCGATCATGTTATTGATCAGGATGAACAGGAAAAGCGAGCACAGGAACGGGAAGTGCTTCTTCCAGTTCTCACCCACGACGCCCTTGCCGATATCGTTCTCGACGTACTCGATGATGTACTCGAAACCGTTGACGAAGAAGCCCTTGGGAACCAGGGTCTGCTTCTTCTTGAACACGGCCAGGACGATCAGGAGCACGATCGTGGAGACGATCAGCCAAAACGAGTACTGCGTGATGCCGCAGCTCAGATCGCCCACGACAGGGGTGGAGCTGAACTCGCTGACCAGATGATTAATCTCATCAGGCAGCTTTTCAAAAATTTCCACGACTTACCTTTCGACCTCATGAGGATCTCGCAGCGCCTTGGCGACGCGAACCGTGCAGGCGGCCATAAAGGCCACGAAGCCGATCGCCTCGCCCAGGAGGAACATGCGAAATGCCTCTCCGAACAACACAAACACAACCAAGGTAAAGACGAGCAGGGCGATTGCCGAGACCGCCAGACTCACCATACCCTTGAGCATGTCCGCATTCTGTCTATCGTCAAGAACCGGCTTGAGCGTAAAGACAAAGGGAAGGAAGGCGATCGCGCCCGCGATGGCACCTGCAACGATAGCGAGCAAATCGGCTATCTGAAACACTGGCGTCCTCACTTTCCCTTTTTAACGCTTCACAGAACAGTTCCCGCCAAACATTGGTGACTATTGTACGAGCCAATCGCTAAAGTACAACCGAAAAAGCATCGGTTAATACGCACCTGTTCGTTTTCTTAAGACCTTCTTTATGCCGCAGGTACGGTAATACGTTTTTCTCGAACCCTGCAGGGCAAAACGTCCGTTAACAGGAGTGCGCGCGGTCGCCTTCTGTTCGTCCGCGCGCACCGTTTCTTCGTATTTGCAGCCGCGGTCGTCTTAGTCCAGCGACTAGAGCGTGCCGTAGATACGGTCGCCGGCGTCGCCCAGGCCGGGAACGATGTAGGCAGCCTCGTTGAGATGGTCGTCGATGGCGCAGGTATAGATATGCACATCAGAATCCTTCTCAGTCAGCGACTTGAGGCCCTCGGGGGCCGCGACGATGCACAGCATGCGGATGTCCTTGACACCGCGCTCGCGCAGGTAGCTGATGGCCATCTCGGCCGAACCGCCCGTGGCGAGCATGGGGTCGACAACCAGGCAGATGCGCTGGTCGATATCCTTGGGCATCTTGCAGTAATACTCGTGCGGCTCGTGGGTGACCTCGTCGCGCTCCATGCCGATGTGGCCCACGCGAGCGGAGGGCACCAAGTCGAGAATGCCGTCGACCATTCCAAGGCCCGCACGCAGGATGGGCACGATGGCGAGTTTCTTGCCGGCGAGCTGTTTGAACGTGGCGGTAGTGATGGGGGTCTCGACCTCGACGTCTTCCATAGGCAGGTCGCGCATGGCCTCGTAGCCGTCAAAAAGCGCGAGTTCGCGCACGAGCTGGCGGAACTGGTTGGTGCCGGTGTTTTTGTCGCGCAGGATCGACAGCTTGTGCTGGACGAGCGGGTGATCGACAAGCGTCACACGGGACGTATCGTAGGTGACGGTCATGGGTTGATTGCCCCTTTCGTTGCGGCCGCAATACGGCCTTGCTGACAAGGCGCGCAGCAATGTTGCCGCCGCACGCCATGCATTAGTTTAGCGGTTTGTTGTATCGAGCAGCCCATCGCAGCCCTACTGTGCGGTACTGAGCGAGCGCCTGACTGCATCACGCCAGCCCGCAAGGTTTTGTTCGCGGCGCTCGGCGGACATGTGGGGAAGGAAGGTCCTAACGATCTGGGCATTTTGCTCCAGCTCTTCTAGGTCTTCCCAATAGCCGACGGCAAGACCCGCCAAGTACGCGGCACCGATTGCCGTGGTCTCCACCGTCTCGCATTGCAGCACGGGGATATCCAGCAGGTCGGCCTGGAATTGCATGATGAACTCGTTGCGCGAGGCACCGCCATCGACAGACAGGCGCTCAATCGAAAGCCCCACGTCCTGCTCCATGGCGCGCAACACGTCGTAGCTCTGATATGCCATGGATTCGCAGGCGGCACGTACGATGGTCGCACGGCTCGAGGCGCCGGTCAGACCGCACACGATACCGCGGGCATGCGGGTCCCACCAGGGAGCACCCAAACCCGCAAAGGCGGGAACGAAGTAGCAGCCCTCGTTGTCGCTAATCGAAGCGGCGAGTTGTGCCGACTCGCTCACGCTCGAGATGATGCCCATGTTGTTGCGAAGCCAGTTCATCGTTGAGCCGGCGGCAAAAATAGAGCCCTCGAGCGCATAGCTGACTTTGCCGTCCGCAGCGATACCGATGGTGGAGACCAGGCCATTCTTGGATTCGACGATCTCGTCGCCGGTGTTCATGAGCATAAAGCAGCCCGTGCCATAGGTGTTTTTGGTCTGACCGGGACGGAAACAGCAGTGGCCGAACAGCGATGCCTGCTGGTCGCCCGCCACACCCATGATGGGCGGCATGTTGGTCATGATGTCGCTCGCGACGCGGCCGTAGTCGCCCGAGCTCCAGCGAACCTCGGGCATCATGGAACGTGGAACGTCAAAGAGTGCCAGCAGGTCGTCGTCCCAATCGAGCGTATGGATATTAAAGAGTGCCGTGCGGCTGGCATTGGTGTAGTCGGTGGCAAAGACCTGGCCGCCGGTGAGGTTGTAGATGAGCCAGGTGTCGATGGTGCCAAACATGAGGTCGCCCGCCGCCGCGCTCTCGCGTGCGCCGTCGACGTTGTCGAGAATCCACTGCACCTTGGAGGCCGAGAAATACGGGTCGAGCGTGAGTCCCGTGCGGGAGCGCACCAGCTCCTCGCAACCCTGTTCAACCAACGCGTCGATTGCCGGCGCGGTACGGCGGCACTGCCATACGATGGCGTTATAGATCGGCTGACCGCTCACGCGGTCCCAGACCACCGTGGTCTCGCGCTGGTTGGAGATGCCGATGGCGGCAATGCGGTCGGAGTGGATACCGCTCTTAAACTGGACTTCCATCATGACGGCGATCTGGCTAGCAAGGACCGCCATGGGGTCTTGCTCCACCCAGCCGGGACGCGGGAAGCTGGTTTTGACGCTGCGACGTGCCTGCGCGACGATGCATCCGTACTCGTCGACGATGGTCGCAAGTACCGAGGTGGTGCCGCAGTCGAGCGCCATGATGTAGGAACCGCCAAAGTCAAACGAGGCATCTTCCATGCCCAGGCTGCCCAGATTCAACGACATCGCTTATACCTTTCTATTGCATCGGGTCGGACAGGACCCGTTCGATCTCTGATGCGGGAAGTGCGCCTTGGCGCAGGATCTGGAGCCCGCCGTGCTGAAACGACACGATGGTCGAGGCGTCGCGACACGGGGTCTCACCGGCGTCGACGGCAACATCGACCCCCTCCAGGATGCGACCCTCCACCGTGATAAAACTTGCCGGCGCGGGCGCGCCATGCGTGTTGGCGCTGGTGCAGGCAAGGGGGCTGCCACAGGCGCGAATGAGCGCCTGCACCACGGGCGAGGCCGAAGCGCGAAGTGCCACCGTGTCGTCGGCAGCGCGCATAAAGGTCGGCACGCAGGGGGCTGCCTTGACCACGATAGTCAGGGCTCCCGGCCAGCATCGTCGCGCGAGTATGCGGGCATCTTCCGGGATATCCACGCCATAGCGGTCGAGTGCTTCGACGCCATCGACCAGCCAAGCGACGGTTTGCGTGAGTTCACGTTGCTTGAGAGTGAAGATACGGCGATAGCCGGTGCCGAGCGCAGGAACTGCGGCGCCATTGACGGCAGCCTGCGGATCGCGCGGCCACGATGGGAATTCGCTTGTATCTTGGGGCACGGCGTCCGAGAAGGCGTTGACTGCCACGGCGACACCGTAGACGGTCTCGGTCGGGATCAAAGCCAGGCCGCCGCGGCCGAGCACCTCGGCCGTGCGCTCGACGGCAAGCCGATGCGGCTCGCGCGTTCCCTCGTATACCCGATAGACCGTCTGCATGTGTATGCCAGCCCCTTACGTTCTGGTGCAAGTTTGTTTACTGTGGGGCATTCTCGCACGAAACGTTCAACCTATTTGCCCAGAGCGCATGTTGGTTTGGTGAGCGGCTCTAGTAGTCGGTGAAAGTGAGGGGGTTATTGGACTGCGACGAACTTCTTTGGCCTGCCGGCGTGACGTTCTTGGGCGGCGTAACGCTCGATACTGTCTATCGTTATCATCCGACGGCCGTCGACGAGTTCAACATCGAGCTTTCCGGCTTTGACCAGCGCGGTAATCCGCGGAGCGGAGACTTTGAGGTCCAGCGCTGCGTCTTTAAATGTTCGGCACGCCGCTTCCCGAGCGTCCTCGTGGTCGATTTCGACTGAAAGGGCCACGACCTCGGCCGAGCGTTCGTACCCTGCCGGAGTCAAACCGTTGTTGAGGTCGTCGGCCAAAAACGCCATCAGTGCCTCGGTGGCATGGGCAATCGCTTCTTCGCGCGTATCGCCATCGGCAAAGGCGCCGGGAATCTGCGGGAAGCTAGCGCAGTAACCATCGTCTTCTTTTATGAGAACGCAGTCATAGGTAAATCGCTGCCTCATTTTGCCTCCAACTACCATCCAGCTTGGCGACGAATACTTGCCCACGTGCCCTTCTTTGGTCGATCACCACCAGAGCCGTTCACGGTGACAACGCGGTCACCAGAAACATACTTAGCATGACTACCGACTTGCGCGACCTTCACGAATCCATCGTGCTTGAGTAGGGCAATGATTTCCCGAAAGGTAGGAGGTTGCATGGGCCGACCTCTTTCAGCCGTCCTAATTATAAACTACTTTATAATTTTTGCTAACCAGTTAATAAATATTACTGGCGTTGCTTGGGCTCGGTGACGACGGCTCGAACGATGCGGGGGCGATCGGTGAGGTCGCGGACGATGCGCACATCCGATAGACCCGCCTGGCGGCAGAGCTCGGCGGCAGCGTCGAGGGCACCCTCGTAGAGCTCGCAGGCAAACAGGCCGCCGGCGCGCAGCATATAGGGCGCCGCATTGAGCAGGCGGCGGAAGATATCCAGGCCATCGGCACCGCCCTCGAGCGCCAAATCGGGCTCGAAGTCCTTGACCTCGTGCGGCAGCGAGCGCATAACGTCGGTCGGGATGTAAGGCGGGTTGGAGACGAGCACGTCGAAGGTGCCCCACTCGTCGTGGGGAATGGAGCTCACCAGGTTGGTGAGGCTGAAGGCAACCTCATCTGCCGTGAGGCCGAGCGCGTCGCGGTTTTTGGTGGCCAGATCGATAGCACGCGGCTCAATATCGGTAGCGGTGCAGGTAACGTGGCCGCGGCGCTCCCAAGCAAGAGAGAGCGAGATGCAGCCCGTGCCGCAGCCGACCTCGAGAACGCGAGCAGTGCGGGGCTCGGCTGGGGCAGGCGCAGCGGCATCCTGAGCTGAAACCGTCTCCTGGTCGGCACCCTCAATGGCGATGCCGTATTCGTCGAGCTCGGGCTCGGGGGTTTCCATGGCCTCTGCTTCTGCCGCCTGCGCGGCGGCTTCCTCGGCCTCGCGATCGGCCAGTTCCTCGGCATAAGCGCGACTGCCCAGCACATCGCCGCCTAGCGCCGCCTCGTCGGCAGCTGTGAGGTTGGCGGCACGGCGCTCGGCCGTCGCTCGCTCGTCGGCCAATGCGGCCTCGGCCTTGCGTGCCTCCTCGACCTCATCGTTCCAAGGCAGCTCAACACGCTGACGGGCAGCGGCCTCGGGGCTCAGTACCTCGGCATCCAGATAATTGAGGACTTCCTCGACGAGCATCTCGGTCTCGGGGCGCGGAATGAGCACACCGGGGGCGCACGCGACGTCGATCATGCGAAACTGCGTGCTGCCCGTGATGTATTGCAGCGGCTCGCCCTTAGCGCGGCGGACAACGGCCGCATGCATGGTCTCGAGCTGGGCCGCGTTAAGCGTCTCGTCCATACGCATATATAGGTCAATGCGCGCCAGGCCCGTGGCGGCGCACAGCAGCCACTCGGCAGAAAGACGGGGGTGCTCCTCGCCGCGCTCGGCCAGGTACTCCTTGGTCCACTCGAGACAACGCTTGATGGTCCAGATCTCGTTTGCCATGGGGCCCTCCCCTCTTAAGCGCCGGACGGCGCGCGAATGTCGGAGCAGATTGTAAGCGAGGCCAGCGCTTGGCAAGGGGCGATTGAAGGCGATTATCGAGAATCAGCCCAGAATTTTGCTTGGAGCCTGCCTAGAGTGTTCATTCGTCGACGTCTAAATCTGCATCCGTCAAGCTTTTGGCAAGGTTGCCCCAAAACTGACCAATATCTAACCAAGAACTTGCCACATCGCTTGACGCGCGACGCATCAAAAATCGCCCCGCGACTTCTTGAACGATATTTTGAGCAATATTTTCGATAGCGGACTTATGCCGTCAATTACCTTAAGCAGGTAAATAGCTTAATTTCCAACAAAGCAGATTAAATAAATTCAATTAGTAATTTACCCAACCTAGTCATTGGGGACGTTCTTATTCGACTAGTCGTTTAAGAACGTCCCCAACGACTACTCATTTAAGTCTGTCCCCAATGAGTGCCCCGCCACAGGTTGAGCATACGTCAGCGAAAACGCCCCTAAGCGAGCAAGGTGACGTGAAAGAGGAGGGAAGCGTACTTTTGTACGCGACCGACGATTGAACGTCAGATTGCCGCTTAGGGGCGTTTGCAGCGTCGAGCTGTTACGGCGTTTGGTAAAACGCCGTAACCCACTAGACAGCCTGAGCCAGCTTCTCGGCTCGCTCGGCGGCGGCGAGCGCCTCGATGACGGTGCCGAGCTGGTCGCCCAGGAGGACGCCGTTGTAGGTGGAGTTGAAGCCGATGCGGTGATCGGTCACGCGGTCCTGGGGCTGGTTGTAGGTACGGATCTTCTCGGAACGGTTGCCGTGGCCGATCTGGCTCTGGCGCTCGGCACCGAGCTCCGCCTGCTGCTTCTCGAGCTCCATCTCGTACAGGCGGGCGCGCAGCATCTGCATGCAGACCTCGCGGTTCTGGATCTGGGAGCGCTGTTCCTGCGACTGCACCACGGTGTTGGTGGGAAGGTGGGTGATGCGCACGGCGGAATAAGTGGTGTTAACGCACTGACCGCCAGGGCCGGAGGCGCAGTAGGTGTCGATGCGCAGGTCGGACTGGTTGATCTGGACGTCGATCTCCTCGGCCTCGGGAAGCACGGCGACAGTTGCCGTGGAGGTCTGGATACGGCCCTGGGACTCGGTCTTGGGAACGCGCTGGACGCGGTGCACGCCGGACTCGAACTTCATGACGGAGTAGACGCGGTCGCCCTCGACCTTGAACTCAATGGACTTAAAGCCGCCGGCCTCGCTGGGGCTGGAGTCGAGCACGGTGGTCTTCCAGCCGCGCGACTCGCAGAAGCGCTGATACATCTTGTACAGGTCGCCGGCGAAGATGGCCGCCTCGTCGCCACCGGCGGCGGAGCGAATCTCGACGATGGTGTTCTTGTCGTCGTTGGGGTCGCTCGGGATGAGCATGTACTTAATGTCTTCCTCGAGCTGGGGAAGCTTGGCCTCGTTTTCGGAGATGTCCATCTGGAGCATCTCCTTCTCATCGGCATCGGTAGTATCGTGGAGCATTTCCTTGGCAGCCTCGATGTCATCGAGCGCGCCGATGTACTCGCGCGAGGCGGCGATGAGGTCGGACTGGTGCGCGTACTCCTTGTTGAGACGCGTGAACTCCTTGATATCGGAGGCGACGGCCGGGTCGGAAAGCTTCTTCTCGAGCTCCTCGTAGGCCTTGATAATCTTTTCGAGCTTGTCGCGCATGGCGGGACTCCTTTATATGCGTGAAGGTGAAAATCGGCAGAGCTGATGGGGCGCACGGCGCCACTGCGGGGGTAAGCCCGGCTAGAACATGTCGATCTTCAGATACATGCGCATCCCTTCGCGTATGGGGTACATAGTTGCGGTCTAACCCATACATGATAGCGTGCGCAGGCAAACCTGCATATAACCCGCACGGAATGAGTGGACGTAGCCGTTGGGGACGTTCCTTAACGGCTAGTCGTTTAAGAGCGTCCCCAACGGCTAACAAAGAGACTGTCGCTTTGTCACATTCTAGAGCGTTTGAAGCAGGGCGATGAGGAAGCGAACACCCTGGAGGTAGGCGCGGCGGGTGATGCGCTCGTTGGTGCCGTGGACGCCGCGGTCGCACTCGTCATCGTCGACCACAAACGCCGAAAAACGAATGCATTCGGAGCAAATGTGCTGGTAGTTGGCAGCGTCGGTCGCGCCGATCACGGTCGAGGGGACAATCGCCAACGGCTCGGATGATCCGTTTTCCTCCGTCCCCTTTGGATCGCGGAAATAGCGGGCGGCGATGGAGCGAACCGCCTCGAGGCCGGGACCACCGATGCGCGGGGACGGCGAGGGCTCGGAGCTGCCGGGGCCCAGCTCCACTTCGACACGACCGGCAAGGTCCGCCCCGGCAACCGCCTCACGGCAGCGCGCCACAACGTCGGCCACGCTCGTGCCCTCGAGCATGCGAAAGTTAATGTTGGCCCACATATCCTGTGGCATCACGTTAGCGCCAGCGCTGCCGCCCTCGATCTGCGTGGGCGCGCAGGTAGTGGTCACGAGCGGGTAGAGTTTTTTGCTGGCGAGGCACTCGCACACGATGGTGTCCTTGTTGGAGGCAATCTCGTCGGCCGAGTAGAGCCCCAGCTCGACAAGCTGTGCGGCAAGCAGATCGGCCATGCGCGTCGGCCACTCGATATCGCAGATTGCGGCGATAGCGCGGCTCAGTACCTCGAGCGATGTGCCGCCGTAGGGGTTGGACGAATGCCCGCCCTCGCTCTTCGTCTTGAGCACAATATCGGCGTAGCCCTTCTCGGCAAGGTCGGCATGCATAAGCCAGCCCTCGCCCGCGCCGTACTCGGCAGCCGAAACGATACGGTAGTCACCCTCGTCGATCAGGTATTCAAGTTCAATACCGCGCTCCTCGAGCACGCGACCGATCGCCCCCGCGCCGTACTGCGTGGTTTCCTCGTCCTGGCCAAAAGCCAGCAGCAGCGAACGCTTGTGCTCCCAACCGTGCGCCAACGCATACTCAACCGCCTCGAGAATGCCCGCGACCTGGTCTTTCATGTCGATGGCGCCGCGACCCCAAATGTAGGTGTCGTCCACATGTCCGCTAAAGGGAGCGTGCGTCCAGTCAGCCTCGGTGCCGGGCACCACGGGGACCACGTCCATGTGACCCATGAGCATAACGGGCTTGAGAGCCGGATCGCTGCCGGCAAGCGTCACCAATAGCGAATGATCGATAAGCTCGACCTCGCCCGCCGCAAACACGCGCGGCCAGGCCTGCTGCATATAGGCGCGCAGGTCATCGAAGGGCTGCCAATCCACCGCCTCGGCATCCATGCTCGAAATGGTCGGAAACGACAGCACGCGGCCCAAGCGCTCGCACGCGCCGGCCTCGTCTATATCGGCAAAATCGTCCTCATGCGCAAAGAAGCGCCAAACCTCGGCCATGACATCCTTTCGATTGTGACGACAAAGGCCGCCCCACGGGAGCGGCCCTGCAACGTAAGCGTTTGCGGTCGGTTATTTGTCCTCGAGATAGCGAGAGAGGAACTCACGAGTGCGCTGGTGTTTGGGGTTGCCGAAGAGCTCGGCCGGCGCGGCATCCTCGAGCACCACGCCCTTGTCCATAAAGACCACGCGGTCGGACACCGTGCGGGCAAAGGCCATCTCGTGCGTGACGACGACCATGGTCATGCCGTCGGCGGCGAGCTTGCGCATGACCTCGAGCACCTCGCCCACGATCTCGGGGTCGAGCGCGGAGGTCGGCTCGTCGAACAGCATGATCTGCGGATTCATACATAGGGCACGAGCGATGGCCACGCGCTGTTTTTGACCACCGGACAGGCGACCAACGGCGGCGTGCGCGAACTTTTCGAGTCCCACGCTCGTCAGATGCTCCATCGCGACCTTCTCGGCCTCGGCCTTGCTCATCTTTTTGAGCGTGACGGGCGCGAGCGTGCAGTTGTCGAGCACGTCCATGTTGTTGAACAGGTTGAAGCCCTGGAACACCATGCCGATGTCCTCGCGCAGTTTATTGATATTGCAGCGCTCGGCCGTGAGGTCCTGGCCGTGGAACCAGATGTGGCCCGCGTCCGGGGTCTCGAGCAGGTTGAGGCAGCGCAGGAAGGTCGATTTGCCCGAGCCCGAGGCGCCGATGATGGTGACAACCTCACCGGAATTGACGGACAGGTCGATGCCCTTGAGTACCTCGAGTGAGCCAAAGCTCTTGCGCAGGCCCTCGACGCGGATAAGCGGCTCTTGGTTTTGCACGGCTGCCGCAGTGCCGGTAGTGGCGGTATCTGCCATGATGATTCTCCTCGTCTTGCGCCTAGTTGGAGCTGGGCAGCGTGGCAGGGGCCTCGGCGCCCAGCTTTTTGCCAAAGGCTTCGAGCAGGCGGCTCGCCACGAGTGTCAGGATCAGGTAGACCACGAGCGCCACGCAGTAGACCTCCATCTGGCGGTAGTACACGCCGGCGACCGTGGTAGTAGCGTACATAAGGTCGAACACGCCGATGACCGAGAGCACCGACGAGTCCTTAATGTTGATGATGAGCTCGTTGGTGAGCGCCGGAATCGCGTTTTTAATGCCTTGGGGGAACACGACTTTGCGCATGGCCTGCCACTGCGACAGGCCCAGCGAGCGCGCTGCCTCGGCCTGGCCGGGATCGATGGACTCGATGCCGCCGCGCAGGACCTCCATCATGTAGGCGGTGGAGTTGAGCGAGATGGTGACGAGGCCGGCGGTGAAGGTACTCCAGATCTGGTTGGCCTGAGCGGTCTCGAAGCCCATGCCGCGCAAAACGGTAAAGCCCGCGTAATAGATGAGCAGGCCCTGGACCATCATGGGCGTGCCGCGCACGATGGTGGAGTAGATGGTCGCAAAGCCGCGGCCGATACTCTTAAAGAAGCGCACCAGGTCGTTGTCCACGCGGTCAAAGGTCTGAATACGCAGGAACACAAAGAGCAGCGCCAGGAAGAATGCGATGACGGTACCGAAGGTCGCAAGCGCGATGGTGATCTCGATACCGCGGATAAAGAAGTCGCCACTCTTGTAGGTCATGTAGACCAGGCTCGACAAAAAGTCGCTGGGGTTGGAATCCGAGACAATGCTCACCTGCACCAGGTCGATAAACGACATGACGCAACGGTCGATAAAGAAGATCGCCGCAATGGCGACCACGACATAGCTGCCCAGGCGCGCGCCGCGACGAAAGCGCTCGGAAGCAAACGGCGACGTTTCGCGATAGTCATTCCAGTGCATGAGTTTGGTGACGAGCGCCGCCGCCGACACGACGAGCCAGGCCCAAAGGATTGCCCAGAGGCAGTCTTGGAACACGCCCGTAGGCGCCAAGAAGCTCAGCGGCGTGGGGTTGCGCTGGCTAAACACCAGGCCGAGCGCCGCGATAACGCTCGTGCCCAGGTACACATAGCGGTGGTCGGCCTTGGTAAAGGAGGCCAGACGATTGATGGTTTTCATGCTGCCTCCCTATGCCGGCTGACGATCGAGGCACGCGTCCCACATTTGGTCGCGCTCCTCTTGGCTAATGCCCTTGAGTGTCTTGTCGATGAGCTTAAGCAGCTTGTCCGAGCCCTTGCGGCAGCCGACGTTTGCCGCGACCTCCTGCTTAAAGCCCTCGCCCTCGGCAAAATGAATAGGGACAATGCCCGGATTTTGGGCCATATAGCCCTTCTCGTTCTCGGTGTTGTAGGTCACGGCATCGCACGTGCCCTGCAGCAGGTTCGAGAACACCGTGGGAACCGAATCGACCGGGTTCTTGTGGACGACGCCCGGGATCTCGTCGATGACGGTGTCGAGCATGGTGTCCTTTTGGCCGAGTACCGTGGCACCACTGAAGTCGCTGAGCTTGGTGGCGTTCTGGTAGGGCGAGCCCTCTTTTACGAACAGGCCAAAGTAGCCAATGAAGTACGGGTCGGAGAAGCCGACCGACTCCTCGCGCTCGGGCGTGGCGCTCATGCCGGCGATGATGAGGTCAATCTGGCCGTTGTTGAGCGAGTCGATAAGGCCCGAGAAGCTCTGCTTGACGGCAACGGGCTCGCCGCCGAGAGCCTTGCAGACGATCTTGGCGATCTGCACGTCGTAGCCATCGGCATAGGCGCCCTGCACGTTGTCGATGGGGATCGTGAACTCGCTGGCCTCGGAAACCTGCCAGTTGTACGGGGCGTAGGCCGCCTCCATGCCGATGCGGATCTTATCCTTGCCGATAACGGAATCGGACAGGTCATCGCGACCGCCGCCCGTCGTGGGCTGGACCACCTTGAGTGTGGACGGACGCTGGCAGCCGGCAAGCGCGCCGGCGACAACGGTTGCGCTCGCAGCGAGGGCGCTACCCAAGAAGATGCGACGACTGCACACCGGCTGGGCCTGCGCGTCGCGCTGTAGTCGAGGTTGCATCTGATGCCTTCCCTATGTCGTTTTGCTGACAATAAGACAGGATATACGTCAACAACCAGCAGCGCGGCATGTGCGCGAAAAATTAATAGACACACGAGGACGATTGGCACAAAGTAACCTGTCCCCATGTACCACTTGGCATGAAAAAGGCAAGGCATAGACCTTCTGGTCATGCCTTGCCTTTTTCATGCCAAATTGTCGCTCTGGGTGGCGCGCAGCGTCGACCGGTCCGTCGTTCGTTAGAACGGCGGAACCTCTAGAGCAGGGTAACGCTAAAGCTGCGAACGTCCGTCTCACCCGGTGCCAAGGTAATGGTGTTGACCTTGTGCTCAAAGACGTCGTCCTCGGTGTCCATGGTGGTATGACCGGTCCAGGGCTCGAGCGCCACAAACGGGGCGTCGTTGGCGGCAGACCACACGCCGATGTACTTAAAGCCCTCAAAGTCGATCTTGACGCCGTGGCCCGACTTGCGGCCGCGCAGCGTGAGCGTGGAACCCGGGACATCGGTGAACATGATGGCATCGTTATCGAAGCTGCGGTGCGTGATGAGCAGCACGTCCGAGTTATCGGGAGCCTTGTAGCTGCCCTCGAACGTCATAAGACCGTCGGGCGTGATGATGGGGGCCTCGTTAGTCCAAGCCTCGGTAAACGCCAGCTCGTAATCCTCGAACGCCTCGTCTTCGGCACCGGGGGCGGGCACGTTGAATGCAGGATGACCGCCCACCGAGAACGGCAGGGCCACGTCGCCGGTGTTGGTGACGGCAAAGGTCTGCGTGAGCGTGGCGTCGCCGGTCAGGGCATAGGTCATGTTGAGCTTAAAGTGGAACGGGAACGCCTTGAGCGACTCGGGCGTGTCAGTGATCTCGTACGTTACCGAGGAGCCGTCCTCCGAAACCTCGACCAACTTGTGCTCGACGATGCGAGCGAGTCCATGGCGCGGCATCTCGCAGGTGCCGGCCGCAGATGTCGCCATGTTGTTGCGCAGCGATCCCACGATGGGGAACAGGATAGGCGCATGCTTGCCCCAAAAGGCCGGGTCGCCCTGCCACAGATACTCGTTGCCGTTGAGGGCAAGGCTCGTGAGCTGGGCGCCCATGGAATCGATGGCCGCGGTGAGGCCGCCGCGCTTGATGGTAGTGACGGTGGACATGCTACTTCCTCCAATAGTAAACAACGGTGTCGAGGGCTATTGTCCCACTCTTGGCGGCGGGGTTGAGCGACAGGTGCAGTTATTGAGCAATAGCGTAAAGGTCAAACCCGCCCTGCGGCGTGCTATCGACCGTATCGGGCGCCTGTGAATTAAAACTCACCGGAACCATGCGCTTTGAGGCACGGTAACGCGTGCCGTCGGTGGCGACGGGCGGCTCATCGACCGTGAGCTCGTAGTCGCCGGGCTTGAGCTCGATGCCGTCACCTTCGGAATTGACGTATTGGTACTCGTCGATCGCTTGCCCCTTGAGCGTGCGACCCACGATATGGACGAGCATCTGGCTGTCGCCGCGCGCGGTGTCCCACGTCGCGCCGTCCTTGACCTCGACCGATACATGCACCGAGCGCGTGCGGCTGAGCGATTGTTCGACGGACATCTCGACCTTGGCGGCGTCTTTTCGTTGTTGTTCAACATGGCTCCAGACGTTTCCAATTACCGAGCATGCGATAACGCCGGCCATGAAGGCGATGAGGATGGGGCCGAGCGGAGAGCGACGGCCCGCGTCCTCCTCGCGAGCCAGGTCGGGGCGACGTGTGGGCGCGGGTGCTTGGGCACCCTGCGAGGGCACGTCGAGAATGCTGAAGGATGCCGTACTGCCGGGGTCGATGTTATGGCGCGGCTGCGGGATCTTGGCCGGCGAGATGGACATGTCCGCCGGCTCACCGAGTGTGGCCGTGGCATCGGCCTTAGCTTCATCGGCCTCGGCTTGGGCCCAAGCCTGCTCAAAGGTCAGGGGCTCGGCGGCATCGGAGGCGGCGTCAGGCTCGACAGCAGCATCGTTGCCGGCCTCGTCCTCGTCGCTCGACACGTCACGCGGCGCGGGCTCGTCCCACTCCTCGTCCGGAGCCTCGCCCTCGCTATACCACCATTCAAAGTTATCGATATCCATACGGGGCGCCCCTTAAGCCTCGCAAATAAACACTTGCCAGCCTTATACCCCCAGATGGCACGGGAGCTCGCCGGCACAGACAGGAAAAGCGTCACAACATTCGACGCTTTTCCTCGTTTTCGAGATTTTCATCGAATGTTGTGACGGTTTAGGCAGCAGCCACACCACGAATGCGACGAAGGAGCAGTCCCCTTGTCACATCTGGAGGGTAACAGGGATTTGGATGCAGCAGAAGTCCTCTTGGTGGGACTCGTCGTAGCTCGTGGTATCGAGGTAGCAAAAGTCGAAGGCGTTGCCGATGGGCTGGAGCGCGTGCTCGTCCATGCAGGCCACGATGGCGCGGATGCCTTCGGGCTCGTACGGCATGCCCCAGCGGCTCATGCACAGGTATGTGCCCTCGGGCAGCACTTCGATGCCGATCTCTGCCAGCTCGGCAGCGTCGCTCGGCAGCAGCTCCTCGGCACCGCGCGGCAGTACGGCAAAGGAGCCGGCACCGGCGATGGGATCGTCGGAATGCAGCGCCTCGCGACGCAGCATGGCGCCCCAACCGCGCATGGGGCGCGTGCCCGTCAGCGTGCGCATGCGCAGGATTGCCCGCATGAGCGTGGGGTGAAGCATCGAGCGACCGCGCTCGATATCGCCCGGAAACTCCTCAAAGACCACGTAGCGGCGCTCGAATTGCTTGAGTTCCGGACTGCCCTCGCGCTCGCGCCAGTAGACTGCCTCGTCGTAAAAGCTCAGGCGTTCCTGCACGCTCGCGCGCTCAGCCTTGAGCCCGGCAATCTGCTTGTCGAGCGCCTGCACCCGCGAGCGCAGGTGATCGGTCATCTCGCCAATGTCGAACGTCGAGGTCAGGCGGTCAATCTCGTCGAGTTCGAGCCCCAGGTCGCGCAGCATGCAGATCAGACGCATGAGCGGGATCTGCGTAGGCGAATAGAAACGGTAGCCCTTTTCGTTCACCACGGCGGGCTTAAACAGGCCGATCTTGTCGTAGTAGATGAGCGTTTGGCGCGAAACGTTAAACAAGCTCGCCATCTCGCTAATCGCATACATGCCCGTCTGCATAAGTCCTCCCGACACATCCTTTTAGCGCACAAAGCCCGCCGCCCACAGGGGCAGCGGGCTCAAACACTACTCGTATCCTACCCTAAAGACGCCCATGACCAGCGCTTATAGTTTGCGCATGACACGCCGACGGCCTCGAGCGCCTTGGCGGCGATGTGATGCACCGCGTCGTCGAGCGTGGCGGGGCCGTTGTAAAACGTGAGCATGGGCGGCATGAGCATGACGCCCGGTACGCGCGCCAGGCGCGCCATGTTGTCGACATGGATCGCACTGAAGGGCGTCTCGCGCACCATGAGTACCAGGCGGCGTTGCTCTTTCATCTGCACGTCGGCCGCACGCAGCAACAGGTTTTCGCTGTAACCACTCGCGATGCCGGCAAGCGTCTTCATGGAGCAGGGCGCCACGATCATGCCATCGACCGGATAGGTGCCGCTTGCGATGGCGGCGCCGATATTTTTATTGTCGTAGACCACATCGGCGTGCGCGGCAAACTCGTCGAGCGTCATGCCGAGCTCCTGCTCGATGGTGATCTCTCCCCCGCGCGTGACGACAAGCGCCGACTCGGCACCGGCCTGACGCAGGCATTTGAGGCACTCAAGACCCAGCGCGGCACCGCTGGCGCCAGACACGCCAACGACAATGCGACGGGGACGGACAGAAGACTCAGGCATGACAACTCCTAACAACAAAATGGCAGCTATAGGTCGGGCAATGTCAGCGAGCGCGCGTCTGGCGAGGCAAGGTGCCCCGAAACAAGAAGGCATAGGGCTTATGCCCATGCCTTCGCAGTTGAGGGGCAGATTGCCCGCCAGGCGCGGGCGCAGCGTCGAGTGGTCCGACGTTCGGTAGAACGCCGGAACCTTAGAAAGCAATCTCCTTGGCCCACTTGTCTGTGTCGATCTCCATGAACTGCGAGCGAATGAAATTCTTCTTGAGGTCGAACGGAACCGTGCAGTCGAAGATGGCCTTGCAGGCGATGCCGTGCTCGCGAATCGTGGGGTCGAACGCAGGGTCGTTGGACGGGTCGAGCACGTGGCAGTGGCAGCCGGGGATGGTGATGAGGTCGACGTCGGCCTGGAAGCGCGTGGTCATGGCCCACATCACGTCGCTCATATCAAAGATGTCGACATCCTCGTCAACCAAGATCACATGCTTGAGCTCGGAGAATGCCGAGAAGGCGAGCATGGCGGCGTTGCGCTGACGGCCCTCGTCATTTTTGCTCGACTTCTTAAACTGCATGATGGCAACGAACTTGCCGCCGCCGCAGGGTGCAGCGTGGACGTTGAGCAGGCGGCCCGGGATAGCGGTCTCGACCATCTTGTAGATGGAAGCCTCGGTGGGGATACCGGCCATGGACACGTGCTCGTGCGAAGGGCCGATGCAGCTCTCCATAATGGGGTTGACACGCGTGGTGACGGCGGTGATCTTGATCACCGGGCAGACCTTGGCGCCGCCGGTGTAGCCGGGGAACTCGGGCATGGCGTAGCCGTGGCCGTTGACGTCCTCGTTGATGGTCTCGTCGTGCATGAGGTAGCCCTCGAGCACGTACTCGGCATTGGCGATGCACTTCTGCGGAACGGTGACGCAGTCGGCAAGCTCGACGGCGTGGCCGCGCAGGGCGCCGGCGATCTGCAGCTCGTTAAAGCCGAGCGGCGTGGTTGGCGCCTCGAAGCCACAGCACATGTACACGGCGGGGTCCAGACCGATGGAGATGGAGATGGGCATGTCTTCGCCGCGCTGGCAGTACTCGTCAAAGAACGCGCCAAGGTGACGGCTGCCCGGAGTGATCCACATGGCGAGCTTGTCCTTGTCGACGCAGGAGAAGCGGTGGATGGTCACGTCGGACTGGGAGCCGTCGGGGCTCGTGCCATAAGCGAGGCCCATGGTGATGTAGGGGCCGCCGTCGACGGGCGTGTTGGTGGGAGCGGGAACGATCTTGCGCAGGTCAAAGCCCTCGTCGGTCGCCTTGTACACGACCTCTTGGCAGTCGACGTGCGCACCCTCGGCGATCTGCTCGGGCGCGATCAGGTTCTCGAAGCGCTTGCCGATCTCGAGGCCCAGGTGCTCCTCGTCGAGGTCGAGCAGGGCGGCAACGCGCTTGCGGCTGGCAAGCATGCCGATGCAGACCTTGGCATCGTCAAAGCCCTTGACGTTGTTGAAGACCATCGCCGGGCCCTCTTTGGTCGGACGCATAACGGTGCCGCCGGCACCGACGCGACGATAGACGCCCGAGACCTCGGCGTCCGCGTCGACCTGGGTGTCGGTCTCGAGCAGCTGGCCCGGCATCTCGCGCAAAAAGTCGAGCGCGGAGCGCAGATCGTGGATCTGGGAAGCATCGGTAGTGGACATAGCGTGCTCCTTTCGGGAGAGTGTCCGGCGGCGGGAGTGCCGCCGGCTTGGTAACGTAATGGGGCCGCAGCGCTCATAGATGGGGCGCTCGGGCACTCGCAGTTCAAGCACTCGGCTAATTACAGCCAAGCACTCGACTGCTTACATCAGGCCAAAGAGGTGGAACCAGGCGGCCTCGACCAGCACGACGATAAAGACGACCGCAGTGAGGGGAATGCCCATGCGCATAGCCTCTTTGGAGGTGTAGCCGCCAGCGTCCTTGCCCTCGCCGATAAGGATCGGCAGGTTATGGAACGGCAGGATGTAGTGGATGTTGATGGACGTGAAGACGATGAGCGCCACGGCGAGCGGGCTCACGCTGGAGCCGGCCGCAAAGCTGATGAACGCCGGCACGCACACGCCGAGCACGGCCATGACCGAGCCCATGAACATGTGGATGATCATGGAAAGCGCGGCGACAAGCAGGGCGAACAGGAAGATGTTCTCGGGCACGGAGCTGGGAAGCACAACATCGGCGATCCAGGCGTTCATACCGGTGGCACCGCCCACGGAGCCCACGGCCATGGCGGCCGTCAGGAACATGAGGGACTTGATGTCGACGGCATTCCAGCTGGCGGGGGTGAGGACCTCGCCGATGATGGGCATGGCAAGAGAGACGCCGATGGCCAGGGTGACCCAGCCGATGTAATCGCCCGAGACGGTGAGCCACAGCGCAATGGCGATGACAAGCCACACGATGGTGCGAATCTCCTTGACGGAGAGCTTGCCGAGCGCGGCCTGCTTGGCCACGATCTGCTCGCGATCGTAGACGAGCTCCTTGCTGGGCTTAAAGAGGAAGAGGCCCAGGAACAGGGTGCACAGCAGCGCGACCAGCATAGGCACGCTCATGCACAGGAACCAGTCGACAAAGGACGGGCTCATGCCGCCGGCCTCGGCGCTGTACTGCGCAACGAGCGGGTTGAGCGTGGAGTCGCCCGTCAGGAAGAACATGGAGCCCGGGGCGGCAGCGGCAAACACGAGGAAGCCGAGCTTGCCGCGGTCGTCGTCACCGTAGCCGGCGGACTCGGCGATGACCGAGACGACGGCGAGGATGAGGAAGGCGCGGGGGAACGGATGCGGGATCAGCAGCGACAGCACAAAGGTGAGCGCGAAGATTGAGATGATGAGCGACTTGGCATCGCGCACGAACTTGAGCATAAACGCATAGGCGATGCGCTCGCCCAGGCCCGACTCCTTGACCGCGCTGGCGATGAGGTAGGCGCCGATGACGAGCCACATGGTGGCTTTGGTCCACGAGCTAAACGTGGAGGCGACCGTCGCCGAGATGCTCGCGGCACCCGTGTCGTCCACGCACACCTTGAACAGAACGAGCAGCGCGCAATAGAGCAGGCCCACAAAGCCCGGCTGTGCCACGCCACACGCCCAGAACACCACCGTGGCGAGCGTCAACGCCAGACAGGTCTGACCGCCGACCGTAAGCTCGACCGTCGAGCTCAGCTCCGCCAAAGGAAGAAACTTCACCAGCAAAAAGACAACGATACCCAGCACAAAGCCAATTTCGCGCTTGGTGATCTTAAACGCCTTCTTTTCCGCTTCCATCTCCCCACCTTTCTTGTTGGGGGCGCTCCGGATTCGCGGCCACGTTGCCACTTAAAAAGGGGCGCCCGTTATCGGACACCCCTTACGTTGCGCTGTGTTGTGGCAATACAGTCAAGCGGGATTTTTGGATGAGAAGCGATCCTCTGGACAAAAAGCGTCACAACATTCGACGCTTTTCCTCGTTTTCGAGATTTTCATCAAATGTTGTGACGGTTTGGATGTGGCAAAGGGACTGTCTTTTTTCACATAGCGAGGGCTGCGCGGATGGAGGGAACCTCCAGAGCCTCGCGGAGCCAGGGGGCCAGCTGCTCGGGGTGACCCTGCAGGTAGCCTTTAAGCTCGGACGGGGCCACGCGGCGCACTTCCGAGATCTCCTCTTGGTTGATATGCAGCTCGCCCGGCTCAACATGGGCAAGGTAGACCTCGCACCATTCGCACTCGCAGCGGCCGTCGCCGTGGTCCTCGCGGTAGGTCACGTGACCGAGGTGTTTGAGCTGGTCGGGTGCGCGCGTGATGCCGAGCTCTTCGTTGATGCGGCGCGCCGTCGCGGCGACAACGTCCTCCCCGGGGAGCGGATGGCCGGCACAGCTATCGGCCAGCACCCCGCCCCACAGGCGTTTGAGCGGACTGCGACGACAGAGCAGCAGGCGTGCGTCTTCGCCCTGGCCCTCGACCAGAAGCGTCAGAAATGCCTGATGCAGAATGCCCTCACCGGCATGGGCATCGATGCGGTCGACGGGGCTAAGCGTCTCGCCGGTCGCGGCATTGACCGCCACGACCTCGGCGCCCGCGCCGCCCTCATCCCAGCCGGCGCGCAGAATGCGGGCTGCGGCCTCCTCGAGCGCGGCGATGAGCTCCTTGGTGGTGTCGAGCACGCGCTGCAGGTCGCCCCCGCTCGCCTGTTCAACATGAAAGCCCGTGCTCGCAACGACCGGCACGCCAAAGCGCGTGGCCAGCGCCGCCGCGATATCGTGCGCCGGAATTTCGTCTCGATGGCACGGAACAGCCAGGATGCTCACTGTCGCCGTGCGGCCGGGCTCGGGGCGCGGAATGGCCTGCGCCGTGGCGCCCAGGTGCGCGAACTCCGGCGAGCAGGCGTACACCGCCATGCCTCGCGGTGTCACCGTCAGCTGGGCCTCGAGCGCAAACTTGCCCTCGCCCACTGCAACCTTTGTCGTGTGCATACCCATGGGATCTCCTGTCGCCCGCGATGTACCTGAGACCATCTTCGCCTGTATTGCGACTATACAGGCAAGCGCAGCCTGCGACAAAGGGGGGCAGGCACCTGACACATTCTGTTAGAGTTGCAGGGATTGAATCCCGCTTATTCATGCGACATTGGAGTGACAACCTTGACCGCCGCAACCACGCCTAAAAGTAAGTCAACCGCCGCCGCGCTCTCCCCCGCGCGCACCAAGCTCTGCCTGGCGCTGCTCGTGCTGCTGGGCTTCTCGCTCGGCTGCTCGGAGTTCGTGGTCATCGGCATCGAAAGTGACTTGGCGACGGAACTCGGCATATCGCTTGCCACTGCGGGCCAGCTCATCAGCGTTTTTGCATTGGTCTACGCTATCGCGACGCCGGTGCTTGCGCTCAGCACGGGGCGCTTCCGTCGTTACCAGCTGCTCGTGTGCTACAGCATTATCTTTGTGCTCGGCAATCTGGTCATGGCGTTGGCGCCCAACTTCCAGGTACTGTTTATCTCGCGCATTGTCCTGGGATCCGTCTCGGGCGCACTGCTCGCCGTGGGCGTGACGTACATCCCCGAGCTGCTGTCCCCGCAGCAAACTTCGCTTGCCATCTCGGTGGTATATGGTGCGTTTTCCGTAGCAATGGTCTTTGTCACTTCGATCGGCAAGTTTGTGGCCGACACGCTCGACTGGCACGTTGCCATGTACGGCACGCTGGCCTTTGCCGTTCTGATCTGCGCCGCGCTCGTGGTGTTTATGCCGCGCGCCGGACAGACCGACGAACCCGCCACCTTCCGCGAACAGGCGGGTCTGCTGCGCGAACCGAGTATCATCACCGGCATGCTCATCTTCTTGTTTGGCGTGGGATCGGTCTATGTGTTTTACGGCTATGTGACGCCCTATCTGGAGCAGGTGCTGGGCATGGGCACGGTCGAAGCCAGCACCACGCTCATGGCCTACGGCGCGTTCTGCCTGATCTCGAACATCCTGGGCGGATGGATTGATGCGCGCTTTGGCATGAAGGCGCTGCTCGTGACGTTTGTGCTGCAGGCTGTGGCGTTACTCGGGTTGTTTGCTGTGGGCGGCACCATGCCGCTCGCGCTGGTCTTTGTCTTTAGCTTGGCGATGCTCATGTACCTGTTCTCGGTGTCGTGCATCACACACTTTATGGACGTGGCGCGCAGCCGCCATCCCAAGTCGATGGTGCTCGCGAGTTCGGTTGAGCCCATGGCGTTTAACGTCGGTATCTCGTTTGGCACCGCAGTGGGCGGCGCCGTGGTAAACGGAATTGGCATTGCGTACGTGGGTGCCGTGGGCGCTGCGTTCTCGCTCGTAGCCTGGGCGCTTGCGCTAGTGACGATCAAGCTCGCCCGCTGGGAGCGCCGTCGTCAATCAGCACAGCCCCGGATGCAGGCATAGGGACGAACACAGCCCAAGGTGGCGAGCAACCAGTGAAAACCGTCCCATACTAGTAGTGTTTATCCGCCTGCAAGCTCCGGCAGTGCAATTTCGTGTATTTCAGATACACGCTTTTCTACGATTTCGTGTATTTTAAGTACACGAAATCGTACTAAACTATGTATCTGAAGTACACGAAATCGGAAAGGTGGCCCCATGCGCAGATCAATCGAATCCGTTATCGAATCATGGGCGACAAAGGACGCCTCACGCCCCCTCCTCATCCGTGGTGCGCGACGCGTAGGCAAAACGTACGCTGCCGAGGAAATCGGCAGGCGAATCGCCGGCGATGCGTTTGTCAAACTCGACTTTCAGACCGATCTTGAACTGATTGCTCCGCTGTTCGACTGTCCCACCGACGACGTTGACACCATCGTGGCGCGAATTTCAGACTATAAACGCACCCCCATTCGCAAGGAAACCGCCTTCATCCTGTTTGACGAGGTGCAGCTCTGCGAACGGGCGCTCAACTCGCTTCGCTTTTTCTCGGGTTCGGGCTGGCGCATATGCGCGACCGGCAGCCAACTCGGTGTCGCCACGCGCAAGCGCAAGTTGCCTTTTCCCAGCGGCGTTCGTCAAGAGACCATGCATCCCATGTCGTTCGAGGAGTTTCTCTGGGCGCTCGATGAGGAGCAGATGGCCGATGCTGTTCGTACCCACGCCGGCACGCTCGATGCTTACGCCGCGCACCAAGCCGCGCTCAGCCTGTTTCATCGATACCAGGTCGTAGGCGGCATGCCCGCCGCCGTCAACGCATATCGCAAGACGTTATCCATCGAAGACGCGCGCGTCGAGCAGCGCGAAATCGACGAGACCTACACCGCCGACATGACCGACCCCGAAAACGGGATCAGTGGCGTGGCGGCGCGCAAGGTATGGCGCTCCATTCCGTCCCAGTTGCTGAGATCGTCCACAAAGAAATTCAAGTACTCCGAGGTCGAACGCGGAGGCCGTCGCGCCAAGCTTATCGAGCCGCTCGACTGGCTCGAAGGCGCCGCCATCATATCGGTCAACAACCTGACCGAAGGCATCGAACCTCCCCTCGTTCCCTTCGACGACGAAGACGGAAGTTTCTTTAAGGTCTATCTTCTCGATACGGGCCTCATGTTCTACAAACTCGGTATCAACCCGCGGCTCTGGCTCGACCTCAAAGAGGATTCCGCCATAGCACTGTCTTCCGACTTTCGAGGTGCCCTGGCCGAAAACTCGGTCATGCAGGCATTTTCGAGCAATGGTTTGCGGACGTACTATTGGGTGCCGCCGTCGTCTTGGAAGACGAGCGGTGAGCTCGATTTTCTACTTCAGACCGACCGTATGGAAATTGTGCCCGTCGAGGTAAAGTCCGCACGCAACGTGCGCGCAAGAACCCTCGGGTCGTTTATGGACAAAGCCCGGTCGCCATATGCCTACATTTTGTCCGAGAACAATTTTGCCCGCAGCGAAACTGATGACGGGCGCGAGCTGCGCCACCTCCCCTTGTACGCAGCGGGTTTTATCGGAGCAAACTGTCTCAAGGGCAGCCTGTAAGCCCCGCGCGACCGCCCAGAAAGGAAACCGCTCATGCAACGCATTCTTTTTATCTGCTGTGGAAATATCTGTCGCTCGACGATGGCTGAGTCCGTGTTTACCGAGCTAGCGCGCCGCGCTGGACGCGCGGGCGAGTTTGTCATCGATTCTGCAGCAACCTCAACCGAAGAGATCGGCAACCCGCCGCATCATGGCACGGTCGCCAAGCTGCGCGAAGTCAGGATTCCCGTCGTCGCACATCGCGCACGTCAGGTGCGGCGCGCGGAGTATGGCAACTGGGATCGCATTGTCTATATGGATGCTGAGAACGCGCGCGGTCTGCGTCGCATCTTTGACGACGACCCCGACGGCAAGATTACGCGCTTGCTCGATTGGACCGAGCGCCCCGGCGACGTGGCCGATCCCTGGTACACCGGCAACTTCGATGCCACCTACCGCGACGTGCTCGCCGGTTGCACCGCTATGCTCGAGCAGCTGTAATCGATGAAATGCAGAGTTTTTAGAGCCACAAATCGGATGAAATGCAGAAATTTGACCTTACTCGCACGCAGGACAACGACGATAACGCCTAAGCACGGGCATAAACGAGATCGGGATTCCCATATACAAATCGAGCGTGGATTTTCTCCCACTTTGAGCGCGAAATTGCGTCCAAAACGGGAAAAATCCACGCTCATTATCTCGGCGGGAGAAAATCCTCGCTCGACTACTCGTCGACGATCTCGGCGAGCCAGACGTTCAATGTATCGACCTCGGGGCAGCAGAACTTTGCCGTGCCGGGCTCGTTGCCGGGCACGGTTCCGCCGTAACGCAAGATGTCAATGTAAGGAAAGCCCACATGGCAGGCCATAGCGCACATCTTGCCGCGGTCTCGGTCAAAGTCAAAGACATCGCCTGGCTTGTGACCATGATGGCAGCGGCACGTTCCCAACTGGTCCACGCAGCTAATGCGGATACGCGGACGCTTGCCACGCGGCGCGCCGAGCGGCTTGCTCTCGCCTGCAGGCTTGGCGCCGCCCTCGTCAGCGTTACTCATGGTCAATCACATCCAGGCAGGCCTCGATGGGAAGGCCAGCCGACTTGTCCTCTTGGTCGGCATTGCGCTCGATAAGCTCGGCCACCACACGCATGGCATCGGCCGTGGCACGCTGGAGGCTCCAACCGTTCATCACGCGGCCCATGAGCACGGCCGAGAACGTATCGCCCGTACCCGGGAAGTACACCGGGATCAGCTCAAACGGAATCTCAAAGTATTCCCCCGCCACATGGTCGTAGCCGATGACGGCACTCGCCCCATCGACCTTCGCACTCGTAATGACAACCGACTTGGTGCCCAACGCGAGCATGGCGTCCACGAGCGTGCGGGCCTCATCGGCCGTAATCTCTTCGGCGATAGGCGTATCGGTGAGCAGGCACGCCTCGGTATAGTTGGGCACCGCGTAGTCGGCGCACTCGACCAAGCTGCGCATGAGTCCGATGGTCGACTCGGGCACGCCGGCATAGAGCTTGCCGTTATCGCCCATGATGGGATCGACGAACACCCTGGTGCCCTTTTGAGCGCGGCGGTGGCAAAAGTCCGAGATGATGCGCGTCTCCTCCTCGGTCACGATAAAGCCGGTCGAGATAGCATCAAATTCAAAGCCGAGCTCCTCCCAGATAGCGAGGCTCTGGCGCACGTACTCCGTGGTGTCGTGAATGTAGAACTTGGGATAGTTGAGCGTATCGGAAACGAGCGCCGTCGGCAGGTTGTGGATGCGATAGCCCATGTGCGACAGTACCGGCAGCATGGCCGAGAGCGCGACCTTGCCGTAGCCGCACATATCGTTGATCAGCAGCAGCTGAGTGTTCTTCATGAGTGTCCCCCTTGGGTCGGGCGCGGCGCGATGTCGCCATAATGCGACTAAGTGTAGCGCAGTGCAATCTAAGTCTTGCCTTCGGATGTAAGACCAAGTTTGGGCGTAATTTTGTTCTTAGAGTTTTTCTGACGCTTCTTATTGCAGAAACTTGGCCTTAGAAGGCGCTATAAAATTCTAAGAACAAGTTTTGGCTCAAATTTGTTCTTAGGACACTAACGATGCTCGCACCCATCACACCCGGACGACAGGGAAACGTCAGGCACAACCTTTCAGGAGCCCTCGCCTATGATTCGTTTAGACCCGCCAATATGGATTCATTCTTTCCAATCAATTTATCCGCTGATTCCATGCGGCTTGTCTCCGATTGCCGCGCCATACTCGGCGAGGTTGAGGGCATGTCTCGCTTTGTTCCGAACATCGACATGTACCTTTCTATGTACGTTCGCAAGGAAGCGCTCTTGTCCTCTCAAATCGAGGGTACGCAATGTACGTTCGATGATGTTCTTGACCCGTCAAACGAATCCAATGCGAGCCGGGACCTAACCGACGTCGTCAACTACACTCGAGCGGTGCAGCAGGCGACCACGCTCATGGAGGAACTGCCACTCTGTATGAGGCTGCTCAAATCCGTCCATGCCACATTGCTTGGAAATGGCAGAGGCTCCGACAAGACGCCGGGCCAGTTCAGGACGACTCAGAACTGGGTCGGACCAAACGGCTGCACGCTCAATGAGGCCCCGTATGTCCCTCCCAACACGGAGGATATGAAGGAGGCACTTGGCGACCTCGAGCTTTTCATCAACGAGCGTGACGACATCGATCCAGTCATCAAGGCCGCTTTGGTGCACTACCAGTTTGAAACCGCGCACCCGTTCCTCGACGGCAACGGACGCCTCGGGCGTCTGCTCATCCTCCTTTCGCTCATACATGATGGGGCGCTCACCAAGCCGGTCATCTACCCCTCGTATGAACTCAAACGACACAGGAGCGAATACTACGATTGGCTTATGCGCGTAAGGCAGAGAGGCGATTTTGAGGGATGGGTTTCGTTTTTCAGTACCTGCTTGCTTGCAAGCGCACGCGAGGCGCGGGATTCGATGCGGAAGCTTGTCGACCTCCATTCGGAAACCGAAAGGCTGATTCGCGAAAAGGCGGGAAGGGCTACGACGAACGCCCTTATGCTACTCGACCTTCTCGAGGGCAATCCGATCGTCGACACCGCCTTTGTGTCTGAACGAATGCAGATTAGCAGATCGAGCGCAAACAACCTTATATCCCAATTTACCGATTGGAGCATTCTTGTCCAACGTGATACGAGCAGGAAACGATACCGCACGTTTTCATATGAGCCATATCTCGCCATCCTCCGAACCGGCGACGAGCCGCTCTAAGTCTCGGAAAGCCAAGGGGCGAGACCGGCAGCTGCCAGTCTCGCCCCCTTAATGAACCTATCGAAAACTCCGGGATACGCCGTGGCCCGCTGAATCTACGCTGCGAAGACTGTCCAAGATTCCCCTGGCACCGGCACCCCAGCACTGCCACAAAATCGATTCGGTACCTTGACAATCAGTTAGGTACCTCTAGAATCACTTAGGTACAAAACAATTTCTCTACCTAACTAAAGAAAGGAGCAACACCATGTGCGACGAATGCATCGACCTCTGCCCCCATACGCCGGGCGGCGACCCCATCGAGCCTGCAGATTCGCCCGAGGCGCAATCGCAATCGGATGCACTTGCCAAGCGCATCCTTAACGGGCTTGGCTTCTGCGGCCATTACATGCACTTTCATGGCGGAGGCGTATCCGGCAAGGCGCCCATCATCTGCCTGCTGGCCAAGCAACCCGGCGGCGAGATGTCGCAGCAGGAGCTCGGCATGCACTTTGACCTCAAGCCGGGATCGCTTTCCGAGATCCTGTCCAAGCTCGAGCTCAACGGCCTCATCGAGCGCAGCCGTAACCCCAAGGATCGACGGCAACTCACCATTCGCCTGACCGAAACCGGCCGGGAAAACGCCCGCATCGACCAGGCGGCCCGCATCCGCTTTAGAGAACGGGCCTTTAGCGCGCTCACCCACGACGAGCGCGAGGACCTCGCCGAAATGCTCGATAAAATCCGCGTAACCTGGGAGGAACTGGATGATTAAAACCCTCATGGGAAGCATCCGCGACTATATGAAAGTCACTGTTGCCACGCCGCTGCTCGTGCTTGGCGAGGTGCTCTGCGAGATGCTGATTCCATTTATCACCGCCAACCTGATCGACGCCATCAAAGACGGCGCCACCGTAGCCGAGATGCTTCCCACCGCGGGTTTTTTGGTGCTCATCGCGCTTACGTCGCTTGCTTTTGGCGCCGCTGCCGGCGTCACCTGCAGCCATGCGAGTTGCGGCTTCGCCAAGAACCTGCGTCACGACCTGTTCTACAAGATCCAGACGTTCAGCTTTGCCAACATCGATGAGTTCTCGAGCTCCTCGCTCGTCACGCGCCTGACCACCGATATCAACAACGTGCAGCAGGCCTTTATGATGATCATCCGTATCGCCGTGCGCGCGCCGCTTGTCTTGATCTTCGCCTTTACCATGGCGTTTATCATGGGCGGCAGCGTCGCCATGGTCTACCTGGTCATCATTCCGCTGCTGGGCTTTGGACTGTTCTTTATCATCTTTAAGGTGCGTCCCATCTTCTCGCGCGTGTTCCACAAGTACGACGCCCTTAACGAGTCCGTCGAGGAAAACGTCACCGGCATGCGCGTGGTCAAGAGCTATGTGCGCGAAGACTTTGAGAAGGAGAAGTTCGCGACCGCCGCACGCGACGTCCAGATGGACTTCACCCGCGCCGAGAAGCTGCTCGCCTTTAACAACCCCATGATGAACATCTGCGTCAACTGCGCGTTTGTCGTCATCATCTACCTGGGCTCCAAGCTCATCATCACGAGCCAGGGCACGCTGTTCGACGTGGGCCAGCTCTCCTCGACCTTTACCTATGGTTTCCAGATTCTCATGAGCCTGATGCAGCTGTCGATGATCTTTGTCATGGTGACCATGGCCGACGAATCGGCACACCGCATTGCCGAGGTGCTGGCCGCCGAGCCCACGATCGCCGATCCCGCCGAGCCCGTGCTCGAGGTTGCCGACGGTTCCATCGACTTTGACCACGTGAGCTTTAAGTATTCCAAGCATGCGAAGCGCCAGGCGCTCGACGATATCGACCTGCACATTACGAGCGGCGAGACCATCGGCATCATCGGCGGCACCGGCTCGGCCAAGTCCACGCTCGTTAACCTCATCGCCCGCCTGTACGACACCACCGAAGGCGCTGTGCGCGTGGGCGGCGTGGACGTGCGCGACTACGACCTGGACGCGCTGCGTCACCAGGTCGCCATGGTGCTGCAGAAAAACGTGCTGTTTAGCGGCACCATCGCCGAGAACCTGCGTTGGGGCGACCCGAACGCCACCGACGAGGAAGTCCGCGAGGCAGCGCATCTGGCCTGCGCCGACGAGTTTGTCGACGGTTTCCCCAAGGGCTACGACACCTGGATCGAACAGGGCGGCTCTAATGTTTCGGGCGGTCAGAAGCAGCGCCTGTGCATTGCACGCGCCCTGTTGCGTCGCCCCAAGATCTTGATCCTGGACGACTCCACCAGCGCCGTCGACACCAAGACCGACGCCAAGATCCGCGCGGGGCTGGCAAGCTATCTGCCCAACACGACCAAGCTCATCATCGCCCAGCGCATCAGCTCCGTGCAGGACGCAGACCGCATCATTGTCATGGAGGGTGGCCGCATCGCACAGATCGGCAACCACGAAGAGCTGCTCAAGACGAGCGAGATCTACCGCGAGACCTTTACCTCGCAAAACAAGATGTCTGCCGAGGGCGAAGGGGCCGTCGAGGCCGACACCGAGGCATCCGCAACGCAAGCTCAGACCCAGGAAGGAGGCGAGGCACATGAGTAAGGCAACGACCGCCGAGCGCGCGCTCAACCGTAAGGGCGGCACCATGTCGCGCCTCATCAAGACGCTCTTTGGCTTCTATCCCGTGCTTTTGCCCCTTGTCGTCGCCGGCGTGGTGCTCTGCGCCATCATCAACTCCATCGGCGCGACCTTCCTGCAGAGCGCCCTGCAGATTATTAGCGAATCGTGGCAGTCGGGCGATTGGGAAGCCGCACAGCCCAAGATTCTGCAGCTCGTGACCACCCTCGCCTGCATCTACGGCGTCGGTGTCCTGTCCTCGCTCTTCTGGAACCGCGCCATGGCTATCGTCACGCAGGGCTCGCTGGAGAAGCTGCGCGAGATGATGTTCAACCGCATGCAGGACCTGCCGATCCGCTACTTCGACACGCACCAGCGCGGCGATATCATGAGCCACTACACCAACGACATCGACACGCTGCGTCAGATGATCAGTCAGTCGCTGCCCAACCTGCTCATGACGATCATCATCATCGTCACGGTGTTCTTTATCATGCTGTACTACAGCGTGTGGATGTGCCTGGTCATCATCGCCGGCGTCGCCTTTATGACCTTTATGACCAAGCTGCTCGGCTCCAACTCCGCGCGCTTCTTCATTGCGCAGCAGACCGAGCTCGGCGTGGTCGAGGGCCATATCGAGGAGGTCATGAACGGCCAGAAGGTCGTCAAGGCGTTCTGCCACGAGTCTGCCGCCGAGGCCGATTTTGACGAGCGCAACGAAAAGCTCTTCGAGGTCTCCCAGAAGGCCAACATGTACGCCAACATCCTCATGCCCATCCTTATGAACCTGGGCAACCTGCTCTACGTGCTGGTCGCACTGGCGGGCGGCATTTTCCTGGCGCTGGGCGTGCCCAACCTGAGCATCTCGGGCATGGCGCTGTCGATCGCCGTCGTGGTGCCGTTCCTCAACATGACCAAGCAGTTCTGCGGACAGATCGGCCAGATCTCACAGCAGATCAACGCCGTGGTCATGGGCCTCGCCGGCGCCGACCGCATCTTTGAGCTCATCGACGAGAAGCCCGAGGCCGACGAAGGCTACGTGACACTCGTCAACGCGCAGGTGAACCCCGAGACTTGGGAGTTCGAGGAGGCGGACCACCACACCGGCATGTGGGCGTGGAAACATCCGCACCGCGCAACCGGCGAGATCGAGTACGTACCGCTGCGCGGCGACCTGGTCATGGACAACGTCGACTTTGGCTACACGCCCGACCACGAGGTGCTGCACGGCGTGTCCGTGTTTGCCAAGCCGGGCCAGAAGGTCGCGTTTGTCGGCGCCACCGGTGCCGGCAAGACGACCATCACCAACCTCATCAACCGCTTCTACGACATCGCCGACGGCAAGATCCGCTACGACGGCATCAACGTCAACAAGATCCGCAAGGCCGACCTGCGCCGAAGCCTGGGCGTCGTGCTGCAGGACGTGAACCTGTTCACCGGCACCGTGATGGATAACATCCGCTACGGCAACCTGGATGCGACCGACGAGGAGTGCATCGCGGCGGCCAAGCTCGCGGGCGCGGACGACTTTATCACCCGCCTGCCCGACGGCTATGACACCATGCTCACCGGCAACGGCGCCCAGCTGTCGCAGGGCCAGCGCCAGCTGATCTCGATAGCCCGCGCTGCCGTCGCGGATCCGCCGGCAATGATTCTGGACGAGGCAACGAGCTCCATCGACACCCGCACCGAGGCCATCGTGCAGGCGGGCATGGATAAACTCATGGAAGGCCGCACGACGTTTGTCATCGCACACCGCCTGTCCACCGTGCGCAACTCTGACGCGATCATCTGTCTGGACCACGGCCGCATCATCGAGCGCGGCAACCACGACGAACTGATCGCCAAGCGCGGGTATTACTACCAGCTCTACACCGGAGCGTTTGAGCTGGAGTAGGACCGATTACTGACGGAGGGTGCCCCGGGGACGGGCGGGGTATTTCCTCCGTGCTCAAACATTCTCGCTGCGCTGCGAAACTGCGCGCGGAGGAAATACCCCGCCCGTCCCCGGGGCACCCTCCTGTACGCGATTAGCCCGTCATTTAAAACGGAATAAAAGTTAGTGAGGCCCTGGCCGTTTGGCCAGGGCCTCGTTTTGTGTAAGCTACTTGAGGAGTTGGGCCATGGCGTTGACGAATTTTTGGACTTGGAGGGTAGGCTCGAGCGGGTAGTGCAAATAGACTGGCACCTCGCGGCCGCACAGGAACGGCACGCCTACAAAGGCCGGGTGTACGCCTGACCAAGCTCCGCAGGTGAGCACCGCGTCGCCCTTTTCCTCCGCCTCGTTAAAAAGCGCAAAGTCAAAGCTATCCACGTCGATCACGTCCACGCCGCCGTCGGCCAAAAGGTCGATGCGCAGGCTGTCCATGGCGTCGTTGCCGTGACGGAGCACGCGCAGGCGCATGCCCTCCAGGTCGGCAACTGTGATGCGCGTCTTGCGCGCAAGCGGGCTCGTGCGCGGCACGTCGATATAAAACGGCACGGTAACGATGCGGAGCTTTTGGCAGGCGTCGCCCCAGCGCGGGGTCGAAAAACTCGACTGCACCACATCCACCTCGCGCCCCAGACTGCGCATGACGGTCTCGCGCTCATCGTAAAGGTCCCCCACCGGCACAATCTCAAAACGCAAGCGCGGCTCCATGTCGTGCACCTGCGGCCACAGCGCGAGCGTGTGGCGCCCCGGGCACATCATCGATACGCCCAGGCGCACCGCACCGCCATCGCCCGCCGCTCGCCGGGCGCGGCGCAACGCATCCTCGGATTGGCGCATGATCGAGCGCGCGTCGTCCACCAACAGCGCGCCCGCCGGCGTCACCTTGACGCCCGAGTGCGACCGCTCGAACAGCGTGATGCCGAACTCGGCCTCGAAGCCCGAAACCTGCTTGACGAGTGCCGGCGTCGACACGCGCAGCTTTGCCGCCGCGCGCGAGAAACTTCCCAGCTCCGCGGCGGCCGAAATAGCGTCAAGTCGTCGATCGTACACGTCAATCTCCCGTTTCGCACGCGCGGGCGCACAGCACCGCAGGGGGTCGTTTTCGCAGGTCACGCGCTCAATTGAGAACAAACCTCAATGCATAGTATAAACCTATAGTTAATGCCATTCTAACAAATATGCAATTCACCTGCGCAAATGCAAAGCATACGATAACCAGCGAAAACCACGTGGGTCGGTTAATGGGAGCGACCCACCGGGAGGCATAAGAAGGGAAGTTCCTATGAGCAATTGGCTTAAGCTCGAGGGCGATGTCTGCGCTGTGACTGGAGCGCTCGGCGGCATGGGCGTCGAGATTTGCCGCGAGTTCGCCCGCAATGGCGCCAACGTCGTCCTGCTCGACCTGGACGAGGAGAAGGTCAAGGCCGCTGCCGCCGACCTCGCTGCCGAGTTTGGCATCCACGCCGAGGGCTACAAGATGAACGCCACCGACGAGGCCGAGGTTCAGGCCGCCGTCGACGCCTCCATCGCCAACTTCGGCCGCGTCGACGTTCTCGTCAACACCGCCGGCATCCTGCGCTTCGCAGCCATGGAGGACCTGCCGCTCTCCGACTGGAACGAGGTCATCAACGTCAACCTCACCGGCTACTTCATCACCTCGCAGCGCTTTGGTCGCGAGATGATCAAGGCCGGCCAGGGCCGCCTGGTTCACATCTCCACCGTCGCCAGTCACTCCCCCGAAACGTTCTCGGGCGTGTACAGCTCCACCAAGGCGGGCGTCAACATGATGTCCAAGATGCTGGCTGCCGAGTGGGGTCCCTACGGCGTGCGCTCCAACTGCGTCGAGCCCTGCTTTGTCAAGACACCCATGTCGGCAAGCTTTTACGCCGATCCCGAGGTCGAGAAGAGCCGCAGCCGCCTCATCGCCGCGCGTCGCATCGGCGAGGTCAGCGATATCGCCAACGCCGTCATGTTCCTGGCGTCCACGCGCTCAGACTTTACCACCGGCGACGCCATCAAGGTCGACGGCGGCTTCTCCAACATGATGGGCGACCTCACCGCCAAGCCCGGCGGCCGTCGCGCCTATGCCGACAACTATCTTAAGAACAAGGGCGTCGAGCTTTGGTCCGACGAGTCCGGCGTCGCAAAGCCGACTGACCAGTAAACCAACCTGACAGGGAGGCACCGCGGACACGCCCGCTCCTCCCCCGTATCGATTAGAAAGAGTCCCATGGCTTCCACCAACTCCAACAAGGGTCGCGCCGTCGTGCTTTCCGCCGCGTGCGTCACCATGTTCTTCATCAGCTCCATCGCGCTGTACTCCGTCGTGTCCAAGAACCTGCTCGCCGTCTACCCCGAGTGGTCCAGCGCACTTACCTGGGCTTTCCCGGTCTTCCAGACCATCATGGCCGTGACGGGCATCTTCGCCGGCCGCATCTCCGATAAGATCGGCCCGCGCAACGTCGTGATCGCTGCCGCCGTGTGCTACGGCGTGGGCTGGTTCATGTCCGGCACCGTCACCGAGCCGTGGCAGTTCTACCTGTGGTTCTCGCTCGTCGCCGCCATCGGCAACGGCCTGGGCTACAACCCCGCGCTCACCACCGGCCAAAAGTGGTTCATCGACAAAAAGGGCCTCGCCTCCGGCATCACCCTGGCCGCTTCGACCGCCGGCCCCGCTGTGCTGTCCCCGGTGCTCGCCTCGCTGCTCATCCCGAGTCTGGGCATCTTTGGCGCCCTCAAGGCACTCGGCGTCATCTTCTTTGTGACGATCGCCGCCTCCGCCCTGTTCCTGAAGGCCCCCGAGGCCGGTTGGCTGCCCGAGGGCTTCGAGGCCCCCAAGGGCGGCGCGCACGCCGGTACCTTCGGCGACCTCACCCCGGGCGAGATGGTCAAGACCCCGCGCTTCTGGGTCCTCATCGTCACCTTCGCCTTTGCCGCCACCGCGGGTACCCTGCTCGTGGGCAAGGTTGCCTCCATCGCCGCCGTCCAGCTCTTCGCCGACCCCACGAGCGCCGCGGCTGTCGCCCTCGGCGGCGTGGTCGTCTCCGTCAACACCTGCGCCAACCTGGTCGGCCGTCTGTCCTTTGGTCAGATCATCGACAAGCTCGGCGCCTACAAGTCGCTGCTCATCAGCCTTGTCGTCACCATCGTCGCACTCGTCATCATGTCGATGAGCTTTACGCAGAGCATGTTCTTTGTGGCGCTCGCCCTGCTCGGCTTTAGCTTTGGCGCCCTGCTCGTCATCTACCCGCCGCTCACCGGTGGCGCCTTTGGCACCAGCAACATCGGCGTCAACTACGGCATCATGTTTTTGGGCTACGCCGCTTCTACCTGGATCAGCCAGCCCATCACCGCCGTGCTGTATCACGCCGAGGCCGGCAGCGCCGCCTACCAGCAGTCCTTCTACGGCGCCATCGTGATTGCCGTCATCGCCGTCGTACTCACCGTCTACATGATGGTCTCCGACAGCAAGAAGAAGAAGTCCGCTTAGTTTTGCTTGACGCGGCAAGGGCCGTTCTCTTGCCGCATTCCACCGGTCACCAGTATTAAGGAGTCGAAATGTCTGAGCTCAACCCCGTCCGCATTGCCGTTATCGGCGCCGGTGCCATGGGCCGCAACCACATCCGCTTTGTCACCGAGGAGCCCGAAGCCGAGCTCGTCGCCATCGCCGACGCCTTTGAGGGCGCCCGTGCCACGGCCGAGGCCGCCGGCGTGCCGTTTTACACCGATCCCGCCCAGATGATGGACGAGGTCAAGCCCGAGGCCGTCATCATCGCCACCCCCAACGACCTGCATCTGGGCGTTGCCCGCGAGGCCGTGAAGCGCAACATCGTGCCGCTGGTCGAAAAACCAATCTCCAACGACCTCGAGGATGCCCAGGCCTTCGCCGCCGAGGCCGAGACCGCCGGCGTGCCCGTGCTCGTGGGCCAGCACCGTCGCCACAACCCCTTCGTCAACAAGGCCAAGGAGATCATCGAGTCCGGTGAGCTGGGCAAGCTCACCGTGTCGAGCTTCCACTACATAATCTATAAGAATGACGAGTACTTTGATGTCGAGTGGCGCCGCAAGAAGGGTGCCGGCCCGATCCTGGTCAACCTGGTGCACGACGTCGACCTGCTCCGCTACCTGCTGGGCGAGCCCATTGCCGTCCAGGGCATGCAGTCCAGCGCCGCCCGCGGTTTTGAGACCGAGGACTCCGCCGTGGTCAACGTTCGCTTTGCCGACGGCGCGCTCGCGAGCATGACCATCTCCGACGCCACCGCCAGCCCCTGGAACTGGGAGGCGACCGCTCGCGAGGATCCGCAGTACCGTCCCTTCGACGCCGACGCCTACTTTATCGGCGGAACCTTGGGCGCCCTTTCGCTGCCCCGCCTGCACCAGTTCTCCTACGACGGCGCCTCCAACTGGCACAAGCCGCTGCAGATGGAGATTCCGGCCGTCGACCCAGCGCTGCCGCACAAGATGCAGCTCAAGCACTTTGTAAAGGTTGTCCGCCGCGAGGTCGAGCCCGTCGTGACGCCGGCCGACAACGTCAAGACGCTCACGCTTCTCAACGCCATCAAGGAGGCCGCCGAGACCGGCCAGCTCGTCGAGCTGTAATGCCTTAAGAGCGGCCGCGGCAGAAACCCCATGCCGAGTCCCTCGGTCCGTCACAAATAAGCCCCTCTTCTTTGCCCCACGAGCATCCTCCTGCCCGCGGGGCATTTTGCTACCTTGCCGACGATTTTTCTGGAGCAGGAGCCATTTTGTACCTCGGATTGATTCGTTCGCCACGAAATGGGCCTATCTACTACGTTTAACCGATTGCCCTCAACCATGCCAAATTTCGAGAAATAAAAACCGCAGGTAGACAGGTTGCGCGTTCTCGGAAAACCGGGGATGGTCGACCCATACGGTTCAAACGTAGTAGATAGGCCGTTTTCATGGCGCGGCCCCAAAACAGTCTTTTGGGACGGGTGGTATCCTTGGTAGCCCTGTGCCGCAAACGCACCTCAAACGCAAGGAGTTTCATGGATCTTATCGCCCAGCTCGCCCGCGAGCTCAACCTTAAGGCCGCCAACATCGAGGCGGCCGTCAAGCTCATCGACGAGGGCAACACCATCCCCTTTATCTCGCGCTACCGCAAGGAAGCCACCGGTGGCATGGACGACGTCGCCCTACGCGCACTCGACGAGCGCCTGTCCTACCTGCGCAATCTTGAGCAGCGCAAAGAAGACGTCATGCTGCTCATCGACGCCCAGGGCAAGCTCACGCCCGAGCTCGAGCAGCAGATCCGCGAGGCCACGCAGCTCCAGCGTGTCGAGGACCTCTACAAGCCCTACCGAAAGAAGCGCATGACCCGCGCGCAAAAGGCCCGCGAGGCCGGCCTGGAGCCGCTCGCCAACATGATCATCATGCAGGCCTCGGCCAAGGGCAGCGCACTCGACGCCGCCGCGGCATACATCAACGAGGAGGCCGGCTTCGACACGCCCGAGAAGGCGCTCGCCGGCGCAGCTGATATCGTGGCCGAGACGGTGGCCGAGGACCCCGAGAACGTCGCCGATCTGCGCGCCTTTACGCAAAACACCGCCGACATCGTCGTTGAGGCCACCGACCCCGCCGAGAAGACCCCCTACGAGCCGTACTACAGCTATGACGAACCGCTGCGCCGCATCCCCAACCACCGCGTGCTGGCTATCGACCGCGGTGAGCGCGAGGGCAAGCTCCGCGTGCGCGTGAACGTCGACGGCGCTGCCGCCACGGCGCGCCTCGGCAGCCGCTGGCCCCGTCGCCAGGGCGTGTTCGCGCCCGTCTTTGACGCCGCTATCGCCGACGGCTACAAGCGCCTCATGGCTCCCTCGCTGGAGCGCGAAGCCCGCGCCAAACTCACCGTTCGCGCGCAGACCGAGGCCATCAACGTCTTTGCCAAGAATCATGGACGAGACCGGCAAGTTACTCGACCACGGCGTGGTCTACCCCACCAAGCCGCGCCACGACGTCGCCGGCACCAAGCGTGAGCTCGCCCGCCTCGTCAAGAAGAACGGCGTCAACACCATCGTCATCGGCAACGGCACCGCCAGCCGCGAGACCGAGGAAGTCGTCTCGGAGTTTATTGCCGAGCAGGCGCCCAGCCTTCGCTACACCATCGTCAACGAGGCGGGCGCGTCGGTGTACTCCGCCTCCGAGCTCGCGAGCCAGGAGTATCCCGATCTGAATGTCACCGTGCGCGGCGCCATGAGCCTGGGCCGCCGCCTGCAGGACCCGCTGGCAGAGCTCGTCAAGATTCCGCCCCAGTCCATCGGCGTTGGCCAGTACCAGCACGACCTTGACCAGGCCGAGCTTTCGCGCACCTTGGGCCACGTGGTGGAAGACGTCGTCAACCGTGTGGGCGTCGACGTCAACACCGCGAGCGCAAGCCTGCTGGGCTACGTGTCGGGCATTACGCCGAGCGTGGCCAAGAACATCGTGGCATACCGCGAGGAAAACGGCGCCTTTACCGATCGCCGCCAGCTCAAGAAGGTCCCCAAGCTGGGACCCAAGGCATACCTCAACGCCGCGGGCTTCCTGCGCATCAGCGGCGGCAAGAACCCGCTCGACGCGACAAGCGTCCACCCCGAGAGCTACGAGGTGGCCACGTCCGTCTTGGAACGCGCCGGCGTGGCGGCCAGTGAGCTCAGCCGAGGCGGCGTGCCCGATATCGAGCGCCGCCTGGGCAGCATCTCGGCGCTGGCAAGCGACCTGGACTGCGGCACCCTCACGCTCATCGACATCGTCAACGAGCTCAAGAAACCCGGCCGCGATCCGCGCGACGATGCGCCCGAGGTGGTCTTTAGCCGCTCGGCGCTTTCCATCGACGACCTGGAACCCGGCATGGAGCTCAAGGGCACGGTGCGCAACGTTGTCGATTTTGGCGCCTTCGTCGACGTAGGCGTGCACCAGGACGGCCTCGTACATATCTCCAAGCTGGCCAACCGCTTCGTCAAGCACCCGAGCGACGTGGTGCGCGTCGGCGACACGGTCAAGGTGTGGGTCGAGAAGGTCGATCGCGACCGCAAGAAGATCTCCCTCACCATGGTGCAAGGAAAGTAAACCGCCAAAGCGGATATCCCCTCTTCGCGGCAAGTGTCGCAAAGAGGGCGGGCGTTCCCCGCGCTCTTTGCCCCTTCGGCAAAGTGGGGTATACTGTCCGCAGTGTGAAAAGCCTTCGGGCTTTTAGCGGCTGCGGGTACCTGTACCTACAGCCGCATTTTTCGTTTTGGAGGAACGATCATGAAGGAGCGCCCGCTCATCCCGGCAGAACAACAGGTCGCCCACCTCGCAGAGCGGGGCGTCCGCTTCGACATAATGAGCCCCAAGGATGCAGTCGCGTTCCTCCGCGACAAGAACTTCTTCTTCAAGGTCAAGGCGTTTGCGAAGTGCTTCTCAACGTATCGTAGCCCCGCGTCGGAGGGCTACGGACGCTACGTCAACCTAGACTTCGCCTACCTCACCGAGCTCACCAGACTCGACCACCACCTCCGCGAGCACATCCTCTCGATGACGCTTGACATCGAGCACTACATGAAGGTCCATCTAAACCGGACGATGATGGACGACGGCGCCGACGGGAAGGAGGTCCTCGACCTCCTTTTCGCCCACGAAAGGCTGCGTAAGGAGAGGATGCTGGAGGAGCGGTTCGATCCAAGCGGGTCAGAAGCCACCGTCGAGAGGATGAAGGCCATCGCCGACCGGCTAGATGGGGTGGGCGGCAGCGATCGGGTGATGCTCTTCCTCGAGATGCTCCACATCGCCGAGGATCAGACTTTGGGGATAGACCCGGAGCACCTCGAGCGCAGCGTCTCGTACCTCGGAGACTCGAACTACACCCGGGACCTCGCGAATAAGTACGGCAGACGCGAGGACATGTACGTCTGGAACTACCTGGAACTCGTCTCCTTCGGGGGAATCATCGCGCTTTACAAGTTCTACTTCTACGACCTCAGGAGGGAACGCAGCCAGGAGGCCGAATCCGTCAAGCAGCTCCTGTTCCCCGTGAAGGCCCTGCGCAACGCGGCCGCTCATAACGGCAACGTTCTGAACACGATCGGGCAGCGTCTACAGAAGCCCGTCGGCTCCATCGCGACGGCCGCGCGGGAGGAGCTCGGAATCGACCAGGAGCTCGTCGCCCTTACGAAGCGCTTCCCCGTCATCCACGACTTCACCGCACTCGTGCTCTGCTTCGATAGAATTGTCAGCGATGCGGACGCGAGGTCGGAAAAGGCGGCAGGCCTGCGCACCCTGCGCGAGCGCTTCCTTGAGCACGCCGACTATTTCGAAAAGCAGATCGAGCTTGACCGAGGAATCAGGATGCTGGGGGAAGTCATGCGCTCGGGAGCCGATGTCATCTCTTCGAGCTCCCTATAGCTCTTCAGCCCCCTAATAGCCCCTTACCATTTGGGCCCCGCTCGAACAGAGTAGGTTCGAGTAGGTTCGAGCAACTCAGCAGCAATCCGACTACCCGCTGCATGAAAACCGCAGCTCAGACGCATGACATGCCGTCCCATGAAGCAGCGGGTTCGGGTAAGAGTACGTCCGAGTGGTCAGAGTAGGGCCCGACTTCCCCCTCTTGGCGACGTGCAAAATCGCGAATATTCAGCATCTCTCGATAGCCCCGCGGTGCCTCAGAGAGCCATAAAAGCAAAAACGGCCCCCGTTTTAGCGTCAATTAGAGCCAAAACGGGGGCCGTTCCGTGCTTCAACCAGCTGGTAAAAGCCTTTACCGTGCTGAATATTCGCGATTTTGCACGTCGCCGCAGGGGGTACCCTTGCTTACGGCAGGATATGGAAGCCCAGAGCGGCGATATCCTTGGCAAATCCGCGCACGGTATCGAGCGAGACCTCGTACGGGTCACGTCCGATGTTCTTGCGCTTGGCCAGGATACTGTTGGGCACCGTGATGATCTGGCAACCGCAGGCCTCGGCCTGGTAAATGTTGATGAGCTCGCGCGTGGACGCCCACAGGACCTCGCAGTTTGGCTTGGCGGCGGCCTTCTTGACCGACTCCGTCATAAACGGAATGGGATCGACGCCGGTGTCGGCGATACGGCCGGCAAAGAGCGAGATGATGGACGGCGTCTCGGCGTCAACGGCCTCGACCATCTCGTCGACCTGCGCGGGCGTGAAGATGGTGGTGACGTTGACCTTAATGCCGTCGGCGGAAAGCTTGCGCACCAGCTCGGCGGTGGACTCGCCCTTAGTGGTCACGCACGGAATCTTGACGTAGACGTTCTCGGCCCAGGTAGCGATCTCGCGTGCCTCGACCTCCATGGTCTCTACGTCGTCGGCATAAACCTCAAACGAAACGGACACATCGGTGATGTGGGCCAGGACCTCCTTGGCAAATGCGCGGTAATCCGTCACGCCGCCCTTCTTCATAAGGGACGGGTTGGTTGTGAAGCCCTGAACGTTGCCGTTCTCGTACATGTCGAGCATGCCCTCGAGGTTTGCACCGTCAGCGAACACCTTGATTGCCATCTGCCTGATTCCTTTCGCTTGCACATGGGCGTTAAACTGCTAAACACTTTACCTACGTTTATCAAGGCGTGAGCTGCGGTTTTTTATCTTCTCGGCGAACGGCATAAACGCTTTAGCGTTTTTGAGCACACCCTCCAGCGGCAAAACGATTTTGCAGGGCGAGCCGATTTGAGCCGCCCGCCGCGGGTGAACGGTAATTGGACGGTTCCCGCTAGATCAACCCAAAGTGGCGCATGGCGGTGACGGTACCGTCGTGTGCGACGTCGTCGGTCACGTAGTTGGCGACCGCCTTGACCTCGGGCATGGCGTTGCCCATGGCAACAGCCGTCTCGACGGCGGCGAGCATGCCCAGGTCGTTGCCCGAATCGCCGAAGCCAAAAGTGCGCGCATTTCCCTCGCGGCCCAGATACGCCAGCGCTCGCGCCACGCCCACGCCCTTGTCGATGCCCTTGGGGCTCAGCTCGCGGTTTGCTTGCTGGGCTCGCTTGGAAGCTCGGCGGTAAACGCGTCTCCCAGTCAATCCGGCACCGCCGAGGCAAACCCCACACGCGCCCGCCAACGCAAAGGTCCGGCGGGACGCACCTAGCATCCCGCCGGACCGTCACTCGTCCAGGAGGCCACCGCGACGAACCTCTAGATCTTCGCAAGCTCCTCGGAGATGACGCGGCAGACGTCCTCAGCCTGAGGCATCACGCCGTACATCTCGAAGAAGCCGTGGTCGCAGCCGCGATAGCGAATCGCGGTGACATCAACGCCCGCATCCTGCAGCCTCTTCGCGAACAGCTCATCCTGATAGCGCAGGTAGTCATACTCGGAAGAGATGATGACCGTGCGGGGGAACGCGCTCACGTCCTCCGCGAACAGGGCAGACACCCTCGGGTCGAGCATCTCCTCCGCATTGCCGTTGGTGTACATCAGCGGCAGGTCATCATTGGCATTGCGAATGCGATCCACCCTGCTCAAAGCCTCGATCCTCTGGTCGTTCACAATCTCATAGAGGTCATAGGACCATTCCTCCGGAACGGGGCCGCCGTCGACGAGCGGATACAGCTCGGCCACGAGCTTGATCCTGTCCGCATGGGACCCGTCGAGGACGACGGCGTTGGTCAGGCTTCCGCCCGCGGAGTCGCCAGCCACGGCGACCCGCGTCGCGTCGACACCCAGCTCATCCGCATGCTCGACAAGCCAGTCGAGCGTCTTCACGCAGTCCTCGACACCACCGGGGAACATCGTCTCGGGAGACAAGCGGTACTCCGGGTAGATCGCGACGCAGCCCGTTCGCTCCGCGATGTCGCGCAGGCAGTTCTCGTACTGGCCAATGTTGCCCACCATGAAGCCGCCGCCGTGGATGAACACGAGCGCGGCGGAGCCGCACCCGTGGCCCTCGGGCGTGAAGACGTGCAGGGGAATGCCCCTGTCGCCAAAGTTCATGACGACGGTCTTCTTGGCGACGTTCGAGCCCCTCACGACATGGGTCTCCTTGTTGGGAGCGGAGCGCCACGCGATCACGTCCACCGGCCCCGCCGGCGCCGGGCCGGCGGCGAGCTTCGCATGGGCGCGCGCGTAGACGCGCGGATCGAGCACGCGCTCGCGCTCGTCTCCCGGCACGGGCTTCAGCAGGAGCTTCAGCCCGTTGGGCTCCACGACCTCCCTAGATCCACGCTCAAGCACTTCAAGCTCGGAAGTGGGGTACTTCCTCTCCTCGGTGCCCATGGCTAGCCGATCTTCAGCTCGTCAAGCTTGGCGTCAAGCTTGGCCATCTCATCGGCGGAAAGCTCCCACTCGAACGTCTCGCAGTTCTGAATCGCGTGGGCGTCCGTGCGCACGCCAACGAGCGCGGTGCCCACGTACTCCTTCTGGGTGCTCCAGTTCACGGCGACCTGTGCCACGGGCTTGTCATGAGCCTCGGCGATCTCGTCCATGACCTTGAGCAGCTCCTGGACGCGCGAGAACTTGGGCTCCTGGAAGTAGTCGTAGAAGCCGCCACGAACATCGCCCTCCTCGAACTTCGGCAGCTCGCGGAACTTGCCCGACAGGATGCCCGCGCCAAGGGAGCCATAGGTGAAGGAGTCGATGCCACGCTCGTAGCCCCACTTGATAAGGTCCTCGGAGGAGCGGTCGACCATGGAGTAGGGCGGCTGCTGGACGTCGACCTGAGCGACCTTCTCGCACTCCTCGATCATCTCGGTCGTGAAGTTGGAGACGCCGATGTGGCGAATCTTGCCTTGCTCCTTGAGGAGCTGGAGGGCGCACATCGTCTCGGAGAACGGGGTCTTGGCGTCGGGCCAGTGCACGAAGTAGAAGTCGATGTAGTCGGTGCGGAGATTGCGCAGCGAGCTCTCGACCTCCCTCATGATGTTCTTGAACGAAGAGTCGCGGTCATAGCCGGCGGCGCTGGTAATCAGGCCAACCTTGGTCGAGAGCAGGTAGCTCTCTCGGTCGACGCCCCTGAGCGCGTTGCCGACGACCTTCTCGGACGCGCCGTTGCCATAGCACGGCGCGGTGTCAATGAGGTTGACGCCGTGATCGAGCATGGTGCGGATGGCGGACATGCTGGCGGCGTCATCGTTCTCACCAAAGGAGTCGCCGCCGATCGCCCAGGTGCCCACGGCGAGCTGGGAGACGTCAACGTCGGAGTTCTTGAGGTGCGTGTAGCGCATATTCTCTCCTTCTAATGGGGCGGCACGCGTCGAATGTCCTCGATCGCGTGCCGCCAGGAATTGCCTTGAACAGGCTTCGGATGATCCGGAAACCGCCTTACACGATGCCCACGAGGCCGAGGACGAGCGCCAGAACCATGATGCCGACCAGGATGATGTTGACGTTCACGTTCTTCTTGCGCAGGAGCCAGAGGACGACGAGCGTAAGTCCCAGAGGCACGATGCCCTTGAAGATCGAGTCGAGGTAGGTCTGGATCATGACGGGGTCGGAGTCCTGAACCGGAATGGACAGGATCGTGTTGAATTGGACGTTCGCCGCGGTCATGGCGCCGATCATCACCAGGCCGATCGTGGAGGTCGCCTTGGTGATGAGCTTCATGAGACCACCCTCGTACATCTCGGAGATGAAGTTGGTGCCCATGCTGAAGCCGAGGTAGGTCATGAAGTATCGGCAGAGGATCGACGGGATGTTGTAGATCAGCAGGAACATGATCGCGCCGAGGGGCGAGCCGCTCATGGCGAGGTTAATGCCGATGCCGGCGGCGATAACACGCAGGACGCCCCAGAAGATTGCGTCGCCGATGCCGGACATCGGGCCCATCAGGGAGACCTTGATACCGTCGATGGACTCGGTGTCGAAGTCTTCGTGCTGCGAGTTCTCCCTCTCCATGGAGGCGACGAGGCCCATGGCGAACGTGCCGACGTTCTGGGTAATGTTGTACCAAGTCGTGTGACGCTTCATGGCGTCGGCACGAGCCTCGGGGTCATCGGCATAGTAGCGGTTAAGCGCGGGCTGGACGGAGTACAGCCAGCCGTCGGCGCCAGCCTTGACGGAACCGCCGGCGCAGGAAGCGAACACGGAGAAGGAGCGCAGGAAAATGCTGTTGAGCATCTTCTTGTCTTCAGGGCTCACATTCTTGGTCAGGTTGCTCATGCGAAGAAATCCTCCTCGTCGCTGGTTACAGAGTCGCCGGAAACGGCCTGGGTGGCCACTCCCTTCTTGGTGAGATCGAAGATCTCCTTGTCGCGGAGGGCGGAGGCAACCGCGATGATGACACCGAGAACTGCGATGGCGATCATCGGGAGGCCGAGGTACTGGTAGAGCGTAAAGCCCAAGAAGAAGTAGATGCTGAGCTCGGTGCTCCACAGCATCTGGAGCAGGAGCGCCATACCAACGGCGGGCAGGAGGGCACCCACGGCGTTGAGGCCGCTCATGACATTGGCCGGAATCTGGTTGACAATGGCGGCAACGGGCTCGGCGCCAAGGTAAACGCCGAGGAAGGCGATGAGGCCAAAGGCGGCGTACTTAACGAACCAGAGAACGAAGTGCTGAAGCGCGAGGCCCTTCTCGTTGCCCTCGGCGGCCATCTTGTCAAAGGTGGCTGCGAAGAACGCGAGGAACACGTTGTTCATGAAGATCGAGAGAAATGCGGTGACGACGCCCACGGGAACGGCCAGTGTGATGGCGGCACCCTGGTCGATACCAGCGCCAACGGTGAAGGCGACGGCGAGGGCGGTCGCGGTAACAGGCTCGGCGGAGATAGCGCCACCAATGTTAACCGCGCCCATGAAGATCGCCTCGAGAGAGGCACCGATGATGGCACCGGTCTTGACGTCGCCCATCAGGAGGCCCGCAACGAGACCTACCACGAGAGGACGCTCGATCATGCACTGACCGAGAACCCAGTTGCCGCCGTAGCAAATCAGCACGGTCAACCAGGCCATTATTGCCAACCCAACCATTTGACTTCCTTTCTTTCATTTCATTTGGCCGCCTGGCCAAATCCCCTTATTTCCCCGCCGCCTCGATCAGACTCTTGAGAGGAGTCTTGGGATTGGACGGGATAAGCTGATGGAAAACCGGAATACCCTGCTCGCAAAGCTCCTTCGCGGCCTCGAGCTCATCCGGGTTGAGCATGATCGTGGAGTTGAGGGCGACCTTGCTATCCGGATCGGACTTGTCGAAGCGGCCGACGTTGGCAACGTTCACGCCCTCAATCTTGCCCGGCGCGCCCTTAACGAGCTCAAGCACGTCACGCACGCAGTTGGTGAGCGCGAAGATGCGCATGGAGTCCGCGCGCGGATCGTTCGCGATGCGGCAGGCATCCGGAACGTCCTTGACGAGGAGTTTCTGGCCCGCCGGCGTACCCATGGAAAGCGTCATGCGAAGGGCGTCGCTCTCCACGGCGTGCTTGTTGGCGACGATGATCCTGGTGGTGTTGAGCTCCTTGGTCCACACCAGGGCGACCTGTCCGTGAATCAGACGGTCATCGACTCGAACCTGAACAATCATTGCTTCCTCTCTCTACTTGTTAGTACTCTCTAATCAAAGAAGTCTCCCTCGGACTCCTCGTTGTCCGCGGCCTTGCTCGGAGGCTCGACGACCTGCATCGTCGCCCTCGCCAGTTCGACGCTCTGCTTGATCGAATCTGCCGTGACCGGCTCGGCGCCGAGGAGCGTCTCGATCACGAGGCCGAGGTTCATACCGGTGACGTGGACGATCCCGCGCTTCTCCGGCTCCATAAGGACGACCTTCTGGAAGACGGAACCACCGTAGATGTCGGTGAAGATGATGGCCTCGTCCTCAGGGCCCACCGAGTCAATAAAGGCCTGGATGCGAGGGATGAAATCGGAGTCGTCCACGTAGCAGTCAACTGCCTCCACCATGTCCGCCATGCCGGTCAGGATTCCGATCGAGCTCCTGATTCCGCTTGCGAGGTGGCCGTGCGACGCGACAAGAACTTTCTTCATCGAGTCTCTCCTAGAGCGAATAGTGGTTGGGGTTCAGAAGCTGGATCTTGCTGACGACGAACGCGCGCATGTCGGGGGCGGCGTCCATCAGGAGGCCTATGCCGTTGCCGTCGTTCTTACCGGAGTTGATGTCCTTCTCGAAGGCGCGGTACATGGAACGGAAGTACTCCGTGGCGATGTTGAACTTACTCATGCCGAGGTTCACGGCCTCCTGGAGCTGCTCGTCGGGGATGTCGGAGCATCCGTGCATGACGAGGGGGACGCTGACGGCCTCCCTGCAGGCCTTGATGCGCTCCATGTCGAGGTTCGGGACCTTGACATAGGGGCCGTGGGCATTGCCGACGGCGATGGCGAGCGAGCCGCAACCGGTGCCCTCGACAAACTCCTCGGCGAGGTTCGGGTCGGTGTAGTGGTCGCTGTTCACGAAGTCGTTGGCGTCAGAGCCGTTGCCGACATGGCCGAGCTCGGCCTCGATGTCGACGTCGAAGATCTTGGCGACCTGGACGACGTCCTTCGTGAGCTGGAAGTTCTCCTCATAGGAAAGTGAGGAGCCGTCGACCATGACGGATGGGAAGCCGGCCTTGACGCCCTTGACGGCGATCTCGTAACCAGCGGAGTGATCCTGGTGGACGGCGACGGGCACGCTCGCGCGCTCGGCGTAATAGCGGGCGGCGAAGGCGATGATGTCGAGGGCGCAGTGGTCCTCGAAGCCAGGCCAGTACTGGATGATGATGGGCATGTGCTCATCCTCGGCGGCCTGGATCGCATAACGGATGGTCTCCGTATTGATGACGTTAATCGCGGGCACGCCATAGTGGTGCTCGGTCGCATGTTGAAGAAGCTCGTTGACCTTGATGAGTGACATCTTTGTCTTCCTTTCACCTGAATAATCATTGGATCGGACAGTTCTCAGCTCGTCAGCTGGTTGAACACGAAGCGAAGCGCGAGGCAGGCAGGCGCTTGCGAGGCGCGGTGGAGCCTATGCGGCCGCCTGGCCCTCAGGCTGCGGCGCCGCGCTTCGACGCCATAGCACGTACGCCACAAGAGCAGCGACTGCAGCAATCGTTGAAGCGAGGGCGAAGGCCAGGAAACCCGCGTGCGTGCCGAGCGCATCGCACGCCCAACCGCCAAACAGGTTCGCAACCACGACGGACAGACCGCTCTGGACCATCGCGAAGGCGCTCTGACCTCGAGCGCGACAATCCTCGTAAGTGTGGTTGGCAATGTAGGTAACGCAGGAGTAGTAGACGGTCATGTAACTCACGCTCTGCAGCAGCTGGCCGCAGACCATGACCGGGACGATGCCGGTGCCCACAAGCACGAGCCTGAGCGCCGCCATGAAGCAGGAAAAGATCAGGAGGTTCATCTCGCCGAAGCGCCTGACCAGCTTGGAGGAAACGAGCAGGATGGGGATCTCGCTCGCAGCGGAGACCGCACTCAGGACGCCCACGAGGTTCTGACCCTCGCCAAGCTCGACCGCGTAGCGGCCCAAGAACGCCCCGATGAAGCCAATCGCGGCCGAACTGATGAAGGCGAAGACCAAGACGAAGGCGATCTCATTGCTGGTGAACAGCGAGAGGAGGCCCTTTCCGTGGGAGACCTTGGGATCGTCCGCGGCATTGGCGCGAATTCCCGCCTCGGGGAGGCGCCACATGTGAGCCGCGAAGACCACCAGCGCGGCGGAGACCACCGTGAACTGGATTTGAGGAGCCATGTCGAGCAGCCGACCGACGATCAGGACGACGATGGCATAGCCGATAGTGCCACCCATGCGAATGCGAGAAAAGTCCAGGCCAGAGCGATCCGCGAGCTCGATGACGAGGGAGTCGCTCAGGGGCAGGAGCCCCGAGAAAAACGCCGAGAATGCAAAGGTTACGAGAAGGACCGGGACGAACGTCGACGCCAGGTAATACAGCGGAGCGAGTACCGCCGCCGCAAGGCAGAGGGCCACGATGACCGCGCGGCGGCGCCCGAGCTTGTCGGCGATCGTCGACCAGAGCGGCTGGATGGCGAGCGCACACACCGGGGTCGCCGCGAGGAGAATGCCGGTCTGGGCCGCGCTGAGGCCGAGGCTCGTGTAGTGAGCGGAGAGAAACGGCGAGTACACGCCCGCGCAGACCCAGTAGAGTACGTTCGCGAAGAACAGCGAAGTCATGCTTGCGTTTGTCTTGGCGTTGTGCATCGTGCTTCTCCCTTCTTGCTCGCCGGGTGCCTGTCTGGGCTTCGAAGTGATTCACCATCTAGCGTGAAACGGAGTTGCGAGGCGTTGAAACAATGTTCTGTTGTTTCATCGTTTTCGTGCCGTTGTTTCACGGCTCATAAGATAGCAGCTCAAGCTGAGATTGCGCCGAGGAAGTACCGATTTACCGTGAACGGTAGGAAATCAGCGGTGAAACGCTATTTCACCGCTGATGAAACATTTCGCTTATTTTTCACCTCTCTTGACCTAAGATACAAAGCAAGCTAGGACCAAGGAGTAACCATGGATAAGACAGGGGATGTGCTCAGCCACATCTGCGCGGTCATGAGCAGCCTATCCCCCTCGGAGAAGGCAATCGCAACGTATGTGCTCGACCACCCGTCGGATGTCGCAACGATGACCGTCCGCGAACTCGCCGCAGAAACCGGTACGTCACCGGCGTCTGTTTCGAGATTCGCAAGGACGCTTGACTACCGAACCTATTCGGACATGCGTCTGGCGCTCGGCATATCCATCAGCAGGGCATCCGGCGAAGAAAAGGCCACGGACGGCAGGATTACTCTGGACGACGTCGAGGGCTCCATCAAGTACGTCCTGTCTCACAAGGTCAAGGAGCTCTCCCAAACCGCCTCGCTCATTGACTCCGATGACTTTTCGGCAGTCGTCAATCTGCTCCACAACGCCAACCTCGTCCTGATCGCGGGCGTCGGCAACTCGATTAACATGGGCGTAAACGCGGCGTTCAAGCTCTCGCAGGTTGGAGTCAGAGCGTTTTGCCCCAGTACCACCGAAGCCATGGTCTCCGTCGCAACCAGCCTCAAGGAGAATGACGTTCTGCTCGTCATTTCGACGTCCGGATACTCGAAGCGCCTCGTCAACATATTCGACTCTGCCGAGGATTCGAACACCCCCATCATCATGATCACAGACAACCCGGATACGCCGCTCGCGAAGCGTGCCACGCATATCATCCGAGCCATCTCGCGAGATCAGGCCATCACCGGAACCGAGATCGCCTTCTCGCACAGCTCGATCAACTTCGTCATCGAGCTGCTGTTCCTCTTCCTGACCTCTTGCTGGGATGACCCGGTAGAGTTTAACAGGATCATCTCGAAGAATCTCATGGGAGACAAGCAATACAGCTAGGACGACGCACGCCGGCGCACCGATGCCCAGACCGAAACGGGAGGACCCCTTGATAAAGCTCATCCTCGCAGACATGGATGGGACCCTGTTGCCGTTTGGCTCAAGGGTCGTATCGGAGCGCACGCACAGCGCGATTCTTTCGGCGCTCGATGCGGGCATCGCGTTCGGCCCCGCAAGCGGGCGCGACTACGCCGACCTGGCCGATGCCTTTGACGGCGACGCGCGCTGTTTCTCGACCGGCATCATGGCCAACGGAAAGAAGGTCTTCTCCAGCGGCGAACTCGTGTTCAAAAAGACGCTCTCGACGGAGGCCCTCGTCAAGCTCGATAGCGCTGTACGCCCCTACGCGGGGACGTCACTCTGGCTAGTCGCCGATGTCGATGAGACAGGCAAGCGCTGCGAGCAGTTCCTCTGCGCCGTCGAGCCTGGCGACGAATTCGCCCTGGAAGTCGTTAAGGACTCCGGAAGAGACATGGCGCTCGGAGACGTGCCCACGAACCGTGACGTCATAACCGCCGGCATCTTCGTCAACGTCAGCTCCGCCCCGACGGAAGTCGTTCGGAGTCGATGCAAGGAAGCCTGCCCAGAACTTGATTTCCCCTCGCCCGTCCCATTCTTCCTCGATGTTGTTCCGGCTGGCTGGAGCAAGGTAAACGGACTCGACGCGCTTCTCGGCAGCCTTGGGGTCACGCTGGACGAGGTCGCTTTTATCGGAGACTCGGAAAACGACGTGACGCTCCTCGATAAGGTGCCGAACTCCTACGCAGTCGCGGGCGCGATGCCAGAGGCGAAGGCCGCGGCCCATCACCTGATCGGGAACGCAGCCGAGGACTCCGTCGCGAAGCTCATCGAACAGATTGTCCAGCAGCGAGGCTAGGGTTCCGCCAGCGTGGCATGCGCCGCGTGCCTCGTCATCCGTTCGTGGCGCGCTACCTCGTGACGATCCAGAGCGTGGCCATCGTCGCGACGCCGATGCCTACGATGAGCGCGGCCCACAGGACGCGGACCACGGGGTTCATGTCGCCCGCCACCACCATGTCGTTCGCGTGCCAGAACCAGCTCTCGTTTCCCTTGCGCATGATGCCCTCCCTTAGCCTCGATTACGCCATCTATGGCCGAGCAATCGCAGGTCACGTGCCATGGATTTGCCCTACGCCCAGCTTTCAGTTCTGTAAGGCGGCGGGAGCCTGTGCGAGGCCCCGAGTCCTGAGGCTGTTGCAATGAAAATGGGAATCAAGGGGCACGCATCAATCATATGGGTTCCTTTCGAGGGCGATGGCAAACGAAGCATCCATCATATAATGGAGCGACGCAACCAGAGAGGTCACCCATGGAATTTTACGCAAGCTGCCCCGAGGGCTTTGAGTCCGCACTCGCCGACGAGCTTAAACGGCTCGGGCTTTCGCATGTACGCCGCCTGAAGGGCCGCGCTACGTTTGAGGGCGAGATCGAAGAAGGCTACCGCGCCTGTCTGTGGTCGCGCCTGGCCAGCCGCGTGTTTGTGGTGCTTGGGCGCTTTGAGGCGCAGGATGCCGATGCGTTGTACGACGGCGTTTACGACATTGCCTGGGAAAACATCGTCCGCCCCGGCGCCACCATTGCCATCACTGCCCGTGGTGTGACCGAGCAGCTGCGCAACACGCGCTTCTCGGCCCTGCGCGCCAAGGACGCATTGTGCGACCGCCTGGCCGAGACCACGGGCCGTCGCGCCGATGTCGATGCTGCCGACCCCGATGTCCACCTGCTGCTTTCGCTGCGCCAACGTCGCGCGAGCATCAGCCTAGACCTTTCAGGCGACCCGCTGTTCAAGCGTCTGCCGCCCGCGGCGACCCGCGCTGGCGAGGGCACGCACGTGCTACGCCCCGACTACGCCGCCCTGGTGTTGGCGCAGGTCGGCTGGACCGCGCTGTGCGAGCGCGAGCTGACGGCCGACGACTACGAGAACGAGGCTCTACCCACGTTGATCGACGCCTCGTGCGCCGGCGGCGGCCTGCTGCTGGAAGCCGTGAATATTCTGAACGACCGCGCCCCGGGCGCCGCCCGCGAGCGCTGGGGCTTTGAGGGCTGGCAGCTGCATGATGCCGACCTGTGGGAGCGGCTGCGTGCCGAGGCACGCGAGCGCGAGACGGCAGCGCGCGAGCGCCAGGCGCGCATCGTTGCCGTAGATGCTGACCCCGCCGCACGCAAGACCGCTGAGCGCATGGTTACGTGTGCCGGCTACAAGCGCTTTGTCGATTTTTGCGCCGCCAAATCTGCCACCGTACTGGACCACGCGGGCGCCGTCGCCGGTGCCGCCCTCGTCGCGGATACGACCGAGACACCGCTGTCGCTTATGCATGACGCCATGACGCTGGTCGGCGAGCTGCGTCGCGCGCCCGAGCTTACCGCCGCGCCGGTCGCCGCCCTCACCCGCGACGGCCTTATGGCCCGCGCGCTCCATGCCGAGCCCGTGCGCTCCATTGCCGTCATGCCCAACAACGAAGAGGCGACTATCGAGGTTTGGCCCTCGCTCGACCACGCCGCCGCAGCGTTTGAGGCTGCGACCAACGCAGATGCCGAGGAGCAGACCGCAAATGCCCAAGACGAAGCCGCCGACGCCCCCATGCCCGAGCCCGCCGCCACGCTCGACCTAGGCGACGGCAAGCCGCTGCCCGTGCTCATCCCCGAGTCGGAGCAGTTCGCCAACCGCCTGCGCAAGAACGCCCGCCTGCGTCGTAAGTGGGCCAAGCGCGAGGGCGTGAGCTGCTACCGCGTCTACGATGCCGACCTACCCGACTACTCCGCCGCCATCGACCTGTACGAGGGATGCCCGCAGACGCCGGGCCGCTGGCTCGTCATCGCCGAATACGCCGCGCCCAAGACCATCGACCCCGCGCTGGCCCAGGCCCGCATGCTCGATATCTTGGCCATCGCGCCGCGCATCCTGGATGTTCCGGCCGAGCACGTGCACGCCAAGGCACGCATGCGTTCGCGCGGCGGCTCGCAGTACGGCAAGCAGGGCGCCGGCAAGGGCGGCTCGGGCGAGCGCGCCAACATCGCGCGCCGTCGCCTGCCGCTCATCGAGGAAGGCGGTCTTACCTTTGCCGTCAACTTTGACGACTACCTGGACGTGGGCATCTTCTTGGACCACCGCGTCACGCGCGATCTGGTGCGCGAGCACGCCAAGCAGGCACGCCGCTTCCTCAACCTGTTCGCCTACACCGGCACCGCTACCTGCTATGCGGCCGACGGCGGCGTCGAGGAAACCGTGACGGTCGACCTCTCCAACACCTACCTGGACTGGGCCGAGCGCAACATGCGCCAGAACGGCTTTGTGGGATCGCAACACCACTTTGTGCGCGACGACGTGCTCGCCTGGATTCGCGACCAGCGCCAGACGCGCAACCGCTGGGACCTGATCTTTGTCGACCCGCCCACGTTCTCGAACTCCTCCAAGATGGGCCGCCGCACCTGGGATGTCCAGCGCGACCATGTTGAGCTGTTGGCCGGCGTATCGCGCCTGCTCGCGCAGGGCGGCCATGCCATCTTTAGCTGCAACCTGCGCGGCTTCCGCCCCGAAACGCGCAAGCTCGCCCGCGCGGGCGTGGTGCTGGAGGACATTACGGCGCAGACCATCCCCGAGGACTTCGCGCGCAACCAGAAGGTGCACCACTGCTACATCGTGCGCCGCCTGCCCATCGAGGACGCCATGGCCGAAGTCGGCTTTAGCGCCGAGGAAATTGCCGAGCGCGTCGAGGAGCTGCGCAACCCCGAAGCCCGCAAGCCTCGCGCAGCGGCGCCCGCGCACGCGCAGGCAGGCGACCGGGGGCCGCGCGGCAACGGCAAGCCTGACTCCGCCGGCAAGCCCAAAAAGAAGAAGTTCTACGCCAGCAAGCCCAAGGGCAAATAACAAAGTTGCGGTGGAATACGGACTGTTTTGCCTGGAATTAGGCAAATTTAGACCGTATTTCACCGCAACTCATATTGGGATGGTGGTTGGCGATCTAGCCTTGGATGACCAATCGGTAACCGATACCCACGTGCGTCTGGATATAGCGCGGATGCGCGGGGTCGGACTCGATCTTCTTGCGCAGCGTGCCCATAAAGACGCGTAGACTCGCCAGGTCGCTCTTAGTCGCCGTACCCCAAATCTCGTGCAGGATAAACTGGTGCGTCAGCACCTTGTCGGCGTTGTGTGCCAGCAGGCATAGGAGTTTGTACTCGATCGGCGTCAGATGCAGTTCCTCGCCATCCATCGTGGCGATGCCGGCATCAAAATCGATATGCAGCTCGCCGGTATCGAACGAGCCCTCGGAGGCAACACCGCCCGTTTGCGCATACGAAAGGCGCCTGAGCGTCGTGCGAATGCGCGCGAGCAGTTCCTCGACCGAAAACGGCTTGGTCAGGTAGTCGTCGGCACCAGCATCGAGCGCGCGGATCTTGTCCGCGTCCTCGCTGCGCGCCGAGACCACGATGATCGGCATGCCCGACCACGTGCGCACCGACTCCACCACCTTGACGCCGTCCATATCGGGCAGGCCCAGATCGAGCAGCACAATGCTCGGCGCCTGCGACGAGGCGGCGGCGATGGCAGCATGTGCGGTCTCCACGGCCATATGGCGCAAGCCGTGCGCCTCGAGCGCGGCGACGATAAGGTTGCGGACGGCGGGATCGTCCTCAACGACCAAGATGAGCGGTTTCACGGCAGAGTTCGGCACAGCGCTACTCCTTATCAAACGAAACGTCGGCGGCGGGAAGCTCGATCGTAAAGACCGAGCCGTGCGGGTCCGCCGCGGCAACCTCTATGCTACCGCCATGCGCCAGCGCAATGGAGCGGCAAAGCGAAAGCCCCAGGCCCACACTGCGTCGGCTATCGGCCAAACCATGGTTGGCGGTGTAGAACGACTCAAAGATACGCTCGCGGTCCTCGGAAGCAATGCCCGGGCCGTCATCGGCCACCGAGCACGCCACGCGTCCATCGCCGGCATCAATCGAGATCACGATATGCGAGCCTGCGGGCGTGTAGGTAATGGCATTGTTCACCAGGTTTACCACCAGCTGCACCATCAGGCGCGCATCGACATTGACGAGCGCCGGCTCATCGCTCGCCACCACCTTAAGATCGTGCTCGCGCACGGCCGGATTTACATGGCGCAGCGCCTCCTCGACGATATCGTCCATAAGCTCGAGCGTGGTCGACAGATGCATGCCGCCGCCCTCGAGCTTGGTGATGGCAAGCAGGTTCTCGACGGTGGCGTTGAGCCACAGCGCATCCGAGCGAATGGATAGCAGCAGGCCGCGGCGCGTCTGGGCATCGAGCACCGCGGTGCCGGTCGAACCCTGATCGAGCAGCACGTCGGCATTACCCGAAATACTGGTAAGCGGCGTGCGCAGATCGTGCGAGATGGAGCGCAGCAGATTGGCGCGCAGCTGCTCATTTTTGGCAAGCACCGCCGCCTCCTCGCGGGCCTCCATGGCGCGGGCGCGATCGAGTGCCAGCTCGCCTTCGCTCACGATGGCATCGGAAAGTGTCCGCTCCTCGTGCGTCAGCACGTCGGGCTCGGCAACGATAGCCAACACGCCCACCACCGAGGCGGGATCGCCCGCGCGCACCATGGTGTCGCCCGAGCGCACGGTCAGGTAGATGCCGTAGAACGCCGAGCCGCCGTAGGTGGCATCGAGCGGCGTTCCCACATAGGCGGACGCCGAGAGCCGCGGCGGCATCTGCGGCGCCAGTTCATGCACCGGCGCGACATCGCCCACGGCCGTGTATGTCGCACGCGGCAGCAGGTCATCGCCCTCGGCGTCGGCGCTGTACCACACGACTGGACAGCCCGAAAGACGTGCCAGCTGCGTTGCCATAGCATGGACAATCTGCTGCTGATCGGCGCAGCGCTGCAGCATGCGGTTGGTCTCGAGCACCATCTGCGTGCGCCGGTCGCTGGCGGCGGCCTGCGCCAAGGCACGACGCAGGGCAAGCGAAATCGAGCTCGACACGAGCGAGACCGAAAACATGATGAAGAACATGCCAGGATAGACGCGGTCGATAAACGACAGCGAGTAGCGCGGGTCGACAAACAGGAAGTTGTAGAGCGCCACGGCGGCAGCCGAACTCAGCAGGCAATACAGGCGGCTCCAGGTAAAGAATGCGCACAGCTGCACGGCGAACACATAGACGATCATGATGCTCGGCGCGAGCCCCGGATGGTCGAGCAGCGCGCCCACAATCGTCGCCGCGGCTAGCAGCCCCGCCGATACGCAGGCGTCATACAGAGGGCTGCGACGCGTCAGCGTTGTACGCCGCCACCAAAAGTTCTCGGCAATATCGCCGTCCGCACGGACGTCCATCAGCGCCCCGCCCCTCTCTCAAAACAGAAACCACCACAAAGGGGACTGGCACCTTTGCGGTGGTGGCCTCCTTGTGGTGGTTCCAAGTGTATAGCCTTGCAGCGTGCGGTCGCTAGACAAACAGCAGACGTCGACTACGGGCGCTCGTCGGGGGCCAGACGCTGCATCTTGTTCACGGCCTTAAACTTGGTGAACAGCGGCACGTACTCAAAGCTCACGTTGGAGTTCTCCAGGCCGTACCAGCGCGCGGGGGTGCCGGCAGCACGGCGGATGATGTACTTGAGCGTGATGGCCGTACGCTCGCTGGGCTCCACGTCGCTTTCGGGCGCCAGCAGCTTGCGGATCATGACGAACTTAAACGTACCGATGTTGCCCGGATCCTTGTAGACCGAGTAATCGTGCGTCTGCGCCGGCAGCTCGCCGCTGGCAGCCAGGTCCTGAACAACCTGGCGCAGGTAAGCATTGACGCGCTGGTTGATCTTATAGCCCAGGTACAGATGCACGCGGAATACGTAGTCGGTGCCGAACGTCTCGACCGAGTAGGCAAAGGTATGCGGCTCGTCCATGGTCTCGACATTCACGAACCACCAGGCACGAGCGCGCTTGGGGTGCTTGTCCAAAATCGAGTAGACGATATCGCGGTCGATATAGTCGGTGTTGGTGTCCTTGGTCAGGTACACGATGTTGTCGCTCATGAGCTCGTAGCGATCGTCGTCGCGCAGGCGTTTGAGCTGCGGCAGATAGCTGCGCAGCGGCAGCAGCGTAAACTGACGTTGCTCGACCGCCGTGCCGTTGTACCAGCACACCATGATGCCCATGATGAGCGCGGCCATAAGGATGGTGAAATAGCCGCCGTGGAAGAACTTGGTGAGCGAGCTCACAAAGAAGAAGCCCTCGAGCATAAGGAAGAAGGCGGCAAAGATCCACGGCGCGACCTTGAGCTTGCGCTCCTCGTGCAGGTAGAAGAAGAGCAGCAGCGTGGTGCACATCATAGTCAGCGTAATGGCAAGGCCGTAGGCGGCTTCCATATGCGCCGAGTTCTGGAACAGCAGCACCACGACGACGCAGCCCACGAGCATGACGTTGTTGACCATGGGGATGTAGAGCTGGCCCTTGGTCTCGGCAGGATAGAAGACCTGCATATGCGGCATGAGGTCCAGGCGGCTGGCCTCGGACACCAGCGAGAATGCGCCGGTGATGAGCGCCTGCGAGGCGATGATGGCCGCGACGGTGGAAAGGCCGACGGCAAAGGGGCGCAGACCCGGGGCGAGCATCTGGTAGAAGGGGTTGAGGTCGGCGATGCCCATGAGCTCCGGGTTACCGGCGTTGTTGATAAGCCACGCGCCCTGGCCCATGTAGGACAGCAGCAGGCAGCACTTAACGAACGGCCAGGTGGCATAGATGTTGCCGCGGCCCACATGGCCCATGTCGGAATAGAGTGCCTCGGCACCGGTGGTAGCGAGGAAGCAGCTGCCCAAAATCATGATGCCCGCATGGTTGTTGGGGCTCAGCAGAAAAGCGATGCCACGCAACGGGTTGAGGCACAGCAGCACCGCGGGATACTGGCAGACAAAGAACAGGCCCGTGCCGCCCAAGAACAAAAACCACAGCGTCATGATGGGGCCGAAGGCGTGACCGATCTTGGCCGTGCCGATGCGCTGCACCAAGAAGAGCGCGATGATGATGGCAAGCGTGATGGCGACGACACGACCCTGGTCGTCACCGAGCACGGCATGGACCGCCGGGATGGTGCGCAGGCCCTCGATGGCCGTGGTGACGGTAACGGCAGGCGTCAGGATGCCGTCGGCGAGGAGCGCCGCGCCGCCCAGCATGGCGGGGATGATGAGCCACTTGCCGCAGCGCTTGACCAGGCTGTACAGGGCAAAGATGCCGCCCTCGCCGTGGTTGTCGGCGCGCAGCGAGATCAGCACGTACTTGACGGTCGTCAGCAGCGTGACCGTCCACACGACAAGGGAGAGCGCGCCGAGCACGAACTCCTGCGTGACGCTTCCGATGCCGCCGTTGCCGGCAACGAGCGCCTTGGTTACATACATGGGGCTGGTGCCGATATCGCCATACACCACGCCCAGCGTGACGAGCATCGCCGAGATGCTCACAGGAATCGCAGCGTGCGAGGCTACTTCCTTTGCCTTTTGTTCCATAAGCCGGTTTCCTCCCAATTTTAACGTTCGACGGGATTATATGTAATCAGCCCATATTTTAATGGCACCGTTTTCCCAGCTAGATAAACATTTATGCGGCCTTTAGGCCACCACGGCGATATGGAATGCGACAAGGGGACGCCCCCTTTGTCACATTCGTCATTTTCCGAGCCAGTTTTTGAACCACCACTCCATAGAGCGGCTCATCTCGGCCATAAAGGGGCTCGTGTGCTTACGGGTGTAGATGTCGATGACGCGCTCGCCCACCTCGCGGGCGTGCGGGCGAAACATCGCGTCCATCTCGGCCACCTGCGCATCCATGGTCGCGGTATCGGCGCGGCAGTAGTGCTCCTCGTGCACCAGGTTCACCACGGGATGCGCGATTGCCGGGCGCTCCTTGCGGGGCGTGCCGATGATGAGCATCGACAGCGGCATGGTATAGGCAGGCAAGTCCAGCAACTCGGCGACTTCCTCGGCATTCTCGACGATATCACCGATGTAGCAGCTCCCCAGCCCCAGGGCCTCGGCGGCAACCACGGCGTTTTGCGCAGCGATCACGGCATCCTGCGCCGCGATGGCAAAGTCGCCCAAACCCGGCGCGCGGCGGGGCACCTTGCCCGTGCGCTCGACAAACTCGGGCTCAAAGCAGCCCACGTGCTCAAACAGATCGATCCACTTGGCATAGTCGACCACAAATATGAGTGCCCAGGGCGCCTTGGCGATCATGGGCTGGTGGTCGCACAGGTCGGCAAGACGATCGAGCGTAGCCTGCTCACGAATGCTCACGATGGAATACATCATCATGGCGCCTGCCGACGGCGCGCGACTCGCCGCATGCAGAATCGCCGCCCGCTGTTCGTCGGTCACCGCCACGGGACGGTCGCTGTCATCGCGCGCAAAAGCGCGCGTGGACGAACGGTGCTCCAAAATGTCCAGTACCGCGTTGCCCGTAGTCTCGACCGGATAGCCGTACGTATCCACGACCGCAGCTCCGTCGCCGCCCATGTCCGCCTTGCAAACCTGCTCGCTCATCGCCCTACCCTCGCCATTTCTTTAAGAAGCCTTTACGTTTCCGTGTAATTCCCGTCCATTATCGCGCAGGTGGGCACTCCATTGCGCAACACCGCCATACTCGCGCGTTATTATGGCTGGTTGTTGTACGCAGCCGTCAAATGCTGCGCATATCTCGGTAACAATCGGGTTAATCCCCGCTTTCGTAGGTTTTAAGTTTGTGAGGAGTCTCAGCATGTTCGCTGCCGCCATCTCGCTCGTCGGTCTTGCGGCGACCGTCTACCTTGTCTTGCGCGAGGCCAAGGCCATTTGCGCAAAGTCGGGCACCGTTGCCAAAAGCGCTCTTGGGTGGAGCGTCGCCTTCGGCCTGTTCCAGCTCTTTTTGACCATTTGGGGCGCCATTGGCCTCGTCGCCCAAAACGAGCCGCTCGCCTTTGTGATGCTCATCCTGACCAATGCCATCCTCACCGGATGCGCTTGGGCCAGCATCGCCCGCGACCGCATCGCCCCGCGCGTCTTTGCGTTCGCCGAGCCCGACGCGCCCGCCCCCACCGGCAAGCTCGCCCGCCTGCGCGGCGCCTTTGTGGGCAAACCGCTCGTCGCCGCCGTCTTGTGCCTGTTGCTCGCCGGCGTCTTTGCGCTGCTGGGCCTGGAGGTCTCGTCCAACCACGACTTTACCTGGGTCTACCCCCTGTGCATCCTGCTCGAGTGGGCCATCATCACCGTGCTCATGACCGGCTTGTTCTTCCTATTCCAGCGCCACGGCGCAGCTCCCGCGGTCCTGGCCTTTGCCCTCTTTGTCCTGGGCATTGCCGAGTTCTTCGTCATCACGTTTAAATCCATGCCGATCCAGCCGGGCGACCTTTCGGCCATCTCCACCGCCGCCGCGGTCGCCGGCAACGGCTACACCTTCTCGATCTCGCTGTTCTGCGTGCTGTCCATGAGCTTTACCGCCATCGCCATGCTGCTGTGCGAGTACGCCGGCCTGGTCGCGCCGCATCGCCAGAAGGGCGCCGCCAACGCCAAGCGCATGCTGCTCACCAACCTGCTCGTGGCGGTGCTGTGCCTGGGCGGCGTGACCGCGCACGTCACCCTCATCGACTACTACAACACCCTCGGCATCACCGTCTACACCTGGCGCCCGCTCGAGAGCTACTGGCGCGAGGGCTATCTGCCAGCCTTTATTAGTGCAGCGCAGTCCATCAAGCCGCCCAAACCCGCCGACTATTCTGTCGATGACGCCAAGGCCACGCTCAAAAAGTACGCCAAGGCCTACGACAAGTCCGACGCCGCCAAGAGCGACGAGCGCACCGCCGCAAAGGAGCAATTCGACAGCGAGAAGCCCACGGTTATCGCCATCATGAACGAGACCTTCTCGGACCTGTCCATCTACCAGAACATGCGCGCCGGCTACGAGGGCCCGCAGTACTTTAAGAACCTGTCCAACTGCCTCAGCCGCGGCAAGCTCTATGTGAGCGCCTACGGCGGCGGTACCGCCAATACCGAGTTTGAGTTTATGACCGGCAACTCCATGGCTAACCTGGGCTCGGGCGTGTACCCCTACACCATCTACAACATGGAGACGACCGGGAACCTGGCAGAGCAGTTCAAGTCGCTCGGATATTCCACCACGGCCATGCACCCCAACCACGCGACCAACTGGAACCGCGAGAACGTCTATAAGGACTTTGGCTTTGACCAGTTCCTGTCCATCAACGACTTCCAGGGAGCCGACACCCTGCGCGGCATGGTGACCGACCAGGCAACCTACGACAAGATCCTTGAGCTGCTCGATCAGAACGCCGATCCGCAGTTTATCTTCGACGTGACCATGCAGAACCACTCGGGCTACGACACGGGCCTGCTGCCGGTCGACAAGCAGATGCACCTGAACATCGACACGACGGACCTGGACGCCAAGACCGTCGAGGACGGTACGCTCTCCGATGTCGACGAGTATGTCTCGTGCATCGAGCAGTCCGACCAGGCGCTTCGCTACTTCCTCAACGCCCTGAGCAAGCTCGACCGTAAGGTTGTCGTGGTGTTCTGGGGCGACCACCAGCCGTTCTTCCCGTCCAAGTTCAACGACAAGTGGTTTACCGGCGAGGATGATGCCACGCACCAGGAACGCCTGTGGCAGACTGACTACATCATCTGGGCTAACTACGACGTTGCCGGTTGCGACCAGACGAGTGAGGTCGACGACCTGTCCACCAACTACCTGTCCACCCAGCTGATGCAGCTGATCGGCGCCCCGCTTTCCGACTATCAGAAGGCGCATATGACACTGCGCGAGTCGCTGCCCGCCATCAACTCCGTCGGCTACGAGGACGCCAGCCTGCGTTGGGCGCTTTCCTCCAACGTCACCGGTGACGACGCCGCTGCCGCAGCCGCCACCAAGGCGCGCGAGGATTACGCCAAGATGCAGTACTACGAGATGTTCCGCGACGGCAAGAACGTCTACACCGAGCACTTCCAGACCGAGGCCAACGAGACCGACCCCAACCTGGCGCCGGGCACGACCAAGATCAAATAGCGACACGTCTTAACTGGTTCGTCTGCCCGGCGGCGCGGAACGTAAGGTTCCCTGCTCGGACAGTCCTGCGCAAGACGAAGGCCACATTAAGTGGCCTTCTTTGTATTCGGAAAGTGTGTCCCGGAATCTGCCTTCGGAATGGGACGCAGTTTCCGCTTGAGGGCCTGTTGGGAAAGCGCATCCCACTTCAAGAGTAAATTCCGGGTCGCACTTTCCGCTAAGGCTCTCAACCGGAAAGTGCATCCCATTCCAAGCCTTAATTCCGGGACATAGTTTCCGGACAAGACATCAACCGGAAAGTGGGGACCACTCTGAGCGCCGATTCTGGGACACACTTTCCGAAACACCGCCCATCCGGAAAGCCCGTCCCACTCCGAATACATCCAGGCATAAAATCATCAGCTTATTAGGCCTTCTATCAATAAAGAGACACCCTCCCGAGCGGCGGGCTCGAAGTTCATCGCGAGTTCCGCACGCAAAGAAGGCCACTTAATGTGGCCTTCGTCTTGCGCAGGACTGTAGAGCAGGGAACTTCGTGCCAGCCGCCCGGGAGGGCGTTGCGTTTAGAAGATGGACCTAGTACTTATCCCTCCGGGACAAAAGTAGCGCGGCTATAAAAGCGATGCTGGCAAGAGTTAGCAAAACTAAAAGCAACGTGAGCGTGTTGTCGCCCGTTGCCGCCAGACCAAGCAAGCCGGGCTTCTTGCTGTCAGCAGACTGCACGGGAATCTTCTCGCCATCGTCCTCGGCGGTAATCTCCCAGCGAATGGTCTTGTTTGCGTCGGCAAGCTCGTTGCCCACCGACGTCGGAACGCTTAGCTGCAGATTAAGCACCGTGCTGTCATCGCTCGTAAACGTGGCGATTTGCGTGGGATAGGCGAACACGCTGCCCGGTGTTCCTGTCTGGAGCCAACCTGCAGAGGCATCGCCCACAGTCGCCGTTAAGGTGATGGGCGATAGCAGATGTGCCGTCTCGTGATCGACAACAGCCCGCACAAACACACGTACCTGGGACTTTACACCCGTGGTACGAACCCCAATCTGTTGCTCGCGTACATCGCCGGGCATTAGATCTTTAAAGGCTGGAAACAGATCGGGCTCCCCCGAGGAGTCCGTCGCTCCCGATACCGTTAGCTGGCGTGCATTTCCGTCATAGGCAATCGTGGGAACGTCAGCAAACGCACGTGCAGGAACGGCAAGCGCGATAAGGCAGACGATTGCCGCCATCACGCAGCGCAAGGAACACACAACGTCTTTACGAATCGGAGAAGCCATACCTACGCACCTCCATGCGGCGGCACCAGCACGCCATCCTTGACTGTACAGCCCCATGCCTCTGCAACTGCATCGTCGGGCGTGGATTGAATTGCTTGGGTCGAAATGTCAACGACCAGGTTCTTCCCATCTGCCTTCTGCTCAGTCACGCTCTTGATGAGCACATCGGTTTTGCCCATCGGAGCAACGGGAGACGTCCAGTAGTAGTACCCGTCGGACGCGACAACCCAAGACGAGGCGGTGTTGGAAGCAGATGCCTTGGACACACTGCCCCAGTCAATGACGTAGTCGGTGCCGGCAACTGGCTCATCCCACAGGCGTGCGCCATCCTGGTCCTGCCAGTAGATATCCACTGCAGCACGAATATAGGCGGGCGCAGTACCCGTGTTCTTCGCCTTGACATCGCTTTTCACTTTGCCGTTGAGCGTTTCCTGAACCGATGGCGTCACCGATCCGATGCCGAACTGGTTGACCAGCACGCCCGTAACCGAAAGCCAGGCCAACGTGCCTGCCGTACCGGCCAGGAGGATAACCCCCACCAGCAAGGCGATGATGCGCTTGCGCTTGGACATGCTAATCCTCCTTCTTTGCTACGTTGCCGTTGCTCCAAACGTTATGGGCACGATCGCTGCCGTCGATCCATTTGTCGTTCACACGCGTGTTCGTGCAGGTGAACGTGGCATCGTTCGCGCTCGATGCAGACGAAATCGTCAGCTCGGCAGTTTTACCGGGCGCCTTGCCCGGCGTGCTCAGCTCACCCTGGTAGCGCCATGCCCAAGCCGTATCTTCCTCGACGGTATAGATGCCAGCCGGAGCGGCGAACTGCACGCTGCCGACATAGCAAGTTTCACCGTTTTCGTCGCGCTGCTCGCTAACTTTCACCTCGACCATGCGCGTCTCGGCAGGAGAATCCTGCGACATCTTTCGCGTTACCTTAAAGCGGAACGTTTGCCCCATAGCGCTGGCATCGGTCGTCTTTTTAACGATCGTCAGCGCATGAGTCTGGGCAAAGTTGAACACGGCTTTGCCGGGGCCCTGATCGCCCTCGCCCGTCTTCTTGGACTCCAGACGGTTGGCCAGGTCGAACGAGCCGTCACCCGAACCAAGGCTGTAGAGCGAGACAAACTTGCCGTTTACGGGCTCTTCCGCCACAGAAACACCCTCTGTACCAGGCCCGTAGCTTGCCCGCATTACCGTAACGGTCAGCCGCGTTCCCATAAACGGCTTGGCAAAGCAGACCTTAAACGGCGCCTTGTCGGCACTGTCATCGACGGTGTTGGCGGCGGCGGGATCGAGCAGCCACTTAAGCTGGGCGGTCATGGTTTCGGACTTCGCGGGATCAGACGTATCTTTGGCAACCACGCGATATGTAACGGGATACAGGTCCATGTCGCCCTTAATTGGCTCGTCCTTAAACACATCCCAAGGCTTCGTATCACCATCGGCGCCCACATATCGCCACTCCAAGAAGAGCTCACGCATATCGCCATTGGCGGCCGCACGCTCATCGAGCAGCGCGACGATCTTGGAATGGGCGTCCGGGTCGTATGCCACGGACTTTTGCTCCATCATGGGATTCCCGCTGTTGTCATAGACGGGGCGGCCGTTCTCATCCATTTTGGGAACATCAACCGTATAGACGAAGCCGGACTTGCCGTCCTGCGCACGCTCGTCGCCCGAGTCGACCGTCGCCGTAAAGAGAACCGACCCGTCGACACCGTGATAGCGCACCTTATGCGGCGCAATCTTGTACACCGCAGTGTACATCGCGCTCTTAAAGGGCTCATTGCCCTCGAGGGGATACTTGTCGTCACCGGTCATCAGGGTGTACTTGTTATCGGATTCATAGTCACGCGACCAGCAGACAAAGTCGTACTTGGTGCCATCCTTGCCGACAACCTCAGTTGCAGCTTTTACCTCCAGCGAAATTTGATCACCAGAGTCGGTCCGCGAAAGATAACGCACAGAACCGGGGTCATCCAGATTGGCATCGATATTCGATTGAACACGCACCGCGCTGGCGCGGTAGACCGGATACAACTCCATGGGGGCCTTGACCACGGTGCTTTTATTCACCATGGAAACGTCGTCCGACCAAACGACATAACCGTTGCCAGCTACCGGCTTAGTTTCCGTCCAGCCCACGAAGGCATTGTATGCGTTTGTTGCAGCATCGATATCGCCGACGTTATACGTTGGCAGCGGGATGCCGTCCTTAAGGCTGCCGAGAGAATCGCCCTGCTGGGCTACCTTACCGTCCACATCCCTGGCATTGAGATGGTACACAACCGCCAACGGCGAATAGTACGCCACGAATGTATAGGCTCCGCCAGGTTCCACCGGATAAGAGCAAGTACCATGCTCCACATCGTAGGGAAGCGTCTTGATCTCGCCGTTCGGAAGCTCGATCTCAACCTTCTGCAACTTATACAGCTCACCGCCTGCTTTATAAACCGGCGTCGTAACGTCAGGGGTCACCGTTGCCGTAGCAGGATTGGTGTCCGCGTTGATAACGGGAGCGATGTTGTAGCTAGGCACATTGACCTTGTCCGTACCCTCAAAACCTGCGCGATGCAGGTTGGTGGTGTAGCTGACGTCGTACTTTGCGTAGACGGGATAGGCATCCTGCCACTGGGTGACCTTGGACTCGTCGGTCGCCAGATACGGCTCTGCCTTATCCGGATCACTCGTCACATAGGAGTCGCCGGCGACGTCGTAGATATACTTCCAGACGTCAGAATCCTTCTGAACCTCGGCGGTCGAAATCCAGCCCAGGAACTTATAGCCCGGCACGGCCATGTCGGCATCGGTCGGGGAAGCTTCGAGGGTCAGGGGGCTCTCATACGATCCCTTCTCACCATCTTCTGGCTTTTCGGCCACTTTAACCGACTTATTAACATGCGGGTAGTAATACGTGAACGTCGGATCCGCCCCGTTCACCTTGGTCTGCAGCAAGTTACTCTCATAGCGCCGCGTGGCAGTCCTCACGACATTATCGCCCTTGTTGTAGAAATTAACGTCCGTGGTAATCATCGCGCGAACGTAGTACTTCTTATCTGTACGCACCATGCTCTCGATGGGATTTTTCACATATGTCCAATATTCACCATCGCGCTCAAGCGTCCAGAAATTCAGGCGATAGCGATCATTCACCGGTTTGACCGTTACGTTCAGCGAAGCCGAAGTCCAAGTATCGCTTAGCGTTGCAGCGCCTGGAAAATCGGTATCGGCATAGAGGTTTTTTAGAGTATCGGCTCCCGTATCGTTTTTAACGTTGTGCGAGTACGCGTTAAGGGGACTCACGACAAGGGTTTCCTTCGTGAAGCGCGTGCCACACGTTTCATAACTATCCTTTATACCGTGGTCAACATGCTCCGGGCCCCAGTGGACGACGTTTTCACGCACGAAGGTACTACCGACGTTTTCCTCAAAGGGCGTTTGATAGCGATTCCAAACGGAACAAAGTAGCTTGCTGTCCGTAAACTCATGGTTGGTATAAGCCCGAACGTAATAATCCACTCGGTACTCAAAGCGGGCGATGTAGGTATGCGGCGCGGTTAAATCGACATCGGCGGGGAGCGTATAGCTGGGGTCGCGGCTTACGCGCACCTCGAGCGGGGCATCCTCGGTTCCCTTGTTTTCATACCAACCCAGGAAACGATAGCCGTCGGGCAGCTGGCCCTCCTCGGATATAGCTTTACCGGATACGTCGAGCACCCGTACGGTATACGCGCTTGTGCCATCCTCGGCAGTCTCAACCTTAACGTCAGTTTTGCCCACACCGTCGCGCCGAGTCTGATCGTCGGTTGCATCCTGCTCATTGCCCTCAAACACCGTCATGATGTTCGACACATAGTCGGTGTACACCGGATAAAAATCGGTAGGACCAAGCACAGTGATCTCGGTGCCGGCAGGATAGAACGCACCGGCGTTTTTTAGCTCGGCAAGCTTAGGCGAGGTGATGGCCGCGTAACCGCCATGCATCCCGGCCTCGCCACTCGGCTGCGTCGTCCAACCGATAAAGGTGGCGCTGGCGGAAAGAGTGCCGCGGTCCGCAGGGGCAGCCGGCGTTAAACCGACGCCATAGCGGTACCAGTCCGTCGACTTGTCGTGCTCCTCGCCGCTCTGCCACGCGAGCGTCTCGCCCTTGACGTTATAGAACAGTACCTGCGCCTCGTACGAAGCAATAAACAGGTCGTTGCCCTTAAAGGCCTCGGCCCCCTTCGCGTTATCGGCGGTATAGGTCGACGTTATCTCGTGCGCTTCGTTCTTCTGGACCTGCTTGCCAGCCTTAACGGCATCGGCATCGGTCTTGCCGTTAAACCAGGCGTTATCGGCATCGATACGGTTCACATTGACTCCGGACTCGCGGAACCAGCCCATGAAGCGATAGCCTTCGTTGGCCTCGGTCAAACCTTCAGGCTTCGCGGAGGTATCCTGCTTAAACGTAACCGACGTATCGCCCTGGGCCAAGCCCTGGGCCGTTCCCGCCAGCACAGCACTCACGGCAAAGGTGTACGGATCCGAGGTCGCTTGATCAATACCGAGTTTGGTTGCCGCAATTGTCGCGGTACCCGCGCCGGGGAAATCGGTCGTCGCCTTAACGCTTTGGCCATGCACGGGAATATTTAGCTTGTAGTCCATCGCCCACTCATTGGCGTGCGTGCCACCCAGAGCCCCGTCGTTAGCAGTCGAGCGCATGGTACCGGCACAAAAATCGTAGTCGTGCTCTTCCCACAGCTCACGCGTGGTATAGCGCTCGTCGTCCCACGGGCCATAGCCGTCGCCCTTAGTGGTACCGTCGCCGCCAAAAGAGGGGATCTTTTTCTTAGCCGCGGTACCCTGGCTGCTGCCTTTTAGGCTCACGCTCGGCTTAAAGTAGCACTCGGTGACCGTGGCATCATCCTTGTTGGCACGCGCGGCAATACCGCCCAGGTTCACATCGTTTTGAATGATGGGGATCACGGCGATGGGATTGTACTGACGCGAGCTCAAGTCACCCGCAAAATGGCTTCGAACGAGCTCGTTGCCCTTTTCGGTTAGAATACGACCCGCCAAGCCACCCGTCCACGCACGCGTCACGGCGACGACGCCCACATATGACGCGGCATAGCTGTAGCACTGCGCCGTCGAGAAGCAGTCGATAATCTTGGCCTCGCCCGCCATGCAGCCCACAAAACCCGAGGCGTACACGTTGTTGCCGCCCAGGGCGCCAATGGCCACGTCGTACTTATTGGTGACGTCGGTCATGCCAATCGAGCCATCATCTTTGCGCGTAGGCGTAACGCGGCAGTACTCAATCGTCGAATTTGTAACGTAGCCGGCAAACGCCGCCATATACAGACCCTCACCGCCGAGCGCCTGCACGCCCGAGGTCGTGTTGTTAACGGCGCGGCCACCACGTACCTCGCAGTTATAGAGGGTACAGCCGTCGAGCTCGCCGGCGATGAGACCGCCCTCAAAGCCTGCGTTGGTAATGAGGTTGAGAGCATTGTTGGCGCAGGTCACGTGCAGCGTGCTCTCCATGACCATAACGTTTTCGAAACGCGTTTTGACGGCCTTGCCCACGATAATGCCACCGCGGAAGTCCGCCCACACGTTGGCGTCCTTGACCAGGAAGTTTTTGATGGTGGCGCCGTTGGTCTCGGCAAAAAATCCCGTATCGCGCTCGGGGTCAAAAGCGTCTTTATCGTAGTTCAGGCCCTCAACGGCGTGGTTTTGACCATCGAACACGCCCTTAAACGGATGCTCCTTGTTGCCAAACGACAGATGCTTAACGGTGTCTGCAACGATGGTTTTCATGTCGTCGCTGTCGAGCTCAATGTCGTTATCGAGATAAACGTGCCAGCCGGACGTATCGCGCTCGCGCGACAGCGCCACACACGACAAAAAGTCAGCCTCGTTTTTGATGTGGAATTCGATTTTGGCCTCGGGCACATCCTCGGCATGCACCACCGTTGGCAGCGCCATAACGCAGCAAAGGGCAATCGCTGCGACGGCAACCAGCCTGCTAAGCATACCCCGGTTCATATTCTTGATCTTCATAGGCTAGTTCGCCTCCGGCCAACCCACAACGTCAAGTACGTCGAGGGCGGTATCGCTTGTCTGCTGGTTTTTGGCCTGCACGGCCTGAACATCGATATCGAGCTTGAATGAGCCGCCGCGCGCGGCATCGTGGTAGTCGCCCACAAATCGCAGCGAGTCCATAAGGCTTTCCGTCATGGCGCCGGGGTCGAGCATGCCGCCACGCCCGGCCAATCCACGGTAGTAGTACCACCCATCGCCGCCGTCGATCCACGGGGACCCCTCGTCCGCGTTCACATGAAACGCAACGCTGCCCGAGGCATCCGCACTCGAACCGTCGGGTGCCACTGACGTCATGCGTAGACGAGCGCGAACGTACTCAGGCTGCGCGCCGGCGTTCTCCACGCGTACAATGCGGCTGATGTCAGAGCCCCCGGCCTTGGTGTCGGGATAGTCCCCGCGCTCGTTGGCCTCAAACGGAATCTCCTCGCCCCGCTCGTTGAGGGTGTATTCGCAGACTCGTACCTTCACGCTGCCAAACGATAGGACGTTGTTCGCCGGAACCATATCAACGGTAAAAGCCAGCGTGCCACACATGCACGCCAGGGCCAACAGCGCAATCGCGGCAAGCGCCAAGGTGCGTTTCTGATTGTCGGAAAGATTGTTGAGCATTACGTTCGCCAATCGTCGATAAAAAGGGGGACCGAGATCCCAGCCCGAATATAGGGGTGGGGGCGGGCCGGGATCTCAGTGGGGGGATTAAGCCTGAGCCTGAGTCTTAGCCCATTCCTTGGCCTGCTTAAGGGCATTCTGCGCGTCAGCATTTTCACCCTGCTCGGTGCCATTCTGGCCCGCGCCAAAGATGTAGGCAGAGACCGTCATCGTGGGAGCCTGTTTCGGGTCAGTAGTAGTCTCGACAACATCGGTGTTGTTCATGGCAGAGGGAATCGTCACGGCAGTGAAAAGCTCATCGGTATAAACGTCCTGCTCTGCTTTGTTGGCTTCGAGCTTTGCAGGCAGGTTCTCTGCGGCAGAGTTCTTGGAGTACATAAACAGACCGCTCACGTACTGGTTGCCAGAGTTGTCAGATTGGTTGGTCTTGACTTGACCCTCAACGGGCTTCCAATTCGTATTTTTGAGCGTAAAGTACGGGGTCTTTTCAAGGCTGGTGCCAGGCTTGACGATGGCATTCTTTACGTAAATGAATACGTATGCATCATCAGAGCCAGCCTTGATGCCGACATTGGGGTTCTTGGCCACAGTGGCGCCAGGAACCATCTTGGAGTTGGCAACCCACTGGGTCTCGAACAGGTAGGCCTTTTCAGTGTTCGGATTATCGGGGTCCGGTTTCTCGGGATCGGTCGGATCAGGCTTGTTTTCCGGGTGGCCAAAGCTACCCACCGTGAACACGTTGTCAATGTGCTCCTGCGCCGTCAGCCATGCATAGGTACCCACACCGGCGGCCATCACCAACAGCAGCAGGGCGGCAATGATGCCGTAGCGCTTTTTCTTCTTGTTTTCCATCGTTCTCTTCCTTTCGAAAATCGACTTCCCCGGCAACGGCCCTTGCCGTTGCCGACACCTCTCCCCTGCCGCTATGAACGCCGCTCCCTCGCATGCGCGCGGGCATGCTTGCCCGCAGGCTCGTCGGGAACCACCCGATCGAGCACTATCGACGCCGCGACCAGCAGCGCCAGAACGGCCACCACAACAAGCAAACCGGGCATCGTCGTGCAATATGCGTTAACGAAGCCCAGGTAAGGGACACAAAAAGAGACAGTGCCGATCACGCGTGAAAAAGGCGTCTGCTCGGCATCGTGCATGATGGTTCCATCTGCATTTTTGTTTGCGATTCCCTGCGTGCCGATCGTCTGCGCGGCAGGGTCGATCTCGTACACCTGGTGCGTCACCACGGCGCCGTCCGATCGGTAAAAGGTTGCATTGTCGCCCACGGTAATATCCGTTGGCTCAACCTGGCGGACAAACACCATGGAGCCAACGGGAAGATCGGGTTCCATAGAGCCCGAAAGCACAGCAAAGGGCATGTATCCAAATGCGCGAGGCACAAAAGAAACAACGGCAAGGGCTATGACAAGCGCGAACGCCAAGCTACTCAAAAGTGCAATAAATCGTTTGAGTCTACGCGCAGCCAAAGTGATAATTCATCCCCCTTGAGGACCTATTCGACCCATCCAAAGGTCAGCAAGTTTCAACAGGAACCGCAAGGCGCTTGAAAAGTGAGTCCGAAATAAGCCAATTTGGAATCTTTTCGTAATAAAAACATAGCGATGTGCTACACATTTTTCAATGTTTTGTCGCTAAATGCTACCTATTTTGGCGTAAGTGGTCATTTATCACCAAATTAGTCTGTTTTATCCAATATCTGTGACTAACCCCCTACGCAACTTCCCCATAGAGGGATCATTTTTTTGCGAAACTAAAATAATGGTACCCCCCCCCACATTAAAACAAACTGCTGGAAGCGCCATTTATTTCCGACCCCTTTTACTAGAGTTTTTATGACAACCTCATGTAGTTCGCAGCCCATAACCCTCTGAAAACCGTGTCCCAGAATTCCCGTCCGGAGTGGGATGCGGCTTCCGCTTGTGGCCCCGTTGGGAAGCCGTATCCCGCTTCGATCACAAATTCCGGGTCGCACTTTCCGCCAAGACCCTCAACCGGAAACTACATCCCATTTCTCGACCGAATGCTGGGATGTAGTTTCCACAGAGCCCTTCACCGGGAAACCGCATCCCATTCCAAAGGCAAATTCCGGGACGCAGCTTCCGCAACCCCACCCATCCGGAAATCCCATCCCACTCCGCACACATCCGGGCATAGAACAATCAGCTTATTAGGCCTTCCATCAATAAAGGGGCGCCCTCGTGTCATGAAAAAAGCCCCGAGAATCTCGAGGCTTTCACGTTTGTACGATTGAACGCGCGGCACCGCAAGCGGCGAAGTTATTCGCCCAAAACGGCCTTTTTTGCGGCTGCAGCCATGTTATCCATATCTTCCTTGGTGGGATGGTCCTTCGCGGCAACCCAGTTGTCGAGCAGCATCTTAAATCGGGCGTTTTCGGGATCTTGCTCGAGCATTGCCTCGTAGCGCTGCTTAACCGCGGGACCCATCTTGCCCTGGCACATCGCCCAGCCTACAAGCTCGGCATCATTGGCCAAATTGGAGGTCACGCGATCGATAATCTGCTGATAATAGCTCTGGTCGGCACCAAAGCCGCAGGTGCCAAACAGGAAGACGCGCTTACCGTGCAAGGCGGAGAGCAACGCCGCGACCGAAGGCGTGCACGCGCCCTTGTCGCACCAAAAACCGACGAGCACCGTGTCGGCCGCGCAGGCGCCCTGCGCCTCGAGCGCAACCTGATCTGCGTCCGCATCGTCGCTCAACGCCGCGGCGTGGACAAACTCAACGCCCGCAGCCTGCAGAGCGCGCTTGATCGCCCCCGTAACCATCCTGGTATTACCGCTCTTGCTGTTGACCACCATAGAGCATGTCATAGTCACGTTGCCTCGTTTCCCCCGAAACTCGAGCCATTAATGCAATTTGTTAGAAGCATATCTTAGTACTAACGGCGCAGATGTAAACCATCTGCCGCTAATCGGTATTCCCTACTGGGCGAATTGGCTGCGGTAGAGCTCGGCATAGAAGCCGCCTGCCGCTAGCAGCTCGTCGTGCGTGCCGCGCTCGATAATCTCGCCGTCGCGCATCACCAGAATGCAGTCGGCGTTGCGGATGGTGCTCAGGCGGTGCGCCACGACAAAGCTTGTGCGACCTGCCATGAGCTCGTCGAATGCCGCCTGAACCTGCAGCTCGGTGCGGGTATCGATGCTCGAGGTCGCCTCGTCCAGCAGCAAGATCGCCGGGTCGGTGAGCATGACGCGCGCGATGCACAGCAGTTGTTTTTGACCCTGGCTAAACGTGCCGCCGTCCTCGCCGATTACCGTATCGTAGCCGCCTGGCAGCTGCACGATAAACTTGTGCGCATGCGCGCGCTTGGCAGCCTCGATAACCTGCTCGCGCGTGGCATCCGGGCAACCGTAGGCAATGTTTTCGGCCACCGTGCCCTCGAACAGCCAGGTGTCCTGCAGCACCATGCCAAAGGCGCGGCGCAGGCTTGCGCGCGTGTAGTCACGCGAAGACCGGCCATCGACCGCAATGCGACCGGCATCGATATCGTAAAAGCGCAGCAGCAAATTGATGAGCGTCGTCTTGCCGCAGCCCGTGGGACCAACGAGGGCAAAGCGCATGCCGGGCTTGGCCTCGATGCAAATGTCCTGCAGCAGCTTGCGGTCGTGAACGTAGCTAAAGTCCACATGTTCAAAGGCGACCTCGCCCTTCGGGGCGGCAAGCTCCGCGGCATCCGTCGCATCGGGCTCCTGCTCGCGCGCATCGAGCAGCGCAAACATGCGGCGCGCCGAGGCGTACGCGGTCTGGATCTGCGTAATGACGTTGGTGACCTCGTTGAACGGCTTGGTGTACTGGTTGGCATAGGACAGGAAAATCTGCACGCCGCCCACCGTAAGCGCCGCGGGCACGCCCGTGATCACGCCCACGCAGCCGATCACAGCGACCACGGCATAGATGATGTTATTGATAAAGCGCGTGCCGGGGTTGGAGAGCGAACCCATAAACTGCGCACGCTCGCCCGCGGTGTAGAGCTCAGCGTTGAGGGCATCGAAGCGCTGCTGGGCGTTGGGACCATAGGCAAAGGCGTCGACAAGCTTTTGCTCGCCTACGTACTCCTCGATATGACCACCGAGCTGCCCTTGAATACGCTGCTGTGCCGTAAAGCTTTTGTTGGAGAGCTTGGCAATAGCACCGGCTGCAAAAATGGAAAGCGGCGTGACGAGCACCACCACGAGCGTCATGGTCAGGTTGATGGAGAGCATAAACGCGAGCGTGCCCACGATGGTAATAACACCGGTGAAGAGCTGCGTGAAGCCCTGCAGCAGACCGTCGCCCACCTGATCGACGTCGTTGACCACGCGGCTCATAAGGTCGCCGTGGGCGTGGCTGTCGATAAAGCTGAGCGGCATACGGCTGAGCTTGTCGCTTGCCTCCACCCGCATGTCGCGCACCGTCTCGTAGGACAGGCGGTTGACGCAATAGCCCTGCAGCCACTGGAAGGCCGCGGCTCCCACCACAACGAGCGCGAGTTTGGTGACGAGCGGCAGCAGTGCATCGAAATCCACCTGGCTCGCGGCAACAATCAGGTCGATGCCCTCGCCAATGAGAATAGGTGTGTAGAGCTGCAAGATAACGGAGATGGCGGCACTCACAAACGACGCCGCAAACGAGACGCGGTGCGGGCGAACATAACCCATCAGGCGGCGGGTCACCGCGCCCACGGGATAGCGCTCGGGATCGCCGGGCTGGCGTGGGCCGTCACCCAGGTCGTTGAGGTTATCGTTACCGGACACGTTTGCCGCCATCGTGGCGACCGAACCGGAGGAAGTGTACGGATTCATTTAGCAGCCCTCCTTTGCGCAGACAGATGCGGGGACGGTCGGAGCGGACGCGGGTCTTGGGGTGGGCGTGGGCGTCGTGCTCCCCTGCTGGCCCTCGAGCTCCTCGCGGCGCAGCTGCGACTGGCAAATCTCACGATAGAGTTGGCAGCTTGCATACAACTCGTCATGCGTGCCCAGGCCCGCGACCGAGCCGTGGTCGAGTACGCAGATCATGTCGGCGTCGTGCACGGTCGATACGCGCTGGCTCACGATGACGGTTGTCAGCGGCAGCCCGCCCTCGGCGGCACCGCGCACGCTGCGCTCGCGGATGGCATGGCGAAGCGCCGTGTCGGTCTTAAAGTCGAGCGCCGAGGCGGAGTCGTCCATGATCAGAATCTGGGGCGAGCCCACCAGGGCACGCGCGATGGTCAGGCGCTGGCGCTGACCACCGCTAAAGTTCTTGCCGCCCGCCTCGACCGGGGCGTCGAGCCCCTGCGGCTTGTTGCGCACAAACTCGCTGGCCTGCGCCATATCGAGCGCCGCCCAGAGCTCATCGTCGGTCGCCGCCTCGTCGCGCCAGGTCAGGTTACTGCGGATGGTGCCACTCACCAGCGACGCACGCTGCGGAACGGTTGCGACCACATGGCGCAGCTGGTCGAGCGGCCAGGCGCGCACGTCGGCGCCCATCACGCTCACGCTGCCGGTGCCCGCATCGTACAGGCGCGGGATAAGCGAGACGAGCGTGGACTTGCCGCTACCCGTACCGCCGATAATGCCGAGCGTCTTGCCCAGCGGGAGTTCCAGCGTCACACCGTTGATGGCATTTGCCGCGCCCGCGCCAAAAGAGAAGCTCGCATGGCTCAAGCTCAGCGCAGGAACTGGAGCGACATTGCCCGGCTTGGGCAGCGCGACCGGCTGGTTGTCCCCGTCGGTGATGCTCGGCTCGCAATTGAGCACCTCGTTGATGCGCGACGCGCTGGCGCTCGCCTTGGTAAAGACCACGACCAGGTTGGCGACATACACGATGGAGGTGAGGGTCTGCGTCATGTAGTTCACAAACGCCATGACCTGACCCTGCGTGAGCTCGCCCACGTTGACCTGGATGCCGCCCACCCACAGGATGGCGCACACGCCCAGGTTCATCACCAAAAAGGTGACGGGGTTGAGAATCGACGAAAGCTTGCCCACCACGATGGCGGTATTGGCCTGGTCGTCGGCGGCCTGGGCAAAGCGCTCGCGCTCGTGGTCTTCGCGCACAAACGCACGAACCACGCGGGCGCCCGAAAGCCCCTCGCGGCAAATAAGCGCGATGCGGTCGAGCTTTGCCTGCAGCTGCCTGTAGTACGGAATGCAGCGCGCCATGACAAACCAAAACACCAGGCCAATGGCGGGCGTGCAAATCAAGAAAATCACGCCAAGCTTAAGGTCGATGGCAAGGGCCGCGACCATGGAGCCCACCGCCAGGAAAGGCCAGCGGATGAGCATGCGCACGCCCAGCGCCACGGCAAGCTGCACCTGGTTGACGTCGTTGGTAATGCGCGTGATGAGCGACGGCGTGCCAAAGCGATCGAGCTCAGCATAGCTCAGCTTGTTGATGTGCTGGTAGAGCGCACCACGGATATCGGTACCCATGCCCTGCGAGGTGAGCGCCGCCATCTTTTGGCAGACGAGCGTAAACGAGATGCCGATCACAGCCATGGCGCCAAGTACCATGCCGTAGTGGATAACGGCATTAACGTCGTGCGAGCCAATGCCCTTATCGATCATCTGGGCAATCACCAGCGGCGTCAGCAGGTCAAAGATCACTTCGATCAACTTGCACGCAGGGCCGATCACCATATATCGGCGAAACTTACCACCAAAACGCCTGAGCAGCTCAATCATAAAAAGGCGCTCCCTATCATCATCTCTCTTCAATCTGATTCATGATAGTACGGCGAACCCTGAAGATGCGTAAGCAACTCGTTACAGATGTAAGGGCAACGGCCGCTAGCGCCCAAGGCACGTAGCAGCCGATGTTTTGGCAACGCCAGCGAGCGACATAACGCCAGGGATTCAATTATCAGATAAATGTGACCCTGCCGGCACTCGCGGGTAGCCGCGGCACGAAAAAGCGCCTGCGCACTCGATGGATTCGGATGCCCGACAGAGGCTCCTTATGGCTGCTTCCTTCCGGACCTGACCAGATTCGGAACATGTCGTCATCCGAACCCATCGAACGCGCTAGGCGCTCGATATATCTTACCTGCTCCCGCCCGATGGGGCAAGACAGCTAATTTGGGACGGGGCTTTTTTGACTACTTTTTGACTGGGGACATCAGGGTGACGAAAGTAGCCAAGAAAGCCCCGTCCCAAAAAGACTGATCTGGTGCTGCGCCACGAAAAGGCCCCATCTACTACGTTTTGGTCGCAGGGGTCGACCATAGCCGACTTTTTCGGAAATCGGCAAGCTCTCTACCTGCGGTTTCATTTTTGCAAATTCCGAGATAGTCGAGGGTGGTCGGTTAAACGTAGTAGATAGCCGTGTTTCGTGGCAAACGGTCCGACTCGAAACCCATGTCGACCAGCCTCGGATGACCATTCACGAAGTTACGGTGGAATACGGACTGAATTGGCACCTTAAAGGCAAAAACACTCCGTATTTCACCGCAACTTATCGAGGGGATGGGTTTTAGAGGCGGGCGAGGTCGTAGGATCGAGCGGCAGACTCGCCGGCGCAGATAAGGTTGGTTATGGCTTCTTGGGGATCGAGCGCCAGCTCAAGGCCCATGGGCTTGCGGCAGATCGTCAAAACCAGGTCGACGCCCTGCTCATACACCGCATCCAGGTTGTCAGCGCGACCGCCCACGACGGCGACCACCGGCTTGCCATAGCGCTTGGCACGGCGGGCCACACCCACCGGCGCTTTGCCGGCGGCGGATTGCTCGTCCATATTGCCCTCGCCCGTTATGACCAGATCGACATCCCGCACGCGCTCGTCAAACCCAATCAGATCAAGCACCGTCTCCACGCCCGAATGTAGCTCTGCACCGAGCGCTAGCAGCGCGGCGCCCAGACCGCCAGCGGCACCGGCGCCGGGCACGCCGAGCACCGAGCCAAATGTCCGTGCGCCCTCGGGTGTGCGCAACAACCCCTGAGCCCGCGCCCTAGCAATCGCCGTATCGAGCAGGCGGCCGTAGCCGACCATCCAGCTGTCGCACTTGTGAAGCGCCTCGGCGTCATCTGTCGGCAGGCCCTTCTGCCCACCGAACACCGCCAGAGCGCCTCGGCGTCCCACGAGCGGATTCTCTACATCCGAAAGCGCCACGACACGCGCGCCGTTCAGCGCCCGAAGCGCTGGCGCCAAATCGATACTCACCACGTGTTCGAGACCCGCAAGACCGGGGGCGATATTGCAGCCACACTCATCGACCACGCGCGCGCCCAGCGCCTGCAGCATACCGGCGCCACCATCGTTGGTAGCACTGCCGCCCAGACCAATATAGAGTGTCTTTGCGCCCGTGCGAACCGCGCGAAGCATGAGCTCGCCCACGCCATAGGTTGTAGCGGCCAGCGCCGACAACTCCGTGCAAGGCGAATACCCAATGCCGGCCGCCTCGGCCATCTCGATGACCGCTGACTCGCGCTCGACATCAACCAGCATCCGGGCAGGCACACGCTCGCCCAAGGGGCCTGCGACCTCGCAGGTCACAAGCTCGCCACCGCATGCGGCGATGGCGTCGAGCGTTCCCTCGCCACCATCTGCCAGCGGCAATGTGCACACCTCGGCATCGGACCACACACGGCGCATGCCCTCGGCAACCGCCGCCTCCGCCTGCGCACTCGAAACGCTGCCCTTAAAGGAGTCGATCGCCAGCAGCACACGGCGGGGCCGGCGGCACGCGGCACCAAAATCGACCGCCTCAACGGCAATATCTTCGGTACACGCGAGCGCCTCGGCATGAGCGGCATGCGCCTCAAGATCGGCCCCACAACCGCAGCCAGTACCATCGGTGCCACGCAGCCCACTAAAATAGCTGCTCAACACCTCACGACACTCGTCTGCCAGCACGCCGGCGGTCACATTAAACCGATGATTCAGGCGCGGGTCGGCATTCAAATCGTATAGGGATCCCAACGCGCCCGCCTTGGCATCGCTCGCGCCATACACGCAGCGCCCCACGCGCGCGTTGACCATAAGCCCCGCACACATGCAGCAGGGTTCAAGCGTCACGTAGACCGTACAGTCGGAAAGGCGCCAGCGACCGAGCGACCGAGCGGCAGCGCACAGGGCCGCAAACTCGGCATGAGCCGAAGGGTCCTGGTCGAGCTCGCGCCGATTGTGCGCCCTCGCGACGATCTCACCCGCGCGCACCACTACGGCTCCGATGGGCACCTCGCCCACCGCCGCGGCGGCTCGCGCCTCCGCCAACGCCTCGCGCATGAACTTCTCGTCGATTTCGGTGATCGTCATCGTTCGCCTTCCCTGTTGCAAATTCAAAACGATGCTATCATTACGACTCACGGAGAGATGGCAGAGCGGTTGAATGCGGCGGTCTTGAAAACCGTTGAGCGCGAAAGCGTTCCGGGGGTTCGAATCCCCCTCTCTCCGCCACTTCTAGTGATGCACCGGTGTCATGGTCCGCTCAAACAGTGCATCGACCACGTCGGCCATCTCGGGTCGACGCTCAAGATCGTGGCCCGATTCCCACCATATCGTGAAAAGTCGAATAATACCGCCGGCGACAAACTCAGACGTCGTCTCGAGCGACACGGGGGCCAGGGCATCCTCGGCAAGCACGTTCATCACACGCTCGCGGATAGAGCGGGCAATGCGGTCGCAAATAACGTTGGTCAACATGCCCGACATGCTGCTTGCCAAAATGTTATCCATGAGCCGCTCGTGCGCCAGAATCAAATCCATGGCATCGTCCAAAATCGCATGCCGAAGCGCGCGCACGTCCTCGGCAGACACTGCGCCGGCCTCATCGGGCTGTTTTTGCGGCAAGCTCGACATGAGCTCATCGATATAAAAGGCAAAGTAATCGTTCTTGTCGCGAAAGTGCTTGTAGAACGTCGTGCGGCGAATCATGGCGCGGTCGCACAGCATGGCAACCGTCAGGTCCTCAAAACGATGCTCCTCGAGAAGCTCGGTGAAGGCATCGAACAGGGCACGGTAGGTTTTCTTGATGCGAAGGTCCATCCGTATCGCCATCCTCAGGGCAAAGACAACACTCGTCAATCTGTCGCATATCTTACACCTGTACCTCGCGCGCTTTGCCCCGGTGCCAACCTCACCGAAAACATAACGCTTACCGGAAAGTTCGGCACGGCAAAACGTTGCGGGTATACTAGTAGCGTTATACCAACGGCAGCTGGCGCATGCCGCCGCGGCCATTCGAAACGGAGACATCATGATTACCGTCATCATCGGCATCGTTGTTGTCATTGTGATTGTCTGCGCCATCGCCGGCATCTACAACAACATGGTCACCAAGCGTAACCGCATCGACAACGCCTGGCAGAACATCGATACGCAGCTGCAGCGCCGCAACGACCTGATCCCCAACCTGGTCGAGACCGTCAAGGGCTACGCCAAGCACGAGCAAGAGACGCTTTCCGCCGTGATCAGTGCGCGTAACACCGCCGTCAAGGCCACCACGCCCGAGGCCAAGATGGAAGCCGACAACGTGCTGACCGGTGCGCTGCGCCAGCTCTTTGCCGTGGCCGAGGCCTACCCCGATCTTAAGGCAAACACCAACTTTACGCAGCTGCAGGCATCGCTCGAGGATACCGAGAACAAGATTAGCTATGCACGCCAGAGCTACAACGACTGCGTGCTCAGCTACAACAACGCCATCCAGACGTTCCCGGCTGTTATCTTTGCCGGCATCTTCCAGTTTAAGGAGCGCCAGGGCTTCGAGGCCGCCGAAGCAGCCCGCCAGGCCCCGACCGTCAAGTTCTAGTAGTTTGGCAGCGCATCCTTAATCGGCCAAATGTATAAACCGCCCCGTCGAACGCATACTTCGACGGGGCGGTTTCCTTTTTCGCGAAGGTCCCCCTCATAGCGCCGTGCATTTTTAGGAGTATTCAACATAACCAAGAGCTTCGGGCGCTACGATAAATGCCAAAGACCGCGAATATCCCTGCAAATCAAACGCTGTCAGCCCATAACCCCGCCCGTCATTCGTAGAAAACATCGAGAAATCCCGATTTTTTGCCCGGGGTCGGTATGCAGGGGCCTTCGGTTGCAGAATACTCGCAAAAATGCACGTCGCCATCACCCCCACATGGCGCGAACCAAAACAAAAGCGCGGCCTAAAAGGCCGCGCGCCATCTTTAATTCAGATCTATATTGC
>CABJBO010000005.1:0-15085 GCA_902363875.1 Coriobacteriaceae bacterium | reverse complement strand
CAAAAAACCCCCCGCGCCATCTTTAATTCAGATCTATATTGCCCGTAACGGCAGCGCCGAGGTAACGCAGGCCCGAGGGCGGCCTTCCTTTCCGGCGCACTCCGCAGGACGAAAGAACCTCCGCCGCACGAAGTGCGCAGCGGAGGTTCTTTCATGTCCGAGGACGCGCCGGAAAGGAAGGCCGCCCTCGGGCCGGACAGCTAAGACAGCTTACGCGACGGTGTAAACCCAGTTGTGCTTATCCTCGACAGCACCAGACTGGATGCCCGTCAGGGTCTCGCGGAGCCTCTTCATCACAGGACCGATCTCGGTGTAGCCAGCCGGGAAGGTCACAGTCTCGTCGGCACCGTAGACCTTGTTGTCGATCTCGCCGACCGGGGAGATAACGGCAGCGGTGCCGCACAGACCGCACTCAACAAAGGTGCCGGCCTTAACCTCGGCCCACTCGACGGGACGCTGGTCGACGGTCATGCCCAGGTCCTGAGCAACCTGAACGAGCGAACGGCGGGTGATGGAGGGAAGAATGGAGTCGGTGTGCGACTGCGGGACAACAAGCGTGCCATCTTCCTTCACGAACAGGATGTTGGCGCCACCGGTCTCCTCGACATAGGTGCGGGACTCGGAGTCGAGATACAGGTTCTCGGCATAGCCCTCGCGGTGAGCCTCCATCGTGGGCTTCAGGGACATGGCGTAGTTGAGGCCGGCCTTGATGTTGCCGGTGCCGTGCGGTGCGGCGCGGTCGTACTCGGAAACGCGCAGCTTGACAGGCTTGAGGCCGCCCTTAAAGTACGGACCGACCGGGGTCACGAGAATACGGAACGTGTACTCAGGAGCGGGAGCCACGCCGATCACGTCACCGGAGCCGATCATAAATGGACGCACGTACAGGGTTGCGCCGGAACCGAAGGGCGGAACCCATGCGGCGTTGGCAGAGACGACCTGCTTGACGGCCTCGACAAACTTATCCTTGGGGAACGGGGGCATCTCCAGACGCTGGGCGGAGTTGTACATACGCTCGGCGTTCATGTCGGGACGGAAGCAGACGATGCTGCCGTCCTCGGCGGTGTAGGCCTTCAGGCCCTCAAAGACCTCCTGGCAGTAGTGGAAGATACCGCCGCACTCGGAGACGTGCAGGGTGTGGTCGGTGGTCAGGCCGCCCTCGTCCCACTCGCCATCCTTCCAATGAGCCTCGTAGCTGTAATCGGTCTTCATGTAGCCAAAGCCGAGGCTACCCCAATCGATATCTTTCTTCTCGACAGTCATATGTCGCTCCTTACATACGCGGTTGCATACTCGCGAACCCGCACGCAAGGACCGAAGCAGGCCGCGTCGCAACGTCGCATACCCGGAGCGTAGAGCCGGGCAGGACACGCGGGCAGCATCAAAGCCGATGGCGCGTCGATTCGCATGCAGGTGATTGTACTCCCCGCACGCCTTGGATAAAACGCTTTTCTTTAACTAAGTAAAGTATTTTCATTTGCCTTCAACACAAAAGGCCCGCCATCGAATCCGATGACGGGCCTTGGAATTAACATCCGAAAACAAGCTCGGACTAGGCGTTCTTTTTACCGAGCTTAGCCTTAACCAGACCGACCACGGTCGGGATGATCGACACGGCGACGATGCCGATAATCAGCAGCTCAAAGTGCTCCTGCACAAAGGGAATGCCGCCAAAGAAGTAGCCCAGCAGAGTGAAGACCGTCGACCAGGTAATGCCGCCCAGCACGTTAAAGATGACAAAGTTGCGCCAGTGCATGCCGCCCATGCCGGCGATGAAAGGCACAAAGGTGCGGATAAACGGGAAGAAGCGACCCAGGAAGATGGCCAGGTGGCCCCACTTGTCCAGGAAGTCCTCGGACTTTTTGATACGCTCGGGCGTCATGGCCTTCACCTTGCCCGAGGCGATGATCTTTTGGCCAAAGAAATGACCGATCATAAAGTTGCACTGATCGCCCAAGATAGCAGCCGTCCATGCGACGGCCAGCAGAGCCACGATGTTAAAGCCGCCGTTGTGGGCAAAGAAACCTGAGGCAAACAGCAGCGAATCGCCGGGAAGGAACGGGAAGAACACCACGCCCGTCTCGATAAAGATGATCAGGAACACGCAGCCATAGGCCATAAGCGGGCCGGCAGCGATCCAGCTGGCGATCGCGGTGCGCGGATCCTTAAGCAGCTCGGCGATAAAATTGATGAAACCCATGAAGTAAAACCTCTCAGTTGTGGGCGCGGACACGTCCAAGTTGACCAGTATACGGTTGTGACGCGGCAACGCACACGACCTTACAAAAGCGTGACTTCATTACCAGCAAGTTTGCATAATTGACACCTGTCGCGCAAAGCCGAGCAAGATTGCTCTTCCTAATCCCTAGCGAATCGCTATACTTTATTGAATTGCATTGTCGCGGCGCTAAGGGAGGGCGGCCGGTGAGCTTTATCAATACCATTCGCGAGGACATCAAGACCGTCCAGGCACAGGACCCCGCCGCGCAAAACGGCCTAGTCATCTTCCTTTCTTACCCCGGCCTGCACGCCAAGTGGAACCACGTGCCCGAGCACTGGCTGTGGGAACATGGACATCGCTCGCTCGCCCGCGTGCTCTCGCAAATCACCCGCCATATCACTGGCGTCGAGATTCATCCTGCCGCACAGATCGGCAAGCATTTCTTTATCGACCACGCCATGGGCGTTGTCATCGGCGAAACCGCCATTGTGGGCGACAACTGCGTGCTCTATCAGGGCGTCACACTTGGCGGCACCGGCAACGAGACCGGCAAGCGCCACCCCACCCTGGGCAACAACGTCACCGTGGGCACAGGCGCCAAGGTGCTCGGCAACATTCGCATTGGCAACAACGTCAAAATCGGCGGCAACTCGGTTGTCGTCAAAGACGTGCCCGACAACTGCACCGTCGTGGGCGTGCCCGGCCGCATTATCAAACGCAACGGCTGCCGCGTGTTCAAGGAGACCTTCGACGCCAAGCAGCATCGCGAGTACATGCCCGACGACGCAGCCGAGCAAAGCGCCCTCAACCGCCAAGGCATCACCGAGAACGCACGCCGGGTCAAAGAGCTCGAGCAAGAGGTGGCCGAGCTTAAGGCCCTCGTCGCCAAACTCGTGGACGAACGCTAAAAGCGGACGGCCGCCGACAACATCGACGCCAACGCAAAGGCGCGCCAGGGAATCCATCCCCGGCGCGCCTTATTCCTGATGTGACAAAGGGACTATTCCTTTGTCACATTATGCGAACTGGCTCAGATAGAGGTCGGCGTAGGCGCCCTCGACTGCCAGCAGCTCCTTATGCGTGCCCTGCTCGATGATATTGCCGTGATCCATGACCAGAATCAGGTCGGCATCCACGATCGTCGACAGGCGATGCGCGATCACAAAACTTGTGCGCCCACGCATAAGTGCGTCCATGGCGCGGCCGATGGCAAGCTCGGTGCGCGTATCCACGCTCGACGTCGCCTCGTCCAGGATGAGAATCGCCGGGTTGTTGAGCAGCACGCGTGCGATGGTTAGCAGCTGACGCTGGCCCTGGCTGATGCTTTCGGCATCGTTGGCTACGCGCGTGTCGTAGCCCTGAGGCATGGTGCGCACAAAGAAGTCGACCTGGGCGGCGCGAGCGGCCGCAGCAATCTCCTCGCGCGTTGCCTCGGGGCAGCCGTAGGCGATGTTCTCGGCAATCGTGCCGTCGAACAGCCAGGCGTCCTGTAGCACCATGCCAAACTGCTGCCGTAGCTCGCCGCGGTCCATGAGGCGCGTATCCACACCGTCAAGCGTAATACGGCCGCCGTCGATCTCGTAAAAGCGCATGAGCAGGTTGATGAGCGTCGTCTTGCCTGCGCCCGTGGTTCCCACCACGGCAATCTTCTGGCCCGGCTCGGCGGTAAACGACACGTCGCGCATGAGCGGCTTGTCGGGCGCATAGCCAAAGCGCACGTGCTCAAAAGCGACGCGGCCCTCAATGCGACCCGGCAGCTTGGCGGCGACCGCCGGCAGCGGATCGGCTTCCATCTCGGACTCGTCGAGCAGGTCGAACACGCGCTCCGCACTCGCCAGCGCGCTCTGCAGCGAGTTAAAGGTAAACGACAGCTGCGTCATGGGCTCGGACGCCTCGTAGATAAACTGGAAGAACGCCTGGAACACGCCGACGGTCATATGCCCGGCAACCAACATGCTGCAGCCCACAAGCGCAATCACGATCTGCGCCAAGCGGCCGATAAAGCGCACCGCGGGACCGACGGCGTTAATCATAAAGTCGGCCTTGGTGCTCACGCGCGCCAGCTCCTTCGAAGCCTCGTGCACCTCGACAGAGCTCTGGTGCTCGCGGTTAAACGCACGAATCACCAGACGGCCCGAGTAGCCCTCCTCGACCGCGCTCGTAATCTTGGACACCCACTCCTGGCGCTCGCCCGTCACATCGTGCGTGCGGCGCGACACGACCTTCGTCACCAGCAGCGAAAGCGCCGTAAAGAACAAAAAGACGAGCGTGAGCGGCACGCTAAACACGAACATCACGCTCACGGCGCCCACCACGGTACCGATCGACACCAGCAGCTGCAGCAAGCCGCGCTGCATGCTCTCGGACATCTTGTCCAAGTCGTTGGTCGCACGGCTGACGACCTCGCCGGGACGATGCGCGTCAAAGTAGGCAAGCGGCAGACGGTTGAGCTTTTGTGCGATGCGGTTGCGTAGGCGCAGGTTGAGGCGTTCGGCCACGCTCGACATCAAAAAGCTCTGGAGCGCGTAGAACGAGGCAGCAGCCGTCCAAATCATAAAGTAGATGAAGATGGTCCTGCCGCAGTTCTCCCAGGTAATGCTGAAGGTAGTGTTGTTGGCAAACGCCAACTTCATGTGCCCCCACAGCTCATCGATCACGCGAGCACTATATGCCGGTGCAGCGGTGTTAAAGATGGCATAGAACACAATGCTCGCGAACACGATATAGAAGCGCCAATGGTCGCCGGCGGCCTCGCTCCACAGGCGGCGCACCGTCGCCCAGGTGTCGCGGGGCGTCTCGTCCTCGTCCCCGTCGTCAACGTCGCGCATGCGCTCTGCCTCAGCGCGGGCGCGCTCGTCCTCGGCGCGCTCGTTTTCCTCGTAGAGTGCCTGGCGGCGAGCCTCGCGCTCGGCCGCAGCCCTGGCGGCTTCGTCCAGGCCGGGCGTGGCGCCCGCCTCCTCGACTGTCTCTGCAACCGCGGCGTCATCGGCAATTCCCTGCTTCTTGAGCTCCTCGGTCATACTACTCACCTCCCTTCATCTGCGATTCCGCGATAGCGCGGTACACCTCGCAGGTTTCCATGAGCTCGTCGTGCGTGCCTAGGCCCACGATCTCGCCGTCTTTGAGCACCACGATCTGATCGGCATGCAAAATAGTCGAGATGCGCTGGGCGATGATGAGCACCGCGGCATCGCACGTCTCGTCCTGCAGCGCATGGCGCAGCGCCGCATCGGTCTTAAAGTCCAGGGCCGAAAAACTGTCGTCGAAGATATACAGATCGGCATGCTTCATGAGTGCGCGGGCAATCGCCAGGCGCTGGCGCTGACCACCCGAGAAGTTCGTGCCGCCCTGGGCCACCGGCGTATCGAGCCCCTGCGGCTGGTCGAGCACAAAGGTGCTCTGGGCAACCTCCAGCGCATGGAGCATGTCAGCCTCGGTCGCACCCTCGTTACCAAAGCGCAGGTTGCTCGCCACCGTACCCGAGAACAGCCATGCCTTCTGCGGCACATAGGCGATACGCCCGCGGATGTCGTCTTGCGAAAGGTCGCGCAGGTCGACGCCGTTCAGGCGAATGGCGCCCTTCGTGGCATCGTGGAAGCGAAGCAAGAGCTTGGCCACCGTTGACTTGCCCGAGCCCGTTGAGCCCACGATCGCGGTCGTCTGTCCGCGGCGGCAGGCAAAACTCAGGTTGCACAGGGTGTCCTCGTCGGCATCGTCAAAACGGAACGACATGTGATCGAACACGGCCACCACGTCGGCCCCGCCTGCGGACTCAGGCGCCCCGTCGCCCAGCGTAGCCTTACCGTCCACGATGCTCGGCTCGATCTCGAGCACCTGTTGCGCACGGTTGAGGCACGCCGCGGCGCGCGGAAGCGTCAGCACCACCATCTGCGCCATCATCACAAAGAACAGGATCAGAATCGCGTACTCCAGCACGGCCGAAATGCTGCCGATTTGCATGGCATGGACGCCCACGCGGTTGCCGCCCACCCACAGCACCGCCACCTCGGCGATGTTCATCAAAAAGAAGCTGGAGCTGTCGAGACCCACAAACAGGTGGTTGACCTTGATGGCGTTGGCCGCGTAATCGCTAAACACCTCGTCCAGGCGCTGCTCCTCGTGGCGCTCCTTGTTAAATGCGCGGATGACGCGCACGCCCACGATGTTCTCGCGCAGCACCACGTTCATGCGGTCGATAAAGCTCTGCAGGCGCATAAAGATCGGCGCGGCGTTGGCAACGGTAAAGACCGCCGCCACCAGCACGATCGCAACGACCACGCCCAGCAGCGTGCCCATGGCAGGATCGATAAACCAGGCAAAGATGATGCCCGCCACGGCCAAGAACGGTACCGGCAGCACCAGCTGAATCGTCTGCAGGATCGCTTGCTGGATCACGTTGATGTCGTTGAGCGAGCGCGTGATCATCGAACCCGTGCCAAAGCGCTCAAAGTCGCTGGCGGACAGCTCGAGCGACTTATCGTAGACGGCGTTGCGGATGTCGCAGGCCACATTGGCCGCCAGACGGGCCGAAAGATAGCAGCCCAGCACCGCGCCGCCGCTGGCCATGCCGGTCGCGATGAGCATGTACAGACCGTTGCGCAAGATGTAATCGACGTCGCCCGTCGTGATGCCCGTGTTGACCATGTTCGCCAACATCGTGGGCACGAGCAGCGTACCGACGTTGTCGATTAGCAGCACCAGCAGCGTCACCGCGATCAGACCGCGGTACGGCCTCATAAACCTCATTAAGAGTCGCATGTCTCCCCCTCGCCCTTATCGTCAGCCTCGTTCTCGGCGGCAACTTGCCGTTTAAATGCCTCGCACTCTTCGTTAAGAACATGGGAAAACTTACCGACCAAGCGCATGATCTCGCGCTGTTCCCACGGCTCGAGCGCCTCGAATGCCTGCTGCTCGGCCTTTTGCGCCGGCAACGCGTAGTGCTTGGCAAACTGCACGCCTTCTTCGGTCAGTCGCACAACCTTGTTCTTACGACTGCCCTCGGCAAACTCCAACGTCGCGAGCCCTCGCGCCCTAAGCGTCTTGATCGCCGAATTGATGGTCTGTTTGCTGTAGAACCATTCACTCGTCAGCCGACTCACGGCAACGCTTCCACCCGCTGCACTCGTGTCGACGAGCATCCAGTAGGCGCAATCCGAAAGACCGCAGGTGCGCGCGAACTCCGAATAGATACGGACAAGCCCGTTGAGCATCCGGTCGAAATCGACCGGGCTAACTGTACTATTCATCTCTCCCGCCATTCGATAGTCCGAGTTTTGACTAATTAGGGTTTCAGGTTAGTCCGAGTTTTGACTATCGTCAAGGGCGGCCGTGCAAGACGTGCGACCCATAACAACATGTCGACAAAAAAGACCGCCGGCGCGGGGGCGGCGCCGGCGGTTGCAAGAAAATATCGATTGTTGGCTGTTACGCAGCGACGGCCTCGTAGACCGTGGCGCCCGAGAAGCTGTCGTGCAGGCTCTTGCCACAGATCCACGGCAGTTCGACGACCTCGCAGACCGTGTTGACCAGCTCGGAGCAGTCAGTAAAGTGGCCCTTATCGTTGAGGGCCTCGCAATCCTGAACACGCCAATAGCCATCGGTGTGCGTGATGTAGTACTCGTGATCATCAATCGTCACAAAAGCGCGCGTCTTGGAACGCAGCAGCTTCAGAAATCCTTCGAAGTCGGTCTCGACGACATCTCCAGCCTGGAACATGATGTTACCTCCTGGCCCGGCGCCACCACGGCGCATTGATAAACGTTGGTACTCCTTTAGTAAAACCTTTATCAGAGGTTATGCGTTCGTCATTTAGGCAAGTGGTAAAAAACCGCAGGGTAGACGGGATAAAACGTTTAACCATCCCATTTGTTTGTCACATTCTGAAGGTACTTTTATGCAAACCTACTTTTCCAATTGGAATCTACCCTTTTGGCCGGGCAATTGACCGTCTATCGTTTGAGCCCGACGGGTATGAACGGGGCATCTGCAACGCCACCGCAAGGAGACACCATGGAGACTATCGAAGCACTCATCCACCGCCGCAGCTGCCGCAAATACAGCGATCGTCCCGTCGAGGCCGAAAAGCTTGCACGCATTATCGAAGCCGGCCAATATGCACCGAGCGGCATGGGCCGCCAACCGGTGACGTTTGTCGCCGTCACCGACCCCGCGACCGTCGAGCGTCTCTCACGGCTCAACGCCCAGGTCATGGGCAGCAACGGCGACCCCTTCTATGGCGCCAAGACCGTTGTGGTGGTGCTGGTCGACCGCAACGTGCCCACGCATCTGGAAGACGGCTCGCTCGCCATGGGCAACTTGCTCAACGCCGCCTATGCACTGGGTGTCGATTCATGCTGGATTCACCGCGCGCATGAGGTCTTTGACTCACCCGAGGGCCTGGAACTGCTGGCCAGCTGGAGCCTGCCCGCCGACGGCAGCCTGCGCGGTGTCGGTCACTGCATTCTGGGCTATGCCGAGGACACGCTACCCGAGCCCAAACCCCGCCGCGACAACGTCGTCTACGTAAGGTAACCCAGGAGCGTCATAGGGGTAGCTAATTTGGGACGGGGCTATTTTAGCCACCCCACTCGCAACTTATCTTGCCGATGGAGTTGTCGTCGTTTCGTTCGTGTGGGTCGTTTCGGCGCCGTCGCCCTGTTCGCCCTCGTCCTTTTGAGCGTCGGCGATGGTGGAGGCCGCCGCGACGATGCCGCGCTGGGGTGCGACGCCCGTCTGGGTCTGAGCGCCCTCGACAACTTCTGTGCCTGCATGCGCGAGCTCGGGCGATTTAAACACCGCGTCCAAGTTGGCGCCACCGCCGGCGTAGCCAAGCGCAGCGAGTGCGATGACGATCACTGCAACGACGACCGCGATCGGCACATAACGATGCCAACCAGCAGGATTGAGCCCACTGCGGCGAGCCGCCCCGCGGCTGATGTAGCCGAGCGTGCCGTCGTGCTTGAGCTTTGAGCCCACCACGCGTTTGCGGCCCCACAGCGAGGACTCTGCCTGCATTGCCAAGCGGGCACCTGTCGAAGGATAGCCGTATTTAGTGCGCTTGAACGAGCCGTCAAACCCCGAGGCGTGTTTACCCCACGTCACCGATGTTGTGCGTCGGTTGACCGGCGCGGCACTCCGCCTTCTGCGGCTCGGTTTTGAAGTCTCAGCCATATGCCCTCGCACGCCGTAACCAAATCGAAACAATAACGCTTTGGACTGTAGCACACGCGTCGCGCGCGGTCACGGGCGCCTCGCTCAACGGTCATCGTCCTTCAGCAAGCGCCACAGCGTTGTACGGCTTATGCCCAGCACCTCCGCCGCACGGGTTCGGTTGCCGTGGAGATGATCTACAACCAGATGCGCGATATCTCGCTCGGTATCGGCCAGCGGTCGCAGGATATACAGGTCGCTTTCGAGTGTCGGGGCGCCAAAGGTTGCGGTTTTAATCACGTCCTCTTGGGCGAGCACTTCCTCCGCCACAGCACGGTCCACCGTGCCCGCCCCCACCAATATATACAGTCGTTCCGAGACCTCGCGGAGCTGCAGATAATTGCGCGGCCAGCGGTAAGCATCGAGCGCCTTCGTCGCCGCGGCAGACAGCGTGGGCGCTGCCGTCCCAAATGCACCAGCGAGATATTCCAAATAGCGCGCAATCTTTTGCGACGTGGCTCCCTGCTCGACGATTGCCGGCGCCACGCTCACCGCACAGGCGAAGCGCTCGGTCACAAAGGCGGCTTGATCACTTTCGCTGCCGCCCGGCATGTCATTCGCCGTCAGCACCACATGGCAGCGCGTCGCCAACGCGGTGTCGGCCATCGTGGAAACGAGCTCGCGGAGACGCTGGGGGCCAACCGTGTTCCAGCCCTCAATGCAAAGTGTCAGCCCCGTTTGGAACAACGGCGATTCGGCGCTTTTGAGCAGATGGCGCCAGCCGCGATCCGTTAGCTCATCGAGCGCAACGGCAACAAAGGGCTGATCGACAAAAGGACCGTCCAGATAGAGGCGCATGGCAATCTCGACCTGACCCGCTCCCAGCTCGCCCTCGAGCATAAGGGGAACGCCGCGCGCGTAGCTCTCGGCGACCGGCACAGCTACCGAGGCCGCCCCCTCAACGATGCCGTACGCGCTCGATTCGTAGCGGGCCTCAACTTCGTCGGCGTTGAGCCACTCGATGCCCGCATGTACCGCGGCGCCGCGCACCTCGCGGACCACGACGACCCAAAGGCCCCCGCCCTCTTTGTCGGTGGGGCGAACGGTCAGGCTCAGGCGCGTACCCGCACGCCCCATAACCAGACGCGCGCCGTCTCCTATACGGTCGAGGCGCTCAGCGACAAAAGCCGCCACATCCCGCTCAAGCGCCGCGTCATTCATGGTCGAAATCGCGACGTCCCCACGCGCATCGATTGCCAATGCCGAGGCCCCGGCAGCAGCCAGGGCCTCGGTCAAGATGTTCAGCTTGGCATCGCTATCCATGATTTGCCCCTGTCCGCGGCGACGTGCAACCGCCGACGGTCGCACGACCGAGTGTTTCAAAATTGAACGATATTGCTCACCAAACACTATAGGGCAGAAAGCGCCGTCCTGCGAGTATAGGTGTTGCCCCGCATCGCCATCCTGGCGGGGCGATAAGAGCTCTTCGGGACTTATAAACCTGCGGACAAGCCATACCCGCAAGAGCTCCTATCGCTCCACCGCAGGCTTGCGCTCACCAGCAACCAGCAACCAGCACGCGAATAAGCTACTTCTCTACCAGATTCCCAGCACGTGCTGCATTCCCAAGCTCATGCACGCAATGCCAATCCAGCAGCAAAAGCCCAGCGCGATGGGCTTGCCGCCCTTTTTGACCAGCTCGACGATATCGGTATTAAAGCCAATAGCCGCCATGGCCATCACGATAAAGAACTTCGAAAGCTCCTTGATGGGCGCCGTAATGGACGTGGGAAGCTGAAACACCGTGGTGACCACGCTTGCCAGCACAAAGAACAGCACGAACATGGGAAACGCGCGTTTAAGCGAAAACGTGCTTTTGGCGTCGCCGCCGGCCTTACGCGCCAGATGCATCTGCCAGCATGCGAGGACCAACGTGATGGGAATAATGGCCAGCGTCCTGGTGAGCTTGACCACCGTGGCGCTCTCGAGCACATTGGCACCGGGATGCATACTGTCCCAAGCACTCGCCGCAGCCGTTACGGACGAGGTGTCGTTGATGGCGGTGCCGGCAAACAGGCCAAAGCCCTCGTTGGTCAGCCCGAGCATACCACCGAGCGTCGGAAACACGAGCGCCGCGATAACGTTAAACAGGAAGATGACCGAAATAGCCTGGGCAATCTCGCGATCGTCGGCATCGATGACGGGTGCGGTCGCGGCGATGGCAGAACCGCCGCAAATCGACGAACCCACACCCACAAGCGTCGAGATCTTACCCGGCACGTTCATAACGCGGCAGAGCACAAAGGCGATGACAAGCGAGGTCGAGATCGTCGCCACGATAATCGGCAGCGACTGGGCGCCCTTGGACAGAATCTGGGAGAGGTTCATGCCAAAGCCAAGCAGGATGACCGCATACTGCAAGATCTTTTTAGACGTATAGGTAACGCCGGCGGCAAGCGGCTCACGACGATGCTTGGGAAAGACAAGTGCCAGAACCATGCCGATGAGGATGGCGAATACCGGCCCGCCGACCACCTCGATCTGTTTGCCGAGCAGCGTTGCGGGAATGGCGATGATCAGGCAGAACAAAACGCCCTTCCAGCGCTCGCGTACGATATTTGCCAGTTGCATATGGGATTCCTTCTTTCTATTTCACGTTTGCGACGGCTTATGATACGGCAACATTGAGCGCAGCCTTGCGTAAACAAAGACTAAGATGCCGCAATAGTTCTTGGGCAACAGCCGAATTACCCACCGCGGAAAGCTGATTCGCGGCATAATTAACAACTGACATATGAGTTTGATAGAACAGTTGCGAGGCGCTATGGAAGAATCGATGCACGTCGGCGAGCAGGAAACGAGCCTACAGGACCAGTCCTACCACACCATTCGACGCAAAATCGTCTACCTGGACTACAAGCCGGGCGAAAAGCTGGGCGTCAAGCAACTTTGCGACGACCTGGATATGGGTCGCACGCCCGTGCGCGAGGCTTTGGTTCGCTTGGCGCAGGAAGGCCTGGTGCGCACCGTGCCCCAGAGTGGCACCTACGTCTCACCCATCAACCTCACCCTTGCCGAGAGTGCCTGTTACATCCGCGAACATCTGGAAAAGCAGGTGATTGTGGAGTGCTGTGCGCGAGCCACGTCGGCCGGCATCGAGCAGCTCGACCGCGCCATCGTGCTGCAGGAAAAGGCCATGGCCGAAGAGGATCGCATCGGTTTCTTTTTGAGCGACAACCTCATGCATCACATGATTTTTAGCATCGCATGCCGCAGCACCGTGTGGTCGTGGCTCGAGGAGACCAATGCCGACCTGGAGCGCTTCCGCTGGCTGCGCGCCGCCACGCAGGTTCTCGACAATCAGGACATCGTGAACGAGCACAAGCAGATTCGCCGCGCTATCGCCGGTCGCGACCCCATCGAAGCGAGCTTTTTGGTCAGCAAGCACCTGCACATGATGTTCCGCAACCAAACCGAGGTTCTGGACCAGTTCCCCGAGTACTTCGAGACCAGCAAGCTCCGCTAACCTGCCAAAAAGGGACAGGTTTATTTTGGCAGGTTTTATCTGGCCAAACGCAAAAGGCCCGACTCCGCTTGATGTGGAGCCGGGCCTTGGTCGTTAGAACGGCGGAACCAACTACTCTACCGTGACGCTCTTTGCCAGGTTACGGGGCTGGTCGACGTCGCAACCGCGCAGGATGGCCACCTCGCGGGCGAGCAGCTGCAGCGGAACGCTCGCCGTGATGGGACTGAACACGTCGCGGACGGCCGGCACGCGAATGATGCAATCGGCAATCTTGTTGATCTCCTCATCGCCCTCGGTGGCAACGACGATAACCTTGGCGCCACGCGCCTTGCACTCCATGAGGTTCGACACGGTCTTGTCATAGGTGGCGCTCTTGGTGGCCACGGCGATGACAGGGAAGCCCGGGTCGATCAAGGCAATGGGGCCGTGCTTCATCTCGCCGGCGGCGTAGGCCTCGGCGTGCAGGTAGCTGACCTCTTTGAGCTTGAGCGCGCCCTCGTAGGAGATAGCGGCACCCATGCCACGGCCCACGAACAGCGCCGACTGCGCGTCCTTGCACAGCAGGGCGGCCTCATGCACGGACTCGGTCTGGGTATCCAAAATCCACTGGATCTGCTCGGCCGTATCGGAAAGCTCGCGGAACAGCATACGCGCCTGCTTGGTGGTCAAGCGGTACTTGACCTGCGCCAACAGCAGAGCCAAAAGCGTCAGGCTCACGACCTGGCCGATAAAGCTCTTGGTCGAGGCGACCGCGATCTCCTTGTTGGCCTTGGTGTAGATAACGCCGTCGCTCTCACGCGCCACCGGGCTGCCCACCACGTTGGTGATGCCGAAGACCTTGGCGCCCTTGATGCGCGCGTCACGAATGGCGGCAAGGGTATCGGCCGTCTCGCCCGACTGGGACACGGCAACGACAAGCGTCGTCGGCGTAATGATGGGATTGCGATAGCGGAACTCGCTGGCCGCCTCAACCTCAGTAGGGATGCGAGCCCAGCCCTCGATAAGGTTCTTGGCAATGAGACCGGCATGGTAGCTGGTGCCGCAAGCGATCACGTAGACGCGGTCGATATCGTTGAGTTCCTCGAGCGAAAGGCCCAGCTCATCGATATCAAGCTCACCGGCGGGGGTCATGCGGCCCACCAGGGTATCGCGCACGACGCGCGGCTGCTCGTGAATCTCCTTGAGCATAAAGTCGGGGTAGCCGCCCTTTTCGGCCATGTCCAGATCCCAGTCGATATGGGTAACCTTAGGCTCAATCACATTGCCGGCCTCGTCGGTATACTCGACGCCTGCGGGCGTGAGCTTGGCAAACTGGCCGTCCTCGAGCACCACGACGTCGCGGGTTGCGTCGATGAGCGCGATGACATCGGAAGCAACATAAGAGCCGGTTTCGCCCGCGCCGACTACGATCGGGGAATCCTTGCGGGCCACGGCGATCACGCCGGGCTCGTCGGCGCACACGGCGGCCAAGCCATAGGCGCCCACCACGTGGGTGCAGGCCTCGCGCACGGAAGCCATCAGGTCGTGCGTCTCGGCATAGGCCTCTTCGATCAGATGCGCGAAGACCTCGGTATCGGTCTCGCTCTTAAAGTGATGGCCGCGGCCCTCCAGCTCTTCGCGCAGCTCGGCGAAGTTCTCGATGATGCCGTTGTGGACGATGGCGATACGGCCATCGCAGCTGGTGTGGGGATGGGCGTTAACGACGGAAGGCTTGCCGTGGGTAGCCCAGCGGGTGTGACCGATGCCGCAGGTAGCGTCGCTGTCGATGTTGGAAAGCTCGCTCTCCAGGCCCGCGACCTTGCCCACGCGACGGATGACGTCGAGGTGCGCCGCGGCGCCCTCGCCCACCTCGAGTGCGACGCCCGAGGAGTCATAGCCGCGATACTCCATACGTTTAAGACCCGTGACCAGGATGTTCTTTGCAATATCAGAGCCGGTGTAGCCGACGATTCCGCACATAGGATAAATCCCTTCGTCCGCGTGACTGCAAAACGTCCACGCACATGGGGCGCTGAGACGTATAACGTTCGAGTATTGTACTCACGCAGACGCAAGCTGATATACCAGAAGTGGTATCCCAACTTAGATACCACCCGATGCACACACGTCCAGCCGGTCCAAACCACCACAATGGGAACAGTGAACTGCCTCCCATTTCTTGGACATCGGGAAATGGGAGGTTTTCCATG